>VSNM01000004.1 GCA_009774245.1 Lachnospiraceae bacterium | reverse complement strand
TCCGCAGCAGGGGGAGTATAATTATGAATGAGCATAAAATATTTAAAACATCTGTAAGACCAGTGGTCATGCTGGTCGTCGGACTGAATTATATATTGAAGGATCTGCAGCTGGCTGTGGTGGCAGGAGTTGGGGGTTATGCGCTGATTGTGTGGGTTGAGCAGTTATTTCAATCGGACAGAAGATGACATTCCTGTCCGATTGCTACATGGGGTATCTATAGAGCATTATCGATGAGATGTTTTTGAAATGCTTCCATTTTTGCGATGATATTGATATAAATATCAGGATATTCGTTTTTGAAGTCAACGATTTCTTTTGTCAGTTCCCCGAGATGAATGACACATTGTTTGTGCGTTCGAACGTAAGAACGCTGTTTCAGATTCATCAGGGGAACATCGGAAGGTTCGATGGGAACATCATAATTGTTATCCAGATTCGCAAAATTGGTGACTCTGGATATTGGAAGCACCACATAATCCGTACTGTCTGCCTGACCAACAATTAAGATTGGTCTGTTTTTAAATTCCATTTTATGAGTATGATTATTGTAAAATTGAAATGTAGAAACGTATGCCTTTCCAATCATTTACACGTCCTCCGCATTGTCAAATTCATCATAATACATATCCCATATGGAATCGTAAGGTCTTACTTTTTCGGCATCTTTGCGAATATCTTCCAATTTGAGAACACGGTTTCCGTTTTTGCCCTCTGGTATTCCTTTTCGTGAATTGATCCACGATATCTCCTTATGTGATAATTCACTCAGTTTCCATGATTCATATGCGCCATATTGCAAAGTAACATTTTTGGCAATATAGTGATTTTCGTTTGACAGTTCCTTGATATCATCTGCAAACATACCGTCTTCTGTATAGCAGTTTCTGACTTCGCGGCATACTGGCCCATATTTCCAGCCTTCAAACTCGTCTGCAAACATTGGTTTCTGGGTAATTGCCAGGGATTCCCGCTGGGAAAGATATAGTAATTTATGCAATTTCATTTCATCGATAACTTTCCCGGAAATTTTTTGATATTCCGTAAAAATACATTGTGCGACATCAATTGCCCGCTCCATAGTGATGCCTCCTTAAAGATTACTTTTTGTGAATGCCGCCGTTTGTGGATTCGGCAAATTTATAAGTTATTATATCATGGAAAGAAGGCTGCGACAACCTCAAAAGCTCATAAAAATTGCTCATTTACGCCGTCTCATTATATAGACAAAAGTTTATTGCTGAATAACAGATACCCAGATAGAATTTGCAGACGATTCAATTGCGATGGTTCCGTTTGCAATTTGTTTTTTGACAGAACTTGCCGACTGCCCCAGAATTTCCGCTGTCAGTTTTTCGGGACGGATTTTCAGGCTATAGGGATTCTGTATCGTGATCTGAACGCGTCCCTCGAAGGCTGTTTCATCTATGGTATCCTGTAATCGAATTAATTCATAGTTTATACTTTTGTGATCGACCTCTGCCCTGTGTTTCCCAAATAGCTGAAGATTTCTGCCGTATTCCCTGGCAAGCTGCGCGTCGTTGACCAGAAAACGCTGATATTCGCTGGCGGGCAGGCTCGTGTTTTTCCGGTGCTCATAAATGGGCAGGTTGAAGGTATGTCTGCAGTTTTCGCACTGGTAAATCAACCATACATCAATTGATGCGAGGCTATTACAATGGAATGATTTTATTTTGCAATAGCCGCGCTATGCAAAGTAAACGGGAGTGGTCATATGATAGGTCTCCTTTCGTTTTTGTTTTCATTTTTTCATAATTGAGTACGAATTTATTATAACGAATGTATGGCATGGCGGAAACCTCGGACTTTTTTATAAAAAAATGTGAGAGGAAATCCCGTATCCGTTACCGGAACGGAGTGAACAGTAATCCGCATAAAATTCATATTGATTGTCGTGTATTTCGTGTGTATAATTGTGTTGCAGGGCGAAATACAATTGAAATTTGTATTCAATGCACACGGGCAAAAGAAAGGCTTTAAGGAATCACAATATAGGAGGGATGCAGGATATGGAGATCATCATACTTGGTTCTGGTGGCTGTGTCAGCACACCGAGGGCGTGTTGTAACTGTCGCGTCTGTACGGAGGCACGCGAGAAGGGATTTCCCTATGCGAGGACGGGGTGCAGCCTGTTTATTGAAGATGCGAATATATTGATCGACACGCCGGAGGATATCAATACTGCGCTGAACAATGCCCGCATACAGAAGGTGGAGCACATTTTGTACAGCCATTGCGATCCCGACCACACGATGGGAATGCGTGTGATCGAACAATTAAAGATGGACTGGCTCGCCGTTTCGGTGGGAGAGAAACTGCAGAGTCCGATCGGGGTAGCCACACTGCCTGCGATTCTCGAAGATCTCAGAAAACAGGGTACGAAGTATGGCTCTGCCATTGCGTATTATGAAGCGAGGGGGCTTGTGTACACGAGGGGAATCCGTTCTCTGAAAGAAGGCAGTATTCTGGTTGAGCTGGTTCCGTTAGATGAACAGGAGCAGGTGGCAGTTTTTGTGATTTCTTCCAACGGTAAAAAAGTGGTCTATGCGCCCTGTGATGTAAAACCATTTCCGGATTCGGAGAAATTTCAGAACGCAGATGTCCTGATTATAGGAAATACGATCGTTGGTGATATCCTGAAAGATGGATTTGTATTGGAAGAAGGAAATCCGTTGAGAAATGAATTGTTTACACTGGACGAGATCGATGCGATCAGAAGGCAGTATCATATCAGTAAAGTTATCATCACGCACTTAGAGGAGGACTGGGGAAAGTCGTATGATGACTATAGGGCTTTGGAGAAGGAACTGGACGCAATCTCTTTTGCATATGATGGGTTGAGGATACGGCTGTAGGGAATTTCATTAGGAATTGTAGGAAAATAAGTGCCCAGATTGCGCAGGATATTTTTTCAAGATTGTAGGAGAAAAAACGTAGGCGTAGCGGGCTACGGCGAGGATTTTTCTCCTGCAAGATTGGAGAAATAGACAAGCAAGATGTGTCACTTATTTTTCTACAGTTCCTTAGGTTCCTGATTGATGCAGAAGAGTATTGGAGTGTGGTGCGGAAATGAGAGGACAGTTTCTTAGTATGGAAGCAAACAGGATATATGCGGAAGTATCCGAGAGGAGGTGAGTCGAGATGAACGGACACAAGTTTTGGTCCTGCCTGCTGCTTGTCAGCTGCATCATGTGTATCGTGACAGGGCATCAGATTATAAAACGGGATTAGTCATGTAATGGAAAAGGGGGAAATGAAAATGTGGAATGGAAAAAAGAAAGCGGTGACATTTAGTTATGATGACGGCGTGGAGCAGGACAGGCGCCTGGTGGAGCTGTTCAATGCGTATGGCGTGAAAGCGACATTCAACCTCAACAGCGGCATCCAGACAGGGGCGAACAGCTTTGTGGAGGGCAGGAGCGGAATCGTGGTGCGGCGCATGAACCAGCAGGGGCTCCGCGAGCTGTACAAGGGACATGAGATTGCCAGCCATGGCCTGACGCACGCCAATCCGCAGGACTGTGACGAGGAGACGCTGTACAATGAGGTTCTGGCTGACAAGAGGAATTTAGAGCATTTATTTGAACAGAAAGTTGTCGGCTATGCCTACCCATATGGTTGCTATCATGACTTGTC
The DNA here is from genome assembly GCA_009774245.1 of Lachnospiraceae bacterium. Taxonomy (GTDB): domain Bacteria; phylum Bacillota; class Clostridia; order Lachnospirales; family Lachnospiraceae; genus COE1. The sequence continues at coordinate 150,718 of VSNM01000004.1, read as the reverse complement.
CGTGAAGGTTTTGTCAGACTGCGGGATTCGCTATGCGAGGACAGTCGAGTCCACGGATGCGTTCGCTCTGCAGAGTGACCTGCTGCACTTCAAGCCGTGTTATCACCACAATGATGACAGGATCTTTGAGGGAATCGGTCGGTTCCTGGCGCAGGAGACCGGGGAGCCGTCACTGTTATATATCTGGGGACACAGCTATGAGTTCGATGCAGACCAGAACTGGGATCGCATGGAGAAGATTTTAAAGCAGCTTGCGGGGCGCAGCGATATTTTTTATGGAACAAATGCGGAAGTACTTCTGTGATTAGAGACAGTTCCTTACCAGGGGCGCTTTTTCCCAGACCAGCCCTGCGCTTTCCAGTAATCTGTGTCTGCCGGATTCCACCCGCATCTCTGCATCAGGCGCATTGCATGAAAAAATAGCTTTGTTTTCAGGGACGGTCTGACATGGCCGTGGTTTTTCTGTATTTTCCGCGCCAGCAGGGCAAGCTGCCGGTCTATTTTGTGTTTCTTTTTGCGGCTGACTCTTTTCCATGACGTTTCCATCACGGCGGCGCCGTATCGGTAGGTTTTGGCAACACCCCAGAAGAAAGTGCTGTCCGCCATGTCGCGGTTTGTGCTCTTCATTCCGGCTCCGGCGGCTGTGGAAATGCAGACAGCCTGCTTGGAGAACATCTTTGGCTCGGGGCGGTGCACCATCCACCGCCAGCCGTAGTGATCCAGGAATGCTTTCATGGCGCCTGTCGCATGGTACACATAGACTGGACTTGCCAGAATGATTACGTCCGCGTCGTCCAGCGCCTGTGTGATGGGGGAGAGCCTGGCATAATGCGGGCATTTTGTCTCTGACACCGCAAAGCAGGCAGTACACCCGACGCAAAATTCGCAAAAATCTCTCGGCAGGAAAAATTCAGTGACTTCCCCGCCCAGTTTTCTTGCCAGAGACCTTGCGATATGGCAGGTGGAACCCTGATGGCTCTGGCCGTGTATGATGGTTATTTTCATTGAAGTTTCTTTTTTTATAGAAGTTTCCTTTATTATAGAAGTTTCCTTTATTATAGAAGTTTCCTTTTTCATAGAAAGCTCCTTTTTCATCCAGATATGGGGGCAGCCCTGATCATCTTCTATATCGCCAAATTTCACAAAACCCAGTTTTTCATAAAAACCGGAGGCGCGGCATTGAGAATGCAGGATTATGGCTGTTCCGCCTTGTGATTTTACATACTTTTCCGCCTCCTGCATCAGAAGCGAGCCGATGTTTTTCCCGCGGTACTCACGGATCACGGCGAGTCTGCCAAGTGTATAGGCATCCATATTATGCTCCCGGAAAACGCGGCATGTTGCCACGGGCAGACCGTTATCGGACAGCACAAAGTGTACTGATCTGTTGTCTGTTTCGTCATATTCATCCTGAAATCCCTGTTCGTCTATAAAAACTTTTTTTCTGATTTCTCTTGCTTCCTCTGTGAGTGTATCGTGTATTGTTACATTCATATCTATTCTCCCGTCAATGTTTTTACAAAATCTCAGACAGCCTGATAATTATTTTAATGATGGCATAAAATTTTGATTTTGTCAAATATCGCAAGGAGGCAGTGCATAATCGCTTTGTACATTCGTTACAATTCACACCTATGTCAGTTTTTATCAACTTATAAGTTACTGAGGTGTGAATTATAACAAATTTTGCACACAAAATGCTAAAGTGCAAGCATTTTGGCGCATGATTCCCACTACTTTGGTGTGGGTATGAAAAGTAACGTACATTCTTTGGGAAAATGGTACTTACTGTGTCCTGACATCATGGCTTTTGATATACCAAACGCTCAGGATGTAAAACAATACGATAAAAAACACGGCATAACAGATGTACACAGACAGATTCACCGAGAGGTTTGGATTGTTGGCGCGCATCCCCCTGCTCATGAGCGAGTAGGGAAGGATATAATAATGCCCGGCCGCAGTGGCGGCAAGTCCGGCGAATCCACCGAGGAGCGCCAGGCCGACAGGGATGGCAAAGCTTCGGATTATGAGCGACAGGAAACACTGCATCGCGCATACAGCAGTGCCGCCGATGACACCGCAGACAAACCATTCGATCAGTGCAAACGGGACTGGCTCGGAGAAACCGACATACAGACCGCATAGGACATATAGAATACACTGCCAGCCCAATGTGAGAAATGTGACGGCTGAGCACACGGCAAGCTTGCCAAATACAAGCCGCCAGACCGGGGTATTGACCAGCACCATATTCCAGTTTGAGCCATTGTGTTCGAGCCGCCACAGATAACTTGCGTAGACGCCGATGAGCGGCGGCATGAAAAAGTAGCAGAAAAACAGGGAGTGCTGTGTCCAGAGCGAATACCATGTGCTTTTCAGGAGCGCGAGGTTATTCAGGTAGTTTGCGGTTCCGATCAGCGCGGAGATCAGCGGCAGGGTGAGGAAGGCAATCCAGATCGGTGTGCGCCTGATCTTGATCACTTCAACGGGCAGACGTGGAATTTTGACAGGTCTGCGTGACAGGGAAACGCTGTCATCTGTCGCGGCATCCATGATGTCTGCGCCGAGTTTGCCGCGTCGCCTGCGATGTCTGGGCTGAAAGTGATACCCATCCGTGTCCATTTGCTGAAAAACAAACCAGCCGCCGACCAGCAGTAGAACAAGCCACCCCGTGATAAAAAAAACGCACCCCGAATCCGGACGCATATAATAAAATCCATTGATATGGTTTCTTTCAGCGTCCATGCCGACAAACATGGATGCGCCAAAGTGTCCCCATGGGATAAGGCATCTGAGCACAGGCCACTGTGGCACATACATCAGGAAAAGTCCGGCCATGCTGCCGCACAGCCCTGTGCACAGGGCGACCGCCTGGTTGAAAAAAATCAGGGAGACGATCATCTGCAGCAGATAGAGATTAAAGGATATCACGAAAGTCTGCACGAAAAACAGCCCATATGCCCACCAATCCGGATTTCCCTTAAAGCCGATAGCATATCCAAGCACCAGAAAAGCGGCCAGCTCCAAAACGGAAAAGATGAGGACTGCACAGAATCCATACAGTACTTTGGTGATATAGATATCGGATTTGCGCTGCAGTGTCTCCAGTACTTTCCATGTATTTCCCCTGTGCTCCAGATCGATGATCCGACTTGCAAGGACGGCGATGGCAGTGGGAATCAGTATCGCGTTTAGGAGCGGTACGTTAAACAGTGTCATCAGCCAGCCATAGTCAAGATAGCGCTCATTGTCCATATTGCGTCCCGCCCACGCTGTGATGACCAGCAAAAGTACAGCGGGCACCAGCCAGATGCCGCGCCGTCTGGTCTTTTTTAATTCTAAGGATAAACGGTAAATCATAGACTCTCACCGCCTTCCGTCATTTTCAGGAACGTATCTTCCAGATTTTCGCCTCTGGCCTCGAGTGTTGCAAGCGGGCCCTGAAAAATGAGTTCGCCGTGATTGATGATGCCGGCCATGTCTGCCATCTGTTCCATCTCGCCTAGTAGATGGCTCGACACGATGACGGTCATCTGGCGGAGGACAGGCAGCTCCTTGATAAATTCACGGATTTCCTGGATTCCAGCCGGATCAAGGCCATTTGTCGGCTCATCGAGTATCAGTACACGCGGATTCCCGAGCAGTGCCATGGCGATGCCAAGGCGTTGTTTCATGCCGAGGGAGTACTGTCTGACCTTTTTGTCCCGCTGTTCATACAGCCGGACAGTCTGAAGGACATTTGTGATCTCACTGGCGGGCACTTTTTTCAGTTTGGCGATGATCTCCAGGTTTTCCAGTCCGGTGAGGTGTCCGTAATAGCTTGGGTTCTCGATCAGGCTTCCCGTGTGCTTTAAGATGGAAAGCCTGTTTTTCTCCGTCATCTTCTGCCCGAAGAAGGTGACCGTGCCCGCAGTCGGTTTCAGCAGCCCGAGCAGCAGCTTTAAAGTTGTGGTCTTGCCAGCGCCGTTTGGCCCGAGAAAGCCGTAGACACAGCCCTCGGGGACGCGCAGGTCAATATGGTTCACGCGCATCCGGCTGCCGCTGCCTTTGGTCAGTCCATTGGTTTCGATAATGTTTGTATTCATAAAAATCCTCCTTGGTGGAGAGGGGCATTCCTCTCTCGATTCTTGTGTATACAAATATAGGAGGATTACTTTAAGGCAGTGTGATGTTTACCTTATGATAACCTTAAATTTTCAGGTGATCGGGGAAACTTCAATAGGCTGAGCTGGTTGCAATTTACGAATGGTAATGTTGTTAATTTTTGATTGACAAACAACAGGGCATTCACTTATAATATACTTAACAGGGGAGCCGGAAGGTGAGTGCCAGTCACCCGACCCGGCGAAATAGTTTCAAGTTAAAAAATAGCCGTAATTCTCGCCAAAGAACAGGACGGCTATTTTTTATTTTTCAAATTCAGAATTGCAACGATCAGAAGTCCCATAGTCAACAGCACCATAAATTCCTCATATGTACTCATAATACCCACCACCTTCCGTTTGGGTCTCGGATTGGGTGAGAGCACGTCCCCCGGCTCCCCAGGTAAACATATTATATTGTCATGGTGCAGTAGTTTCCCCGATTTGAAATCGGAGAAAAGGGTTTTATTTGAAATGCGGGCTCAAAATTGAGCTGGTCTGTTCAGAATCAGACATGTTAATAGCCTGCTGGAGCAGGGGCATTTTATACCCACGCTTCACGCATTTTTCGGGGAAAGCGCCGCAGGTATTCTTAATGTATTCACTATGGCATTTAACAGAGTGATGTTATAGCCCCGCTTCTTGCATAGCTTTAAGTCGCGCTTGAATTGTGTTGTAAGGTTGAGTTTTAACATGGTCTATTCCTCCAGAATTTGGGAGAACAACTCTTCTGTTGTTCCCTCAAAATGCTGGCCGTTGCCTGTTCTTATCATTTCGTCCGTTTCTGCCATTGCTGCTATTGTCGTTGCATTTGGCTTGAAATCCGGGACGAAAATTATTTTATCATCTGGTAATTGGTCAATCATGTTCTTTGCTATTTCCTGATAACTCATAATAACGACTCTTCCTTTCAAAGTTATTGTATGTGGGTTGGTTATATACTATTGCTGTTTTTGAATAGATAGTACCAAAACGTGATTCGGTCATGACGTTGGAATAACCATCACCTCACTATTACAATATCATATATACAAAAAAAATCTGCACATCCCGCCCAATATCGGTTATAATATTGTTGTAAACGTGGAAAGGCAGGTGGACAAGATGATGCTGCATGAGTGCAGAATCTTACTGGTGGATGATGAAGATGCGCTATTATATATGGTAGGAGATCTGTTGAAAAAAGAGGGATATCAATACATAGACATGGCGGCGGACTGCAGGAGTGCGATGCGGCTTACGCGGGGAAAAGAGTACGAGCTTGTGCTTCTGGACGTGATGCTGCCTGACGGGGATGGTTTCACCTTGTTCGAACAGATCAGGAGGCTCAGGGGCGGTGGGATGCCGGTGATCTTTCTGTCGGCACGGGACGAGGATCAGGCAAGGCTGCGCGGACTCGGGCTCGGCGCGGACGACTATATCACGAAACCATTCCTGCCGGAAGAGCTGCTGCTGCGGATTCGGGCAGTGTTGAAAAGGACATACCATATCGATGATGTGACAGGAACGGACAGGGTTGGAAAAGTACTGATCGACTGGGGTGCCGGGACGGTCAGCGCGGACGGGGAGGACTACACACTCACTGCAAAGGAGTATGTACTGCTAAAGAAACTGTGCGAAAACAAGGGCAGGATTCTCTCCATCAATGTTCTGTGCGATACACTGTGGCCTGACGGTAGTTACGGGTATGAAAATTCCCTCATGGTGCATATCAGGCATCTGCGGGAAAAACTGGAGGACAATCCGTCCAAACCGGAGCATCTGCTGACTGTCAGGGGGTTGGGATACAAGATCATATGAGAAGAGTGGAGAATTTTTTAAAGATTGTTATATGGACAAACATCATGATCGCTGTGATGCTGGTCGTGGATCTTCTTATCATGACTTATTTTGGTCTGCGCTCCGATGCGGGGCTTGCAAGATTTTCCGTGGCAGATTTTTCCCGTGAGATCAGCAGGACTGTCAATGAGAATGGAGAGACCTGTTACAGCATGTCACAGCAGGGAACGGACAGGATTGATGATTTTCATGGATTTGCTTTTCTCCTGGATGACGCGGGAGATGTGGTGTGGAGTTATCAGCTGCCGGATGATGTCCCCAGACATTTTACGGTGCGGGATATCGTACAGTTTTCGAGACATTATCTGAATGATTATCCAGTTTATTCACATATATTGGATGAGGTGGTTCTGGTGGCGGGAATGCCCAGACAGACTGTCTGGAAATATCATCTGTCTTTTCAGATCAGTACGGTGGAGATGTTCTTGGCACTGATTCCGATCCTGCTGACCGTGAATATTATCGTGCTGCTGATCGGACCGTTTCTGATCATCAGGCGCGATGCACACCGGCGTGAGAAGCAGAGGACATCGTGGATCGCGGGGGTATCGCACGACATCCGCACGCCGCTCTCGCTGGCGCTCGGCTATGCGGATGAGCTGCTGCATTTTGCTGGGCATGGTTTTGAAGGCATGGAGGGGGAACCTGCTGCAGTCCATGTTGAAAGGGGAGCACAGATGATTGTACATCAGGTGTTGCGCATCAGGACGCTGGTCACAAACCTCAATACCTCCAACAAGCTCACATATGGAATGGGTGTCTGGCATCGGGAGAAAGTGCTGCTGCCAGCATTGCTCAGGGAGTCTGTCTGTGATATGCTCAACAGGGGCATCGATGAAAAATATGACATCAGTGTCACTATTTCGGAGGCGTTGGAGCAGTTTTATGTCAAGGGAGACAGGGAGCTGATCACGCGGCTGGTCGAGAATCTGATCAACAATGCGATAAACCACAACCCCCAGGGCTGTGCGATCACAGTGAGCCTGATGGGGAAGCGTGTGTGGATTTTCAAAAGGATTGTGCTGGAAATATCAGATAACGGCTGCGGTGTCAGCAGGGAGCAGCTGCGGTACTTTAGAAGTTCCATGAAGCTGGAAAAGCTGCCGGAGCATGGTCTCGGCATCCGTCTGGTGCGTCAGATCGCGCTGCTTCACCGTTGGCGTCTGCAGTTCCTGAATGGTGAACAGGGGGGATTTGTCTGCCAGATCTATCTGAAATCCTCCCGCAGATTTTGAGCGGTTTGTCAGAGATATTAGACAGGCACATTGATTCATGGTATATTAGGAACTGTTAAGAAATTACTTGTGACAAGTACGCCGTATAAATGTTCAGCTGCAAAGAAGATAATCGCAGGCGTAGCGGGCTACGTCAAGATTATCTGATGCCGCAGATGGACATTTAGACAAGTAATTGTCATGAGTAATTTATTAACAGTTCCTTAGATGTAAGCCGATTTTCGGAATGCGCGGTAGGAGGTTATAGGATATATGCATGATTTTATTGGAAAGGACGTAAAGAAACCGGATTCACTGCTGCAGCGGAAGAAAACGCCGAACCGGACGGGGATACCGGATAGAATGAAGCAATATTTTGAGGATAATTCAGGATTTTCCATGAGCGATGTCCGTGTCCATTACAATTCGGACCGTCCGGCGAAGGTTCTGGCACTTGCCTATACACAGGGAGAGGAAGTTTATCTGGGGCCGGGACAGGAAAAACATCTGCCGCATGAATTGGGCCATGTGATTCAGCAGAAGGAAGGGATCGTGCTGCCTACAGAAAGCGTGAATCATATGCCGGTAAACAGTGATGCGCGTCTGGAAGCCGATGCTGACCGCAGGAGCGCGCTGTACCAAATGGACTGCGGGCTGTAACAGGGCAATTTCTATTCAGACAGGTTCGTGGATTCATGGTATAGTATAGGAAAGATTACAGAGAAAAGGAGAGCATGTGTATGCGTGATGGCAATGTCATTAAAAAAGTCGTTTCCTATATAGAGGAGCATCTGGAAGAGGATCTCTCGTTGGACAGGATCGCGGAGGCGCTGAATTACTCCAAGTTCTACATCGCCCGCACGTTTGCGGAGGAGACAGGCGGTACGGTCTACAAGTACATTCAGGGAAGGCGCCTGACGCTGGCGGCAGAGAAGCTGGTCCGCACGGAGGAGTCGATCATCGAGATTGCCTACGAGGCGCACTACAATTCGCAGCAGGCGTTTACGCTCGCGTTCGGCAGGCTGTATCAGTGCACACCCCAATCCTATCGGAAAAGGGGCATTTTCGAGCCGAGACAGACAAGATTGTCCCAGGGCTCATCTGTATGTATCATGAATCGGATGGGAGGCGTGATGGCGGCATGAGTGCGATTCCATATGTCATCGAACAGACCAGCAGGGGCGAGCGCAGTTACGACATCTTCTCGCGGCTGCTGTCAGAACGGATTATTTTTCTGGGCGAGGAGGTCAGCGACACATCGGCGAGTCTGGTTGTGGCGCAGATGCTCCATCTGGAGGGGGAAGATCCCCAAAAGGATATCCAGTTGTACATCAACAGTCCGGGCGGCTCTGTCACCGCGGGGTTTGCCATCTACGACACGATGCAGTATATCAGGTGCGATGTGTCGACGATCTGCGTCGGGCTAGCGGCAAGCTTTGGCGCGTTTCTGCTTGCGGGCGGGGCGAAGGGCAAGCGTATAGCCCTCGCCAACGCGGAGATCATGATACATCAGCCGGCGATTCATGGAAATGGTGTCCAGGGACAGGCGACAGATATTAAGATCATGTCTGACCACATGCAGAAAAGCAGGCAGCGGTTAGACCGCATTCTGGCAGAAAATACAGGGCGGCCGATCGAGGAAATCACTCTCGCGACAGAGCGGGACAACTATATGTCCGCACAGGAAGCGCTCGCATTCGGGCTGATTGACAAGGTGATATCAAAAAGGGGTTGACGGACAGCCCTTTTTTGTGTGCTCTGGATTTACAATGACGACTGGTTTGTGTTATAGTATGTGTAAGGGACTGTTTAGAAATAATTTTGGGCAATTTCTTCAGATCCTAAGGAACTGTTAAGAAATAACTTTTAAATGGCGCTTAGGATTTTTCTTCGAGAGTGCCGATCAAAAATCAGGCGCATAGCGGGCTATGTAACTGATTTTTGAGTGGTGCTATCGGAGAAAAAGACAAGCGATATTAAAAGTTATTACTGAACAGTTCCTAAGTGCTTTGTCATTGTCAGAGTCGCAGGCACAGCATAAATCATTATTATTTGAAACAGGAGGACATTCACATGGACAAAAAAGCAATGTATAACCTGACATACGGACTGTTTATATTGACAGCTAAGGAGGGCGATAAGGACAACGGGTGCATCGTCAATACCGTTTCACAGGTCACGACAGAGCCAAACCGCATTGTGGTGGCGGTGAACAAGAACAATTATACGCATGGCATGATCGAGCGGACGGGCGTGTTCAATGTGTCGATCCTGACGGAAAAGTCAAAGTTTGACACCTATAAGCACTGGGGATTCCAGAGCGGCGCCAATGTGGATAAGACGGAAGCGATCACCTATCAGCGGGCTGAAAACGGGCTGATCTATCTCGCGGAGGAGACGAATGCGTATCTCTCGGCGAAGGTGGTCTCCGCGACAGACCTTGGCACGCATACGCTGTTTCTTGCGGATGTGACAGACGGGGCGGTACTGTCGGCGGACGATTCTGTGACTTATAGCTATTACCAGAAAAACATCAAGACAGCGCCAGCGGCATCGGAAAAGAAAAAGGGATTTGTCTGCACAGTATGCGGATACATTTATGAGGGGGATGTTCTCCCGGACGACTTCGTGTGTCCATGGTGCAAGCATCCCGCATCAGACTTTAAACGCATTGAGTAGTGAGGAACTAAAGGAGAAGCAGAAGATGTATCAGATTATAGATGGAAAGAAGATTTCACAGGAAATAAAGGACGAGCTAAAGGATAAGGTTGCTGCGTTAAAGGAGCAGGAGAAAACTGTCTGTCTCGCAGTGATCCAGGTGGGCAGCGATCCCGCGTCGAGCGTGTATGTCGGCAACAAGAAAAAGGCATGCGCCTATATCGGAATCGAGTCGCTGTCATATGAACTGCCGGAGGAGACGACGGAACAGGAGCTTTTAGATCTGGTACAGAAGCTCAATGCGGACGATAAAGTGAACGGAATCCTTGTCCAGCTGCCGCTCCCGAAACAGATCAATGAGGAGAATGTGATACAGACGATCGCGCCGGAAAAGGATGTGGACGGGTTTCACGAGAAAAATGTGGGGGCGCTCTGCGTGGGCAGCAAAGGGTATGTGTCCTGCACGCCGCTTGGCATCATCCAGCTGTTGAAACGCTCCGGTATCGAGATCGCCGGAAAGCACTGTGTCGTGATCGGGCGCAGCAATATCGTGGGCAAGCCGATGGCGATGTTATTGTTGAGGGAAAACGGCACCGTCACTGTCTGCCACTCGCGCACACAAAATCTGAAGGAGATCACCAGACAGGCAGATATACTCGTGGTGGCAGTCGGAAAGCCAAAGTTTGTCGATGATTCCTATATCAAGGAGGGAGCTGTCGTCATTGATGTCGGGATTCACAGGAATGAGAACAACAAGCTCTGCGGCGATGTTGATTATGAGAAGGTGGCGCCGCACACTAGCGCCATCACACCAGTTCCGGGCGGTGTGGGGCCGATGACGATCGCGATGCTGATGTACAACTGTGTGTCGTCGGTGGAGTAGTTTATCATATAGAATCAGTCCGCAAGCGCACACTCGCGGAACAGATTGCTGACTGCGATTTTGTACTCGGCATAGTCAGATGACTTGCGTATTTTTTTCAGAAATCTTTCGGACGCCGCAAAGCTTTCGATCAGGTAAGTCCACAGGTCTTTCATCTTGAAGAGAGTCGGCGTTTCCCCTGCCATCTGTGCAGCGTAGCCGGCAAAGATTTCATCGTGAAAGGCTCTGATAGTTTCCTTTGTAAAGAGCCTGGCGGCGTCAGTTTCTTTTAACTGTGCAGCCAGCGCGGGATTTCTTAATATGCCGCGCCCGATCATGATGCAGTCCGTCGCAGGGACAGTGTGCAGGAGCTCCTCATAGCTTTTTTCGGAAGTGATATCCCCATTGTAGCAGAGCGGAATGGCCGGCAGGGCTGTGATGGCGGTTGAGAAGGCGTCCTTATGGGGTGTGAACCTGTACAGCTCCCGCTGCAGGCGCGGGTGTATGATCAGCTCGGCAACCGGATACTTTTTGTAGATTGCAAGCAGATGTTCCCACTCATCGACTGACTCCACGCCAATCCGAGTCTTGATGGAAATATGGATCGGGGACTTTTCATAGATTTCATATAAGAAATTGTCCAGTTCGTCGGGGACGCTTAAGAATCCCGCGCCGCGCTTTCTGGTGGTGACTGTGCCGGAGGGACAGCCGAGATTGAGGTTGACCGTCCGGTAACCGTACCCGGCGATTTTCCTGGCAATCTGCAGGAATTCGTCCGCGCGGTTGGTCAGAATCTGCGGCACGACCTCGATCGCTTCATTGTGCTCCGGCAGAATTTCGTTCAGCTCGCGCCGGTTTAGCTTTCTGCTGGCAATAAACGGTGTGAAGTATTTGTCAATGCCGCCGAAATAGCGGTTGTAGGCATTTCTGTAGATGTAAGTCGTGATCCCCTCCATTGGGGCGAGGTATAATTTCATAAAAACTCCTTTAGTGTGCTTTCATACAGTTTTGAACTTCATTATTATACAACATAAATTGAATAAAAGCGAGTTAAGATCGACAGAATGCATTTTATACCCGAAAATGTGCAATTGGTACTGAATATATTTCCTTTTGACAAAATTTTGGTATAATACAAAGGAATTGCGCGGCAATTCATATTTTCCTGTAGTTGCTGGAGCGTTCATGTCCCCCGAATGACGCTTTGGCAACTTTTTTATGCACACGGGCACCCAAAGGAAGATTGTCAGCTAAGGCTGACGGGTGCCCGGCGCGCAAGTAGTGGAGGAGGTCATTCCCCTACTCGATTGCGCAGCCCCATGTAGAGGAAGTATGCCGCGGAAGCGGCGCATGGGGTGTGTGGTATACATTAAAATGAAGGAAGGAATGGTTCAGATGGCAGAAAAGCAGTACAGACAGTATGAAAAAGAAAAGAGAGTAAACAAATTTGTGCTCACGATCGTCACGATCATCGATATGTTTTTGTTTTTTGGGTATATTGGGGATTATGCGCAGGGAAATATCAGTTTCGGTTTTATGCTCGCAGTGGATTTGTCGGTTGTCATTTCCATGATTGCCTGTTATGCGGTTTATTTTCATAAGAAGGACAGCATGGCGTTCCAGCATGTCTCTGTGGTGGGATACATGGTGGTATACGGGCTGGCGGTGTTTGGCGCGCAGAATGATCTGGTGTTTATGATGGTATTTCCGCTGACGGTAATCTATATTTTGTATTATGATTTCAAGCTGATTTTAAGGATTGCGGTCATATTTGGCGCGATCAATGTGGTCGACGTCTTTTATATCGCGGTGGTGCTCGGGCATATGCACTCGGGCGCTCCGCTAAACAGCACGTCGCTTTTGCTGCAGGGCGCGTCGGCAGTGGTGTATATGATCGTGTTGTGCGGAACCACACAGATCTCCAATGACAATAATGCCAAAAAGATTGAAAACATCAACCAGGAGAAGGAGAAGAGCACGGCGCTCCTGAACGAAGTGCTGCGGGTTGTTGCCTCCGTGCGGCAGGATTCCACAGAGGCGGCGGAGCATATTCGTCAGCTAAGCCAGGATGTGGACTCTACGGTGTCCGAGCTGGGCGGTATTGCGGAGGGAAACAGCACGAATGCGGAGAGCATTGAGAAGCAGACCATGATGACGGGAAATATCCAGAGCATGATTCTGGAGACGAAGCAGATGTCCGACGAGATGCTCGCGATGGCGGAGAGCTCTGAGAACGCCGTGCAGGAGGGGCAGCAGACGGTTGACCGTCTGCAGTCGCAGGCGCACAGGACTGAGGAGGCAAACGAGCAGGTCGTGTCCTCGGTATCCAGTCTGATCGCAAACGCAAAGGCGGTGGAGAACATCACGGAACAGATCTTTTCCATCTCGAGCCAGACAAACCTGCTGGCACTGAACGCGTCGATCGAGAGTGCGAGGGCTGGTGCGGCCGGAAAGGGATTTGCCGTCGTGTCGGAAGAAATCCGCGCGCTTGCGGACGAGACAAGGAACCTGACAGAAGGAATCCGCAAGATTGTCGATGAGCTGAAAAGCAACGCGGACACGGCAAAAAATACGGTCGATAATGTCATGATGGCGGCGGGGACGGAGCATGAGCTGATTGCCAATGCGAGCGCGCAGTTTGGTGAGATCGGCAGCCGCATGGGCGGTCTGCACACCAATGTTTCGGAGATATACAAGAAGATCGAGGAGATTCTGGAGGCGAACAATGCGATTGTGGACAGCATCAACCATATCTCGGCAGTCAGCGAGGAGGTGACTGCGAGCACGCAGCAGGCTGCGGAGCTTGGCGCGGACACCAGCCGCAAGGCGGAGCAGGCAAGGGGACTGATGATGGGATTGCTGGAGACGGTGAAGGCGATCGATAAGTATCTGTAGGAGAGGCAGGTGGCATCATGTTAGGAGGTTCGGTATATGTAGCGTTTATTCGGTTTGCGCTGAGTCTGGCAGGGACGATACTGTTGTTCTCCCTGCTCAGTGAGCCGCGGTATGGCCGCAGGAAGACGGTGACTGGGTATGTGTGCTTTGGTGTGGTTCTGATCGCGATCGCCTGCGCCTGGTATATGATCGACTTGGAAACGTGCGTTCGCATCGTGGCGTTTGCAATGTACATCTGTTTTGCCGTTTTTGCATTTTTTATGAGCAGGGATCCGGTCTATGTGACGGTATATAAGCTTGCGCTGACTTTTTACCTGCTTGCGGTATTCCTGATTGGCGGCATCGAGGTCTCGATCCTGTTTTTTGACAGGAATGTGTGGGCGGATATTGCTGCGCGTAGTCTGCTGATTCTGCTGATGGCATATTTTATAGACAGGAAAATCAAGGATTCCATCAGGGGGTTTGGATATTATGTGGAGCATGAGCTGGACAGGTTCAGTGTCAGCGTCATGATCATCAGTATCCTGTTTGGCATTGGGTTTATCCTGAATCCCAATGTGAAGGATCAGACACCGTACCGTCTTTTTCAGATTGTGATGAATTTTTTCCTGACGGGCGCGCTGCAGCTGCTGGTGTTCCGTCTGTATCTGCATATCGGAAAGGAGAAGGAATACCAGAAGGAAAATCAGCTGATGCAGATGAACCACAGGCTGCTGGAGCGCAATATGGAGCTCCTGCAGGAATCGGTCGAGTCAGGCAGGCGAATCCGCCACGACGCCAGGCATCACAACGCGGTGATCGCGGAGTACGCCCGCAGGGGGCAGAGCGAGGAGCTTTTGCAGTATCTGGAGGAGTATGACAGGCAGATGGACGTGCATACGGCGGAGAGCATATGTGCCAACACGACAGTCAACAATCTCCTGTCAGCGTATACCAGGAGGGCGAGGAACGAGCAGATCAAGGTCATGCTTGATGTCGCTCTGGGCGGGAGCCTGACAATACCCAATATCGATCTCGTCACGATCCTGGCAAATGCTTATGAGAACGCGATCTATGGCTGTATCGAGGTGAAGAAACAGTCGCCGGAGAGGGAGTGTTTTATCCATCTGGTACTCAAACGGAAGAAAAACAAACTGGTGATCAGCTGCAGCAATACCTGCAGGGTGGAAGCGGAGTTCAAGGACGGGCAGCCAAAACCGGAGTTCACAGGCGGCATCGGTGTGCTGAGTATCATCAAAACGGCAGAAAATTTCGGCGGGGAATATGATTTCAAAAACGATGATGGGGTGTTCAAATTCCGACTGATCATGAATATTCCATAGAATTATTTATTAATCTGTTTTTAATCTGAATAACATTTTTGATTAATTTTGATTGTTTATGATAGGATTATCAGCTGAGAGGTACAGAGAAGTTCATACCGAAAGAAGATCAAAAAGGAGAGAAAAAAATGGATAATTTTGAGAAGGTAGAAAAGTTAAGGGAGCGCGCAAACGTATCTTATGAGGAGGCAAAGCAGGCGCTGGAAAACAGCAACTGGGATATCCTCGACGCCATGATTTACCTGGAGCAGAGCGGCAAGGTACGCGGACCGGAACAGTCGAGCTACACGACGCAGGCGGAGAAGGTGAAGATCGATTTTGACGATGACAAGGAATGCAAGTCCAGTTTTTCGGACAATCTCAGACGCTTTGGACACTGGTGCCAGAAGGTGCTCGAGAAAGGAAACAACAACAGTTTCTGCGTGGAGCGCGATGACAATGAGATTTTTCGGATACCAATTACGCTGCTGGTCGTATTTTTGCTCTTTGCATTCTGGGTGGTGGTTCCGCTGCTGGTGGTCGGACTGTTCTTCAACATGAGATACCATTTTGCAGGCCCCGATGTGCGGAGCGTTGACATCGACCTCAACAAAGCGATGGACAGCGCGGCAGAGGCGGCGGAGAACATCAAGAGTGAGTTTGGCGGCGCGGCGAAGGACGAGAATAATTAATCTGCGATGGGCAGGGGAATGCGTAATCCCCTGCTTCCTTTCGTGGCGGATTTGTAAAAGGAGGCAGTGATGGCAGTAACAGTTTTGATCGTGGAAGATGAGGAAAAGATAGGACGTTTTCTGGAGCTGGAGCTCATGCATGAGGGGTATGAAGTCATGAAGGCGGTAAACGGCAGGGATGGATTGGAGAAAGCGCAGGGTGGCAAGGCGGATCTCGTGGTGCTCGACGTGATGCTTCCGGAGCTGAACGGCTTTGAAGTGCTGCGGCGGCTTCGGAAAACTTCTGACATTCCTGTCATCATGCTGACCGCGCGCGACGAGGTGATGGATAAGGTCGCCGGATTGGACGGCGGCGCCGACGACTACATGACAAAGCCATTTGCCATCGAGGAGCTGCTTGCGCGCATCAGGCTGATTCTCAAGAAGCGTGGAGGCGCGGGCAGAACAGGCGGCATGACCAGTCATGACAAAAACCAGCTTGGCATCGGAAAGCTCCACATGGATGTGCAGCGCTATGAGGTTTCCTATGACGGAAAGCAGGTGGAACTGACGCACAGGGAGTTTGAGCTTCTAAAAGTGCTGCTTGAGAACAAGAATATCGTGATCTCGCGGGATACGCTGTTAGAGAAGGTCTGCGGATATGACTACATGGGCGAGACGAATATCATCGATGTGTACGTCCGTTATCTGCGAAGCAAGCTAGATGACGTGTTTCAGGTGAAGATCATTCAGACCGTGCGCGGAGTGGGGTATTGTATCAAAGATGAAAATGGATAAAACGGATAAAAAAAAGGCTCAAAAAAAAGATGCGCGGGTGACTTCCATCGCGCGGAAAATCAATCTCAACAATATAGCGCGCGTGTTTTTTGCGTATGCGGGCATGGATATCATCGTTTTTGTCCTGCTTGTGGCGATATTTGTGGTCGGCATGGATCTGCAGATGGCGGGAATGTTTTCCTTTTCCTATTTCAGGGAAATATCCTTTCCGTCAGATCTGTGGAATGCAGTATACACAGTGACGGACAATGGCGGTCAGACACTGTATCACGTTCCGGTCGGTGTATGGCTTGGACTGTTCCGAAATGGAGGGATTGTGCTGCTGGGATTTCAGCTGCTCGATCTCATCTCACTGGCATTTTCCGGTACGGCGCAGGTGCGCAGGCAGCTGCGGCTCCTGAATCAGATCGCGGTGAGGGCGCAGCAGCTCAGTGAGATGGCGTTTGACGAGACAAAGTACCACAGCCTGGAGGACGCGATTTCCAATCTCAAAGTGGACGCCGTGGAAAATGGAATCCATATGCACGACAAGGACCTGCAGGGCATTGAGACGGCGCTGAACGGACTGCTCGAGCGCATCCGGGCCTCCTACAAACAGCAGTCGCAGTTTGTGTCGGACGCTTCGCATGAGCTGCGCACGCCGATCGCGGTCATACAGGGATATGTCAACATGCTTGACCGGTGGGGGAAGGCGGACACGGCAATCCTTGAGGAGTCCATTGAGGCGATCAAGAATGAGGCGAACCATATGCAGAAGCTCGTGGAACAGCTCCTGTTCCTGGCAAGGGGGGACTCAAACCGGCAGAATCTTGACATGCAGGTTCATGATCTGAACAGCATCATGCGGGAAGTCTATGAGGAGTCGCTGATGATCGACGAAAACCATGTCTATCGTTTTGAGGAGTCGGGAAATATGCAGGTGTACGGCGATTGTGACATGCTGAAACAGTCAGCGCGGATACTGATCGACAATGCGGCAAAGTACACAAAGCAGGGCGGGGAGATTCTGATCCGCGTGGGCGCATGGAAGGACGGTTCGCCGTTTTATGGGATACAGGACAATGGAATCGGTATGTCCGAGCAGGACGTGGCGCACGCGTTTGACCGCTTTTACCGCGCCGACTCCGTGCGCAACAGCAAGACGGGCGGCACGGGGCTTGGACTCTCGATCGCGAAATGGATTATCGACAGACATCAGGGTTATTATGATATCGTGAGCCGCGAGGGACTGGGAACACGGTTTAGTGTGGTGTTCCCAAATGTGGGTAATGGGTATTGACACCGCAGATGGACATTTCGTCATGTCAGCATCTGACAAGTCAATTTGGTGCGTTATTTTTAACAGTTTCTTAAATGCAGAATGCCGCATATAATGGCACAGCCCGGATTTGTCCGTCTGTCCCGTAATTTTTCTCTGACAGACGCACAATTTCGTCAGGTGCATACATCTTGGTGAAATGCTGCAGGCTTTTTGATCGGACATTTTCGCCGGATTTTACTTCGATTGGTATGATTTTTCCCTGCTTCTGAATCACAAAATCCAGTTCCGCCGCAGGAGAGTCATTCGTCCAATAGTACAGTTCATAGCCTTTTGCCCGCAAAGTCTGGGCTGTATAATTTTCCGCAAGACTTCCCCGGTATAGCTCTGACAATTCTTTTTTGAGGATACTCTCAAAGGCGAAGTTCTCTATGGATTTTTCACAGGCAGCCATGCATTCCTGATAAGCTTTCTCCACATCGGGGGAAAAGGGACTGGTCAGCTCTTTCAGCCACATATAAAGCATGCCATTTCGGCTTGGGACATTTTGGACAGGATGCAGTTGAAGGAATAGATGTCAACGTGGTCTGTTGGACTCTGGTAATCCGGAATTTCGGGTGCTGCATAGGGCGTGTTCCCTCTATAGCAGCAATCAGATGTTCAAACTTTTTCTGCTCCCTCGCAATGTATTTCGCAAGCAGAAACGGGAGAGGGAGTATCTGACAGAACTGTGCAGGGACGGGGATTGAGATTGAAGTTCTTGGTATACAGCGTGATAATCTGTCGTTGCCGGAATATAAGGCGGCGATGCGTGAGGTGGAGGATCTAGAACAGCAGGCTGTAGCACTGGATATGCAGAACGAAGCATTAGGGGGCAGGAAATGTAGACTTAATAAAAAGTGACATTGTAATCCAAACAAGAAAACTATATACTTTGTATGTAGGGAATGAATACTATTTAGATGAGGATTAAGTAGTAAGAAATTTATATTGCTCGTAAAGCAATTTGGAATAGAGAAATCTGTTCCACATTTTTGTAAAAATCTGTTGTTTTTTCATAGGAAATATAGCATAATTTTATATAGATATATTTAGAATGACAGAAAATAAGTACATTATAAAATTGATGATTAAGCATATTTCTACAAGGATTCAATTGGGAGAAGAAAAAATTATGATAGATAATGAATGGATTTCGTTTATACAAATGTCAGATATTCATTTTAAATCATCTAGTGGTGATCCATATGATTTAGATACAGAATTGAGGTCAGCCATGATTAGAGATTTGAAAAATAATGTATTGAGGCACATAGGAAATATTAAGGGAATATTGGTATGTGGGGATTTAGCATTTAGCGGACAAAAAGGAGAGCTAGAAATAGCGAAGGAGTTTTTAAATGAAATTACATTGTTATTAGAACTTTCGCTGAAGGATGTTTTTTGTGTTGTTGGAAATCATGATGTTGATCAAAATGTAATTAAAAGATCACATATTATAGAGCTGTTGCAAAGTGAATTAAAAAAAGTGGATGATACAGATGCGGATAAATTAGATAGTATTCTTAGAAAAATTCAAAAGGATGTACATATACAAGGATTATTATATAAACCAATAGATAATTATAACCAGTTTGCCGATAGCTTATTGTGTAATTATACGGTGGATAAGCCAAATTGGGAACGGGATTTTGAATTAAATGAGAAATATACTTTAAGATTATGGGGAATGAATTCTACGCTTATTTCTAGTCATAAGGATCATCTGGATGAGGAGGGTAATTGGCTTCCTTATGGTGAAGAAAGAAAAATGGTCATAAATAATAAACAGATTCCAGAACCACAAGATAATGTGATTTATATGACACTTTGTCATCACCCTACAAAATGCTGGAATAATGAGCGATTAGTTTCTATGATGGATGGCAGGGCAAAATTACAATTATATGGGCATAAACATATACAGAGTATTGATGCAAATGAACAGAGGATAGCAATAAATTCTGGTGCTTTACAGCCTGAGAGAGGGAAAGATTGGATTCCATTGTATAATTGGATATCGTTAAAAGTAGTTGACAATGAATTGATAGTTAAAATTTTTCCGAGGATATTTAATAACGTTATCGGGAGTTTCGAGAGAGATGTCAAAAACTGTGATACAGAAAAGGAATATAAAGAACTTAGATTGAAGTTGGATGGACTTTCGGATAAGCAATGCAAAAAAGAAAAAAAATTGGTTAGAAAAATTACAACTATATCGAAAGAAATAGCGTACCGGTATTCCGTATTAAGTCAAAGTGATTTAAAATATATTGCGAACAAATTTCCAGGTATAAACTATGATGAAGATACCCTTGATGGGTTATTAATACAATTGCAAGAAAAAGGGATTGAAGAAAAATTTTTAGAACAGTTAAAAAACATTGAGTGATTGGAGAAATAGATATGAATGAAATAATAGCAAAATCCTATAGAACTGCAGGAATTCCTATTGATAGTGAGATAATGCAGAAAAGAGAAAAATGCATAGTTAAGTATGTTGACGAGATCTTTGATGAGGAACATATTGCAGAGCTGGTAAAATTGTTTTTTGAGAAAAAATGTGATCAGAAATTTTTAGATAGTTTTATTGGAATATTTGCTGAGGAAGATAATTTATTTGCTGATGATCAGGTTAATGAACTGCAAGTATTGGCGGGGATTGTGCTGAACCAGATATGTGACTATGAAGATGTTGATGAGTTGTTTAAAATGGAAGTATATGCTAATTCATATGTTTTTATTGGAAGAACGCCAATTTTGGAAGACGTTTATCATAATATTCATCAGACTTATGAAAAAATAACAGCAGAAAATAGAGATAATATTATATTTGAATATAGGGATATACCACAAATGTCAAAAGATGTTTCTTTTGAGGTTGATGAAGGCCAGGTTTATGAAATAAGTGGAGAAGATACGAATAAATTTATTTCCATGATTGATAAGATTAATGAATTATGTATGTTTATAAATAAAAATTATGGAGATTTAATGAATAAGAATAAAATTCTCTATGAAAATACGGAACTTTTATGGTGGTTGCAAACAGGATTCTCAAATGATAAACAAAAAGCATATTCAGAACTATTGGATAAACAGGCTGCAATATTGGCCGGGAAGGATTTGGCTGAAATTGTTCAGTATAAACCGGGACCGTATTTGGCAAAAAATTTATTGTATAGGGCATTAGCTGAACATGGGCGTAATAAATATTTATTTAAAGAATACATAGATATTTGTGATGATAATATTATTGAAACATTAATAAATGGTAAAGGGGATAAAATCAATACTCCTGTTTTGTTTGCTTTGTATAAAAAATTGGAAAATGGTGAGGGAAATTGGATAAAGGCTTTTGAAAAAAACTTTGGTTCTTCAGAATTAGAGTACGTATGCACAGAAATTGCGTATCAGATGTATCTTGAGTGTTTATTATTAAAATGGTAGTTGCATTAGGTGGTGAAATAAGTGGATAATGAAAAAGAAATGGACGAGAGTGTGAATGAGGACATATTTGAAGAAGATAGCGGATTGGAAGAAAAACAAGATTTGGGTGTTGATGTTATTCCAGAAGAGGGGATATCATTACCTTTGGGAATGGCGTTAAATAATGAAAGTTTATATCGGCTGGCTTCAAAGAAAAAAATTGATTTTATATGCATAGTGGGACCAGTAGGAAGTGGAAAAACCACTTTTCAGGCAATGCTCTATAGTATGTTTCTAAGAGAAGCTAATGACAATTTAATCTTTTCAGGTTCAGAAACATTAGCAGGATTTGAAGAATTATTGGATTATATAAGGATAGATTCTGGTAATACAGAAGTAGATATGCCTAGAACTTTGAAACAAAAGGGTGAAAAATATTACCACTTAGAACTATTTTGCGGTTCAACAAATCAAAAAAAGAATATTATTTTAGCGGATATTCCAGGAGAATTATACGATATGTGCAAGGCAAATAGTGAAACGCTTGATGCACAAGTTCCATATTTGGGAATGGCAAAAAATATAGTAATTTTTGTAGATGGAAAAACTTTATTAGATAAGGCTCAATGTAATGTTGCTATTATGAATACAAGAATCTTGATGTTAACAATTAAATCTTCAAATCAATTTCAAAAGGGAATGAATATAGATATTATAATTAGCAAGAATGATGAGATTGTTAGTGAAGATTCGGATAAAAAAATCACAAAAAGGATTGATGATTTAAAAAAGAAGCTAGAAAACTTATCAGAATATTTTAATATTCATTATTTTCGGATACAGGCTCTTAATGATTATAAACAAAAAGATGACAGTAGCACAGCATTACTGGATTTGATGATTTATTGGACTAAAGAAAGAGAATTTAATAGACAACAGACAGCCTATCAAAAGAATCCGCTAAGAGTAACAAGTTGTTTTAATCGGTTTATGGAGAGGCAATCATATGAATAAAGAATATTATATTATAGGACTGCCAGATAGTGGAAAGACCTCTTTTATTGGGGCATTAGGATATTTTTTGATTTCTAATGAAACAAATGATTCTGCATTTTACCTTGATAATACAAATGATATGGATTATATCAGTCAGGTAGCTGAACAGTGGGTAAAATGCGAAAAAGCGATCAGAACGAATGAAACAGCATTCTACAACATATCACTTAATTTGCGAAATAAAGAAACAGATAGTCAGATAAATGTATCTTTGCCTGATCAGTCAGGAGAAACATTTCGGCATATAATAAATAGAAAAGCGATTGATGAAGAAATGTATAAACAATTGAGTGAGTGTGGAGAAATACTGATTTTTATTAATCCCAGTAGAATAAAGAGGGATGCATTGATTCCTGATATTCCAGAAGAAATCAGAACAGAAACAGATGCAAAAGTTGAAATGACAAGTGTATCTCATTTAAATATTCAGGCGGAGTATGTGCAAATGTTACAATATCTTTATTACATTAGAAAAGATTCAATTAACGTAAAAATAATTGTATCAGCATGGGATATGTACCCAGAATATGAATTGCCAGAGGAAGTATTAAAAGATAGGGTGCCTTTAGTATGGCAATATTTACATACCAATGAAGAACAGTTTCACTGTGAGTATTGGGGAATTAGTGCTCAGGGAGGCAATTTGGATATTGAAAAAGAAAAACAGAAGCTGCTTGAGTATGAAAATAATATTGAACGTATTATAGTGGTAAATCATCGGGGAGAAAAATCAAACGATATTACAAGTATTTTGGCATGAGTGGAGAAAGGTATGGATGGAATAATTGTTGAACAAATGCTGTTTGGATATAACAATGGGCATTCACTTATTAACTCATCTTTGAAAAAATCATTGATGCGGCAAAGAGATGTCGATTTCTTAAGTGACGCATCTGGTATGGGGAAATTTAGTAATTATATTACCTGTTATCCAATTATTGAAGATGGCTACTATGTGTTTGCTAAAACTTGGTATGCTGATGAAATGCAGCGTCCAGGATGTGTTTGGACGCATGTTATTTTAATAAGTTTTGATGATTTAAAGCGAGTGGGTGGAAAAATAGATGTTACTGCTTTATTTCATAGACCAGATAAATCAATAGGATTTGGACAATATGGTGAATCTGTTTTTTGTCCAGTATTGTCAACAAAACCAATTGAATATGATGAATATGCAATATATACTTTACTTTATTCAGAAAGAAAAGTTTTGATAGAGGATGAGAATTCAGAGAAATATGAAAACTCAATTATTAAAGTTTTAGCAATTTTACCAACATATATATTAAAAAAAGTGACTATATGTACTTGTGCAATTTCTAACAGATATCTTAATAACGAGGTGTTTGATTATCAAATTACATTACCTGGAAAAATGAATATATTATCCAGAGAAATAGACGATACAATTATTTATAAAAATATAGATGTTCCATTCAAAGTTCCTTTATGGGTAAGGTATTTGCAAGAAAAGTTTGTTTCAGGTAAACAATCGCAACTTTTTGACTTTTGTGAGAAATATGAAAAATACAGACGTATAGATTTACGTGATTTGTCGAAGATTTTCTATTCGGTCAATGAATTTACTTCAAAAATTGTGTTACAAGAATACTACAATTTGTTGGAAAAATTAGATGATAGCCAAGAGTTGATAGAAAAAACTATTTTACTATTATTTGTTGAAGAGAATGAAGATATGTGGACATGGTTTGAAGAAACAAGTCTGATTGAAGGATTACTGGACGAAATGCAAAATAAAAAAGGTATTTTATCAAAGAAAGACATAACAGATAGGAAAGTCGAAAAGTACGCAAAGAAAATATATGCTGAGTATCACAAAGATTATCTGCAAAAAATATTTTGGGGATATATTCATAATGAATTAAATTATAATGGGGAAAAGATAGTTAGAGAGATTATAAAATTGTTAACAGCTAATGATTTGTATACTATATTTAATTTGGACTATAGTATATGTATGGTTTTGGTGCAGATTGATGCCCGATTTTTACTGTGTAAATATATCTGGAAGCAGGATAAAAATTTTCAACTTGAATTACTATGTGCTGCTGATATAAAGAAAGATAAAAATAGGATTGAGATATTAAAGAGTATTTTAGAATGTACAAATCAAAATATTTCTGATGAAGTTTATCAAGTATTCGGGGAAGATTTAAGCAATACCTTGAGTGTATTCTACAAATCGCGAAAAGCTTTTACATCAGAGCAGATACACATTTGGATTCCATATTGTGCAAAACAAAAAAGTGTATATATAGATTTGGTTAGAAATGTTTCTGATTTTGAAATCGTATATGAATTGATGCATTATATTGACAGTTATCAAATTGAAGATATGAATGAGTGTAGGCTATGGATTGATACTATTTTGAAATATTGGAATATTATCAATTTGGATAGATATTATAGAATTTCTATTTTTATATTACCACTCTTAATTAAGTTGAATGGAACAGGAGAAAAATTTCTTAATGAGATTGTATTTTCTCAGATTAATAATAAACTTGAAAAATCAGCAATGGATTTTTATGACTGGAAAAATGTAAGTAAGGTTTTACCAGAAGTGAGTGTTGAGCAAAGTTGGGATAAATGTTTGCGATTAAGGCTTGCTTTCAAAAATATATTGCGTTAAGAAAGAAAATGGTGAGGTAAATAGTAATTGGCAGATTTTATTCAAATGGATTCCTATCCAGTGCAGACGACACTAAAAATACTTTTGCAAGATAAGACTACAAAGAAGAATATTATGTGGATTACGGATTCATATGCCTCTCGATTGGGAGGCTGTTAACGTTAACGCTGATCTCATTGAATATCTGGAATGTTGTTGGAAAAAGACAAACTGACTACAGGGAAGTATATAAAAAAGCTGAAAATCTGTAAAAGACCATTCATGAACTGGCTCAGCTAGAGAGAAAATGGTCTTTTTAGTTATGCCAGATGGAATCTATTCGGCATAGATTGGATTTAAAACGAGGAATAAAATGCTGATTAAAATATTAAATAGAATATCAATGATACCAAAAGCGGTTGACAATACTTAAAATCATGCTACAATGAAAGTATCAATGATACCAATTGGCGCCGATGGTAAGGTATATACAAGCAAGGAGGCGAGATATGGCAAATTACCCAAAAGACAAAAAGGAAATGCTGTGCCTTGTATGCGGCGCAAAAGGTACATATGAATTGAGGGATACAATAAGGGAGTATAAAGGGGATGGATATCATTTTGAGCTGACTGTCACAGTTCCGTTTTGCAAGGTGTGTGGCGCTCCAATCTATGATGAAGAACTCGAGCAGGAGATTGCGCAGAAGGCGAATGAAAAGATACGGCAGCAGTGTGGAATTATTACGCGCGACGAAATCCTGGAAATTTTGGAGCGATACAATGTGAGCCGGAAGTATCTAAGCAGGCTGATGGGATGGGGCGAAATAACGCTCACAAGATATATCAGTGGGAATTACACGCCAAATGCCGCAAATAGCAGCAGACTCAAAGAATTGAAAAACCCTTATATATTCCAGCTGTTATTGCAGAATTTCCATGACGGGCGGTCGGGGAAAGAAGATGAAAAACTCTTTAAAAAGGCGCAGGCAGCTTGTCAAGGTGAAATCAACAAGGTAGGAGAACAACATGGAAAAATATTCAGTGTGGTAAACTGGTTTTTGTCGCAGTCTTCGGAAGATGCGCCCCTCACTCATATAGCACTGCAGAAATTATTGTATTTCGCACAGGGTTGGAGCAAGACGCTGCTGGGGGAGGCCCTGTTTGCTGATGAATGTCAGGTAGGGGTACAGGGCTTGGTCTATCCGGTTGTCTATGATGTTTTCGCACAGTTTGGGACAGCACCGCTACCGGGAGTGGAAGAACCGTCAGTGTTTGAGGAGCGGGAGCAGACGATATTAAACGCAGTAAAAAGATATTATTTTGATATCTATTGCACCAAAGCGCTGGAAGAGATCTGCCATCGGGAAGAATCTTATATAGAAGTAGCAGCGGGGATGCGTCACACGGCCACGGCGGCGGATAGAATTTTCGCGTACTATAGCCGCATTTGTCAAATATATAACATCAGTATGGAGAATATGTCAAACGTAAAAACGTATCTGAATACTGTTTTGGATTAGAGCAATAATATGGAATTGAAAAGAAGTGAGTGCTTTTGTAAAAAAACACTCACTTCTTCTTGTCTGCTGGATGTTTTTTCTTCGCTTGCTTATGGATTGCTTCTGTCTGTAATGTATGGATTTCCAACAAAAATAGTGTATTTGCAAGGGAAAGAATGTTATAGTGGTTCTCTTTTTTGGTGTAATACAGTTCTGCAACAAAGTTATTTCGATAGTCGCCATGATTACAGTCTGGGAAAAGCACGCCATTGTCGATTCTCTTGGCGAAAGTGGCTTTTTCTACATCTGACAGTTCATTATTGCAATGGATACTTGATAAAACAAAAGCACGCAATACAGACAATCCGACTGTTATTGCGAGATTTTCATTTAGGGCCAAATAGCTCCGTTCAGTATCAGAATCCGCCAAAAGGCAGCTTAATGTATTGGCTTTCAGGATCGCGAACATATAGCAGGCACAGACTTTATGGCGGTCTAACTTCCCATCTGAACTCTGCATATAGGTTAGTTTCGCATGTCTGTTGAAAGATACATACTCCTGCCAAATAACCTCTTTCGCATTATGGGATACAATGATTTCTGAATAACGGTTCCTGTAATCCTGAATGGTTGGATTGATAACTACGTCCCATATGTGCTGATAGCTATTTTTGTCTATAAAAATATCGTCGTCTTTGAGCATCACATCACCTGTTCCACTCGTTCGTGATTTTTAGATAAGACATGGCGTCACGAATCGATGAATCGGAATTTTCCAGTCTTTTGCCGGTTAATTCGATCCCTTTGTCATTGTTTAATATTTTAGATAGTATAATTGCCAGAATGATGGAGGCAACTAATAAAATTCCAAAAATAATTACATATATTAATCCTGTTGTCATTTTTTGTACCTTTGACTTTCCTGTTAAAATGATTTAAAATGCTGCAGCTTTTTCTTGGTGTAGCTTAATTTGCAAATACAATAAACAAAATCCGCTATATCAATGAAGCAAAAGGCAACTGTCATTCCCATCAGAATCCAGTTGAATGTTAGTGTATTTGAAACCCCGTTTGATACATTTGTATCTGCAAATGCATAGAAACACATAGCAACAGCCAGTATACCGACGATAGTGCCAATGATGTAGATTATATAAAAAATTTTCAGCTGTCTTTCTGTAATTTTAGAAACAAGCTCTATATATTTTCCTAAAACATATACACTCACAGTAACATAGAAAGAATGATCTGTTACGTTCGTTACCATTGGCAGTATGATTACCAGTGCTACAATTGATAATAACATTTTAAACGCAGAAATCGTAAAATTATCTTTTGTATTCATCTGCTTCCCCGTATAATCTTATAATGTTAGGAACTGAAGGAAAATAAGTGATTTCGCTACAGTTCCTCATTATCATAGCATACAAAAGCTGTGTTTTCAATGTTTTTTGCAGTTGTTTTTTCGTTTTGTTTTTTCACAGTTATGATATATTTTGTCAGAAGGATAGTATTGTCATTTTTGATAATATTATGCATCTGTTACAGCAGCACTTCCACCTGATATTTTTCCAGCCAGTAATTCACCTGCAGCAGGTATGCAAGCAGCTGCGGTCCCGCCATGAGCTGGCCGTAGAACGGTCTGCCGTAGTCGGAGGGCTGGCTGATGTAGTCGAGTACTTTATTCAGGTCGATCAGCTCCCGCAGCGGCGCACGCGTGTCGGACAGTGTCTCGACGATCGCGGTGCGCAGCAGGTTTTCGTAGGCGGGATCGTATGTCTTGGGATAGGGGCTCTTGCGGCGGTACAGAACCTCGCCGGGGAGCAGTCCGTCCGCGGCGGCGCGCAGCAGCCCTTTGACCACGCCGTCCTTGCATTTCATGTGCCAGGGGACGTTCCACAGGTATTCCACGATGCGGTGGTCGGCGAACGGGACGCGCGCCTCGAGCCCGGCGTGCATGCTTGTGCGGTCCATGCGGTCGAGAAGCGTCTGCATAAACCACTTGAGATTCAGGTAGGAAATTTCCCGCCTGCGTTTTTCTTCGGTGTTTTCGCCCTCAAGAACCGGAACTTCTGATATGGTTTTCGCATATGCGGCGTGGGCGTATTCTTCCAAAGGGAGGACGGCCAGCACGCTGTCCTTTAAGAGCATGGTGCGGGGTGAGAAGTCCATGGACCACGGGAAGCAGTCCGCGTCAAAGCATTCTTTCTTGTGGAACCACGGATAGCCGCCAAAGATTTCGTCGGCGCACTCCCCAGTGAGCGTTACCTTGTGGTTTGCGGCGACGCGCTTGCAGAAATAGAGCATGGAGGCCTCGACATCGGCCATGCATGGCAGGTCCCTGGCGTCGACGGCCTCGAATAAATACTGGTACAGGTCAGAGTTGGCGCATTCGAGGTACTGGTGGTTTGTGTGGCAGTGGGCGATCATCAGGTCTGCCCACGGTCTGTCCTGTGAGGGCTGGAAGGCATTTGCCCTGAAATTTTTGTCGTTGTCCTTGAAGTCGAAAGAGTATGTATCGAGCCTCTTACCCTGCTTTTGAAGCTCGCTGCTGCATACCGCTGTGACAAGACTGCTGTCCACACCGCCCGACAGGAAGGTACAGACGGGGACATCAGAGAGCATCTGCATCCTGATGGCGTCTGTGACCAGATATCGGGTTTTCTCGACTGTCTGCCGCCAGTCCTGTTCGTGTGGATGGCTCTCCAGTTTCCAGTAGCACTTTGTGGAAACATGCCCGGAAAAATCGGAGCCGTAATATTCGAGATAATGTCCCGGCAGCAGCTCATCTATGTTTTTAAAAACACCCTTTCCATAGGTCTTTGCAGGGCCAAGACCGAAAATCTCGCAGAGCCCGTCGCGGTCAGCCTGCGCTTTAAAATCAGGAAAGCACAGGATTCCCTTGAGCTCGGAGGAAAAGATGAGGGTGTTGCGAAAGAGGGTATAGAACAAAGGCTTTACCCCGAGTCTGTCGCGAAATAGAAATAGTTTCTGTAGTGTTTCGTCGTAGATCGCAAAGGAAAAAATACCGTTCAGCCGCGTGATGTAGGAAGTGCCATGGAGGAGATAGCCCATGAGAATCACTTCTGTATCGCAGGTGGTTTCAAATGGGATGCCCTCCTGCTCCAGTTCGCGGCGGAGGCTGGGCATGTTGTAGATCTCGCCGTTGTAGCAGATGACAGCGCGGTGGTTTCCCAGCTGTCTTGCCATGGGCTGCTTTCCGTATTCGAGGTCCAGAATGGACAGACGGGTGTGGGAAAGCCCGCAGTTTCTTGACAGATAGACTCCGTTTTCATCGGGACCGCGGTGATGCTGGCAGGTGTTCATCTTCTGCAGGATGGAGAACCATCTTGCGGATTCTTCTTTATAGTTTACATGAAAGCTGCTAAAGCCTGCGATTCCACACATTTTTGATTTCCTTTTCTACTATAATATATAATCTTTGAGGATCGGCTGATACTGTCTGTGTTCCAGTGCCATTTCCAGCGTCGGTATGAGCAGTTCGACATGCGCGACCAGAGAGTTTGGTTTTGTCTCATAGTTATCCTGTCCGAACGGGACGAAGTAGATATTCTTTGCATTGCACAACAGACCGATGTTTTTCAGGTTCATGCCAAGTCCGTCGTTGGTCGAGATGGAGATGACGAGCGGCTTGTTGTTGCGCATATGTGCTTTGGCCGCCATGAGGACCGGGGTGTCGGTGATGCCGTTTGCGAGCTTTGCCGCGGTGTTTCCGGTGCAGGGGAGGATCGCGAGCGCGTCGAGGTATGCCTTCGGGCCGATCGGCTCTGCTCCCGGGATTGAAATGATCGGCTCCTTCCCTGTGATTTCTTTTATTTTTGTGACATAGGTGTCAGGTTTTCCAAAACGGCTCTCAATCGTCTGGGACGCGTCTGACAGAATCGGATAAATGTCAGCGCCGGCGTCGGAGAGCTTCTCAAGTGCGGCGAATGTCTTTTCGAAGGTGCAGAAAGAGCCGGTCAGTGCGATGCCAATTTTTTTCCCTTTGATGTCCATTGTAGTATACCTCCTATAGTCTGTTGATAACGTAGTCTGTCAGATACTTTGCGCAGCTTTCTCCGGCGTATTTTCCGGGAAGTCCCGGACAGAAGCGGATGTTTACCTTTAATTTCCGGGCGGTCTCATAGTCCGCGCCTGCCCTGTTGGAGGCGATGTCTATGATGAGGGCATTCGGCGATACTTTCTCGAGGCATCTGCGGTTCAGGATGCGCGCGGGGATTGTATTAAATATGTACTCATAGCAGCAGATGTTGTTCCACAGCTTTGACAGGGGCAGAGTCTCAAACCCGAGGGCGCACGCGAGGGCGAGCTCGTTGGCATCATTGGAGCATACGGTGACGCAGGCGTGGAGCCCTTTCAGGCGGTCCGCAATAATTTTGCCACACCGGCCATAGCCCAGTACGAGGGTGTTACTCATATGGAGGTTTGTGTCCTTGTGCAGCAGTGCTTCTAAGATCGCGCCCTCCGCGGTGGAGACGGCATTGTACAGTGTCATGGGTTCGTCGAGCATGAAGTCATGACAGCTGATTTCCCGCTCCTCGCAGGTTCGGCGGAAGTCCTCGGGAATGACGCCCGCGAATATTTTCTGGTGTTTGCGGATGCTGCGCTGCAGCTCTGAGAGGCTGACTGCGCTGTCGGAAGCCTCCGTCTCACAGTAGAGTGCGTCGGATTTTGCAAACGGGATGCCGCCCACGATCACGGGCGCGGAGTCGAGGGCTTCGCGCAGTGAGTCCGTGAAGGCCAGCTTGGATTTTATGGACGGGCTGCAGGGGATGTCAACTGTGCGGAAACACAGCACCCGGTAGCCTTTCTCGGCAAAGACGGGAGCCATGCACGCTGTCCGTCTGTCGCCGCCTAAGATTGCGATATCATATTTTGCCATATTTCTTGGAGGCATATCGCACCTCCTTGTATTTGATCGACTTATCTTTAAAATATGATAGAAATAGAAAAACGTTCTTGTTCGCAGTTTACATTTCAGACATAGTAGGGTAGAATTACTGTATTTTAAATAAGGAAACATGCAGCTAAGGCTGCTGTGACGGGCAGGGGTGGAATGTTCCCCTGCCCGTTTTGATGTGGAGGGAGATCTGGCAAAGAACGCTGCCAATAGAAAAAAATCATAACAGGATTTGACAGAAGCGGACTGGCGTGTTACGGTATAGAAAGTGGATTGATCCGCGCAAGGAAGAATGGAGGTTTGAGATGGAGAACAATAGAGACGCAGGAGCAGGCAGGAAGTTTGTGGAGGGGATTCTTGTCAGCTTTGAGATTATGGGGCTGTTCCTGCTTCTGCAGATTATGGTGAGTTTTGTGGGGGCATCAGCGGTAATGGCGGCGTACATGCTGCAGACAGGTGCGGATGTGGAGAGCGCCCAATACGCCGCGCTGAATGTTATGATGGACAGCCGTTATATGACGACGCTTACCGTTGTGGCGACGATGGTGTCAGCGGTTGTGTCAGTGCCGGCTTACTGGCTGATATGGGGCAGGAAAAAGACAGCGGAGGACAGGAAGTATTTCAGGGAAAAGGTGCTCAGGCTCAGGACGTTTGCGATGATTGTCATAGCGTCCTTCGGACTGTATTATCTGGCGCTGCTGATTGCCGCTGTGATTGCGGTTGCCAGCCCGGCGGTGATGGAGGAGTACAGCGAGATGATGGATGCGGCGCTCGGCGGAAGCGAGGTGCTGGCTCTGCTGGCGGCGGTGATACTGGCGCCCATCAACGAGGAGTGTATCATGAGAGGCCTGATTCTCAAGAATCTGCAGCGTTTTTTTTCGACGCCCGTCGTAATTATCGTACAGGCAGTCATATTTGGAATCTTTCACGCGAACTGGGTGCAGGGGTTCTATGTGCTTCCGGTGGGCGCGGCGCTCGGCTATGTGGCGGTCAAGTCCCGCTCAGTGGTTCCGTGCATATTTATGCACTTATTTTACAATTCCCTTTCCTTTGCGGTGGAAATGTTTCCGGAGTTCTGTCAGACAGGTATTTTTGCAGTTGGCGTGGTGATCGTAAGTGCGGCGGCAGTATGGTTTATTGGCAGGACAGAGCGGGATGCGCAGGCCTCCGGAACGGGATATAATATATAATTAGGAGATGATGGATGTATGGGCAAAACAGATAACCGGACAGCGGTCTTTGAGAATGTGCCGATACCAAGAGCGGTAGCACTATTGTGTGTTCCGACGATTATCAGTTCGCTTGTGATGGTGCTCTATAATCTGGCGGATACGTATTTTGTCGGGATCTTAAACGATCCTGTACAGAATGCGGCAGTGACGCTGGCGGGGCCTGTGCTGCTGGCATTTAACGCGGTCAACAACCTGTTTGGCGTGGGATGCTCAAGTATGATGAGCAGGGCGCTGGGGCGCAGAGATTACGACACGGTTCACAGGACTTCTGCCTTTGGATTTTACTGTGCGGTGGTGTGCGGCGCGCTGTTTTCACTGTTCTGCACTGTCGGCAAGGCGCCTCTGCTCGCGCTTCTGGGGGCGGATGAGGTCACGACGCAGGCGACGGCAGACTATATGAGATGGACGGTCACCTGCGGCGCGGTGCCGGCGATCCTGAACGTGGTCATGGCGAATATGGTGCGTGCCGAGGGCTCTGCGTTTCATGCCAGCATCGGAACCATGAGTGGATGCCTGCTGAATATCGTGCTGGACCCGGTATTCATACTGCCCTGGGGACTGAATATGGGGGCTGCGGGCGCGGGACTTGCCACTTTTATCTCAAACTGTGTAGCGTGTATCTATTTCTTTGTATTATTGTATGTCAGGAGGAAAAGCACCTACGTCTGTATCAGTCCGGGCAAGTTCTGCCTGCGGGGCGCGATCGTGCTCGGCGTGTGCGGCGTCGGCATCCCGGCGGCGATACAGAATCTCCTGAATGTGACCGGAATGACGATCCTGAACAATTTTACATCCGCATTTGGTGCGGACGCGGTGGCGGCGATGGGAATCACACAGAAGATATACATGGTTCCGATGTATGTCTGCATGGGGATGTCGCAGGGAATCATGCCGCTTGTGAGTTACAATTATGCCAGTGGAAATCAGAAGAGAATGCGGTCTGCAGTAGTCTTTACAGGCACAGTCAGCATTGGATTTATCACGGCGGCGGCACTGTTCTTCTATGTTGGCGCAGAGGGTGTAGTGCGGTTTTTCATGGATAATCCATCCATCATTGCGTATGGAATCCGGTTTTTGAGAGGCTTTTGCCTGGGACTGCCATTTCTGTGCATGGATTTTTTGGCAGTGGGTGTTTTTCAGGCGCTTGGGTACGGCAAAAACGCGCTTGTGTTTGCTATCATGAGAAAGATCGTGCTGGAGATACCGGCACTGTATCTTTTGAATTATCTGTTTCCACTGTATGGGCTTGCCTACGCGCAGTTTGCGGCGGAGTTCGTGCTGGCGGTTGCGGCGGTGATAGAGCTTTTCCTGATTTTCCGCAGGCTGGGCAGGAAGGAAGCTTATGTGGAGGACGTGTAAGGGCGTATTATGGAGGTAAAAAAATATGTTTGAATTAGGAAAGAAGCAGTCGCTGATCATTGTAAAGGAACTGGATTTTGGCGTGTATCTCGGGGAGACGCCCAACGCTTCCGCGGATGACAGGGTGCTCCTGCCGATAAAGCAGGTGCCGCAGGGCAGCAGGATTGGCGATCAGCTTGAAGTGTTTTTGTACAAGGATTCCAGGGACAGACTGATCGCTACGACGAACAGCCCATTGCTGTGTGTGGGGGAAGTGGGCAAACTGAAGGTTTCGCAGGTGACGAAGATCGGAGCCTTTCTCAACTGGGGACTTGAGAAGGAGGTGCTGCTCCCATATAAAGAGCAGACCGCTAAAGTCAGGGAGGGGGATGAGGTGCTTGTGACGATCTACGTGGACAAGAGCAGCCGTCTTGCTGCCACGATGAAGGTATACCGCTATCTGGAGCGCGGCGGCGGCTACAGGAAGGATGATGTCGTGCGCGGGACAGTATATGAGATCAGGGAGGACATGGGCGCTTTTGTCGCCGTCGATGACAGATTCTCCGCGCTGATTCCCCAGAGGGAGATTTACGGGGAGATCAAGGTGGGGGATGTCGTGACAGCGCGTGTTACCAGCGTCAAGGAGGATGGAAAGATCGATCTGAGTGTGCGAGAGAAGGCGTATCTCCAGATCGGGAAGGATGCGGAGAGGATTCTGGAAATCATTGACCGCTTTGACGGTGTGCTGCCCTTTACGGACAAGGCCGATCCCGGGTTGATCCGGCGCGAGACGGGAATGAGCAAAAGTGAGTTTAAGCGTGCAGTGGGAAATCTGCTGAAAAATGGAAAGATTGTCATTGAGACGGATGATATCCGGCTGGTGCGCTGACCATAACGAAAAACAGCCCCGGAGGGCTGTTTTAGGTCTCCTACACGCTGATATCGATATTTGCACCGATATCAGGATTGACAGAGAGCTCCATAGCGGATGCATCCAGCATTTCCGTCATGGAAGCGGTGATGACATCCGCCTGCTCCATCGATTTTGCCAGCATGGCGGTGCCGACATCCGTCAGAAGATTTGACTGGGCCATATGCATGGAAAGTCCTGGTATATCCATATTACCAACCTCCTTTGGTGAAATGCAGTATATAGATGATTCTCATACTACAATATGTATTTCGGCTGAAACACACAAAAATTTAACAGAAAATCTTTTGTATATCTTGCATAAAGATGTGAAAAGCAGCGTTTTTTGTAGAAATTTTCCAAAATGCATAAAAAAGTTGTTGTTTGCTATAGATTTATTTGTATAAATGTATTAAAATAAAAATAGAATGTGAGGAAAAGGGCAGGAGACATCTGTTATTTTTTGTGGATAATGTATAAGAAGGAGAGTGCAATATGATTTCAAATCAGATCATGCAGAATACCATCGAAGGGATCAAGGCGATTGCAAGAGTCGAGCTGTTTGTGGCTGATATCGATGGTAAATTGGTGGCTTCCACCAAAACGACCGGAAACAGCTTCGAAAATTCAGTGCTTGAGTTCGTGAAATCCGCAGCAGACAGCCAGGAGATTCAAGGCTGCCAGTTCTTCAAGATTTATGACGATCAGCAGCTTGAGTATATTCTGATTGCCAGCGATGCGGGTGAGAATGCCTATATGGTGGGAAAGATGGCGGCATTTCAACTGCAGAATCTGATGGTGGCCTACAAGGAGCGGTTCGACAAGGACAATTTCATCAAGAATCTGTTGTTGGACAATCTGCTGCTGGTGGATATCTACAGCCGCTCCAAGAAGCTTCATATACAGACGGATGTGAAGCGCGCTGTCCTGATCGTGGAATCTCCCAATGGAAAGGATACCAATATTCTTGAAAAAGTCCGGGAGAACTTTGGCCAAAATGGCAGGGATTTTGTGACCGCGGTTGACGAGAACAATGTGATTGTCGTCAAGGAGATCGCGGACAATGAGACAAACCGCGACATCGACAAGTACGCGAGGGCGATCGAGGACAGCCTCGTCAAGGATGGCATCAGAAACGTGCATATTTCCTACGGCACGAATGTCAAGGAGATCAAGGAGGTCAGCCGCTCGTACAAGGAGGCAAAGATGGCGCTTGATGTGGGCAAGATCTTTTTTGCCGAGAGGGACATTATCGCGTACAGCGAGCTTGGCATCGGCCGTTTGATCTATCAGCTGCCGATTCCGCTCTGTAAGATGTTTATCAAGGAGATCTTCGGTGGAAAGAGTCCGGATGACTTTGATGAGGAGACACTGACTACGATCAACAAGTTTTTTGAAAATTCCCTGAATGTGTCGGAGACCTCGAGGCAGCTGTTCATTCACAGGAACACACTTGTCTACAGACTGGATAAGCTCCAGAAGAGCACGGGGCTTGATCTGCGGATCTTTGAGGATGCGATCACATTCAAGATCGCATTGATGGTGGTGCGCTATATGAAATACATGGAATCATTTGAATACTAAAATAAAAAGGATTAATATATTTAGGGGTGAAATTAGATTTTGAAAACTACAGGAACGAGAAGGCGCGCGGGCTCTGCCATCAGCGATAAGGCGATTGTGATGGAGCACGTGAGCAAGGCATACACGGCAGGAGTGCCGGCATTAAATGACGTCACGCTGCATATAAATAAAGGAGAGTTTGTGTTTATCGTGGGGGATAGTGGATCGGGGAAGTCGACGCTGATCAAGCTGCTTCTGCGGGAGCTGCTGCCCACATCGGGGAGGGTGATCGTGAACGGCACAGATGTGGTGCGGCTCAGGAGGCGCCAGATTCCCAAATTCCGCAGGAGTCTTGGCGTCGTGTTTCAGGATTTCCGGCTGCTCAAGGACAGGAATGTCTATGAGAATGTCGCCTTTGCGCAGCGCATTATCCAGATGCCAAACAGGGAGATCAGGAGAAATGTTCCCTCGATTCTCTCGACAGTGGGGCTTGCGGGAAAGTACAAGGCGAGGCCGAAGCAGCTCTCCGGCGGTGAGCAGCAGCGCGTGGCGCTCGCGAGGGCGCTCGTGAACAAACCACAGATATTGCTTGCAGACGAGCCAACAGGAAACCTGGATCCCAAGAACTCATGGGATATCATGAACCTGCTGGAGAAAATAAATAACAATGGAACCACCGTTCTGGTAGTCACACATAACCGCGAGATTGTGAATGCCATGCAGAAAAGGGTTATTACAATGAAGAAAGGCATCATTGTCAGTGATGAGGAAAAAGGTGGTTATATCGATGAGGATTAATACATTATTTTACTGCATCAGGCAGGGAATACGAAATATTTTTAAAAACAAGTGGTTTACACTGGCATCTGTGGCGACAATCTCAGCGTGTCTGTTTCTGTTTGGCCTGTTTTATTCAATACTCACGAACTTTCAGCACATGGTGAGGAATGCGGAGCAGGGACTGTGTGTCAGCGCGCTTCTCGACGAGGGGCTGAGCGATGAGCGCGTTGCGGAGATTCGCGGCATGCTCGTGCGCAGGACAGAGGTCAGCAGTGTGGAGTTTGTGTCTGCGGAGGAGACATGGGCACAGTTTGCGGAGGAGAATAATTTTGGTGACATCAGTATCTTTACAGAGAATCCGCTGGAGGACTGCGCGCATTTTGATATTTATCTGAGTGATGTGTCCATGCAGTCGTCGCTGGTGACTTATCTGGAGTCGGTCGAGGGTGTCAGGAAGGTGAATCAGTCCTTTCTGACAGCACAGGCGCTGACAGGTGTCAATGCGATTATCGGTTATGTTTCGATCGGGATTATTGCGATCCTGTTTCTGGTCTCCATCTTTTTGATCAGCAATACGGTTTCCATCGGTATTTCTGTCAGAAAGGAAGAGATTCAGATTATGAAATATATCGGTGCGACGGACTTTTTCACGCGTGCGCCGTTTGTGATCGAGGGAATCATGATCGGCCTGATCGGTTCTTTTCTACCGTTGGTCGGCGTGTATTTTATCTACAATGAGGCGATGATGTATGTGGCGAGACGCTTTCCGTCATTGTCACAGCTCCTGGCGTTTCTGCCAGTAGAGTCTGTGTTTTCGAACCTTGTGCCGGTATGTATCGGGCTGGGTGTGGGGATTGGTTTTATCGGAAGTTTCACCACAGTGAGGAAACATCTCAGTGTTTAAGGGGTGAAAAGAAGTTCACCACAAAGGCGGAGCAGATGTGATCTGGGAGAGGCAAAGGATATGCGGTATAGGCATGTTAATATAAGAATGAGAAGAAGAGCAATGCTGTTTATGGCTGTGGTCGTGCTTGCGGCGAGCTTGTGTTCCGGGCCTGTGGTCAGCCGCGCGGATGAAGTGTCGGATTTGAAAAAGAGTATCGAGCAGAAGCAGCAGGAGATCAAGGACGCGCAGAATCAGAAAAAGCAGATGCAGTCAGGACTCACGGACGTGAAAGCGGTCATTAACGATCTGGAGCAGTCAAAGAAGGACCTTGCGGCGTATGTTACCCAGCTGGATGGGAACCTGTCTGAGATACAATCCAAAATAGCTGAGATCAAGGAGATGATCTCGCAGAAAGAGGTTGAGATCGCGCAGACACAGGAGGAACTGGATGCGGCGGTCGCAAGGGAAGAAGCCCAGTACGCGAATATGAAGGTCCGGATCAGGAGTATGTATGAGCGTGGGGACAATTTTTACTTCGAGGCGATCCTGAATGCGGCATCTTTTGCGGATATGCTCAACCGTGTGGATTATGTGGAGAAGGTATCAGCGTCCGACAGGCGCATGCTGGATGAGTTCCGCACGACGAGAGAGTATGTGGAGGTGTGCAAGGCACAGCTGGAATCTGAGCAGGAGCTTCTGGAGGAGGCGAAGAGGGCTGAGGAGGCTGAGGAGGCGTCCATGGAGAGTCTGATCGCACAGAAGAAGGCAGATATCGATGCATATGAGGCGGATATCAACAATCGCGAGCAGCTGGTGAGGGAATACGAGGCGGAGATTGCCGCGCAGGAAGCTGAGATCAAGGAGATGGAACAGATTGCCAAGACGCTCCAGAAGCAGCTGGAGGAGGCAAACGGAACCAAAAGGAAATATGACGGCGGCATGTTTGCATGGCCGGCGCCGTCGTATACACGCATATCGGACGATTTTGGCATGAGAGATGAGCATCCGATCTTAAAGACGAGGACGATGCATAACGGCGTGGACATGGCGGCGCCGGGCGGATCGCCGATTCTGGCGGCATACAATGGCACAGTCGTAGCTGCGGCATACAGTTCATCGATGGGGAATTATGTCATGATCGACCATGGCGACAACCTGTATACAATCTACATGCACGCGTCAAAGCTGTACGTCTCGCAGGGGGCGGAGGTCACAAAGGGGCAGAAGATCGCGGCAGTCGGCACGACGGGGAGATCGACGGGTAATCATCTTCATTTCGGCGTGCGCTTAAATGGAAGCTATGTTAGTCCATGGAATTATCTGAAGTGAGAAGGAAATAGAGAGAGAAAAAGAGATAGAGATAGAAGGGCAAAAAATGCAGAATCAATATTCGAATGGCAGTGGTGAGATGAATCATCAGTCAGGAAATCAAATGAATCCTCCAGAACAGAAGTCCAGCACAAAATATTACATTCTTGGAATGGTGACTGGAATTTTGGCGGCTGTCGCAGTGGCACTCGGGATGGCAGGTGTGGTGCGCGTTTACAGAGTCGTTTTTCCAGGAGGCAGCGTCTCCCGGGAGTCAGGTGATAAGGTGAGTATCGTCGATGCGAGCGTGGAGAGTAAGCTTGCTGTACTGGAGGATACGATCGGAAAATACTTCTGGAAGGATGTGGAGGAGGAAACGCTGGAGGATGGTCTTTACAGGGGATTGCTGGATTCGCTGGAAGATCCGTACAGTGTCTATTATACAAACGAGGAGCTGCTTGCACTGCAGCAGCAGACAGAAGGCGTCTATTATGGAATCGGTGCGTATATTCAGGATGGGGATATCGGCTATGTGCAGATCAGCAAGGTGATCAGGAATACGCCGGCTGAGGAGAGCGGCCTGATGCAGGGGGACTACATCTATAAGGTCGACGATGAGGATATGCAGGGCAGGGACAAATCCTATGTCGTGAGCAAGATCAAGGGCGAGGAGCACACGTATGTGACGCTGACAGTTGTCAGGGAGGATGCGGCGGAGCCCATTGACATCAGCGTGGAGCGCAGAAAGATCGAGAGTCCTACGGTCGAGTATGAGATGTATGACAACGGGATGGCATATATACAGATCACGGAGTTTGATCTGGTGACTACAGGACAGTTTGAGAGCGCCTACAATCAGGCGAAGGCGGATGGAATGAAAGGGTTGATCATCGACCTGCGGAGTAATCCCGGCGGAAATCTCTCGACAGTGTGCGATATTTCCCGCATGCTCCTTCCCAAAGGAATGATTGTATATACGGAGGACAAATACGGCAAGCGCGAGGAGTACACCTGCAATGGCGAGAACGAGATCAAAGTTCCCCTCGTCGTGCTCACAAACGGTTATAGTGCGAGCGCTTCGGAGATCCTTGCAGGTGCAGTGAAGGATTATGGCATTGGCAGGCTCGTGGGAACCACAACCTTCGGAAAGGGAATCGTCCAGAAGGTGATCGAACTGTCAGATGGTTCGGCGGTCAAGTTGACAGTGAGCAGCTATTTTACGCCAAACGGAAATAATATTCACGGGATTGGTATTGAACCTGATGTGGAAGTCCAGTTTGATGCAGACCTTTATAAGAGTGGGACAGATAATCAACTGGAGAAAGCGAAGGAAGTGTTGGCTGAGATGATGCACTGAGATTAGGAGGATACCCCCAGAAGTAGATGATACTTTTGGGGGTTGCTTTGTATATGAGAGAGTGAGGTAACAAACATGAAGAGGGCGTTTACAGTGGGAATGCTGGCGAGTGGAATTACAGACAGTTTTTCGATTTTAGTCTGCCGGGGAGCGGAGTGAAGCTTGTGATTTTTCCAGGAAAATATCTGGACAGGGATCTCACGACAAGAAAAGAGATTATGTATGAGTATCAGTATAATACGCTGTTCTCCTATGCGGAGGGGGAGCGTCTGGATGCAGTGCTGATCATGGCGGACAGCAATCGACTGTTATGCCACAGCGGAGCGGATCAGGGAAATGGTAGGCCGGTACAGCAATATCCCGTGTGTGCTGGTCGCGTCGAAGATCGATGGGTATGTCAGCGTCAATTATGACAATTACAATGGCATCAGCGATGCGATGAAATACATGATCCGTGAGCTTGGTATGACAAAGCTGGGAATGGTTGGCGGCCCGGCTGGAAACACGGATGCCAAGGAGCGCAAAAATACGTTTATCCGCGTGCTGGAAGAAAATCATATGTCCTTTGATGAGAACTGTTTTGTGGAGGGAAATCTGTCGTGATTTTCAAGAGAGGCCTTTGACACCCTGATCGAAAACAATCCGCAGCTGCAGGGAATATTTTGTGTCAATGACGATACGGCGATTGGCCTCTATGAGGCGCTGAAGCTGCACGGGCGGATGCCCGGAAAGGATGTCAAGGTGTTTGGATATGACAATATGCTGTCCTCGGCAAAGATGGAACCACCACTCTCCTCCGTGTGGGCAGATCCCGCGCAGCTGGGGGAGAATGCGCCGCAGACAGCGCTGCGGATGATTGATGGGGAGAAGGTTGACAATCAGGTACTAACCACGAAGTTTATCAAGCGGGATTCTCTTGGGACTGTGATGAAAAAGGGCGGGGAGGAGTATGACAGGCGGCTCGACAGAAATTATATCGATCTGTATTTTAATGAAATCTTTTACCGTTATGAGAAGGAGGAAAATGATAAAAACATCGCGGATATCAAGGCGACCTACAGGGAGCTGATGGACAGGATCATCGATCGATATGAGGCAGGCACATCGACGGCGGAACAGAGAGCTGAGATCATAAGACTGCTGGATGTGTTTATCGGCTATAACGCGATGGATTATGCCGATATGGAAAATTTTCTGATACATATAGAACAAATGTATCATGCATTTCGAAAAAAGGGAGACTGCTTTTCTGAGCTTGAGGATATGCTGTCCGTCGTTTATCACAAGACGGTTATGGCATTGGAGCAGCGTCTGGGCAGAATATCGGAGTCAAGGGAGAACGAGCAGTATGTGATGAAGCTGTTTGTCAGGGATATCATGCAGTTTGAGAAGGGAAATGACCAGAGTTATGCGGTGCTGCTCGAGCATCTGGGAGGGCTTGATATCCAAAATGCATATCTCTATGCGTTTAAGAAGCCAATCATGCACCTGGAGCGTGAGGAGCTTGTGATACCGGACAAGCTGTATCTGAAGGCAGTGTGCAGGGAGGGTGTCGTGGAGAGCATTCTCGGTGCACACCAGGAGCGGAGCAGCACGGAGATTTTCAGGGACAGCGAACCGGGGAAGGGATGCACGTCGCTCGTTGTACTGCCGCTGTTTTCCAATGAGATGCTGTATGGGATTCTGATCTGCGATATGACGGAGAAGCTGTTTGAGAACGGGGAGTTTCTCGTCAATCAGATGGGCTCAGCGGTCAAGATGCTGGAGCTTTTGAAGGCCAACGAGCAGATTCAGAGGCAGCTGGAGGAGAGCCTGATCACGCTCAAGGAAAATAATATTCAGCTTGACACGCTGTCAAAATCAGATGTGCTGACAGGCATTAAGAATCGCCGCGGTTTTTATCATTCCGGAGAAAAGCTGTTGGAGAGAAATAAAGCGGCGGGCGGACGCTAGTGGCCTATGTGGACATGAATAATCTAAAGATTATCAATGACAGGTATGGTCATGATGAGGGAGATTTCTCGATTAAATTAATCAGCGAGATTCTGACGGAGGTGGCTGCGGACACTGGGCTGGCCGGACGTGTCGGCGGGGATGAGTTTGCGCTGGCGGTGCCTGCATTGCCGACTGACAGGGAGAGGGATTTTGTCGAGTAGATCTATCAGAGGTTTCGGAAATATAATGAGGGAAGCGAAAAGCCATACAATATTACAGTGTCAGTGGGAACCTGTATCGTGGAGGCGGGGGATGCGCTGACGCTCAAGGAGGCGATGACGCTTGCGGACGGCAAATTGTATGAGGAGAAGCAGTACAGGGTGAAGAGCGTAGCGAAGTGATTGGAGTAAGGAGAAGATTGGTATGAGAAGAATGAACTTAAATGGAACATGGGAGCTGAGGGATGAAACGGGGGCGGAGCTCTGTACGGTGGAGGTGCCGGGGACGGTGATATCGGGGCTTTATGCGGCGGGTAAGATTGAGAATCCATATGACCGGGAGAATGAGTATGGGGTTCGCGATTTGTTTTGGAAGGATTATCAGTTCGTGCGCTGCTTTGTGGCGGAGCGCGGGCTGATGGAGGAGAGTGAGGTGAATCTGGTCTGCGAGGGACTGGATACGCTGGCGCAGGTCTGCATCAACGGGAAGGAACTGGCGTCCACGGATAACATGCACCGCACCTATATATTTCCGGTGAAGGAATATATTCGTGAGGGTGAAAATGAGATTTGTATCACATTCCGCTCTGTGCTGCAGTTTATTGAGAATTATCCGTACAAAGAAAACAAGACAATCCACGTTGTACCATGTGGGGCGATGAAGGGGAACCAACTGCTCCGCAAGGGACATTCCATGTTTGGCTGGGACTGGGGCCCGCAGCTCGTGGACGCCGGTATCTGGCGCGATATTTACATGGAAGGAAACAGCGGCGTCAAAATCGAGGATGTGCGTATCCGGCAATTTCATGATGAAGATGGGAGTGTCCGTGTCAGAACGACGGTCACAGTATCTGATGCTATGCCGATGGGACAGTTGTGTGCGGCTGTGGCATCTGCGGCGGCTGATGATGCGTCACGGGAACAGTCAAAGGCAGTTGTCACTGTGACTCTGGCAGAGAAGAACCACAAAGATGGTACGAAAATTGCTAGTACTGTCAAGGCAAAGTACGTTGGTGCGGTATCATCGGAAAAGAACTATGGAGATGTCTACGAGGCTGAGATTGTGGTGGAGAATCCAAAGCTCTGGTGGCCGAATGGATATGGGGAGCAGCCATTATATACGGTTACGGTCTCTGCTGCGAAAGAATCCGTTGTCAATGATTCTACAGAAGATATGGGTAAAGATGGGCGGATATCCGGCGCCTGTACAGTGGAAAAGACGATCGGCCTGCGCACGCTGACCATCAGCCAGGAGGCGGACGAGTGGGGAAATGAGTTTGCGTTTATCGTAAACGGCGTAAAGATTTTCACAAAAGGCGGCAACTATATTCCTGAGGACGCGGTGTATCCGTGGATTACGAGGGAGCGGCAGGAGTATCTGCTAAAGAGCTGTGTCCGCGCGAACTTCAACTGTGTCCGCGTCTGGGGCGGCGGGTATTATCCGTCCGATGCGTTTT
This sequence comes from Lachnospiraceae bacterium, assembly GCA_009774245.1. GTDB lineage: Bacteria > Bacillota > Clostridia > Lachnospirales > Lachnospiraceae > COE1. Next base: position 106,517 of record VSNM01000004.1, on the reverse strand, counting down.
ATGATCTGTGCGATGAATACGGACTGATCGTGTGGCAGGACTTGATGTATGCGTGCAATGTGTACGATGTGACGGACGATTTTGCTGCGACGGTCAGGCAGGAGACGCTTGACAATGTGCGGCGGCTGCGGCATCACGCGTCGCTCGCGCTCTGGTGCGGCAACAATGAGATCGAATCAGCGTGGCATCACTGGGGAGATTTTCAGAAGGAGTCCATGTATCTGCGCGCGGACTATATCAGACTGTTTGAGGATATTCTGCCAAGGGCGCTGCGCGAGGCGGACGACGTGACCTTTTACTGGCCGTCGTCCCCGTCGTCGGGCGGGTGCTTTGACGAGCCTGATTCCGACAGGCGCGGCGACGTGCACTACTGGGACGTGTGGCATGGACAGAAGCCGTTTAGCGATTACCAGAACTATTATTTTCGTTTCTGTTCCGAGTTTGGATTTCAGTCGTTCCCGTGTCTGAAAACGGTGGAGCGCTTTACGGAGGAGAAGGACAGAAATATTTTTTCGAGAGTGATGGAGAGCCATCAGAAGAATGGCTCCGCGAACGGGAAGATGCTCTACTATCTCTCGGAGAATTTCAGGTATCCGAAGGATTTTAAGAGCCTGCTCTATGTGTCGCAGGTTCTACAGGGCATGGCGATCAAGAGCGGCGTTGACCACTGGCGGCGAAATAGAGGTCGTTGCATGGGAGCGCTGTACTGGCAGATCAACGACAACTGGCCGGTGGCTTCGTGGGCAAGTATTGATTATTACGGCCGGTGGAAAGCGCTTCATTACATGGCGGCAAAGTTCTATGCGCCGGTTGCAGTGAGCATACAGAAAACGGAGGATTGTGTCTGTGTATATCTGGCAAATGAGACCTTTGCGGAACAAAAGTGCAGTGTGTCGCTGCGCGTGCGCGACATGGGATTTCGCATTTTAAAAGAATGGAAGGCAGAAGGACAGGCGGATGCGCTCAGCGCGTCAAAGCTGCTTAGCTGTCCATTCCAGACGGAATTTGCGGATACAGGGTTTGCCAGTGCGGACGATCTGTTTCTGGAGACGGAGGTGGTTCTCGCGGACGGAACAGTATTGACAGACACAGAGACATTGATTCCCTACAAGCATCTGGAACTGCCCGGGGTGCATCTGACGACAGAAGTCACGGAGCAGGAGGACTGCTATGAGATCGCGGTGCGCAGCGACGGATTTGCGCCGTTTGTGGAACTGGATTTTGCCAATGCGGACGTTATTTTCGGCGATAATTTCTTTACGGTTTCCAATGAAAAACCCGTGGTGGTCAGACTGGATAAAAAGGACATTCTGCGCGGAAGCTTTGCCGATGCAGACGATCTGAAAGCGAGACTGGAGTTGACGACGGTGGTGGATACGTATTAAGCAGATATTAGATTGATCGGGAAGAAAAAATAAAAAAGTATAGAAAAGTACTATACTTTTTTATTTTTTATGATATAATTAGAATATATGTTTGTACTGCGGCGGTTTTGTTGGAGGAATGGTTATGGCGGAGGAAATAACGAAGGGTTTGGTGCGTAAGAGACTGGATTGGCTGGGATATCCCCAAAACCAGGATGAACTGGTTGACGGGACAATTGTATATAAGGAAGACAGCTATTCAAAGGGAAAAAATAAGGATGCATATTTGCGGGAGTGTTTTTCGAAGGCAAGCAAAAAAATGACAGAGCATATGGGGACGCCGGATTTTGTGATTGTGAATAAGGAGAAAGACATCATTATTGTCATAGAATGTAAGGAAAATGTCTTGTTCCACCAGACACATGATAATCTGGAAACATACAGGGAAGATATCGGTGGGGCGGATATAGTGTCCGCTTATTGTATTAACGGAGCCTTACACTATGCGTTGTATGTCGCTCATCAATATGACGTGATAGCAATAGCCGCATCTGGGATCAGTGAGGATAATTTTCGGTTTTCTTCTTTTTATATAAAGAAAAATGGCACATTAAAGGACATTATACTGCTTGAGGACGGCGAATATTATGACACATGCATGACGCTGAAAGGGTATCAGGAACAGATTGCGAAAAATCAGGTTCAATATAAAAAGGAGATTGAGTTTGTCGAGAGAGAATTAAAGCGGTACGCGGCAAACTGCAACCAGTTTCTCCGGGCAAACCATATTTCGGCAAAAGACAGGGCGGGCTTTATATCGGCAATTGTGCTCGCACTGACGAATGAGGAATCAGCGTTTTATATGCTGGTCGAACGCTCGATGCCGGATGAGGAGAAAAAGAAGCCGTTTCAGGACGGATTAAAGAATAAAGCGATCGAGTATCTGATGCAGTCCCTGGAAGATATCTGGGAAAACCAGGATAAAATCCCGCAGATTAAAAAGGAAGCTTTGGAGGAATACTATGCCAAAATAATGACCAGGAATCTGCTGAACGCGCCGGAGGGAAGCATCAGGCAGTTTTTGTATGGGGAAAACATTATATCGGCATGTATCTACTCAATTTTCGAGAATATCGTGGTCAAGATGAAGCAGTTTCCCAAAATGGATATTATGGGTACTTTCTATACGGTATTTCTGAAATATGCCAGCGGGGATGCAAAGGATAAAGGGATCGTCCTGACGCCAAAACATATAACGGAGTTGTTCTGTGACCTTGCCGAATTTTTTCTGGGGCGCAAACTGAATGAAAAGACGAAGGTTCTGGATATCTGTACGGGAACGGGCGCTTTTTTGATCGGCGCACTGAATAGAATGGATGCAAACATAAATGCATTAACCATTTCAGAGGAAGAAAAAGATAAGAGGAGGCGGAAAGTCCGGAGCGAATGTCTGTTGGGTGTGGAGCGGGAGCCTGAAATGTTTGCGTTGGCGTATGCAAACATGAGATTTCACGGAGATGGAAAATCCAATCTGTTTGCGTGTTCTTCCCTGTTAAAGGACAATGGAATTGTGAGGATAGAGGATAACACAAAGAAACGTGTCACGCTGCGGCAGGAATTGTCAGCACTGGAGGAGAAGCCGGTTATCGGGATGATCAATCCGCCGTATGCCTTATTGAATTCGGAAGATAAAAGCAAAGCGGGGGAGAAGCAGACCGGGCAGAGCGAGCTGGATTTTGTTTATTCCTTATTGGAGTATCTGGATGAGCAAGGCGTGGGGATCGTCATTATTCCCATGAGTTGCGCCTTTAGTAAAGCGGATGCAAATATGCGAAAGGAGATATTAAAAAAACATACACTGCTGGCGAGCATGACGATGCCGTCGCGGCTGTTTCAGGACAGCGAGGTGGGGACAAATACATGCATTATGGTATTCAGGGCGCACGTCCCTCATGAGTCGTCTAATAAAAGTGTCTTCCTGGCAAGGTGGATTGACGATGGATTGGTATCAATACCACATTCGGGACGTTTTGATAAAAATGGGGAATGGCGGACAAAACGGCTGGAATGGAAACGGCAGCTGAACAGACTTGCGAAACAGAATGACTCCGTTTATATGTACAAAGAGTTAGGCGCGGCAGACGAATGGCTTGCGGAGGCTTATGTACAGACAGATTACACGGATCTGGGGGAGAAGGATTTTGAGAAACAGTTAAAAATATATTCTGTCTTTTGCTATAAGTTATCCCAGGCTGACGAGGTGCCAGGCAAAGAAGAACTGTACTGGTTTCTCGATCATTATGAAGAGTTTGAGAAAGAATATAAACCTGCGTTCTGTGCCAATACAAGGAAGAAAAAATTAAATGTTTCACAGTGGAAGACATTTGTGGTGGAGGATCTGTTTGATATTGAGACTGGAAAAGATCTAGTGTACTCCTCGCTGAGCGGAAAGGAGTACAATGTTGTAGGGCAGGGCACACAGAATAACGGAGTGGTTTGTACGACGGATGAGTTAGCCGATTATACTTTGTACGATGCAGACAAAACATTGAGTATGGCGCATATCGGCAATTTCTTTGCGACAATACAGGAGTCGGATTTTTATGCGGGAACGAGGGTTAAGTCGCTTGTTTCCAGATTTGAAGAATTTGGGAACGGGTATGACCAGTACAAGAATAAATTTGTGCTTGCATTCATTGCAACGATCATCAACATGGAAGGGTTCCGTTTTTCATACGGGAGAGTGGGGAGCGATAAAATACCGTCCCTGAAAATAAAGCTTCCGTGCAAAAGGAACAGCTCTGGTGAGTACATAAAGCGGACTGTGACATACAAAAAGTATAAATCGAAGAAGGGTGAGAAGGACATCGCGCAGAAGGAACTATATGTCCCAGATTTTAAATATATGGAAAACTATATGAAATCTTTGGCATATAGCAACTGTATTGTTTGAAGCAGGCGCGGCTGATGGGAGGAGGATTCTATGCAGGGTGTAAAATTAAGTCTGGAAGATCTGCACATAGGAGACATGGTGTCGAGTTCAAGTCTGGAGGAGATCTATAATGTTTATATCACACTTGTGGATTCAAAGATTGTAGACGGAGATATTGTGGGCAGAATCGCGTTTATTGGACGGGAGCTTGGCGCGGAGTCGGATTATGTGGTGGAGACAAATGATAAAATATGCGCCATCTATCATGACAAGGCAGAAGTGGAGGGTGAGGTAACCTACGATGAATAGTTATCTTATTTCTATTCTAAGGAACAATTGTTTTTATGTGCAGTCTGAAATCTGTCTGCATGGCAAGACATTAAATGGTAATTTCAAGATAGATACTGGTTGTGGTTATTCTACAATATCATATAGGGTTTTATGCAATTTGTCACATAATGCTGCATTGAATTATAAAGAGCAGGCCATAATATCGGGATTAAGATATCAAAGAAGTTATGGCGTGAGTGACTCTGAAGAAATCAAGGAAAAGGATCGGCAATTAATCATAGAAGGAAGGCTGACGGAGTGTACTGCCTTGAAGTTTACACATGAAAATGTGCGAATGTCGTTAAACGGATATGAACTGATACATGATATCGCAGTGAATTATGACAGAACGAGCAATATTTTGATTGGAATGGATATTTTAAAGGATTTTGATTTTCACTGCGGAACCAGTAAAATAATAGATGAGTACATATTCATAGGCTGTATGAAGAGGAATATAACACAGGATTATTTGAATGCCTTACAAATGCACTTTGGATATGGCATAGTGTTAGAAGCATAGGAAGTAGATATGAAGATATACGCAAAAGTGAGAAAAAACGGGGAATACCATTCCTTAAATATCGCGCACGCCGTCTTTGGGTTCTGGGAGATGGGGGCGGAGATTGTCAAATATGGGATTATCGATGAGATCTATGATGCGGTGACAGCGGACGATATCGTGCTGGACTACATTGATCAGGTGCAGACGATTCTGGGCAAATTCCATGTAAAACCGTCGTGTGAGGATTATCCGGCAGAATTAAGACCTTTTATGGGACGGAGAATATGGACGGACCATATCGATTCCATCAATGCCAACCCCGATAAATGGGGTGTGTTTGTCAAACCAGTCAGGGACAAGGCTTTTACAGGGCTTGTCATAAACAGTCCGCGAGACTTGATCGGGTGCGGCAGCTGCTATGAGAATTATGAGGTTATCTGCAGTGAAGCGCTTGATATAAAGAGGGAATGGCGCGGGTTTATGGTCTATGATGAACTGGCTGACATCAGACCGTACAAGGGGGATTATCATTATCATTTCGACGCGGAAGTGATCGATCAGGTTGTGGAGGCTTTTCGGACGATTCCAGACCGTCCGATGGGGTGCAGCATTGATTTTGCGGTGGCGGTAAAGGATGGAAGGGAGCAGACAATATTTCTGGAAATGAATGACGGGTATGCACTCGGAAATTATGGTCTGTATCATTTGAATTATGCGAAATTGATTTCCGCGAGATGGTCACAGCTCCTGGACAGGCGGGATGCGTTTGATTTTAGAAGGTGATAAGGAAAGCAATATGTCAATGATTACAAACGATGCGGTGAACCGCGCGATCGACTATATTTTAGGACACATTCATGAGGAGCTGTCCGTCGACGATGTGGCGGCGCACTGTCATTTTTCAAAATATTATTTCAGCAGAATGTTTAGGAAAGAAACCGGGGAGAGTGTCTACGCATTCATAAAGCGGCTGAAACTCGAGCAGAGTGCGTTTCGCATGAAAGTGGAACCTGGGCGGACGGTGACGGAGATCGGCTGTGAATTTGGCTACAGTCCATCGAATTATAGCTGGATGTTCCGGCAGCGGTATCAGACCAATCCGGTGAATTTCCGCAGAACCGTTGAGCAGGCGACAGTGCGGCATGCCTTTATGCATATGGACGCGGTGGGAGGGGCGGCGGAACGGACGATATCGGATTTGCACGCAGGGGAGGGACAGGATCCTAAGACGTATGGCTGTCTGGAGCGTTTTGAGGAGTGTAATCGCAAGATTACGATCCAGAACCTGCCTGATTATTTTGTCCTATATGAGCGCAGAATCGGCAGTTACCACCAGTTGAGCGGACAGTGGGGGGACTTTATCGGGAAGTACCAGAGGTTTGTGACTAAGGACACAAAGTTTCTGGAGCGGACGTATGACGATCCTGTCATCACGGACACGGAAGGATGCCTCTATGACATCTGTATGAGTGTGGACAAAAGTGTTTTGAATGAAACCGATTTGGAAAAATGCGATTTAAATAAAAGCGATTTGAATAAAGGTGCTTTGAACGAAAGTGTTCTGAATACCTGCACGATTGAGGGCGGAAAGTGTGCTGTTTATCCCTATAAAGGGTATGGAAAGCACATCTATGCGGCGTATCAGACCATCTTTACAGTGTGGCTGCCGCGCACGTCCTACACGCTTGATTATCGCAGTGGTTTTGACATCTATCATAAGGTGGACAGCGAATCTGGTTATATGGAGCTGGATATCTGTATTCCATTGAGGGGATAAGTGATCGGCAGGCGGCGACAAAAGCCCATCAAAGCGTATGGGCGAGAGGAAATAAGATGAGAAGAAATAAGATAGGAGGAGATGCAGGAATGAAAGAATATCAGTTTTATGGCTGGGAACAGGCGAGGGTGCGGGCGGTTATCGATCAATACGAGGGAATCCATACACCGCTTGATCTGTATGATGCCTTGTCGGAAATCTGGTGCGCTGACACTTGTGCGCCGAGAATGCGTGATCAGTGGACACCGGAAAATAAGACGTTGGGACAGTGTTCCATCACCGCGTTTCTGGCGCAGGACATCTTTGGCGGCGAGGTGTACGGAATACGCAGGCCGGATGGAAATTTTCACTGTTATAACGTAGTAGGGGACAGCTGTTTTGACCTGACAAGCGAGCAGTTTGGGGATGAGGTCCTGATATATGAGAGCAATCCCCGGCAATACAGGGAGACACATTTTGCGAAAGAGGAGAAGCGGCTTAGATATGAGCGTCTAAAGAAAATGCTTGCAGACAAGTGCGCAGACAGATAACAATAACATATTTTTGGAAGCTTTTGTGCGAGATATTGCTTTTTGGATTGTTCCTATGATAAAATTAAGACACATTATACGAAATTTTGTAATATAATGGGGGTTCACAAATGAGTTCAAGAAAGTCAACAGAATTCAGTAACACACAGAAGCGCAGTATCAAAGAGATCATTATTCGTTATGTGATATCATTATCTGTTTCACTGGGGGTTATTCTGGTCATATTAATGATCGTCACATCGCTCATCTCGACATCGTCCGTGCTTCGCGAAAATCTGCAGGTTACAGCGCGGATCTCAGCCCAGAACATCAGCTCAAATATACATCTGCTGGCAGACAGAATGGACAATATGGCGCAGAAACCGGAGTGGTCAGATGCTGGGAACTCCTCTGAGGAGATGCAGAAGCTGATCGATCAGACGAAGGAACGGATAGAGTTTGTGTGGATTGCCGGTTACGACATTTCCGGGAAGAAATTGTATGGTGACAGCAATGCGCCGGATTCCATTGCCGGAAAAGAATATTATGATTATCTTGTCATCACGCAGAATCTGACGGTTGGAAGTCCAGAGTATGCCGATGGGCTCTGGCAGCTCAGTGTGGGAGTGCCGATTCTTGACAGCGAGGGCGCGGTTCTCTCCTATTTAGTGGGAAGCTATAAGTATGATATGCTCAATGATGTGCTGTCCAATATCAGTATTGGCGCCAGAGGTGTTGCATATATCGTGGATCGTGAGGGAAATATCATCGCAGACAAGAATGTGTCTGATATGGGAGTGAGCAGAAATCTGTATGAAATGTATGGCTCTGCGGCAAATCAGCGCGCCTTTGACGCTATGCTGGATTTCCGCACGGATGTGAAATCTATATTTTTGAAGGGGACGCAGCATTATACAGCGTATTCCCCGATCGCGGGGACGAACTGGACGCTGATGGTCGCCGCGCCTGGAAGCGATTTTATGGGAACACTGATGTGGTCGGTGGTCATCAGTATTCTTGTCATTGTGGGACTGCTGGCCTACACGACAAAGCGTACTGTCCGGATCGCGGAACAGATCGCTGGCTCGCTGGCACATGCGACAGACCGCCTGACTTTGCTGGCAGCGGGAAACCTGAAAGACGAAGTAATTTTTGCAGACAATAACCAGGAGGCGGAAGTGCTCACAACGGCGCTGTCGCGCACAGTGGTCAGTTTGTCAGTGTATATTGACAGTATTACAGACTATCTGGGACTGCTTTCTTCGGGAGATTATTCCCAGAATGTGGAGGGGACTTTCGATGGGGATTTTGCGGCAATACGGGAGGCCATGAGTCTGATCACGGACTCGCTCAATGAGACCATGAACCGTATTCAGCGCGCGTCGGAGGCTGTGCGGAGCAATTCCTCCGAGACCACAGAGTACGCGAGAAAATTGTATGACGGTTCTATCGAGCAGACAGCGGCTCTGGAGCGCCTGACCGGAAAGGTGGAGCTGATCACGGACAAAACTACGGAGATTGACAGGAATGCACAGCGCGTGAAAGAGAGCGCGGACAGGGCACGGATGCGCGTGGATGAGGGACAGCGCCAGATGGGTGATATGCTTGGGACGATGGACAGTATCCACAGTGACATGCAGGAGATCATCACGATCAGTCAGTTGATCGAGGATATATCCTCACAGACGAGTCTTTTGTCATTGAATGCTTCGATTGAGGCGGCGCGGGCTGGGGAGGCCGGAAAGGGATTTGCTGTCGTGGCACAGGAGATCGGCCAGCTGGCGCAGCAGACTGCATCAGCACTTGAAAAGACGGGCGAGATCATCGGAAAGGCGAGCATGTCCATCGACCAGGGTATGCAGACAGCACAGCAGACCGCCGAGTCCTTTCGCAATGTCAATCAGGCGACAAATGAATTTATGGAGATCTCTGACAATCTGATTCAGATCACGCTGCAGCAGAAGGAGGCAATCGACACGGCGTCGCAGGAGGTGCGGACTGTACTGGCCATAGCGGATACCAACCAGCAGTTTGCCAAGGAGACAGACGAGACAGCGGCGGTGTCATTACAGCAGGTGGAAGAGCTGGAACAGATCGTATCGATGGTGAAGCTCAGGCGTTGACAGACGCGTGGCAGGCGAAAGAAAAATAGAAAAGAAGGCAGGGGAAGAAATGAATCGGATCAGGAAGATAAAGATTGTGATGCTGTCTGTGATTCTTATTTCGATCGGAATGTTTGCAGGGTGCGGCAGCATTGGTGGGTTGAAGGATGGGTTCTATACCGCTGAAATGTCAGAATTTTCCCATGGCTGGCAGGAATATCTGATTATACAGGTCAAGGGTGGGAAGATTGTCTCGGCTGAGTTTAATGCCAAGAATGAGAGCGGATTCATCAAGGCATGGGATAACAGCTACATGAAAAATATGGCCTCGGTGCAGGGAACTTATCCGAATAAATATACGCGCGAGTATGTGCAGCAGCTAATCGACGGACAGAAGGATACGACAGTAGATGTTGTCACGGGTGCGAGTAGTTCAGGGGGAAACTTTGAGAAGCTCGTTGCCGCAGTCTTAGAGCAGGCCGCTGCAGGAGATTCCGCGACAGCGGTTATAGAAACTGAGTAGGGGAAAGGACTCGCGTGGAAAAAGCTTGGAGGAATATTATATGGTTGTTTTTTTAACCAGCAGCTTTGTGGAATATCAGCCGAAGAAGTACGTGCCAAAGCCTGTGGACGCGTCCAACGGTTTTGTCGATCATTTGAAAAAATACTGGCCATGCCATGCCAGATTTCTTGTCTTTGCGTGCGATCCGTCTGATGCCGGGGCGTCCGACCATGTGACGGAGGAAATGCGCGACGCGTTTTCACTGGCGGGCTTTTTTATTGAGGAAATCAGATGCTTTGACGACAGGGCAATCAAGGCATATCGGGAAAAGGCCGGCTGCTCCGAAGCAGACGCTGCAAAAAACGCGCTAAAGGACGCGTTGCAGTGGGCGGACGTGTTTTATCTCTCAGGCGGTCATGCGCCGACGGAAAATGCTTTTATGAAACGGTGCGGACTGAAGGAGCTTATCAATGACAGGGAGGTTTTTGATGGGATTTTTATCGGACTTAGCGCGGGAGCGGTGAATGCAGCAGAGAATGTGTACCTGCCACCGGAACTTCCGGGGGAAGCGGCAGATCCGGATTTTGTGAAATTTACGGACGGCCTTGGCCTTACCGGAATCAATATCATGCCGCATATAGAATATGAGAGGACAGTCGTTTTGGACGGCATGAAGCTTGTGGACGAGATTTTGGCGCAGGACAGCCACGGCAGGGAAATCTACATGATTCCCGATGGCGCTTATTTTATCATCAGAAATGGCGTTACGGAGTTTTTTGGCGAAGGTGAGATTATGGAGAATGGCAGAACAAGACCGCTCCATGCCGGGATTATCCATTCTGATAACGCAAGGCTCAGACGCGCGTGTTCGGCGCCTGTCAACGATGGCGCAAGATATTTCCATGAATATTTTCATGCCATCGTATCGGACAGGTATGACTGTATCATGGAAGTCGATTCAGAGAGCGGAAGCGCCACATTCCTCCATATTGGCGATTTTCTGCTGGAGAGGGGAATCATTCCCGTCAATATTGACACTTTAGAGGAGCTGAACCGCCTGCTGGCGGAAAAGCTCGTAGTGCCAGAGGAGCAGCAGCCCTTTTTGGAGCAAAGCATGCCCGAGGTGATGTTGGATGAGATCGTGAATAAGAGGGAGTACGCAAGGACGGTCCATCTGGACACAGGGGATGAAATCAAGGCGTATGATCTGCGTGCCAGGCTGATTGCCGGCGATAAAAGGCGGCTGATGGTCAGCTATACTAATATTTCCATGATCCTTGACCACGACTGGATGACGGACGAGTATTCCAGGCTTGGATTTATTGCCCAGGCGGAGAAAATGTTGAAAGAGCCCAAATACCAGAAAGACTATTCTGTCGTCTATGCCAATGTGCAGGGATTTAAGGCAGTGAACGACCTGCTGGGGCGTCACAGCGGCGACATGGTGATTTTCATGACGAGGGACGTTTTGGCACGCTCGCTGCATCCTGTACTGCTTGCGAGGCTTGAGAGCGACCATTTTGCCCTGATTGTAAAGACGGAATACCTTACGAACGACAGGTTAAAGGAGATGTGCAGCCAGTGCTATGTGGAGGAGTCTAAGCGACTGCCGATACTGATCAGGTGCGGTATCTGCCATATCGGTGGCGAGGAACATGTGGCTGGACAGGACAGTGAGGGAGACGGGATGAAAATTCAGCGCCTGCTTGACCGCGCGAAACTGGCAGAGAATACACTTGATCCGGCTCATGGCAGCTGCTACGCTGTATGTGACCAAAAAATGAGCGACGACTATGTGAACCGCAGATGGCTTGTTTCGCAGATTGACAATGCGTTCGCCAAGGGGGAGTTCCAGACGTATTATCAGCCTGTTGTCGATACGATAACAGGGGAAATAGCGAGCGCGGAGGCCCTCATCAGGTGGCATCATTCGGAGCGGGGGATGATTTCCCCGGGGCAGTTTGTGCCGGTGTATGAGAAGGAAGGCTATATCACGAGAATTGACAGTTTTATGGTAAACAGCGTCATCGCTTTTAATCACAGTCGGATGCTCAAAAACCAGAAGGTTGTTCCATGCGCGGTCAATTTGTCCAGAGTGGATTTCTATGATGTCAGGCTGCTTGAGATGCTGAAAACGAAGCTGATACATCAGATCAATATCAAGGATATGCTAAAGCTGGAGGTAACAGAATCGGCTTATGCGGAGCTTGAATCGGATGCGATTTCTTTCCTGAACGAGATGAAAGCGCTTGGCCTTGCGCTGATGCTGGATGACTTTGGCAGCGGGATGTCCTCGTTCTCGACGCTGGAAAATTTCGAATTTGACATCATCAAGATTGACATGGGCTTTATCTCACAGATAGGAAAGGGTGGGAAAGCGGAATCAATCATCAAGCATATTATCGGTCTGTCGCATGACGTCGGCGCAAAGGTCGTGGCCGAGGGCGTGGAAACCAAGGAACAGTTCGAGTTCCTGCGGTCGGTGAGCTGTGACATGATACAGGGGTATTATTTCTACAAGCCTATGACCGAGTCGGAATTTGCCAGGCTTCTGGATAACGCAGCCTTAGGAACTGTGCAAAAATAACTTTTCATATTACTTGTCTTTTTCTCCGATATCAAATTGCTAAAGCAATTACTCAAAAATCAGTTACATAGCCCACTATGCGCCTGATTTTTGAGCGGCAATCTCGAAGAAAAAACCTGCGCACTATTGAAAAGTTATTTATTCACAGTTCCTTAGCGGATATCAATAAAATGCATTGACATATCGTTACAATAAATCCAATTCTAATAGGGAGAAGGTTCATGATGCAGGACATATTACTATGAACAGCAAAGTGCTCAGGAACGTAGCAGTTGTTCACACAGTTATAAATCAACAATCTATTCACGCCACACAAAAAATTCTGATGGAAGCTGTATAGTGGTAAAGTATGACTCTAAAATATGTACAAAATGTGGGGATCTAATAATGGGCGAAAAAATATCAACACTTACATATGAACATTGTCCACATTAAGGAGGAAATTAAAACAAAATAAAGACGCCTTGCATTTACCGGAGCTGTTGTGTAAATGCAAGGTGAAAAAAGTAAGCTGATGTACTATATATGCAGTACTATAAATGAGCTAATTTAAAATATTTACTAAATTTAATTTTTAGCTACCCCTAAAACGCACAATCAGCAAATGATGTATGCACAAATAATTTACATTAATCTGAAATCTTCCATTTATTGATTGGCTCAAATTATTTATTTTGTGCAATTTTCGAATTTGCTCATTCATAGTAACTTTGGTAAAATTTCAAATTTGCTCAATTATAGTTATACAAATAAAAAATACTGGCATGGATCATCTGTACGGGGGACTGCCGGACTTACGAGAAGTTTGACGGTGCCAGCAAATCAAAAGTCCATAGCGCAGGCTCAGACACTTTCGATAGACAATAATCACGCTTACTGGAGAGTGGATGAAAATATGAAATAATGTGCAGTATCAGTAATTTTATATCTTCAGGATATTCTGTGGCGGTTTCATTATTGATGAAGCCGCCACGATTCATAATGTAAAATTATCCTATAACGGAGGAAGGTGTGGAATATGAAAAAAATTGCAGGCATTACATTCAGTTTTCTAATCAGGAGTATTGCTGTGGTATTTCTAACACTATTGATGCAAAATTCAGTAAAATTTGTCAAAAATCTGTATCAAGAAAAGGATTACAGGATATTTAAGGGTTTTTCATGTATATTTATAGATCCGTCTGAAGATTATGACGGACAGGCTGCCGATGAATTAGATCAAAGGATGATCACATATTTTCATGAAACAAACAGTGAGGAAAATTCATGGATGTTTTATATCGGAAACCAGTTGCTTTTATATAATGCGGGGATGATAGATATCAATGATTTGAAGGTGACAGACTATGCAGTCACGATAAATACAGGGTATTTAAAAGCAAACCAGCTTAGAGATATTGACGGCAATCTGATTGACATTGATGAAGATTCGGGAATAGATTACCTGATCGTACCTGAGAAATACAGAAGCAGCGAAGAGGAGATCCGTGATTATTTTATAGAGAATAATACCTTTCTAAGATATTATTTTGATGACAAAATAAAATATGGCATCGCCAAGGCGCATGAACAGAAACATCCTGACAACCGGTTAGAAATCATTTACATGAAAAATGATATGACGTTCCCTTCCTATCTGCCTTATGGTCAAATCGGCAACACAATAAAAGATCCTGTTTTTATGGTTGCTACATCTTCTAATGTCAGTGATGTCCAAATCCCGGCATATATTACAAGTCAGCGGTATCTTGTAAAAAATGAGCTTGTTCAGGAAGCAATTGAAACAGCAGGATTGGAGAAAGATATCATGCGTGTTGAGGACGTTTATGAGGCATATCAAAAAGATTTGTGCAGAAATATTTTTGTTGTTATTGTACAGGGTATGGGAAGTATATTGATGGAGGTGATCATATATTTGATTTATAAAAAGATGCTGTATGAGAAAATGAGACACCTCATGATTTCCTGGCTGTTGACAGGAGCATCAGTGACTGCGGTATACTGGATTTTATCTCTGGCGTTCATAAAAGCTTTTGCAGTATTGCTCATTGCAGAGCTTTTTGTATTATGCAAGCCCTGGAGAACGCTCCCATCAAGATAGCAGACATGGGATTTATTTCACTGTCGGATAACCAGAAACCGGTAAACATCTCCGTGCTTTAAACAGTGGATTAAGTTATTATGAACATTATAGCACTTGCCGCAGAGGACTTGAATAATTAACATAAAATGAACATGACAGAAAATTACAGAAAATATCTCATTTATACACAACCTTAGGATGAGATAAGAAATAAAATGAAAAAGATAACTTTTAGGGAGCACACTTTAGGCTGCTTTAGTGGCATATTGAACCTACCAGCTTTAGCCAGTAGTGGTTGTGGGTCAAATTACTCTTCAAAATAACCAAATTAGGCTGAAAATTGTTATAGATGCTTGCATTATTGACTGTTAAATTCCCAATACGATCAACAGCCATAATTCACCCAAAAGGAGACTGCCAAATTTTTCCGCACTGATTTCCAGATACCGTTTATCCCCAGTGATGGCTGCAAGGGTAAACAGGGTGTCCTTTGGATGAATCAGTATCTGTTCCTTCTTATTATATGACTTTGCAAGAAATTTAGCAATACAGGCAAAGTCCGATTGGAACAATTCCGCCTGTTCCGTGGTCAGTTCCCTCAGCATTGTCCCAAAGGGCAAGAATTCAGAAGTTTATATTTGTATCTTCTTCTATAATAGAGCATACCAAAAGCGCGGGGCGTTTTTGGAAAATGGGAATACAGGAGGAGATTTTTATGGATTTGGAGAGAATCAGACGAAACACGGTGGGCGTGATACTGCAGTTTTCGGTTCCCGCGATTATCGCGATGGTGCTGACTTCGCTGATCACGGTTGTGGACGGTTATTTTATCGGAAATTATGTCGGGGAGCAGGGACTTGCGGCGGTCAATCTGGGACTTCCGGTCATCTACTTATTTCTGTCCATTGGTCTGATGGTGTCGGTCGGCGGTGTCGCGATTGCCGGAATGTTGTATGGTGCCGGGGATATGCAGGCGTGCAATCAGGTTTTTCGTCAGACAGTCGTGACAACGATTGTATTTTCCGTGCTGACAGGGCTGCTGGTGGCGCTGTTTTTTGAGCCGGTGCTGGACATTCTGGGTGCTGAGGGAATAGTACGAAAATATTTTAGGACATATTATGGCATTCTGCTGTTGGAGCTTGTCGTGATGGTGGTCAATTCTTCCTTTGGCATGTTTATCAGGGGAGAGGGCGAGCCGCAATATTATATGAAGGTCAATATTGTGAGCGTGCTGACGAATGCGGCTCTCGATTACCTGTTTGCGGTTGTATTTCGCATGGGGATTGCCGGAATCGCGTTTGCGTCCCTGATTTCAGCAGTGGTTTCCCTTGTGCTGATTCTGTACTTTTTCCTGAGAAAAGCGAAAGTGTATCGTCTGGGACGGTTCTCTTTTTCGGCAGCGGTGTTGAAAAGGACGCTGTTAAACGGGAGTTCGGAGTTTGTCGGCGAGATGTCGACGGGGATCGCCATGTTTGCCTACAATTATGTGATTATGAGACGGATTGGCGTCGACGGTGTCACGGCGTTTACAATCGTGGGATATGTGTCCTATGTGTTTAGCATGATCGTCATAGGATTTGGACAGGGTGTGAGTCCGCTTGTCAGTTTCAGCTATGGGGCGAGGGAATGCGGTCTTGCGCGGAGACTGCGCAGGAGGACGAATGCACTGGTATTTGCGATCGGGGCGGTGGTCTTTTTGGCGATGGTGCTTTTGTCAGGGTGGTACAGCGGGCTTTTTGTGAAAAAGGATGTGATCCGGGAGATGGTGCAGTCTGGCATGACGATCTTTATGACTTCCTTTTTCTTTTCAGGAATCAATGCGATCACATCATTTTATTTTACGTCAATCGGAAAAGCGCTCGAGTCCGCGGTGATATCCCTCTCGAGGAGGCTTGTGGTGCTGCTGGCGTGCATCTTTGTGCTTCCGGTGTATTTTGGCATGACGGGCGTGTGGCTTGCTGCGCCGGTGACGGAGATCATTACGGTCTGTATCAGTGCGGCGTTACTGTTCCCTACTCGATTGGATACTCGCGGAGGGGCTTGACATTTGGCAAGTCCGCATATAAGATGAAATCAATACAGGCAAAAATATAGAAAAAATGACTATAACAGAATCATTGGCATATATTGACAGCGCGATCAACGAAAAGGAGTAGGGTGTATGTTTGCGACGCACATTGTGAAAGACACAGACAACGAAATCGTCGGATATATTGTGGACGATACATTTTACACGGATTATTATTTGAGGCAGAATATAGAGTTTGTCGACAATCTTTCACTTGATACCCAGGGGAAGATTCAGTCTGGCAGGGAATTACCATGTCTTGCTTATGCGAGTGTGGTTGGCCAAAAAAGATATCAGGAGATTATGGCGAAAAACCCATTTGTGCGCGATATACAGCGAGACCTCGAGGAATGGAGACAGGATAAAAACCATGGGGTATTGCAGCTGGAGGGGGCGCGGCAGATTGGAAAGACGACAGAGCTGTTGAAGTTTGCCTACAAAAATTATGAGTATGTACTCTATGTGAATCTGGTGTCGGATGTATATGGTTTTAAAGAGGTTGTACAAAATGGTTGTAGCCCGATGGAGTTTGAGAAATACTGCAGGCGCTCTGGAAACCCCCATTTTAAAAACAACTGCCAGACCATTCTGATTATTGACGAGATTCAGGTGAGCGAACAGGTCTATAATGCAATCCGGTCAATTGCTTCGTCCGTGAAGTGCGATATCATAGTGACTGGAAGCTATCTGGGGCAGACAGTTAAGGAAGGGTATTTTCTTCCGGCGGGAACAGTGTCCTATATAAAAATGTATCCGCTATCCTTTGCGGAGTTTTGCAGAATTTATGATGAGAGCGAGCTGCTTGAAAAGATCAGTTTATTCGGGAAAAGCCAGCAGTCGCAGTATGACCAGCTGTTTGCATTGTATGATATTTACAGGCGTATTGGCGGATATCCGGCAGTGATTAGGAAGTATCTTGAGAGTGGAAATTATGAGGAATGCTATCAGGTGATTGCCGATTTGCTGAATACGTTTGAGAAGGAATCGGGCAATTGCTTTCACTCGTCGAAGGAACCGGTTATTTTCAGGTCTGTGTATCGGGAAGCCATGATCGGGATGTGCCGCGAGAGGAGAGGGAGCGGCAATAAAGTCGTGGAGCTTGTGACGAACATTGTGAAGGCTTCTGAGAAACTGCTTGTGAGTCGTGATGAGATTTCGAATGCGATTGCATGGCTGACGTATTCCGGCATCATAGGGGAGTGCGGTTGCTATGTGGACGGGGATATTATGAAATATCAGCCTGCAAGGCGGCTTTACTATATGGATTGCGGCATCGCCAGTTATATAGGCGCGGATACAGAGGTGGAACAGGGAACGATTGAGGGAATCCTCACAGAGACCTTTGTGTTTGCCGAGCTATACCGCCTTTATACCAAGCGCTATCACAAACGGAAAGTGAAAGGGGATACGCCTGCCTTTTCGGTATATGGACAGAATGAGATTGATTTCATGCTGGTTGACAGGAAAAATAATGTCTATGGCATCGAGGTAAAGACGAAGGACGGCGCGCCAAAATCATTGAGGGTATACATGGACAAAAAATTGATAGACAGGGCGATCGTGGCGAAACGGACAAACGGCGGAAAGGACGGTGGTTTTGAGACGATACCGGTATTTGCTGTCGGGTGCCGGTTTCCATATGAATAGATCCTAATTTCCCGGAAAAAATGATACACATGTCAATTTTTGCAACAAAATTAAAGGTTTGATGGATTCATGTGTATAAATATTTCGGGATTGAAAGATAGATGTATTTGCGAATCAGGAGGTGGAAAAGATGCCGGTCATGGCGATTATGACAGGGATACAGGCGAGCGGGAAAAGCGCCTTCTGCAGGGAGTATCTGCCAGCGTATGTCAGGATCAATCTGGACACGCTTCACACGCGGAATAAGGAAAACATGGCGATTGACGAGGCGTTTCAGGCGGGAAATGATATGGTGATTGATAATACAAACCCGACGGCGGAAGAGCGCAGAAAGTATATTTTGAGGGCAAAAGAAAAAGGATACAAAGTGGTCGGCTATTTTATGCAGTCGCGCCTGCAGGAGTGTGTCGCGCGTAATGAACAGAGGGAAGGAAAGGAAAAGGTTCCGTCCAAAGCGATCGCGGCGACCTCCAATAAGCTTGAGATACCGTCATACGAGGAAGGGTTTGACGAGCTCTATTTTGTGCGGATCACAGATACAGGTATGGTGGTGGATGCGTGGAGTGAGGAAACGGACTGAGTGATAAAGATTGATTGTGGAGGTAGAGGATGAATTTTGATGAATTAGACAGGAAGATGCGCGTGTACGAGCAGTCGCTTGATCAGTTTTTGCTGCCGGAGACGTATATGGCGGCGAGGCTGGACGGCAGGAGTTTCACGAGACTTACGAAGGAAATCTGTGAATTTGAGGCGCCGTTTGATGTGCGGTTTCGCGACCTGATGGTTCATACGGTTGAGCATTTGATGGACTGTGGGTTCCGTGTCGTGTATGGCTTCACGGAGAGCGACGAGATTTCGTTGCTGTTTGCCGTTGGGGAGAATGCGTTTGGCAGAAAGGTGCGCAAGTACAATTCCACACTGGCGGCGGAGGCGAGCGCTTCTTTTTCATTGGAGCTAGGAAGGGCAGCTACGTTTGACTGCAGAATGGTGCCGCTGCCCACACTGGAGAGGGCGCAGGATTATTTTCTGTGGAGGCAGGAGGACGCGCACAGAAATTCGCTGAACGCGCACTGTTACTGGCTGTTACGGAAAGAGGGCAAAACGGTGCAGGAGGCCACAAAAGAGCTCGAGGGACAGTCGGTGAGTTTTAAGAATGAACTTCTTTTTTCGAGGGGAATCAATTTTGACCAGCTTCCGTCGTGGCAGAAACGCGGAATCGGCGTCTGGAAAGAGCAATATAATAAAGAAGGGTTTAATCCCATGACAGGGAGCCGCGAGACGGCTGTCAGAAACCGGCTGAAAGTCGAGTATGAGCTTCCGCTGGGGGAGGCATATGCGAAGATGGTCTACGAGCGGCTAGTATAACCCTATGTTTCGCTTGCCTATTTTCCTGATAGCACTACTCCCCAAGCCTCAACGCAGCCACCGCTACGTTGAGGCTTGGGATAATTGCTTTAGCAATTTGCATTCTCAGAAAAATATTCTGCGCCGCCTTGGCGGCATATTTCCTCTGCACGAGGCTGTGCATAAAAGAGCCTGCCGGAAAATTCCGACAGGCTCTTGTTGACTGCTTTGGATCTATGGAAGCGAGAAGACGTTTCTCGCGATGCCATATAAAACCAAAATAACAATACAAATCCATAGTACTGCATTTTGCCAGAAACGCATCTGCCGCTTTCCTGTCATGATATAACCAACAAGATATGGTATAAAAAGAATCACGAGCAGGGGAGCTGACAAAAACAATGCCGGGTTTGCCATAAAGGCGGCTTTGAAATCAAGCTGCAGCAGTGCAAGACACATATGCGTGACACCACACCCCGGGCATTTCCATCCTGTCACAAAATTGAAAGGACATACCAGGCCGAT
Organism: Lachnospiraceae bacterium; assembly: GCA_009774245.1. Lineage (GTDB taxonomy): Bacteria > Bacillota > Clostridia > Lachnospirales > Lachnospiraceae > COE1. Next base: position 86,242 of record VSNM01000004.1, on the reverse strand, counting down.
GCCTGTATAGTGGAGCAGTATGCCGTATGCACCGCCCGCGGACAAAAGAATCGCGGCGGTGCGCAGGACAAGAAACAATCGTTTTTGATGCAAATGTTTTTGTGGCAGTCTCTTCTGAATCATATCTGCGAGATCTGATTTGTTTTAGGCAGCGAGGTTGTTCAGCTCATTCTGCATCAGCGCCCATGCCACTACCGGCACGAACAGGCAGAGCAGCAGATACAGCACGTTGCTGTCGCTGGAAGGCATCCCTTTCTTCTGCTTTGCGATGTCGATTTTCTCGCCCTGCTTGTAGCCCCAGTACAGGCTGTAAATATTGCATGTAACGATCGTGAGGAGGAGTACCATTCCACCGGAAGTTCCATCTGTTGTTCCGGCTGCGGTGTTGGTGTCATTTGTCAGGCAGACCAGCCAGTAAAGACCATAGATGCCGCAGGTAACGATGGACAAAATGATGCATACTGCAATGTTTCTTTGTTGAATCATAAAAAAATCTCCTTTGTATAAAATTTTTATAAACTTTTCTGGAATAGTATATAGTAGATAATGCAATCTGTCAATAGAAAAAACGAAGTTTCTATTATTTTTTCTGTTTTTTCTCTTATTAATTTAGAATTACAGAAACAAGAGCAAGCAAATGCTTAGAAATGACACCTGCTCATATGTGGTTTGCACGGAACAAAAGAAATCAATGTCTGCTGCCGGCAGACCGGGAAGACAAAATCTTTTCCTATAATAAGGAACTGTAGAAAAATAAGTGAACATCTTGCGCAATCTGAGCACTTATTTTCCTGCAAATCCTAATAGATGAGATTTCACGAAGGAGGAGGTTCAATATGAATATTGCAAATAATGATGCAAATGACAGTTGTATGAATGCCGGGAAAAGTTTTAATGTTCGTTTTACAGAGGCTATGTTGTATGACAGATTAAACATACTATCAGCCGAATATTCGATATCAGCTGAGCTGCTGATCATTGTAGCCGTAAAACGACTCATTGATGATGTTGATTTCGTGAGAGGACTGCGTATTGGGAAATCGGAGCCGGAGTAAGGTCATTGCAGCGCTTCATTTTCAAAGTATGAAAAGATGGTACGCAGTACATTGATTGCCATCTGCCTGCGCTCTATTGGCTGATGGTCAATGATCTGTTTGAACTGTTCTATGATATTGGAGTCCGCGTCGGTTACGGAATCGGACAATAGAAAGTCGACAGTCACGCCAAGCCTGTTCACGAGTCTCACGAGAGTGTCCAGTGTGAGACTGCGCTCCCCGCGTTCGATTGCGCCCATATAAGTATCGGATATATCGACAGCTTCTGCAAGCTGCGCCTGAGTGAGATTTAAGCGCCTGCGTTCCTCACGTATTCGTTTACCTAATTTTTTGTAATCCATGTAATCACCCCTATTCATTCTATAGGGTGGCAGCAAAGGAAGTAAAATATCCAAACGGGGTTTTTGCACTGACTATATGGTGTATAGTATGCTAAGATTGTACTGGAGCATTTTTCAAACACGCTCTAGAATGACGGAAATCCGTCCGATTTGCAGGATAATAAGGAGCTGTGCAGAAATAGACAAGTCAAGATGCATAGGTTATTTTTGCACAGCTCCTAAGGAAATAGAACCGACAGATTGGGGAAATGATATGCAGACAAGGGATTACAGGATTGATATTCTTAGGAGTGTAAGTGCCTTTTGTGTTGTAGTGATACATGTGGTAAGCGCTTCTGTTACCTATAATGATGCGGCCGTGGCGCAGGCAACGGTCTGGCAGATGAATGTTGTACATAATCTCTCAAGCTGGGCTGTACCGGTCTTTTTTATGATTACTGGTTTCTGTGTGATGGGGGATGACAGGGAGTGTACATGGCAGTGGACGTTCGGGCATATTGGAAAATTTGTGGGAATCCTGTTTACAGTCGGTTGGTTTTATGCATTGTTGGAATATATCTATATGGAAAAAAGCGTTTCCCTGCGAGCAGTCGGTCTTGCATTGGTGGACGTCTTAAATGGCGATACATGGACACATATGTGGTACATTTATTATATTATTGGAATTTATCTCGTACTTCCAGTCGTAAAGTCACATATTGTTCAGAATCAAAGGAATGTCGGCTGCCTCTCAGGGCTCTTATTTCTATCTACAATACTGATTCCGGCAGTAAATGGCTGGATGGGCCTGTCCATAGATATGCATCTGCCAATGTCCGGATATATGTTTTATGTTGTCACAGGCGCAATGATTTCCATGTGTCGTTTTTCGAAGATGAAATATATAAACGCAGCGCTGGCGGCTGTGAACGTAGTCACGGTCATCTATGTTCTGGAACATGGAAAGGATGAGATTTATCCATATACATCATTGCCTGTCTGTATGATGGCTCTGAGCATATTTGCATTGATGGCATGGAATCCTGTAGGATTGCATATAGGCAGGAAATGGGTGGGATTATCAGAATGCACGTTGGGAATATACCTGATTCATCCGTTTTTCCTGAATCTGATGATAAAACTGTTGCACATATATCCTCTGCACGGAATGGCATGGATTTCGATTCCCGCCGCATGCATGGTTCTTTATTTCGGTTCCTATGCGACAGTGTATGTGTTGAGGAAGCTTCCTATTGTGAACAGGCTTTTTTGACGCTGTTTTTTGTTCATGTCATCGGAACGCCAAGGACGGCAAGTCCGAGGTCGAACAGCATGTCATTGGTCTCCTGGAGAGTCTTTTTATGATATAGAGCAAACAGGATTACGGCATCGCGCCTGTCTTTGGCATACAGGGCCCTGTTCCCGGACAATTTTAACAGTTGCTGCGTCTCGCTGTCGGACAGCTTTAGTCCGAATGCCACGGCGAGCAGCTTGTCGCGTGAGGGTGTTTTTTCACCGGAAAAGATCTGGTATACATAGGCGCGGTCAAGCATGGAGCCGCGCACGACATCTGCCCGGCTGACGCCTTTCTGGGACAGCAGTTGATTCAGGTGTTCGGACAGACTCTGGCTGATCAGATAATCCTTGTTATTGTCAAGATAATCTTCGACTTTTGAGACAGTTTTGATTTCATTTTCCAGCGCGGCGGTGGGCGGCGCTGGGTTCTTCATAGAAAAAAGCTCAGTGCGGTTCATATTGTGTCTCCTTGCATAATTTGGTACAATTATACAATATTACAGATAATATGACAAGACAGGATGTGATAACCATGGAGTTTGAGGAGGTCAGTCTGCTCAGGCAGAGTGAGAAGGGCAGCTGCCAGTGCACGGTGCGCCTGGTATATGAAAAATCCGGGGGGAAATTTTATGTCTGGAAGTCCATGTCAGGTGAGCGTCATATTTACAGTGTTCTGCAGGAGTGTGTCCATGCGTGTCTGCCAAAGCTGTACGATGTCACAATAGCGGACGGCACGACGACCGTCATTGAGGAATATGTTGAGGGCAGGTCATTAGGGATGGTGAAGCTGTCCGCAAAACAGTTCCGGTGCGTTGTGGGGGATCTGTGTTCTGTGCTGGAATATCTGCACGGGAAGGGTATCATTCACCGCGATATTAAGCCGTCCAATATCATTTATAAGGAGGACGGACATATCTGTCTGATTGATTTTGACGCGGCGCGCATGCCTAAGGACGATCTGGAGCAGGACACGCGGCTTTTGGGAACCAGGGGATACGCACCGCCGGAGCAGTATGGTTTTTCGCAGACAGATGCGCGGGCAGATATTTATTCCATGGGTGTTATGCTGGCTCAGCTCATGGAGGGACAGATTTACAGAAGGCGTTACAGGAGAGTGGTCAAAAAATGTATGAACCTGAATCCGGACAAACGATATCAGACAGTCCGGCAGGTGCGGAGGGCTTTCTTTCCCGCGAAGCGGAATGCATGCTTTATTCTGGTGTTGGCACTGCCAGTCTGCATGTTCTGGAATGACATTGAAACGCTTTCAAAAAAAATGGTGGCGCCTGCGGTTTCGGAAGTGTCGGAAATCCTTTATGACGGGGATTCCGTATATGGGTATCTTGGTATGCAGGTTGAGGATATTGCGGATGAGAGGGGGGAAGAGGGCGCATACCCTCATTATAGTGAGGAGAGCGGCGGTGTTTATTCGTATCCTGGAATCCAATTCGAGTATAATATTTACAGAGGGGTTTACCGGATACTTCTCGATTCGGCCGGATGTACATATGAAGGATATGCGTTGAATCAGAATCGGGATAAGCTGATTGAGATGCTGGGGAATCCATCTGGTGAAGGCTGGGTTAAGCAGTCTGACAGTTATGTGGAGAAAATCGCGACCTATTATATGGAATACCTGGATTTTGCGGATGGGATTGATGTCGGGTTTTATCTGTCATCGCCAGAGGAGCAGGCTTTTATGGTCCTGATCTGGTGAAAAATTGTGAAAAATATTGGGAGGAATGAATCGATGTATTGTCATCAATGCGGCAGCCAACTGCCAGATCATGTAAAATTTTGTCCGAAATGCGGGGTGTGGGTATCGGACGCACCGCCGAACCAGACAGCTTTGGATCAAAAGCGGAGAATACCGGTTCTGGGGATTGCTGTCATTTCTATATTTATTGTAGCTGCAGCAGCCATAGCCGTCATTATGGCGGCATATACAAGGGCAAGCCGCCAGGGAAGCAGTCCGACGGCAGCAGGACATTTGACGGACAAGGAGTCTGATCACATGACAAAAGCCGGCGAATCAGATCAGAATGACACCGTGGCGGATATTGCCTTAGGAGCGTATGCTGAAAAAGTGCAGGAGCTGGCAGCAGATGACAGCACACTGCTGTTTGCCCTGATTGATATCGATGGAAATGATATACCGGAGCTGGTGGCTGACAGCCCGGGTTGCTATGTCAGTCTATATACGTGGGCGGATGGCGGGCTCATCACGCTCATGGATGCGTGGGTTTATGGCGCGATGGGAAATCAGGGATATGACTATATACCGGGACATAATATTGTCCACAATTACAATTTTGACCAGAGTGGCGCCGTTGTTCTGGAAACCTATCTGGCAATCAACAAATATTATGAACTGACTGCGCTTTCAGGCGATCTTAGGCTCTGTTATTTTAATGATACGAACAGAAATGGAATCGCGGATGAGAACGAGCCGTTCACGGAGGAGCCGTTTTATTATTTCGGTGACGCCGAGATTACAGAGGAGGAATATGATTCTTACCACATTGAGGGGGATTACGAGTGGATTTCCGGGGATAAGACCGCTGCGGAAATACTGGAACTGCTTGAGGCAGGAAGGTGACAAAAAGTTACAGGCGTAATTGGATATGTGTGGGTGAAAAGATTGTATCATGTATGAGTTATTTGCAGATGATTTATTGTTTTGCGGTAAACGAGGTGCCAGTTATAGAAGTAACCAATGTGTAAAATTTATGAACAGGAGGAATATAATATGTTTTGTAAAAAATGTGGTACAAAAGCAGTGGATGGTGCTGTTTTTTGTCAAAACTGTGGTGCAATGCTGATTCAAGGCGGCGCTGAAGCGCAGGTGTCGGACGGGGAATCCATACAAGATGCTGGGGAGATGTCGATTTCGCCTACAGGTGCGATTTCAGAAGTGAATCAAAAATCTGTAAGGACATCGCCTGCGGCTATGGAAATGGGTCAGGAGATAGATATTTGTGTACTTTTGAAAGAAAACGCCAAATTGTGCCCTGCCATAAAGTCAGTAAAGCAAATAAAAGGGGGAGTTTGTCTGCACGGCAAGATTTTCAGCCACTTTGTCAGGACGGATGTAGCACACGCTGGCCAGGTCAGAATGAAAGTGAAGTGGGGACTTCCCTTTTCGCTTCTATATGGGGTGCCTACTGGATTGTTCTGCATCCTGGCTTGGATGATTCTTGCGGAGTTTATTAAATATGGCTCTGTCTGTATAGAATATTATTATGGTATGATCTTCGCGTTCTGCTGTCTGGCCACAGGAGCGGTTTTGCTCATTCGTTCTTTGATGGGAAGCAAGGAAAAGGAGACCGTTGCCGCATATGTTCGTGGGATTGCAGAGCCAAGGCATATATCTTTATCTGCTGGAAAAGGGGCAGTTATGTCTAAGATAAGGATTGCCGCGGCAGTTGTTCTGGTTCTGGCCGGAATCATCATATTACCTTTTAACCTGCCTGATCTTGTAGAGTATCCTGACGAATTGCTGGCCGGTGGTTTTCCGATAACACGTTTTTTGGATATGACACAGGAAGATGTCGAATTGGAGTTTGGAGAACCGGATGTCATTCAAAACAGGATAACTGGCGATGACTATTATAACTATTATAATGATGAGTTTGGCGGCATAGATCATGTAACTTACAGCAAAGAAACCGGGAAAGTAATATACATCCAATTCTACGCGAGTGAGTGTACATATAACCAGAAAAAACTGGATAAGTCTTTGGAGCGTGTTGTGGATATTTTATATGAAAGATACCCAGGGAATGGGTATTCATTTGGAGTCTATGGGAGCAAGCATAGTGGATTTTACTATGATGACGTATATTTTGGCGAAATACCTACTGGGGAGGATTACATGGTTCAAGAAGAATTTGAAGACGGCGAGGATGTCAATTTTCGTTTTTTGGAGCTGACTGCATTTGGGGAGAAACATGATGACGCTGAGTGGTCGTCGAATGTACGGGAGAAGGAGGATTATAGAATCGACCTTATCACCGTGGATTTCGAAAATAATGATAAGCTGGACGGAGTGTACGGTGTGTGTCTCTATACGGATGAGTGGGTTGAAACCTTAGCTGCGGATACGGCAAGGGAAGAAATTGTTACTTATCAGCCTGCAGAGCATGAGGCTGACATGGAGGATGAAGATGAGGGAATTTCTTTGGATCAGCTTTATATGGACGAGGACGAATACTACACGGATTACATGTACTGGGGAGGACTCTACGACGGCGGCTGGATGGATACGGAATTGTGGTTTGGCCTTTATTCGGATGGATCACAGGAACCGGAATGTGGATACATCACGACAACGTTCAGGGGAATGGAAGACACCGGAAAATTGTATTATATGGGCGCTAATGAGTTTCGCTGGGAGAGCGAAGGATATGATTCGGCCTCTCCGGAAACGTATTACATCTGCGCAGTATACGATGGTTCGTCATATCAGTTGATGCTGTACAATAGTGATGGGGAGTACGAGGTGACATTTACCTTGAGTGAACAGTATATACCGTAAAGCGGTAGGCAGGGAAGTATTTGCGCGGGCGCTTGCAAAGTTTGCTCTGCTGTATTGACTGTGAAGAAGGTCAATTATTAGACACTGGCAGAATAAAATCCGTCAAAAAAAGATGCGGGTTATTGAATTTTCTGTTATAATAAGATCGAAAGATCGGAAAGCTATGTGTGAAACTGTCCCTTTTTGATATAAAACAACAACGATTACCTTTACCTTTCCAGATGGGCAGATGGTGGACTATCAATCGGACAATGTAATCTTAGCGGATTTTACAAAGGAAAAAATTGTTGAAAAAAGGCTGTTCCCTTATATCCCGTTCTATATTGCCAGATATGAAAAAGAAATCGCATCGGAGGGCAATATTGAAAAAGTGGTAGAGGAGCTGACATATTTCAGGGATGAACTGGTGCACCTGCATCAGGAGGGCGAATTATCAGATGATGAGCTGATAGACATGAAAGGATTTGTAAACACTATCATTACGCATATTACAAATGGAAATAAGAATGAAGAAAGGTTGGTGAATGTTATGGGTGGAACCATCATTGAAACGGAATCTGAAAGATTAATGCGTGTGGGAGCAGCACAGGGAGCAACACAGGGAGCAGCAAGAATGGCTGTTGAAATGGGACAGGAGTATGGACTTAGTGATGAGGAAATAATAAAACAGATGCAGGAAAAAATAGGTCTGACCTTAGAAAAGGCAAAGGCGTATTTAAAGCAGTATGGCAAGCAGCTTGTATAAGATAATGAATTTGATGTAATATAAAAAGTTTTTATGCAGAGGAAAGTATTTCCATTAAAGGTGGAGATACTTTCCTTTTGGCGTGGAATGGAGAAAATTTGCACAAACAAAAGTTCCGAAAATATCTTCTTTTCTCTGTACAAATTTACGTCTGTGTGTTATAATCAAAAGTACTTTTGATCTGCGAATATATATTCGCATTTGTTTACGGAGGTGATTATGTCCTATGTTGTTCAAACTGCACAGTGAATACCAGCCCACGGGCGATCAGCCGGAGGCGATCGCGGAGCTTGTAAAGGGCTTTCAGGAAGGCAACCAGTTCCAGACATTGCTGGGCGTGACAGGTTCCGGCAAGACCTTCACGATGGCAAACATCATACAGGCATTACAGAAGCCGACTCTGGTGATTGCGCACAACAAGACGCTCGCAGGGCAGCTCTACGGCGAGTTCAAGGAATTTTTCCCGGAAAACGCGGTAGAATATTTTGTGTCCTACTACGATTATTACCAGCCGGAGGCTTATATCCCGTCATCGGATACCTATATTGCGAAGGATTCCGCGGTGAATGATGAGATTGACAAGCTGAGACTGTCCGCGACGGCATCCCTTACAGAACGCAGAGACGTGGTCGTCGTTGCCAGTGTTTCCTGTATCTATGGTCTGGGAAGTCCTGACGAGTATCAGGGAATGATGCTCTCCCTGCGGCCGGGCATGACAAAGGACAGGGACGAGGTGCTTCGCTCCCTGATCGAGATGCAGTACGACCGCAATGACATGGAGCTCGACAGAGGGCGTTTCCGTGTGCACGGCGATGTTGTGGACATTCATCCTGCGCAGGGCGGCGATTACTGGATACGGGTGGAATTTTTCGGGGATGAGATCGACCGGATTGCGGAGGTTGATCCGGTCACCAACAAGGTCAATTCCACACTGGAGCACGTCACGATTTTCCCGGCGTCACACTATGTCGTGGCGCCGGAGCGGATTGCGAAGGCATGCGACGCCATCGAGGCGGAGATGAAGGAGCGCGTGCGCTATTTTAAGAGCGAGGACAAGCTGCTGGAAGCGCAGCGCATCTCGGAGCGGACCAACTTTGACATCGAGATGCTCCGCGAGACAGGCTTTTGTTCGGGCATTGAGAATTATTCAAGGCATCTGAACGGGACGAAGGAGGGGGAGCCGCCGTACTGTCTGATGGATTTCTTTACCGACGATTTTCTGATTATTATCGATGAGTCGCACATGACGATTCCGCAGATTCGCGGGATGTATGCCGGTGATCGTTCGCGGAAAAATACGCTCGTGGAGTACGGTTTCCGGCTTCCGTCCGCGCTTGACAACAGGCCGCTGCGCTTTGACGAGTTTGAGGAAAAGATCGACCAGATGCTCTTCGTGTCCGCGACGCCAAATCAGTATGAAGAACAGCATGAGCTATTGCGCGCCGAGCAGATCATCCGACCGACAGGTCTGCTTGATCCGGAGATTGAGATTCATCCTGTCGAGGGACAGATTGATGATCTGATCACGAGGATTAACGCGGAGACGGAAAAGCACAATAAGGTGCTGGTGACGACGCTGACAAAGCGCATGGCGGAGGACCTGACAAAATATATGTCTGAGGTGGGCGTGCGTGTAAAGTATCTGCACTCGGACATTGATACGCTCGAACGTGCCGAGATCATCCGCGATATGCGTCTTGATGTGTTTGATGTGCTTGTCGGAATCAATCTGCTGCGCGAGGGACTTGATATTCCTGAGATATCGCTCGTGGCGATCCTCGACGCGGACAAGGAGGGATTTTTGCGCTCCGCGACTTCACTGATACAGACAGTCGGACGCGCGGCGAGAAATGCGGAGGGACATGTGGTCATGTATGCCGACACGATCACGGACTCGATGCAGGTGACGCTGGACGAGACGGCGAGGAGGCGCGCGATCCAGCAGAAATATAACGAGGAGCACGGCATTACCCCGCAGACGATCAGGAAGGCCGTGCGTGATCTGATCAGCATTTCGAAGGCCGTGGCGAAGGAAGAGCAGAAGTTTGCAAAAGATCCTGAGTCCATGAATGAGAAGGAACTGAAAAAGCTGATCGACACCGTAGAGAAAAATATGCGCAAGGCGGCAGCCGATCTCAACTTTGAGGCGGCGATGGAGCTGCGCGACAAGATGATGGAGCTCAAAAAGCAACTGCAGGAGATGACAGGCGGGCTTTGAATGTATATTGTATATATAGAAAGGTATGGTACAAAGATGGACAGAGAACAACTAAAAATGCTTCCCAAGGGAGAGGTCATCAAGATCCGCGGTGCAAATGAGCACAATCTGAAAAATATCGATCTGGATATTCCCAGAAACAAGTTTGTCGTGCTGACAGGCTTGTCCGGTTCCGGCAAGTCTTCCCTGGCGTTTGACACGATCTATGCGGAGGGACAGAGGCGGTATATGGAGTCGCTGTCCTCCTATGCCAGACAGTTCTTGGGACAGATGGAAAAGCCGAACGTGGAGCGTATAGACGGCCTGTCGCCGGCCATCTCGATCGATCAGAAATCCACGAACCGCAACCCGCGCTCGACAGTGGGCACTGTGACGGAAATCTATGACTATTTCAGGCTGTTATACGCGAGAATCGGGATACCGCACTGTCCGAACTGCGGCAGGGAGATCAGGCGTCAGACTGTGGACCAGATGGTCGATCAGATCATGGAGCTGCCACAGGGCACGAAGCTTCAGCTTCTCGCGCCGGTGGTGCGTGGCCGGAAGGGTGAGCATGCCAAAGTGCTTGACCGCGCAAAAAAAAGCGGATATGTGCGTGTCCGCATTGACGGAAACCTGTATGACCTGTCTGAGGAGATCAAGCTCGAGAAAAATATCAAACACAATATCGAGATTATTGTGGACAGAATTGCAGTTAAGGAGGGTATCGAGAGGAGGCTGACTGACTCGATCGAGAATGTCATGGCGCTCTCCGACGGGCTGCTGATGGTTGATGTGATCGGCGGTGAGATGATGAATTTCTCCGACAGCTTTGCCTGCCCTGACTGCAATATCAGCATCGATGAGGTGGAACCGAGAAGCTTTTCATTCAACAATCCATTTGGCGCCTGCCCGGAGTGTTTCGGGCTTGGGTACAAGATGGAGTTTGACATCGACCTGATCATACCGGACAAGAGCCTCAGCATCAACCAGGGGGCGATTACGGTCGTGGGATGGCAGTCGTGCGCAGACAAGGGAAGCTTTACGAATGCGATTCTGCAGGCACTGTGCAAGGAGTACAAATTTTCTCTTGACACGCCGTTCGAGGAGCTGTCCGACAAGGTAAAAGATGTGCTTGTAAATGGAACAAAGGGGAAGGAAGTGACTGTCCATTACAAGGGACAGCGCGGGGAAGGGACGTATCCTGTGGCATTTGAGGGACTGATCAAAAACGTGGAGCGCAGATACCGCGAAACCTCGTCCGAGACGATCAAACAGGAGTACGAGACGTTTATGCGCATCACGCCCTGCAAGGAATGCGGCGGCAGGCGTCTGAAAAAGACCTCCCTGGCAGTGACGGTCTGCGATAAGAATATCTATGAGATTACCTCCATGTCGATCACGAACCTTTACAGCTTTCTGGACACGATGGAGCTGACAAAGCAGCAGCAGCTGATCGGAAAGCGCATCCTGAAGGAGATTCGCGCGCGTGTGGGCTTCCTTGCGAGTGTCGGGCTGGAATATTTATGTCTGTCGAGGGGAACGGCTTCCCTGTCTGGCGGCGAGGCGCAGCGTATTCGCCTGGCGACGCAGATTGGTTCCGGTCTTGTCGGCGTGTGTTATATCCTGGACGAGCCGAGCATCGGGCTGCATCAGCGGGACAATGACAAGCTGCTGGCGGCCCTGCGCAATCTCCAGGGGCTTGGCAATACGCTCCTTGTGGTGGAGCATGACGAGGATACCATGCTGGCGGCAGATCATGTGATCGACATCGGCCCCGGCGCCGGGGAGCACGGCGGGGAAGTGATCGCGCAGGGGACGGCGCAGGAGATCATGCAGGTGCCGGAGTCCATCACAGGACAATATCTGAGCGGAAAGATACAGATTCCGGTGCCGGGGAGCAGGAGAAAGCCGACGGGCTGGCTCACGGTAAAAGGGGCGGCGGAGAACAACCTTAAAAATATCGATGTGAAGTTCCCGCTCGGTGTGTTCACCTGTGTGACCGGCGTGTCCGGTTCCGGAAAATCCTCGCTGGTCAATGAGATCCTGTACAAATATCTGGCGAAAAAATTAAACAGAGCACGCACCATACCCGGAAAATTCAAGAAAATAGAAGGGGTGGAGCAGCTCGACAAGGTGATCGCCATCGACCAGTCGCCGATTGGCAGGACGCCGCGCTCCAATCCGGCGACCTACACCGGCGTGTTTGACCAGATCAGGGATCTGTTTGCCTCTACTGTCGATGCGAAGGCAAAGGGATACAGCAAGGGGCGCTTTAGTTTTAACGTCAAAGGCGGACGGTGCGAGGCGTGCGGCGGCGACGGCATCATCAAGATCGAGATGCATTTCCTGCCGGACGTGTATGTGCCCTGTGAGGTCTGTCAGGGAAAGCGCTATAACCGGGAGACGCTCGACGTGAAATACAAGGGCAAAAGCATCTACGATGTACTGGACATGACGGTCGAGGAGGCGATGACATTTTTTGAACCGGTTCCTTCCATTAAAAGAAAGATCGAGACGCTCTATGATGTGGGGCTGTCTTATATAAAGCTCGGACAACCTTCGACAACGCTCTCGGGAGGCGAGGCGCAGCGCATCAAGCTCGCGACGGAGCTCAGCCGCAGAAGTACGGGCAAGACGATCTATATTCTGGACGAGCCCACGACAGGGCTTCATTTTGCCGATGTCCATAAGCTTGTCGAGATCCTGCAGCGTCTCGCGGAGGGCGGCAACACAGTGATCGTCATCGAGCACAATCTTGACGTGATCAAGACCGCGGACTACATCATCGACATCGGGCCGGAGGGCGGTGACGGCGGCGGCACGGTGATAGCGCAAGGAACGCCGGAGCACATCGCAAAATGCCCGGACTCCTACACGGGAATCTATGTGAAGAGAATGCTGGATAGGGGAAAGGAAAAAAAAGTCAGTAAAAAACATAAAGATACGCAGACAATTTTATAAAAAAACTGTAAATTCAGGCCGCAGTATGATACAATGTGATGTGGAAAGTGTGCAGAAATGAGCTGCCAGAGAAATTTGAAACCGCCGGTTCAAGTTATGGCTCGTATTTGAACATGACCGAATTACTAAAATAAAACACACAAGAGAGGATGATTCAAATTGAGAAAACACATTAGTACTAAAGTTTATTCGATGCTTGCAGTTTTGCTGGTTATTTTTCTGGTGAATGTATTTTTTTCATCACAAGGGATTTAAAAAGGAAGAAATGCAGTGAGGGTGATCTCAAGCACTTATATGGAGCTGCTTGAGGAAAATGAAATCGTTACGCATAATGTAACGGAGGCCAGACTGTATGGGAATCTCATCGTATTGCTGCCGGATGAGCAGAGCGTTGCGGGGATCGCGGGCAGTGTGCCGTCTATATTGGAGACGATCGATTCCGCTTTTGCCACGATGGATGATCTGTGCGCAGGTTTAGCTGACGCACAGCTGACGCAGCTGCTACAGGAGTACGAGAGCCAGTACGCACTTGTCAGAGACAACATCAGCCAGGTTGCAGCGCTTTATTAGTCGGGGGACAAAGCCGGCGCTGCAGCGACGAATTCAAAACTGCGGGATCTTGTAATGAATATGCAGGAACATCAGTCCGCTTTTGCCGAAAATCTCAGCCTTGCTGCGGAGTCGCTGGCGGACGACCAGGTACAGGCGGCTACATTGTTTTATACAGTTTCCGTGGCGATCAGCGCTGTTTTTGTGGCAGTGATGGTGCTGATGATTCTTGTGATCAGTCTGTCTGTTATAAAACCCGCCAGGGATGCGACATTACAGCTGAATCAGATGATCAGCGCGATTGAGGATGGCAGCGGCGATCTGACGAAGAGAATCCGCGTGCGGTCGCAGGATGAGGTAGGGCAGCTGGTGAACGGAGTGAATAATTTTATAGATCAGCTCCATACGATTATGAAGAAGATTCAGACCAGTTCTGTGAATATGGAAGCGCATGTGGGAGACATCAATACGAATATCAGGAAATCGGAATCAAGCGCCGGGGATGTGTCTGCGACTATGCAGCAGATGTCGGCAAGTATGGAAGAAATTTCCGCGACGCTTGACCAGATCACGCAGGGGTCCCAGAATGTGCTGGGGCTTGCGAAAGATATGCGCGGCAGGGCAGAGGAAGGAACCGGATTTGCCGGGGAGATCAAGAGTAAGGCACAGAGATTCCGTGCGGAGGCGTCAGACAGCAAGAACACGACGATTGGAATGATGAGTTCCAACAGGGAGCTTCTGGAGGCGGCAATCGAGAACAGCCGGAGTGTCGAGAAGATCAATAGTCTGACAAGTGAGATACTGAGCATCTCCAGCCAGACAAATCTGTTGGCGCTGAATGCCTCGATTGAGGCGGCGCGTGCAGGGGAGGCAGGCAAAGGGTTTGCTGTCGTTGCCGATGAGATCCGTGTGCTTGCGGATAACAGCCGTGATACGGCAAACAATATTCAGAATATCAGTGTTGCGGTGACACAGGCAGTGGGGGAACTGGCCAAGAATGCCAATGAGATGCTGAATTTCATTGATACGACTGTGCTTGTGGACTATGACAAGTTTGTTGGGATTGCCAACCAGTATCATGATGATGTGGACAGCATGGACAATATGCTGGGTGAATTCAATGAAAGTTCCAGAGAGCTGGAAGCAACCATCTCACAGATTACGGAGGGAATCGATGGTATCAATACGGCCGTGGACGAGAATGCACAGGGAGTTACCGTCGTCGCGGACAATACCTCGCAGCTCGTGGAATTGCTGGCAGGCATCAGGGGTATTGCGGAAGGCAACAAAGAGATCTCAGACGAACTGAAAGTGGAAGTACAGCAGTTTAGGAATATTTAGGAGGGAGCGGGGTGCCGCACACAGCAGAGAAAAATACTTCTGCAGAACATGATGACTGTATTGAGGAAGTCAATTCCGCAGGCGTTATATTATGTTATTATAGGAACAGGTACAATTTGACTATGGAGCAGGTATGTGACGGCATCTGCTCTAAGGCCAAACTGTCCCGTTTGGAGCGGGGAATCAGATGCGTGGATTCTCTGACGAGCAGTCAACTATTAGAGCGGATTGGAAAAGAGACAGACCAGTTTGAGCTGCTTTTAAATGATGAGGACTATGTATTGTGGCGCGCGAGGGAATCTATCAGACAGCATATGAAGCATAGGGAGTGTGACAGAGTGCGGGAAAAGCTGGCCGCATACCGCGCCATGAAGAACAATGCGCCAAGGCTGCACGAACAGTTCTGCTGTTATCAGGAAGTTATGATGGCGGCGGAACAGTTGGAGAACGGCGAAAGCGCCCAATGCAGTCAGCGGGATGAGCAGGTGCGGTTGTGTGAAAATGCGCTCCGGGCGCTGCATCTGACAAAGCCCGCGTTCGCGCCGGGCAGAAACGGTGGAAAACAGTTGTATACAGCGACAGAGACCGGACTCATACTGAGTGTGATTCACTATGGGAAAAATTATGGAGACATCTGGGCGGAGGAATTGCTGTTAGATTTGTTTCATCATGTGGATCACTACTATACAGAGCACAGAAAACAGAGGACAGGGTATCGGATTCTCATGGAGCTGATTGAATTGGAACAGAGGCTGCAGGATTTGGACAAGGAGCTGGCTTATATCGATCAGGGAATCAATTTTCTCGCGCAGGGAAGGGAGATTGGCGGTCTGGACCGGCTGCATTTTCTCAGGGCGCAGGCACTGATGCGCCGATATGGTACGGCGGCGTTGGGGAGGGAAATTCAGAGGGAATGCCTGATGGCGTACAGTATCTGTGAAGTCTTTGGAGATATGCAGCAGATGGAAAGAATCAGGCGGTTCTGCGAGGAGAAATTGAAATGGCAAATTACAGGGCAGGCGATGTGATCCGGCTGACACGAAATGCGGTCGGCATGTCGCAGGAAGAGTTGTGCGACGGAATCTGTGCGGTACAGACGCTGTCCCACATTGAGAACAACAGACACAGGATCAAGCCTGATACGTATAGGCGGCTTATGGAAAAGATGGGGCGCGGAGTGCACAACAACTGCGTAGTCTGCATGGGAAAAGATATGTCTCTGCTGGAAGAGTACTCTTTGTTTGAGGATGCTATGGCAAAGCGGGATTATCATACAGCGGAGCGCTATCTAATGCGAATCAGGGAGAAGATATCAGATTTTGTGACGGACAGACAATATCTGAAACGGGTAGAATCCCTGTTGGATTATGATATGGGAAAAATCGGGGCGCAGGAGCATATGCGGCAGCTTGGCGAGGCTATGGAGATGACAATCCCTGATTATGTGTGTTACCTGTGGGGAGAGAAACGCGACATCGTATATCCATATAGAGAGCAGGAGATACTGATTCTTATGGAGATTGGAAATACATATTATGATATGCGCGAGATGGATAAAGCGATTCATGTATATGAGACGATCATAAGGAGCCTGGATGCGGGATATATGGATATAAAAAATGCGAAGGAGCTGAAATTGATTACATTGGCAAATCTGTCATTCCCGTTAGAAAAACAAGAAAAATATGAGGAAGCTTTGCTAAATGCTGAGAAAGGTTTGGAAATGGCAGTTGATCTTGGTTATGCACATGCATTAGTGGAATTGTTAGTCAGTGTAGCATGGAATCAAATACAATTATCTGATAGAGTAAGGGATAACCAAAGAAGAAAACAGGAGTTATTAGAAGCAAAAAGAAAAATGCAGCAGGCATACTATATTGCTGCTGCAAGAAAAGATAAACATAATCAAATGAAGATATCTGATTATTTTAAAAGATATTTCGGGGAAGGTATAATGGAATGAATAGAAATTTGGTCAACAGGTTTTTCATCACAGCGGCGATACTGTGGAATGACAGAGAAGATTGTGAGTGCCAGGACAAGAGCGGTTACTCTTTTGAAAACACGAAAGTTATTTTTATTTTTCATTTGTAAAAACATCCTAAATTTAATTATTGGTTTTATCATACCATGCCATTTGCAATAGCGCCATGTCAAAACCGGAAAAAATAATTTTCCGGTTTTGACATGGCGCTATTTGTCGTAAAATGGTATATTAAATATGGTATGGTTCTAAAATACTGTGGGATATAAGACAAAAAGAAAACCTGAAAGGAAAGTGCGGAGTTTGTAAGGATCGTGATAAGTGTGGAGGGTGTCGCGCAATGGCTTTTGCGATGACTGGAGATTATATGGAAACAGATCCATATTGCTGGAGATGAGGAGGTAGAAAATGAAATATAAACTTGCAGAGGATGTAATTATACAAAAATTTGAGGGCAGCAAATATGTCATTGATTTAAATAACGAGAAAACGTATAATGTTAATGATGACGCGTATCGAATTTTAGAGAGTGTCAGTGATACATTTTTGGATATAGATGGTATATGTGATGCATTGGGAAACGGGGAAATGAGTGCATCTGAGATAGATAGGGAGTATATTCAGTCATTTATAGAAGCAATCAAAGGAAAAGAAATATTAATCTATCAGTAGGCTAATAGGAAAAGAGAGGGCATAATATGTTGCAAATCAGTCACTTGACAAAGTATTATGAAGGGAGGGATAAAAAGCGGTTTTGCGCGTTGAAGGATATTGATTTTGAATTGCAGGATGATGAGATTGTCTCCCTTCTGGGACATAATGGGGCGGGAAAAACAACACTGATTAAATGCCTGTCCTCCCTGCTGTATCCCTCCGAGGGAAAGATTCTGTACAATGGACAGGATATCCATCAAAATATTAGAGAGTACCGCTCTAGGACAAGTTACACGTTAGGAGGGGAGAGGGGATTATATAACCGTCTGACCGGACGCGAGAACGCGAATTATCTGGCGGCATTAAAAGGTGTTTTTGGAAAAGATCTGAAAGCAAAAATAGAAAAATATTTTGAGATATTTGAGTTGAATGATGCCATTAATGTCAGGGTTGAAAATTATTCGCGGGGAATGAAGCAGAAGCTGCATATTATTAATGCCCTGCTGACAGATGCCCAGGTTATTTTTCTGGACGAGCCGACGGCAGGCATGGACCCGCTGTCGGCCAGAAAGACGCGGAATGTCATTAAAAGCATGGCAAAGGAGCAAAGGCGGCTGATTCTGGTCACAAGCCATATGATGAATGAGGTAGAGAATTTAAGTGACAGGATATTAATTCTGTTTCATGGGGAGAAAAAATTTGATGGCGACATAGCGTATTTTAAAAATATGATGCAAAAAGAAATATATTGCAATATACGTCTGCGCAGGACGGCGCATACCATAGAAAATTTACAAAAGACTGGTATGCAGACTGGGAAGCAGGTAAAACTGACAGAAAACGGCGAGGAGATGATCCTGACCGGAAAAGGAACCACCTCCGAGGAACTGATTGAACTTTATGTGCGTCCGTTTTCAGATGATGTGATTGATATTAGCTTTGAACAGGCAGATCTGGAAAAAATATATATAGATTTTATTGATTCGTTGGAAAAGCAGGAAACGAGGAACTTTTGAGATGTCGATATTTGGAATGATGGGTATGTGCATAAAAAAAGCATGGCGCAATAAACAAGTTTCCCAAAATTATCTGTATGAATATATTTTGTCGCCATGCGTAACGACAGTTACGTTTTGTCTGATGAATAAAAATCAGGATATCATGATTATTCTCGCGGGCGTATCGGTGATGATACTTTGGTCTGTGAATATTTTTGAGTGTGCATATATGGTGATTGATGAAAAAGTGAATGGAACATTGGGAAATATTTTGCTGTCACCGTTTTATACGCAGTTCATTCTGTTTTCGGAGGCATTGGGCAGCGTGATATTTAACATACCAATCATTTTGGTAGTTTTTGGCGCGACATACTGGATTCATCCGTATACGCTGGAGTGGAAG
Source organism: Lachnospiraceae bacterium (assembly GCA_009774245.1). Taxonomy (GTDB): domain Bacteria; phylum Bacillota; class Clostridia; order Lachnospirales; family Lachnospiraceae; genus COE1. Next base: position 67,199 of record VSNM01000004.1, on the reverse strand, counting down.
GTCATGCTATGGTTTATGGCGGCGTATTTTTTGTTCATGATATCGATTGCCGTGATTAGTGTACTGCTCGCCGCAGTCTTACTTTACACAAGGTCGGCACGAGGGATAATGAATGTTATCGGATATCCGTTTTTTATATTGAGCGGCCTGCTTGTACCAGTGGAAAAACTGCCTGTCTGTATCAGATGGATTTCTGGATGGATACCGTCATCACATGCGTTTGATATTTTTAGAATAGCGCTTACTGGAAAGACAGAAGAGCTTCTCAAAAGTGTGGGGCGATGCTTAGGCGCCATCCTCTTTTTGAGTCTGCTTACGGGTATGATACTTGCATATACGAGGAGACAGGCGCTTGTAAAGGGGACAATTGATGTTTATTAGGAGAGATATGGGATATGAGACTGGCAGCAAATTTAAAGATCATCTATTACAATTTCGTTTTTACGTACAAAATTCATATTAAGTGGCTTCCAAAGATGAATATGATTTTGGAAAATATAATATTACCGGTTTTGAGTGCCATATTTTATGTCATGGCAGCCGACTATATCAGCGATTTGGATATCAGGTATTATGTCAGTGGTTCGATTTGTTTTACGGCGGTGGACGCCTGTGTCGGAGGGATTTCGACGCTGGTTTCTTCTGAGCGCAGGTTTGGCACGTTGCATACGACAATCGGCTCTGTGTTTCAGCCGTTTTATTTGTTTTTGGGGAGAATTTTATATTGGTGCGGGATAGGATACTTTCGTTTTCAGATAGTATTTTTTTTCTTGTTTTTCCTGTTTATGCCAGAACGGTTGACGTTAGGAGTGTGGTTGAAATGTTCATTGGTGTATTTTTTGATTTGTATTGCGCTTAGTGGAATCGGATATTTAATTGGCATTATCGGGCTGCATAAGCGCAATATTATCGGAATATGCGGTTTGGTGGAAAGTCTGCTGCTGCTGTTTAGCGAAATCTATTTTCCCAAGGAACAGCTGCTTCCATACGCTCGGAATCTGTGCTGCCTGTCGCCGCTTTATTATGGGGTGAAGGTCTGTAGAAGCATCCTGGTTTATGACAGGTATGACGCCACTTTTTCGAATATAGCATTTATGCTTGTGCTTGGCGGTATGTACATGGTGATGGGAAATGTGTATTTTCATTTTATTAAGAACAGGATATTGATGCAGGGACAAAGTGATGTGTATTGACGGGGGTGGCACATGACGATTGCAGCAGAATCAGGTGATTAGAGTGCGGCAAGAGAATCTCTGAAAATTTGATGGTTTTCGCAGCAACGAAGAATACGTTTGACATTTTGCAGATTTGTGATAGAATTGTAACATAGTTGTAATAGTTGCAATTGTAGTCGCTCGTGAGAAAACGTGGATTTAAAAAATTCAATATTGTTTGCGGAAGGGAGATTCTTATGAATCAGCAAAAACACAAGCGCAAGGAATCTTTTTCTCTTCTACTTGTCTCCAATACGGGAAAAGATACCAGGCAGTTTTATCTCTCACTAAAGACTCTGCGGATGATCATTGTTCTGATGCTGTTGATCTGTATCACACTGGCGTGGAGCATATATCGGTCGGGAACACATTACAAAAGCGAGTCTGAGCTTCGTCGGAAGCTGACATCGAGCGAGCAGCAGGTGAGGCAGCTGGAGAGTGAAAAAGAAGCTTTAAGCGCCCAGAATACTGCTCTTACAGAAGAGAACGAACTATATAAGCAGGCTGAGCTGGTAAAGTCTGAGATGGCGGAGATGACGCAGGAGAAAGAAAGTACAGAAGAGGCGCCCCAGAAGGATACATCTGTTCCGAGTCAGTATCCCTGTACAGCGGGAGGACTTTTGATGGAGCCGTATTCGGAGGAGCACCCCTATATCTCAATCAGCGCTCAGCAGGAGGACCGCATCACTGCCGCGGGAGATGGGACGGTCGCCTCAGTTGGCTCTGACGATACATATCCGATCATCATAGAAGTGGATCATGGGAATGGCTATCGATCGCGTTATATGTCCAGACAGGAGACCGATGTGCAGGTGGAGATGGGACAGCAGGTGCAGAGCCGCGACACATTGATGATCATTAATGGAAACGATACGCAGTTTGATTATCAGGTCATTTATAATGAGCAGATGATCGATCCGCTGCTGGTGCTGGAAGCGAAAGGTTAGAAGGAGGATTTCATGTTGGGAAAAAACAAAAATTCTGCGTATGCAGATGACGGACGGGAGAAGGTCAGCACGCTGATCGGAAAGGAGACCACCTTTGACGGTGATCTGACCTCGGCGGAGACGATTCGCATCGACGGCGTGATCAATGGAAACTGTTCCTGTGAGAAGAAGCTGATTCTCAGCGCAGAAGGTCAGGTCAAGGGAAATATCACCGCGCAGAGCGTGATCATATCCGGGAGGGTGGATGGCGATATCACAGTGCAGGGAAAGCTGGAGCTGTTGTCCACGGGAAAGATTGCAGGGAATATCACAGCAGGTTCCCTTGTCATCGATGAGGGCGCTGCGTTTGACGGAAGATGTACGATGGCATCGGCTGCCGCGGATGGCACGTATGCAGGAAGTACGTATGCAGACGCGGAGGCATAATCGCAGGACATATGATACGGGTGGTCGCAAAGGCTGGCCGCTTAGGAACTGTCACAGTCGGGATTGATTTGTGACAGTTTTTTTATGCACACGGGCACCCAAAGGAAATATGTCAGCTAAGGCTGACGGGTGCCCGGCGCACGAGTATGGGAAAGGTTTTTCCCATACTCGATTTTTTTCATAAATTTTTTCATAAAATTTATACTTGTTTTGCACAAAAAACACTTTACAAATTAATTGTCGGATAATATAATAAATTTACATAATATTTTGAAAATAACTAAAGTATTGTGAAAAAGCGGCCGATATAGTTACTGTAAACCACTTTGACGGCACTATTTGAGGTTCCAAAATTTTTTATTGTAAAAAAAGTGTGAAAACCCTTTGAAAAATGGTTAAATTAGGTTATAATGGCTTAGTTACAGTATGCTTTCGCAGATATAATAGATATAACTGTAATGGGAATACTAAGTTAACGGAAGAATAAGCTACAGGGCTGACGATAAATGACTTGATTTTACAAATTTGATTCAAAGAAAGGGGCATACGGCCATGCAATACACAGATATTGGAATTGATCTTGGAACCGCGAGTATATTAGTTTACATCAGAGGGAAAGGTGTCGTTCTGAAAGAACCTTCTGTTGTTGCTTTTGACAGGGATACACAGAAAATAAAAGCCATCGGTGAGGATGCGCGGCTGATGCTCGGGAGAACGCCGGGAAACATAGTGGCCGTCAGACCGCTCAGGCAGGGTGTTATTTCCGATTATAAAGTGACAGAGCAGATGATGAAGCACTTTATCCAGAAAGCGCTGGGCAGAAAGACGTTTCGGAAGCCGATTATCGCTGTATGTGTGCCGAGCGGTGTCACAGAGGTGGAGAAGAAGGCGGTTGAGGATGCTACGTACCAGGCGGGCGCGAGGGATGTCAAGATCATCGAGGAGCCGATCGCTGCAGCAATCGGTGCGGGGATTGATATCTCGAAGCCATGCGGAAATATGATCGTGGATATCGGCGGAGGCACCTCCGACATTGCGGTGATTTCACTTGGCGGTACGGTAGTCAGTGCGTCGATCAAGGTCGCAGGCGATGATTTCGATGAAGCCATCGTCAGATATATGAGAAAAAAACACAATCTTTTGATTGGTGAGAGAACAGCAGAAGACATAAAGATTAAAATCGGTTCAGCATTTAAGAGAGCAGAAGTTGATTATATGGACGTGAGAGGGCGCAATCTTGTCACAGGTCTCCCAAAGACCATCCGTGTTTCCTCGGAGGAGACGGAGGAGGCTCTTCGTGAGACGACCTCACAGATCATCGATACGATCCACAGTGTTCTCGAGAAGACTCCGCCCGAGCTGGCGGCTGATATCGCTGACAGGGGGATTGTCCTCACTGGAGGCGGTAGTCTGCTCTGCGGACTGGAGGATCTGATCGAGTCGCGGACAGGTATCAACACGATGACTGCAGAAGATCCTATGACCGCGGTGGCGATCGGCACGGGCAAGTATGTGGAGTTCCTCGCAGGCGGCAGGGATGAGTGATCGACAGACTATGCTTCTCCTGACAGTGCTGGCCGGAAAATGTCAAGTCATTGTAACAGTTTAGGAGGGACTTATGCTTAGAGGTCTATACACATCATACACTGGTATGTTGAATGAACAGTACAGAATGGATATCATGTCGAACAATCTGGCAAACGCAGACACGACAGGTTTTAAGAAGGAAGGTTCTACGAGCCAGGCGTACTCGGAAGTGATGGCAGTGAAAATCAAGGACTGGACAGAGCGTCCAAACACGCCGAAGAGGCTTGGAAATATGAGCCTCGGGGTGAAGATCGGGGAGACTTACACAGACTTCTCGCAGGGTTCACTCAGGGATACAGGCAATACGTATGATCTTGCGCTCGGAGAGAGAGGTTTTTTCAATATTGAGTTTACCAGCAAATCGGGCGAGACCTCTACAAAATATACAAGGGATGGCGGGTTTACCATCACAAAGGACGGCTATCTGGTGACGAAGGATGGCGATTATGTCCTCGGTGAGAATGGCAGAATCCAGCTCTCTACAACGGCGGGCACCACAGTGTTTGACAGGAATGGAGATATTTATCAGGATGACAGACTTGTGGCGAGCCTCAAAATATCAGATTTTGAAGATACCAATTATCTGACGCACTATGGTGAGACAATGTGGGATGCCAAGGAAGGTGCAGTGGAGATCGACGTGGAGAATCCGGAGATCCATCAGGGATATCTCGAGATGTCGAATGCGAACGTTGTCAAGGAAATGGTAAATATGATAACGATCTCGAGGCAGTATGAGTCAAACCAGAAGATGCTGACTACTTTTGACGACACACTTGAGAAGACAATGTCTCTCAGCAGAGTATAAGTAATAAGTAAGGGGGAAGGATAAATGGTACGGTCATTATGGACAGGCGCAACAGGTATGATTGCGCAGCAGTTAAACGTAGACAATATTGCCAATAACCTCGCAAATGTAAACACGACAGGCTACAAGTCGGAGGTTATGGAGTTTAAATCACTTTTATATCAGACAATACAGACAAGGACTACTACTGCAAACGGGGAGAATAAACCGATCGGCGCGGAGGTAGGACTGGGCGTCAGAAATTCCTCGATCAAGTCGATCTTTACGGATGGAAACCTGCTCGAGACGCAGGGACCGGCGGATTTTGCGCTGAACGGACGAGGCTTTTTCGGTATCAGGGGCGCAGACGGGAATACATATTATACGCGTAACGGCAACTTTGTGTTTGCGATCGGGCCGGAGGGAATCACGCTGGAGACGACAGACGGTCTTCCCGTATTGAACTCGGAGGGCGAACCGATCATTCTCGAGGATGATGATATTGTCACCAGCAAGATCACGGTTGGCCGCAATGACGGAATGCTGTATTACCCGGATGATAAAGGAGTGCCGCAGAGCCTTGATATTCAGATCGGACTCTGGCAGTTCAACAATCCGGCCGGTCTGAGCAAGGAGGGGGACAGCCTGCTCTCGGAGACATCAGCAAGCGGTGAGGCGATGAATGAGGCTGAAAATGATAATCTGCCCAGGACGAAGATGATTCAGGGATATCTGGAAGGCTCCAACGTACAGATCGCTGACGAGATGGTCAATCTGATTGTGGCGCAGAGAGCTTACGAGATGAACTCTAAGGTGATCACTACTTCGGATGAAATGCTTCAGCAGGCGAACCAGTTGAAACGTTAATGGGAGGTAGTGTAATATGAATATCGGTGGAGTAGGTTCTGCGTATGCGGACTATATGACAAGTCAGGCTTCGAACAGCAAGATGGAGACACTCCAGAATAAGCTGACAAACAGCAGCACGGCAGCGGACGAGGATGAACTCAAGGAGGCGTGCAAGGAGTTTGAGTCTTATTTTGTGGAACAGGTATTCAGCGCGATGCTGGAGACGACAAAGGTGTTTTCAGATGACGAAGAAGACGGTTATGCGACCAAGATGGTAGATTATTTTAAGGATTTTGCGGTGCAGGAGTTGTGTGACAATGTGACAGAAGGCGATGGACTTGGACTGGCAAATATCCTGTATGAGCAGATGAAACGCAACTACGGCATTGGGGTAGTGCAGCCGGGAGCGCTTTCGGAGGATTGACAAAAGTCGACCTTGTTTGAAAGAACAGGTCGGCTTTTATAGTGTGGAGGAACATACGTTTGGAAAAACTGAAGGGGTTTGTCGAGCATATTATATTCAAAAATGCACAGAACGGTTACGGGGTGATCAATCTTAAGGTGGAGGAGATGGAGATTACCTGTACCGGTATTTTTACCAATCTCGACGAGGGTGAGAGCATTGAGGCGGAGGGAACTTACGTCGAGCACGCGGTTTACGGGAAGCAGTTTAAGGTAGAGCGCTTCGAGGTGATTGCTCCCGAGGATAGAGCCGCGGTGGAGCGCTATCTGGGTTCCGGTGCGATCAAGGGAGTCGGTGCGGCGCTGGCCGCCCGCATCGTGCGGCATTTCGGGGACGATACGTTTCGAATTATCGAGGAGGAACCGAACAGACTTGCGGAGATCAAGGGAATCAGTGAGCGGAAGGCAAGAGAGATTGCGGAGCAGGTTGAGGAGAAAAAGGATGCACGGGATGCCATGCTATTTCTGCAGAAATATGGCATCTCCAACACGCTGGCAATCAAGATCTACAAACAGTATGGCATGGGTTTGTACAAAATTATGCAGGAAAATCCGTATCAACTGGCAGAGGATGTATCCGGCATCGGATTTCGCATTGCGGACGAGATCGCGTCGCGCATTGGGATTCACACCGATTCGGACTATCGGATCAGAAGTGGTATTTTATACACACTGCTTCAGGCGGGGACGGAGGGGCATGTTTTTCTGCCGGAGGAAATACTGCTGGAAAAGTCCGCTGAGATGCTGGGGCTGAAACCGGAGCAGATCGCGCCGCAGATCACAAATCTTGCGATTGACAGGAAGCTTGTGATCAAGGAAAAAAGTCTGGAAGACAATCAGAAAATGAAATGTATCTATGGTATGACCGCTTACTATGCGGAGCTAAACTGCGCCAGAATGCTGTACGAGCTCCAGCAGGCGTTTGACGGCGCGGAGCGTTTTACCAAGGTGGAGCTGGACCGACTTGAAAAAAAGATCAGGAAATTGGAGGAGGGCTGTCATCTGGCGCTGGACGTCCTCCAGCGCAAGGCTGTGATCGAAGCGGTACAAAATGGCATCTTTATCCTTTCCGGTGGACCTGGAACCGGAAAGACGACCACGATCAACATGATTATCCGTTATTTTGAGCAGGAGGGCATGGATATCTTCCTGGCCGCGCCTACCGGCAGGGCCGCCAAGCGCATGACGGAGGCAACCGGATTTGAGGCGAAGACGATTCACCGGCTTTTGGAGCTGAACGGTGACATGTCGGATGACAGGCAGTCATCAGCTGCGCATTTTGAGAAGAATGAGCTCAATCCGCTGGAGGCGGATGTCGTGATCATCGATGAGATGTCGATGGTGGACATCTATCTGTTTCAGTCGCTTCTCAAGGCGGTCGCACCGGGAACGAGACTGGTGATGGTTGGTGACAGAAATCAGCTCCCCTCGGTCGGACCGGGGCAGGTATTGAAAGATCTGATGGCGAGCGGCTGCGTTGCGTCTGTCGTGCTGTCAAAGATATTCCGGCAGGCGGGCGAGAGTGATATTGTAGTCAACGCGCACTATATTAATGAGGGAAAGGCGATTAAGCTTGACAATAAGAGCAGGGATTTCTTTTTCCTGGAGCGGGATAATGTCAATGTGATCTATAAGCATATGATACTGTTGATCACGGAAAAGCTTCCACGATATGTCAAGTCGGGGATTTATGACATTCAGGTGCTCACCCCGATGCGTAAGGGGGCGCTGGGGGTGGAGACATTGAATGGGATTCTGCAGCAGTACCTCAATCCGCCTTCGCCGGAAAAGCTCGAACTGGCACATGGCGACGGTGTGTTCCGTCTGGGCGACAAGGTGATGCAGATCAAAAACAACTATCAGCTTGAGTGGGAGATTGTCAGCAAGTACGGCATTGCAGTTGACAGCGGGCAGGGAGTGTTTAACGGCGATGTTGGTATCATAAAGGAGATCAATGAGACGGCAAAGACTGTTGTGGTGGAGTACGATGATCTGCGCAGAGTCACGTACCCGATCACCGGACTTGATGAGATCGAGCTGGCCTATGCGGTCACGATACATAAGTCGCAGGGGAGCGAGTATCCTGCAGTGATCATCCCCCTGCTCACAGGACCGAAGATGTTGTTCAACAGAAACCTGCTCTACACAGGAGTGACGCGCGCGAAGAGCTGTGTGACCATACTCGGGAGCCGGGAGACGGTCAACCAGATGATTGCGAACGAAAACGAACAGAAGCGCTATACGGGTTTAAAGGAAAGAATATGCGAGATCAGAAATCAGGATTTGGATTGAGAGAGGCGCTGGTCAACATGGTGTTTCCGCGGCGGTGTCCGGTGTGTGATGAGATCGTTCCGATGGGAGACGGTCTGATCTGCAGCAGGTGCAGGACGAGGCCGCAGTATATCAGGGAGCCGCGGTGCAGGCGGTGCGGGAAACAGCTTGCGGATGGGATGACACAGTACTGTCATGACTGCCGGCAGCGGCGGCATGTGTATGACTATGGCTATGCCCTCTATGACTATCAGAGTATGCGAAAGAGCATCTATCGGTTTAAATATGGAAACCGGTGTGAATATGCAGCGTTCTATGCAAGAGATATCTGTGGGAAGCTTGCAGATGAACTTCGCATGATGGATGCGGACTCCATCGTCCCGGTTCCGGTGCACGCATCCAGAAAAAGGGAGCGGGGATACAATCAGGCGGAGCTTGTGGCGGCGGAATTATCAAGACTTACAGGAATCAGAATGTATGGCGATCTGGTGAGAAGAGTCAGGAAGACAGTGCCGCAAAAAGAACTTACCATACAAGAAAGACAAAATAATTTGAAAAAGGCTTTCAATATTACCACAAATGTTGTAAAATTAAATAAAACAATTCTCGTCGATGATATTTACACGACAGGGAGTACGTTGGATGCCGTTGCCATGGAGCTCAAGCGGCATGGAGTGAAGGCAGTTTATTTCATAGCGCTCTGCATCGGTGAAGGGATGTAGGAATAAAATGATCAATGGAGGGATTTGAAATGAATGTAAGGAATTGTAGAAAATGTGGAAAGCTGTTTAATTACATATCCGGTATGCCGATCTGTCCGGCATGTAAGGATAAGCTTGAGGAAAAGTTTCAGGCGGTAAAGAAGTACATCCGCGAGAACCGTCTGGCGGATATCAAGCAGGTCGCGGAGGACTGCGAGGTTGAAGTGGGGCAGATCCAGCAGTGGATTCGCGAGGAGCGCCTTGAGTTTACCGAGGACTCGCCGGTGAAGATTCCCTGCGAGAACTGCGGCGCGTCGATTCGCTCAGGAAAATACTGCGAGAAGTGCAAGCGGGAGATGACAAACAATTTGTCCAGTGTGATGGAGAAGCCGAAGGCAGTTCTGGTGGAGCCGAAGAAGCCGCAATCGACAGGGAATAAGATGCGTTTCCTCGACAGACAATAGCTCATAAACTGGATTGCATAAGGAAGAGAGTTATGTTGAATGAAGAGAGAATCAGACTGATGACCAGGATGGCATGTTACGAAGCGGGTGAGGGAAGGAAAAACGTCGCGATCGGTAACTACTTTCGGGGTGATTATATCGGACTGCAGGTGATCAAGTCTGTTATCAGTGCAACAATTGCGTATGTTATTTTATTTGCAATGTTTATTTTTTACGATTTTGAAGTTTTTATGGCAGACATCTACAAGATGGATTTGTTTGGTTTTGCAAAGTCAGTGATTATTTATTATCTGATCTTTACGGCAGTATATGCATTGATCTCGTATGGAGTGTATACCTATCGGTATACAAGGGCTAGAAGAAGTCTTAAAATATATTACAATAATCTCAAAAAACTTGCTTATATGTACGAGCGCGAGACGAAAAAATAGATTTTGGGATTGGGAAATAAGGTTGGAGAGGAAATAATTATGACAAACCTTTTGGTTTTTAGGGAACAGTTAAAAAAATTTTACAGTAAATATGAGCTGTATCTCACACCAGTTTTAAAGTTTTTGCTGGCACTGATGACGCTGGTTATGATCAACAGCAGTATCGGTTATATGGGCGAGCTGAAAAAGACGGCGGTCGTGTTCGTATTGGCCTTGATGTGCTCGTTCTTGCCAATGAATTTTATTGTGTTTGCGGCGGCGGTGGTGACGCTGGGGCATCTGTACAAATTTTCAACGGAATGCGCGCTGGTGGCGCTGGTTGTGTTTTTGTTGTTGTTTATTCTCTATTTTCGGTTTGCGTCAAAAGACACGATCGCTGTGCTGCTCACACCGCTCTGCTTCCTGTTAAAGATACCCTATGTGATGCCTATTGCGATGGGGCTGGTGGGAACGCCGTTCTCGGCGGTGTCCGTGGCGAGCGGGACGGTTGTCTATTATACAGTGAGTTATATTATCAACAATGCGTCGATGCTGGGGACGTTTGAGGACGATGGCGCCCTGGAGAAATTCCGGTATATCATCGATGGGATGCTTGGAAACAAGGCAATGTATGTGACGCTGGTCGCTTTTGTCGCCACCGTGATCGTCGTGTATTTTATCAGGAGGCTCAGCGTTGATTATGCATGGACGATCGCAATAGTTACAGGGGCGCTTCTGGATGTGCTGGTCATGCTCTTCGGGGATTTGATGTACAACACAAATCTCTCGATTGTCGGTCTGATCGTCGGCAGCGTGGTGTCGGCGGCGCTGGCAAAAATACTTGAATTTTTTGTCTTTAATGTGGACTACTCACGAACGGAGTATGTGCAGTTTGAGGATGATGAGTATTATTATTATGTGAAGGCTGTTCCGAAGAACACGGTGGCGGCGCCGCAAAAGAGGGTAAAGACAATCAGGGTGCCTGAGAAAGCGGTCAGGGAGCAGAAGAGGGATAGATAAGAGGGATGGATCAAAATGGATATGATTCTTGAACGTCTTAGTTCATATTTAGAGATTATGTCATTGCGCAGTTTTAACATCAGATGGCAGGATATAGTGGAGGTTATCATTATATCCTTTTTATTGTATCAGATCATGGCATGGATGAAGCACACCAAGGTGTGGCTTTTGATGAAGGGAATCATTATTATCATGGCGTTTATTCTGCTGGCGCTTCTCTTTGAGATGCACACGATCATATGGATTGTGGAGCATGTGCTGAGCATAGCAGTCACCGCCATCATTGTCATTCTCCAGCCGGAGCTTCGCCACGCGCTCGAGGAGCTCGGGCGCAAGAGCTTTGTCACCAATCTGATCACGTTTGAGAGGCCGACGGATGAGCGCTTTTCCGACAAGACTGTGAATGATCTGGTGAAGGCCAGTTTTGAGATGGGCAAGGTAAAGACCGGCGCGCTCATGGTGATCGAACAGAATGTGCTGCTCACGGAATACGAGAGAACAGGTATTGAGGTGGATGGACTGATTTCCAGCCAGCTGATTATCAATATCTTTGAACATAATACGCCGCTTCATGACGGTGCGGTGATTATACGCGGAAACCGGGTAGTATCGGCAACCTGCTATCTGCCGTTGTCTGACAATATGGAGATCAGCAAGGAGCTGGGCACCAGACACCGCGCGGGCGTGGGAATATCGGAGGTGACAGACGCGCTCACGATCATTGTGTCGGAGGAGACCGGCCACGTCAGCGTGACGTATGAGGGAACACTGTACCGCAATCTTGACGCGAACGGACTGCGGGAAAAGATCAGTATGATTCAAAATAAAGAAGTGGAGGATAATAAGAAGCGCAGGCTCTGGAAAGGTAGGGCTAGAGATGAGAGATAGTATATTGAAGAAAGCGGTCAGGATCGTCACGAACAATTTTGGCTTGAAGATTCTGGCGCTGATTGTCTCCTGTGGTCTGTGGATTGTGGTGGATAATATCAATGACCCGATAGAATCGCAGCCTTTTTACAATATTCCGGTCGAGATCATCAACACGGATCTGGTGACGAATGAGGGAAAAGTTTATGAGGTGCTTGACGGGACGGATACAGTCAATGTCACTGTGCGGGGAAAGAGAACCGTGCTCTCGTATATTTCAAAGGAGGACATCAAGGCGGTAGCGGATATGTCGGAGCTCACGCTCATGAACACGGTCGGGATCAAGGTGTCGAGCGCGCGCAGCAATTCCGAGCTTGATTTCAAGACAAACATTGACAGTGTGAAGTTTGCCATTGAAAATATGAAGCGTGATCAGAAGCCGATCAATGTGTCCACATCCGGAGAGCCGGCGGAGGGCTATGTGGTCGGAGGTCTGAAGCCGAGTCAGAATGTCGTCAGACTTTCGGGGCCGGAGTCGCTGATCGATCAGATTGACCATATTGACGCGGTGGCAAATATTGACGGATATTCGTCGGATATTGATACGAGCGTCGAGTTGAAGCTCTATGATAAGGAGAATAACGAGATCAGGAACAGTTCCATCAAGACGAATATATCGACAGTCAATGTGACTGTGACGATTTATGCGACGAAGGTGGTTCCGCTGAGCTTTGATATTCCAGATGAACCGGCAAACGGGTATGTGGTGAGCGGTGAGCTGTTCAGTATGCCTGAGACGGTGACGATCGCGGGCAGGAGCAGCGTCCTGGACGGTATTTCCAGGATTGTCGTATCCGATCCAGCGCTCAGTGTGGAGAACCGCACGGAAAATCTGACAACGGTGATCAATGTCAAGAAGTATCTGCCCACAGGCGTGCAGTTTGCGGACAGCAGCTTTGGCGGCAATGTGAGCGTCACGGTGGGAATCGAGCAGCTTGTGACAAAGGAGCTCAGGATACCGGCGGCGAAATTTGCGGCAGACAAGAAGCCGGACAATCTGAAGCTGACGCTGCGGGAGATAGATACGCAGGAATACTATACGATACGCATCTCGGGCACGAAGGCGGCTGTGGACGCTGTGGAGGCGGATGGGGTTGTCGGCGTGATCGATATGGATATTCTGCTTGAGAAGCTGGGACTTGCAGAGTGGGTTCCGGGAATCTATCAGGGAGAGATCATCTTTAATCTGCCAAATAATGTGACGCTGGAACAGCCGTATCAGATGACTGTTGTTCTCGAGGCGATTGAGGAAGATGCTGCCGACAATGGTAATGAATAAATAAAGAGTTTTGGAGGATTGGATAAGATGGCTAGATTATTTGGAACAGATGGAGTGCGGGGGGTGGCAAATGATGAACTGACACCGCTGCTTGCCATGCAGTTAGGTCAGGCAGGGGCGTATGTCCTGTCAAAGGAGAACGCGCATAAGCCGACGATCATGGTGGGGTGCGACACACGTATTTCGGGGGATATGCTGGCGAACGCCCTGATGGCGGGAGCCTGCTCTGTCGGGGCAAATGTGGTGTATGTGGGTGTGATCCCCACGCCAGCGATCGCGTATCTGACCAAAAAATACAGAGTCGATGCGGGCGTTGTGATATCGGCGTCGCACAATCCGGTTGAGTACAATGGTATTAAGTTCTTTGATGGAAATGGCTTTAAACTGCCGGATTCACTGGAGGATGAGATCGAGGAGCTGATCAACAGCGGTATGAAGGATGTCCAGTTCCCGACAGGTCCGAGCGTGGGTAAGATCAAGTATCGCACCGATGCACGGGAGGAGTATATCAATCATTCCGTGCGGGCAGTTCCGGTTGATCTGAGCGGCATGAAAATCGTAGTGGACTGTGCGGAGGGAGCATCCTTCTACACATCCGTGGAGACGTTAAAGGAGCTCGGCGCGAATATCGTGGCAATCCACAACAATCCTGACGGTACAAACATCAATGCGAACTGTGGCTCCACACATATGGGTGAGCTTCAGGCGCGGGTTGTGTATGAGAAGGCAAATGTGGGACTGGCATTTGACGGCGATGCGGACAGACTTCTCGCGGTGGACGAGAACGGCGAGCAGATTGACGGCGATGTGATCATGGCAATCATTGGCAATCATATGAAAGAGAAAGGGACATTGAAGGACAATACGATCGTGGCAACAGTGATGAGCAATCTTGGATTTTTCCTCATGGGCAAGGAGAACGGGATCAATATCGAGCAGACAAAGGTAGGCGACAGGTATGTGCTGGAGCGGATGCTGGAGCTCGGTGCGAATCTTGGAGGAGAGCAGTCAGGACACATTATTTTCCTCGACGAGAACACGACAGGAGACGGTCTGCTCAGTGCCCTGCACTTACTGCAGGTGCTGGTCGAGACCGGGAAGTCCCTGTCAGAGCTTGCGACGATCATGACAGTTCTTCCGCAGGCGCTTGTAGGGGCGAAGGTTCCCAACCACAAGAAGAACAGTTATATGGAATATACAGAGATTGCGGAGGCGATCGAGCGCGTGAGTGCGAAGTTTGCAGGGGAAGGCAGGGTGCTGATCAGACCTTCGGGCACAGAACCGCTGGTGCGTGTCATGATAGAGGGGAAAGATCAGCAGTTGATAGAGAGAGAGGCGAGAGCGCTCGCCGAACTGATACAGAATGTAATGCTTTGAGACATGCGACAAGCCTGTGCATCGATAACACAACGCATGGCGTTAACTGGAGGTGTGAGAGATGGTTAGTCAGAAGGTAGTTATCAAGAATCCTACAGGGCTGCATTTGCGTCCGGCAGGAATATTATGTAAGGAAGCGATGCGGTTTCAATCGCGGATAACTTTTACATTCCGTGGCAATACAGCGAACGTCAAGAGTGTGCTCAGCGTGCTCGGCGCATGTATCAAATGTGGGGATGAGATTGAGGTCTTTTGTGAAGGTTCAGATGAGAATGAGGCTCTGGAGACGATGATCGGCATCATAGCAGACGGTTTAGGAGAGTAAGGGATTAGTCCGAAGCAGCTTCGGACTAATTTCATGTGAAAGGATTACGGTGAATAGAGTTCGGTTTTATGAGAAAAGCTAATAATATCGAGAAAGGAAACAGAAAATGAGTGTGGTGAAAAAAATAATTGTGACAGGCTGTAACGGACAGCTTGGACGTGCGATTAATAAAATATATCAGGACAATACAGCGTACGAGTGTGTGAATACGGATGTCGGGGAGCTTGATATCACGAAGATTGATGAGGTGGACCGTTTTGTGGCCGATGTGAAGCCTTATGCCATCATCAACTGTGCAGCGCACACAAACGTGAACGGATGCGAGACAGATGTGGACAATGCGTATCGGATCAATGCAATCGGGGCGAGAAATATGAGCATTGCGGCGACGAGGTATCATGCGAAACTGATGCATATCTCCACAGATTATGTGTTTGACGGATGTGCCAGCGCTCCGTATACGGAATTTGACAGTCCCAATCCCAGAGCTGTGTATGGTAAGACGAAACTGGCCGGAGAGAACTTCGTGAAGGAATTTGCAAGGGAGTATTTCATCATCCGTACCGCGTGGCTGTATGGTGATGGAAAAAATTTTGTGCGGACAATGCTCGGTCTGGCAGAGAAGCATGACAGGGTGACGGTGGTCGGCGATCAGTTTGGCTCGCCGACAAGCGCGGATGAGCTCGCCAGGGTTATCGCGTACCTGCTTCCGACGGACAACTTCGGACTGTTTCATGGAACCTGTGAAGGGATGACAAACTGGGCTGATTTTACGAGGGAGATTTACCGGCTCGCAGGAAAGGGCACAGTGGTTGAGACTGTGACGACAGAAGAGTATGATAAAAATTGCACAGGGGTGGTGGCGCCGAGACCGGCGTACTCGGTGCTGGAAAACTATATGCTGAAGCTCACGACAGATTATCAGTTTGCAGACTGGCAAAAGGCGATCGCAGAATATATAAAGGACTTGTCATTCTGACAAAGTATGGGTATACTAAAAGTGGCATAATCTGGAAATTGGAATCTGAAAATCGAAAATAAGGAAGGAAATGAATATGAATAATATAGCGTTGATCACAGGAATCACAGGTCAGGATGGTTCCTATCTGGCGGAATTTCTGCTTGAGAAGGGGTATGAAGTGCACGGTCTGATCAGAAGGCACAGTATCTCCAACACGATGCGTATCGATCATCTGATCAGGTCAGAGTACCACAAGGTAAAGTTTTTTCTTCATTTTGCGGACACGACAGACTCCTCTAACCTGATGCGCATTATCGGTGAGATCAGGCCGACGGAGGTCTACAATCTTGCCGCGCAGTCCCACGTGGGTGTGTCCTTTGAGGTTCCGGAGTACACTGCGGACGCGACGGGAGTCAGCACCCTGAAGCTGCTGGAGGCAATCCGTGTCAACGGCGGCAACTGCAGGTACTATCAGGCGTCAACGTCTGAACTTTTTGGCGGCCTTCCGGAGACGGCGCCGCAAAGCGAGGCAACGCCGTTTTATCCCAAGAGCCCGTACGGTGTGGCAAAGCTGTATTCATACTGGATTACTGTCAATTACAGGGAGTCCTACAATATTTTTGCGTGCAATGGCATTTTGTTTAACCATGAATCGCCACGGCGCGGTGAGAATTTTGTGACGCGCAAGATCACGCTCGCCATTGCAAATATCATTGCCGGAAAGCAGGACAGGCTCTCTCTCGGAAACATGAACGCCAAGCGGGACTGGGGATTTGCGGGCGATTATGTGGAGGGGATGTGGCTGATGCTGCAGCAGAATGTCCCCGGGGATTATGTGCTTGCCACCAATGAGACGCATACAGTGCGCCAGTTTGTGGAGGCTGCCTTTGCAGAGCTTGGCATTGCGCTTCGCTGGGAGGGCGAGGGCGTCAATGAGAAAGGATATGACGCTGCAACCGGCCGGCTGCTGGTCGATGTCAATCCGGAGTTTTACCGCCCGGCGGAGGTGGAGTTTTTGTGGGGAAATCCTGCCAAGGCGGAACAGGAGCTTGGCTGGAAGAGAAAGGTCGACTTTAAGGGACTTGTGGCGATGATGATGGATGCAGATATGCGGATGGTCACAGGGATGTCCTGCGAACAATATCGGAGAAAGAACAGCGCAGAAATGTGCGATGACGGAGGAAGCGATGAATAAGACAGATAAGATCTATGTGGCGGGACACAGAGGACTGGTGGGCTCCGCTATCGTGAGAAACCTTGAGGAGAAGGGATATACCAATGTGATCGGCAGGACGCACAGGGAGCTTGATCTCACAAGCCAGCAGGCGGTGAGGGATTTTTTTGAGACCGAGCGCCCCGACGTGGTAGTGCTTGCGGCCGCGAAAGTCGGTGGGATCAACGCCAACAACACGACGCCGGCGGAGTTCGCCTACGAGAATATGCAGATTCAGTGCAATGTGATCAAATGCTGTCATGACTATCAGGTCAGAAAGCTTTTGTTTCTCGGAAGTACCTGTATCTATCCGCGGATGGCGCCTCAGCCGATTCCGGAGGACGCCCTGCTCACAGGACCGCTGGAGGAGACGAATGAGGCCTATGCGATCGCAAAAATTGCCGGCCTGGAGATGTGCAAATTTTACAAGAGACAGTATGGCGATGATTTTATCAGCTGTATGCCGACCAATCTCTACGGGCCCTATGACAACTATGATCTGTCGGGCTCCCATGTGATGCCCGCGATGATTCGCAAATTTCATGACGCAAAGGTGAGCGGCGCCCCGCACGTGGAGTTGTGGGGGACAGGCACACCGCTCCGCGAGTTTCTGTATGTGGACGATATGGCGGATGCCTGTGTGTTTCTGCTGGAGCATTACAGCGGGGAACAGCATGTGAATATCGGTACCGGCAAGGAAGTGACAATCGGGGAACTGGCGGATATCGTTCAACGTGCAGTCGGTTATCAGGGTGAGATCGTGTGGAACCGGGATATGCCTGACGGCACACCGAGAAAATTGACAGATGTGACAAAGCTCCACAAGCTTGGGTGGACGCATAAGGTGGAGCTCGAGGAAGGCGTGCGGCTTGCCTACGACTGGTTTCGGGAGAATGTGGAGGATGCCAGGCTATAGAGGCACAGGTTATTAGGGTGTGATAAAGTAGATATGGGTGGTGAAGGTTCGAGGGCAAATATCTATCAGCGGGCTACATACCTTATGGTGAAATGCGGATTTCAGGCGAGACAGAAGGGCTATCGCTATCTGCGGGAGGCAGTATGGATAGCCTGTCAGGAGCCTGCGGTCCTGACACAGGTCACAAAATGTCTGTATCCTGAAGTGGCGAAGCACTTTAATACGACAGATAAACAGGTGGAACGTGCGATACGGAATGCGATCGAGACCGCGTGGACCAATGGGGAGCCAGAGGCATTGAAGGAATTTTTCGGTGAGACCTATGGCGACGGAACGGTGAGACCTACGAACACAGAGGTCATAGGGAAGATGGTCGGTTTCTTTCGAAATACTGTGGAGTCTAGGGATTGAAAGAAATAGATAAATGGAGGAAAAGTCAGTTGGAGGCATATACCAGGATTTTGAGTATCATTGTGCCTTGTTATAATGAGGAGGAGAGCGTGCCGCATTTCTATGCGGAGACAGTGAAGCAGGAAACGTTTTTTCATGAGAAAGATGTGGAGTTTGAGTTTATATTTGTGGATGACGGTTCCAGGGACGGCACAGTGGCAGCCGTGAAGGCGCTTCGGGAAAAAGACGAGCGTGTACATCTCGTGTCGTTCTCACGGAATTTCGGAAAGGAAGCTGCCATCATAGCAGGACTTGAGAAGTCCGTCGGGGATTTTACGGTGCTGATGGACGCGGATCTGCAGGACCCGCCGGCAATTTTGCCTGAGATGTATAGTTATATTGAGCAGGGATACGATTCGGTGGCGACGCGACGTGTGGACAGAAAGGGAGAGCCGCCGATCAGGTCGTTCTTTGCCCGGAGGTTTTATGGTCTGATGCGAAAGATTTCCAAGACGGAGATTGTGGATGGCGCGAGGGATTACCGGCTGATGACAAGACAGGTGACAGATGCGATTCTGGCAATGAAGGAGTACAATCGCTTTTCAAAGGGAATTTTTGGATGGGTTGGTTATCGCACGAAGTGGATTGAATATGAGAATGTCAAGAGGGTGGCGGGGGAGACCAAATGGTCTTTCTGGAAGCTTTTTCTGTATTCGCTGGATGGAATCATGGCGTTTTCGACGGCGCCGCTGTCGATCGCATCTGTGTTTGGGATTCTGTTTTGCTTTGTCGCTTTTGTGGTTATGATCTTCATCTTTATCAGAGCGTTGATTTATGGGGACCCTGTGGCGGGCTGGCCCTCGATGATGTGTATTATATCTCTGATTGGCGGTGTACAGCTTCTGTGCCTTGGCATCATGGGACAGTATATGAGCAAGATGTACATGGAAGTGAAGGACAGACCGAAATACCTTGTTAGGGAAGAATTTTGAGTATGAAGGATAGGACATCTGGTGATAAAAAGGCCGGATTGGTGAGTATCATTGTGCCGGTGTACAATGCAGGGCAGTTTATCGCGGAGACGATCGGTTATGTGCAGCAACAGACGTATGCGGACTGGGAGCTTTTGCTGGTCGACGATTGTTCGACGGACACGAGCAGGGAGCTGATTGGCCGGAAATGTGAAGGGGATGCCCGGATCAGACTGATCACGCAGGAGAGAAACGGCGGCGCCGCGAGGGCGAGAAACCGCGGCGTGAGGGAAGCATGCGGGCAGTATATCTGCTTTCTGGACGCAGATGACATCTGGCTGCCGGACAAGCTCAGGCGGGAACTGGACTATATCAGAAAAGTGCAGCAGGAGGAAAACTCTGACGCCGGATTTGTGTTTATGGGGTATGAGTTTGCGGATGCATCGGGTGCGGGACTTGGAAAGGTGGTGCATGTGCCGGAGCGGCTCACTTACCGGCAGGCATTGAAAAATACGACCATTTTCACGTCGACTGTGATGATCGACAGGAATAAAATAGCAGATGAGGATATCTATATGCCGTGCGTCGCCAGCGAGGATACGGCGACATGGTGGCATCTCCTGAAAAAGTACGGCACGGCGTACGGCATGGACGAAAATCTGGTCCGGTATCGAAGGAGCGCAGATACATTGTCATCCAACAAACTGACTGCAGTCAGAAGGATATGGAATTTGTACCGCAGACAGGAGCGTCTGACTGTCATCAAGAGTATGTATTGTATGTGCTTTTGGGCATTCAGGGCGGTCCTGCGCAGGGTGTAGTATGGAGGTTGGACGGTGGGACGGATAGAGGCGGCGAAGAGGACAATTATATTACAGATGTCATTGATCGGACTTGTGTTCCAGACAATCATGTATGTCTATGTCTGGTATAAGGTGTACAATGACATTATGCAGAGCGGCATGTGGAGAAGCTTTCACAGAAAAGGCTTCTGGCTTCTGGCAGCCGTTTATTTTATATTGTTGTTGTTTTTTACAACGACTTATGGCGGGCTGAAGGTAGGGTATCTGAAGCCGATGGATGTGTTTTTCTCGCAGCTGATCTCGCTGCTGTGTACCAATGTGGTATCCTATTTCCAGATCTCACTGTTGTCTCTGGGGCTTGTCACACCCTATCCGCTGATGCTGATGATGCTCGGACAGATTGTGGTGTCGGCGGTGTGGACATATGTGAGCCACAAGCTTTACCAGCGCTTTTTCCCTCCCAAGAAGCTGTTATTTATCAGTGGTGGACGGCCTACGGAGGATATCTTAAAGAAGTTTGAGACGCGCAGGGATAAATACAAGATTGTAAGGTGCGCGGCGGAAAGCGACGGACTGGAGGCGCTGGAGCAGGAGATTGTGTCCTGCTACGACGGCGTTGTACTGTGGGATATAAATACCGCGATTCGCAATAAGCTGCTAAAATTCTGTTACAGCAGGAGTATCCGGGTATATATGATGCCCAAGATTCCAGATATTATGATCAAGGGCTCTGATCAGCTGCATCTCTTTGACACACCGATCCTGCTTACGCGGGAGTATGCGATGACGATCGAGCAGCGCGTGGTAAAACGCCTGATTGACATTGTATGTGCGCTTATTCTCATGATTGTGACGTCGCCGTTTATGATCGTGACGGCGGTCGCGATCAAGCTGTATGACGGTGGTCCTGTCTTATACAAGCAGGTGCGGTGCACGCGCGACATGCGGGAGTTTCGGATATTGAAATTCCGCAGTATGCGGACGGACGCCGAGAAGGATGGCGTGGCAAGGCTTGCGGCCAAGAACGACGACCGCATCACACCGATTGGCAGATTTATCAGAAAGGTGCGGATCGATGAGCTGCCACAGCTCTTTAACATATTGAGCGGCGAGATGTCTTTTATCGGTCCGCGCCCCGAGCGTCCTGAGATCATCAGACAGTATCAGGAGGACATGCCGGAGTTTACGTTTCGGACGAAAGTGAAAGCCGGACTTGCGGGCTATGCGCAGGTGTACGGGAAGTACAATACAACGCCGTATGACAAGCTCAAGCTGGACTTGTTTTACATTGAAAACTACAGTGTGTGGCTGGATTTGAAGCTGATGCTTCTGACGCTCAAGATTCTGTTTCAAGCGGAGAGCACGGAGGGTGTGGAGGAAAATCAGACGACGGCAATGAAAAATCAGGATGCGAATAATCAGGATACAAAAGATCAGGATATGAAAAAGGAAGAAGAAAAAGATTGACGGAGGAAATGAGTTTGATGCAGCAGGGAATTGACAGCAGGGCAATGTTTGCGACGTATATCACAAAACTGCCGAGGCTGCTGATCTTGGCAGTGGCCGGTGCCCTGTTGGGCAGCGGTCTTAATTTGTTTGTTACTCTCGTTAAAACGCGGGACGTCTGCTATGTGTCCGAGACAGAGTACTATATCGACTTCGCTGATGGGCGTTATGAGGCGAGAGATTATTACAATGCCTTTACCTGGAACGAGTATGTTCTGGGCTCCGATCTGGTTCTGGGGAGGGCGATGGAGTATCTGGGCAGCGGATATGATAGAGATCAGGTGAAGGAGATGCTGCGCGCTGAGATGCTGTCGGACGTCCGCTATCTGACGATCTATGTGAGAGGTCAGGAGCCTGCGCAGGTGGCGGAAGTCAGGGATGCGGTTCGAAAGGCCATGGAGGAGCTCGGAGCGGGAAAGGATGAATTTGACAGCATTGACCAGATAGACGATCAGGGGATTGTGCAGGAGGCGCTTCCCTCGTTTGGATGGCGTGCGGCCTTTCTGGGGGCTGTCATCGCGGCGGGAATCGGCGTTTTTGTGATCGCTTTTCGCTTTTGTATGGGTTCTGCATTTTATACGAAGGGCGATATCACGGCGCAGCTGGGGATTCCGGTCTGCGGGATGACATTTCACAAGGGACGCCGCAGGATTGGGAGCAAAGAGGGTGCTGTATATCAACGGCAGGCAGAGATGCTGGCAGGAAACTTGAAAATGCTGGCGGAGCATTACCCGCGGATTATGCTGATGGATGCGTCAGACGGACAGGAGGCGGCTTTGTTTCTGCAGGATATGCGGGAACGTGGTCTGGCTGACTGCTCCAATTTTCAGGTTTATGATACAAAGGAATGTGCAGATGAGACTTTTGTGGTCGTGGCAGTGATTCCGTTCGGGAAGGTATACAGAGAAAAGATAACAGATGAAATGGATTATGTGCGACAGCATGGCGGCAGAGTTGTGTCAGCGGTTCTCACACAGTCAGACAGGGCGTGGATGGAACTATATTATGCTGGCGGTCGAAAAAAATAACAAGATGATGCATGAGAAAGTGTGGTGACAGGATGAAGCTACAGGTATTGGTGTCGGCTGTGAATCAGGATGTGTCGACGCTGGCAGGGCGTATGCATCTGGAGAGTGATGCGATTATCGTCAATCAGGCGGACCATTTTGGGTATGAGGAGTACACGCACAGCGGCAGGCGTATCCAGTGTTACACGTTTCGTGAGAAAGGTGTGGGTTTAAGCAGAAATAATGCGCTGATGCGTGCGGAGAGTGATATTGTCCTGTTCTCCGACGAGGATATTGTATATGACAAGGGATATGAGAAGCGGGTTCTGGACGCCTTCGAGGAACATCCGGAGGCAGACTTCCTGCTGTTTAATCTCCGTGTGGGGGAAGCGCGCGCGACCTATTATACGAAGGAATATCACAGAGTCCATCTGTGGAATGCGGGGCGTTACCCTACCTATTCTTTTGCTGTAAGACGCGCAAAGCTGCACGCAGCGCACATTACGTTTTCCCTTCTGTTCGGGGGCGGTGCGAAGTACAGCAACGGGGAGGACAGCCTGTTTCTGAAGGATTGTCTGAAATACGGCCTTGTGGTCTACGCCGTGCCGGTGGAGATCGGTGAGGAGCAGGAGCGCGAGTCGACATGGTTTGAGGGGTACACAGACAAGTTTTTTATTGACAGGGGTGTGCTGTATCATTTTCTGTATGGCGGCCTGGCGTATCTGATGGCGGTGCGTTTTATCCTGGCACACGAAAAGGTGATGTGTGTCACGATTCCCAGAAAAAATGCGCTGGAGCTGATGAAAAAGGGAATCAAGTCGGTAGAGGGATTATGACGAGAAGTATTTCGATCGTATTTTATCTGTTGATTGCGGCTGTAACCTGTGTGATGGCATATCAGATACAGCCGTATCAGGCTGGTGAAGCAGTGTGGACCTGCGGGCGCAGGACCAGAAAAAGTGCTCAGAACCGGCTGCTGCTCACAGGAATTTTTGGGATTCTCTTTATGACGGCAGCGCTTCGGTTTGACATTGGCAACGACTATGGGCAGTACACACAGACGGCCCATGAGGCCTATGTGGGCGGATATGTAGTGACTGAGTTTGGGTTTAACCAGCTCGTGCGTTTTCTGTACGGACTTGCCGGCGGAGAGTACTATGAGCTGGTGTTTGCGGTGTTTGCCTTTGTCACGCTGCTGCTTTTCCTGAAGGCGTTCATGCGGCAGAGTGTCAGTTTTCCGCAGACTTTTTTCCTGTTTATGACGCTGGGGCTGTATTTTCAGACGTTTAACACGATGCGCTATTATCTGGCGCTCTCGATCGCGCTGTTTTCCATGAAATATGTGCTGGAGAAGGATTACCTGAAATTTGCATTCTGGATTGTGCTGGCTGCGCTGTTTCACAAATCGGTACTGCTGGTGCTGCCTGTGTACTGGATTGCCACGCTCGAGTGGAAAAGATGGCAGATCGCGGCAGGGCTGGCTGTGAGTGCAGTCTGTTATCTGGGGCGGGGACTGGTCTTAAAGCTTGCGCTGGTGCTGTATCCATCCTATAGAAACACAGTATATCTCGAGGGGGGCGGGAGTCTACCCAATATATTGCGCACGCTGGTGGTGCTGGCACTGTATGGATGGTTTGTTTTTGTGCATGGGCGCGTGCCCGGAGGAAAATCGCTGAAAGAACAGGGTTGGTATCCTGAACTTCGGTTTTATGGACAGTTGAACCTGCTCGCGCTGGTGACGGGGACATTTTTCAGTTTTTTGCCGGTGGTGACGCGCATCGCATATTATTTTTCGGTGTCACAATTGTTTATGATACCGTTGATTCTGCAGAATATAAGGGAACGGAGGACGCGCAGGAAGGTTACAGCGATTGTTGTCGCGGCGTGCGTTCTGTACTTTGTGATATTTTTGCTGCAGGCGCATCAGGATGGGGTAAAGCTTTTGCCGTACCGAAGCTGGCTGTTTGAGACAGAGCGGTACACCTATCAATGACAGGGAGGTGAGACAGGAAATATGGGACGGGATATCATGTACAGTGTGATTGTTGTCTGTTTAAATGCGGGACAAAGGCTGTATGAGACTGTGGACAGCATCTTGAAACAGAGCTGTCCCGATTTTGAGGTGGTCGTGAAGGACGGCGGTTCGTCGGACGGCTCGGTCGAGAGGCTTGAGGAGCTGTGCTGTGATCAGCGTGTACGCGTGCAGGTCCGGAAAGATAACGGTATCTACGATGCGATGAATCAGGCTGTGAAGCTGGCCGGAGGAGAATATTACCTGTTCTTGAATGCCGGCGACAGCTTCTATGATCAGCATGTTCTCAGTAAAATAACAGATGAGATTCACAGGCTGGAACGAGCGGATAAAAAACCAGGTATTATTTATGGAAATCTGTATCACAAAGCGCTGGATACGGTTATTTATGCCTCGCCTGAGATCAATGATTTCACCTGTTATAGAAATGTACCATGCCATCAGACCTGCTTTTACCACCATGCGTTATTTGATGCGAGGGGATACGATGCGGCATATAATGTGAGGGCAGATTACGAGCATTTCCTGTGGTGCTATTATGAGCGTAGGGCGGTAATCACATATGCGCCGGTGGTGGTCGCGGCCTATGAGGGAGGCGGGTACTCGGAGACGCGGGAGAACCGGAAGCGCTCGAAACGGCAGCACAGAGAGATCGTGGTGCGCTATATGGGAAGGAAAAAGGCAGACAGATACCGTCTGACGATGCTGCTGACTCTGGCGCCGCTTCGCAGTGTGATTGCGGAAAATAAGTATTTGTCTGTGATTTATAATCGTATAAAGATGGCGGTGTACAAAATAAGGGTGAGGGACAATTAACAGAAATAAGATGATGGAGGGAATTATATGAGGGTTTTGTGGCTGTGCAATATCATGCTCCCGTTTATCGCAAAGAGTCTGGGGCAGAAGATCGTGATCAAGGAGGGCTGGCTTTCCGGACTCGCCAGCAAGCTGATGGCAAATCAGGAGACAAATGACATAACACTTGCTATCTGTTTTCCGGAATCAGAGAGCCGCATGTTTGTAAAGGGCGATACGGCGCTGTTTGTGAAGGACAAGGCGCAGGGAATCAACTACTATATTTTTCGGGAGGATACCGTTCATCCGGAGAATTATGACGCCGGCATGGAGGAGAGTCTCGGCGCCATCATCAGGGATTTTGAACCGGATCTCATTCATATCTTTGGGACGGAATATCCACACACGCTCGCTTGCGTGAAGGCATTTCACCGTCCGGCGCGGACTCTGATCGGGATACAGGGGTTGTGCAGTGCGATTGCGGATGTATACATGGCAGATCTGCCCTACTCTGTGCAGCGGAAAAAGACTTTTCGCGATATCCTGAAAAGGGACGGACTGTTTGATCAGCAGGCGAAGTTTGCAAAGCGCGGTACATACGAGAAGGAGGCGCTCTCGATGGTCGGGCATGTCACCGGACGGACGGATTTTGACAGGGAGATGACAAAGCTGCTCGCGCCTGACGCGAAATACCATTTCATGAATGAGACGCTGCGGACGAACTTTTACAATGACGAGTGGAAGATCGATCAGATTGAGCGGCATTCCATATTTTTAAGTCAGGGAAATTATCCGATCAAGGGACTACACTATGTGCTCGATATTCTGCCGGAGCTGGTGGAGGAATTTGAGGAGACGGTTGTCTATGTGGCGGGCGATGTCATCACGGCAAACGACAGCATCACGGACAAGATCAAACTGTCAGGATATGGCAAGTTCCTGTTAGATCAGATCAAGCGAAGCAGGATGCAGGAGCATGTCCGGTTTGTCGGAAAGCTGCAGGCAGACAAGATGTGCGCGCGCTTTTTAAAAACACATGTATTCTTATGTCCCTCTGCGATTGAAAATTCCCCCAATTCTGTCGGTGAGGCGATGCTGCTGGGGGTTCCGGTGGTGGCGGCCAATGTGGGCGGTGTGCACAATCTGGTCAATGACGGGAAGGATGGCTTCCTGTATCCGAAGGATAAGCCGAAGCGGCTGAAGGATTCCATCCTGCGCATCTTTGAGGATGACAAGCTGGCGCTGTCGCTCTCCTCCAACGCGAGGGCACACGCGCTCAGGACACATGATCCGGATACGAATTATAGGAGGCTGTTGGATATCTACCATGAAATTAACCATTGTATCTAACTACATCAATCATCATCAGATTCCGATGTCCAATGAACTGTATCGCAAGCTCGGCGCGGATTTTGCCTTTGTGCAGACCTCTAAAATGGAGGAGGATCGGGTAAAGATGGGCTGGGGGAGCGAGGTCAGTGCGATTCCGTATCTGAGGCTGTATTATGAGGAGGAGGAGCGGTGTGCGAGGCTGATTCTGGAAAGCGACATCGTCGTGTTTGGCGGCGTGGAGGACGAGCGCTATATCAAGCCCAGGCTGAATGCGGGAAAGATCGTCATTCGTGCCAGTGAGCGCCTTTACCGGGAGGGGCAGTGGAAATCGATCTCCCCGCGCGGCAGGAGGAAAAAGTACGAGGACCACACGCGGTATGCGGACGCGCCGGTGTATCTTCTGTGTCACGGCGCTTACGTGGCGTCTGATTTTAATATCGTACATGCGTATCCGGACAAAAAATATGTGTGGGGATATTTTCCGGCGGTCAATACGTATGATCTGGAGACCTTGTTTTTCCGAAAGCTGCACTATGATGCGAATGGAAAATCAGAAGTGCGGCTCCTGTGGGCAGGGCGTTTTCTGAAGTTAAAGCACCCGGAGTATGCGATCAGGGCAGCAAGGGAACTGGAGCGGCAGCATATCTCGTTCCATCTGGATATGGTGGGCGGCGGAGAGCTTGAGGAGTCGATTAGAAAGCTGGTTCGGAAGTGGCATCTGGAGCAGAAGGTCACGTTCCACGGCTTCCAGCCGCCGCAGAATGTGCGCCGTTTTATGGAGGAGTCCGATATTTTTCTGTTTACGAGTAATCACCTTGAGGGTTGGGGTGCAGTCTTAAATGAATCGATGAACAGTGCGTGCGCGGTCGTGGCAGGGAGCGGAATCGGTGCGGTTCCGTTTCTGATCAGGCATGGACAGAACGGGCTGGTATTTCAAAACGAGTGTTATAGAGAATTTCAAAAACAGGTGTTATTATTGTGCGAGGACGAGAATCTGCGAAAAACGCTCGGTGTCAACGCCTATCAGACAATGATTGGGGAGTGGAATCCCGAGACGGCCGCGGACAGACTGTATCGGTTCTGCGAGGGACTGCTGAACGGGAAAATGCAGCCGGAAAAGGAAGGGCCGCTGAGTCCGGCGCCGCTGATCGCGCCGAGGGCGGGGTACGCGTATACCAGACGAAAAACCGGGCAGGGGTAAGACATTTCCCCTGCCCAGTTAGAGGCAGCGATTGGGAAAGGTCTTACCGAATGGAGTCGGCAAGGATTTTGGCGGTGATCTCGTCCAGTCCGGCGTGCAGGTCCAGGCCGAATTCCTCAGGACAGTATATGTAATCGGAAACGTCGTCCAGTCCTGTTTCGACCTCTAATACATGTATAAAATAGTCCGTTGTGGCTTCCAGGGCGTTTTCGGGCACGTCAAAGTCCAGCTCGCTGATTCTGCGGATGAGGTCTGTGAGCTGCTCGTCTGTCATTCCACATTTCTTCGGAGGCTGGTGCAGGGCATTGCGGGCAACAGTCTCAAGGCTGGTGTAGGACCAGTATGCGTTGAAATCTGTGATTTGCAGTTTTTCATTTCCGGTGATCTCGCGAAGCTGTTTTTGGAGAGCGGCGAGTTCGCTTCCGGCCTCCGTGTCGCCCTCCCAGTCCTTTTCCTCCATGAGACCAGTTTCTTCCATGAGACTGGCAGCGGTTTCGATGATTCTCATTACTTCCTGAAGCTTTGATTCATCAATTTCGGGATATTTCATAGGGTTTCCTCCATTTTGTGTAAAATATTGTTTATATTGTGCTGTACTCATTATAAGGTACTGCGTTGTTAAATGCAAGTACAGTTCACCAGTTGTTCGTAAAAATAAGGTAGGACTATTGCGCAAAATTCATATTGAGATTCTTTATGGTTTGGCATATACTAAAAAGGATAAGATTGGATTGGATTGTCTGGTGCAGGAGAGGAGACTTCATGATATTACCGCGAATCTGCCGTTTTCCAAGAACCCGCCGATCTCAAAAGTTTTCCGTGCGATCGGTCTGGCTGATGAGCTCGGTTCTGGAATGCGCAATACTTACAAATATACAAGGCTGTATTCAGGGGCGGAGCCGGAGTTTAAGGAGGGAGATGTGTTTCGCACGGTCATTCCACTGAGTGAGGCCGCCACCGCGACTGTTGGGCCTGTTTCTGGTTCCACTGGTCTGGGCGGTGACGGGGTTACCCCCCCAAGTCACCACCCAAGTTATAACAGAGCGGATGACTGTGCTTGTGGAATTTTGCGCTGTGCCCAGAAGCAAAAAGGAGATGATGGATTATCTGGGGCTTGCGAATGTAAACCATTTTCGAAAAAAATATCTGATTCCATTATTGGAGGCAGGCAAGATCAGAATGACAATACCCGACAAGCCAAACAGTCGAAATCAGAAATATGTAAAAGTATAGGAGAAAAGTATAAAAGCTTACGAAATAGCATCGAAGGGATAAATTATCAAAATGAAGATCGCAAAGGGAAAAAAGACAAAGAGCAGGCTTTATGTCTGCCACACATTTTATCATGTATATGTAGCAATCTTAAAAGAGATGAAGCTGGTGAGGAACACGCTGGTCGAAAATTATAAAAAGGCGGATCTCGCGCTGAGCTCTATTTCCACCAACTTTGAGAACCTGGGGGACAGGCTTGCGCGGACAGGGATTTTTCATGAGGTGATTGCGCTTGACGAGAAGCGCGAGGACTTTTTCCCGGAACTTGCAAAGTACAGGAAAAATTACAGTAATATTGTAAAACATATGGTAAACCGCATGATTTTTACAAAAAAGCTTGCAAAGTGCGAGGTTCCGTATATGAGCGTGATTGATTTTGCGGCGTATGAGGACATCTATGTATTTTGTGACAGCGATCCGATTGGGTACTATCTCAATTACAGACATATATATTACCATGCGGTGGAGGACGGGCTGGACTGCCTCAAGAATCTCGATGACGCCTATGTCGCAAACCATGGGCATTTTAAGCTGAAAACGCTGTTCTCGCGCCTGAACCTGATCTTTATCATGAACGGCTGGGGAAAGTATTGTATTGACATGGAGATCAATGACCGGAGCGTGGTGCCGACAGACTGTCCGCGCTTTGTCGTGGAGCCGAGAAAGCCGCTGGAGCAGGCGCTGACTTCGGCGCAGAAGAAACTGATGATCGAGGCGTTTATTGAAGATGCGGATACGCTGACAAGGCAGCTTGCGCCGTCCTATGAGGGCGAGGAGTTTGCGTGCTTTCTGACGGAGCCGCATCCGGTCGACGTGGAGGCGAGGAAGCGCGTCTGCCTTGACGTGATCGAAAGATACTGTCAGGGATACCGTGTCCTGATCAAACCGCATCCGCGGGACCTGATCGACTATGAAGCGCTCTGTCCTGACGCGGTGGTGCTGCGCGGGCGGTTTCCGGTGGAGGTCCTCAATTTCTTTGAGGGGCTTCGGATTAAAAAGGCTGTCTCTATCGTGACGACAGCCCTGAATAATATGGACTTTGTGGAGGAGAAGCTGAATCTGGGTGCCTCTTTCTGGGACGCTTATGAGGCTCCTGAGAAGCATGCGTATAACAAAAAGGCAGGGTTGAAGCTTGCCGATCAATAAGGGATTACGGTTTTTATATATTGCTTTTTAAGTATAGTTCCTTAAAACCAACACCACAAGTATGGCCTGTAGAATTAGGATTGCGGGCATTCCATACACAAAATACCAGTGCCTGGTCTTGTGATGGAATACCCGCATACCGATGATCGAGCCGAGGCTTCCGCCGATGAGGGCGATGAGAAAGAGCGTGGACTCCCGGATGCGCCAGAGATGCCTGATCGCCTTTTGCTTGTCAATGCCCATCACGGCGAAGCCTGCCAGGTTGACTGCGGTGAGATATAGTGCAATCATGTTAAAAATATTCATATGTTTTTCTTTATGCTTTTAGTTTTTTTCATTTTCCTGCATCTTCATCGCGCGCACCTTGCAGGACAGACCAAAGAGGTTGATAAAGCCCTCTGCGTCGTGGTGGTCATACAGGTCGCCGGTTGTGAACGAAGCGATGCTTTCATTATATAAGGAGTATGGGCTTGTCTCGCCTGCCTTGATGATGTTGCCCTTGTAGAGCTTGAACTTCACCTCGCCGGTGACATATTCCTGTGTCTTTTCGATAAATGCCTGGATCGCCTCGCGCTTGGGTGTGAACCATTTTCCCTCGTACACCGTGTCGGCAAACTTGTTGCCCATCTCTTTTTTCAGGGTGTAGGTATCGCGGTCGAGAATCAGTTCCTCGAGCTGCTGGTGTGCCTCCATCAGAATGGTTCCGCCAGGGGTTTCGTACACGCCGCGGGATTTCATGCCGACAACGCGGTTTTCTACGATGTCAATGATGCCGATGCCGTGCTTTCCGCCGAGTTTATTCAATTCTTTTATAATATCGGAAACTTTCAGTTCTTTGCCATTTACGGACTTTGGAACACCCTTCTCGAAAGTCAGCGTCACATATTCGCCCTCGTCCGGCGCTTTTTCCGGTGTGGTGCCAAGCACGAGCAGATGGTCATAGTTTGGCTCGTTTGCGGGATTTTCAAGTTCAAGTCCCTCGTGGCTGATGTGCCAGATATTACGGTCGCGGCTGTAGGAGCTGTCCGCCGAGAACGGGAGGTGAATGCCGTGCGCCTTGCAGTACTCGATCTCGGACTCGCGGGAATCCATCGTCCACTTGTCATTTCTCCACGCGGCGATGATCTTGATGTCGGGAGCCAGCGCCTTGATGCCGAGTTCGAAACGGATCTGGTCATTGCCCTTGCCGGTCGCGCCGTGGCAGATGGCTGTTGCGCCTTCCTTCCTTGCGATCTCCACAAGCTTCTTCGCGATGAGCGGCCTTGCCATGGAAGTGCCCAGGAGGTATTTGTTTTCATATACGGCGTTCGCCTGTACACAGGGAACAATGTACTCGTCGCAGAATTCATCGATCACATTTTCAATGTAGAGTTTCTCGGCGCCGCAGGATTTCGCGCGCTCCTCGAGTCCGTCAAGCTCCTCCTCCTGTCCGCAGTCGACGCAGACACAGATGACTTCGTAGTCAAAGTTCTCCTTTAACCATGGAATGATTGCGGTGGTGTCAAGTCCGCCGGAATAGGCAAGTACTACTTTTTCTTTCATAATATGGATTCTCCTTTTGGTATAAATTTTCTGGTTTCAATTACCTATAGCTACTATACATCATTGGATTGTATAAATCAAGTGTAAATTTATACATTTTTAGGTTGACAAAATGGAATATGAGTGTAAAATATAGAGAAAAGAATGAATATTATGCAATTAAATATGAATAAAAATTCATCAGGCAAGGTAGTGGCGTCAAAAGAAAGACTCCTATTGTTGTTGGCTGTCTTTAGCTTTTTACGTAAAGTGTGGATTGCAGCGATTCTATTTCGTTATTCAAGGAATTTGGTATTTGATTGAATCGGAAGATATGGTTATGATATACTTGTTTTGGATTCGCATATTTGGAATCACCTGTCTGGGTAGGGAGGCTGCAGGACTAACATAGATTCGAGCGTGTTTTGGGATTTTGCGGCAGGAGGAATCGTATGAAGAATCGAATGAAAAGGAAACAAATTTACATTATTTTATTGGCACTGGCAGCCGGGGGCGCATGCTTTGCGCTGTTGGTTTTGCTGGCACTGGGCGCTAAGGGGAAGGATTCCGTTATGCAGGGCACGGAGACTGCCCCGATCTACAACCATTTTCCAGATGTGCCAGAGACATCGCAGATGCAGTGGTGCAGCAGGTCATCGGGAGGGATTGGACTGGTGACGACATGTATTTATGTCTTTGCCTGTTATGACCATGACATCAGCGGTGAACTGCAGGAGATGACGGTCGGGGACGAGTGTGACGACATCGAATTTTACTATGTGCCGGACGAGTTGAAAGGGCAAAAATGGAGGCGTGTCGAGAACGCTGAATTTGCATTTCAGACGGGGATCAAGGACTCTCGGAAGATGTATACACAAGTGTATCTGAACGAGGCGGGAACGATTCTGTATTTTGCGGCAGTCGGGGATTAGAGGATATGGGGGAGCGGGGAAATGGTCAGGAAAAAGTTTGATGAGCTTCTGGGCGTTATGGAACGGCTTTTGGGGAGGGAAGGATATCAGAAAGGCAGAAAAAAGGGAACATATCAGAGGATGGTATCGGGCAGGCTTATTAAGCTGAGGATGATGCTCAGTTCTGTGAGACAGCATGGAAATCTGGGGGAGATCAGTATTTTTGCGGCATTGGAATATCCGGCGGTCGAGGAGATGGTTTCGGCGCTGAAGGGTGAGCAGTACAAAAAAGGGACAGATATCTTCGAGCAGCAAATAGGGGAGTTATGTGAGAAGTCAAATGTATTTATTCCTTTTTCTGGCGACAGTAATATGGAGTCTGTCGGTGCCATGATACAGGCATATTTAGTTCGTTATGTATTTCCGCTGATGCGTGTTTATGAGGACGATGAAAAAATACTTGATAAATTTGCGGGCAAGACAACGGCATGGCAGTGGCATTATTCTTCAATGTCGAAATCAGATATTCATTTTTATTTGAAATGGATGTCTCTTTATGTGCTGACTGGGCATCTTCGGGAGGCATTTATCGTTCTGCAAGACATTCCAAAGAGGTATCTAAACGCATCAGAAATGGCGATGGAGGTTCTCAAGGACAGGCTGAGTGCGTTATGCGCCAACAGACAGCAGGTCAAATCCCGCTATCTGCTGTTTGATGAACGTGTGTTTACAAACCCTGGTAAGGAGGAGCTGGAAAAGGCAATCCTGGAGATGGACGGTCTGCGGATATATTATTTGATTCTGGATGATTCTGTAGGGGGGAATTACCTGCAGATTGCCGGTGGTTCGGGGGAGTACACATTGGAAATACGGCTGTATCATGGGCAGGAATACACGCATTACCGCGCGGAGGCGAAAAGTGAGAATACGCAGATGAGAACGATTTTTTACGGGTATACCAACATGACACTGCAGACGAATCAGGTCTTGCCATTCGGCCAGGTCTGCGAGATTGTCAGCGGGTATCTTGCAGGCCAGGAACTGCACAGTGCATATCGTTGGACAGTGCTTGATATTTGAATATTAAAAGTACTTTGCGAGGAGAGTAACGCGATGGAAAAACAACAATTTCAACTGGATATAGCGGGGCTTGATGCGTTTTAGTTCGGCAAGGTCGCGGCGCGGGCTGATTTTAGAATATTTTAGCGAAAATGGTTGTATTTCTTCTTATAATAAATTATTATGGTAGGGTACTGTCTGTAGTCTGCTAATAATTATTATGGCAGGGTGCTGTTTTGGTCTGCGAGAGGGCGGTATTTTGGGATTGGCAGGCAAATTTATTGATAATTTTATGGAATGGCTTATGAATTAGTTCATGAAGTAGAGAGTGCAGATAAAATGCGGATAAAGAGAAAGTAAAATATGAAGGATGGCATATCAGTATGGTGAGAATGATGACGATTGAGGATTATGATCAGGTGCGTGCATTGTGGATGACGATCAAAGGATTTGCCATCAGAAGCATTGACGATTCGAGGGAGGGTGTGGAGCGCTTCTTAAGACGGAACCCGACGACAAGTGTCGTGGCGGTGGAGGACCAAAAGGTAGTGGGAGCGATTCTCTGCGGGCATGACGGCAGGCGCGGCTGCCTGTATCATGTGTGTGTGAACCCGCAGTACCGCAGGCGCGGCATTGGCAAGGCGATGGTCGTGTTCTGTATGGACGCGCTGAAAGAGGAGAAAATCAACAAGGTGAGCCTGATCGCGTTTACAAAAAATGATATCGGAAATGCGTTCTGGCACAGTGTCGGCTGGAAACAGCGCGAGGACTTGAATTATTACGATTTTGTGCTCAACAGTGAAAATATTGAGGCGTTTAACAAGTGAGCGGCAAATGCGTGGTGGTTTACAATGGGAAAAAGGAGTGCACCTATGGGCATGGTTCACGAGTTATATGAGAGCTTCTGGCTGAAAGAAGTACAGCGCAATGATGAGCAGTACGACAGCGATGCGTACTGGCTGGTTGCGTATCTGGCGGCATTTCAAAAGGGCGATTTCAGCAAAAAGGCAGATTTTGTGGAGCTTTTTACAAAGTCTGGCGACCGGGAAGTGCTTTGTGTGGGAATGCGTATCTTTATGGCGGTGTGCAGCCACGATGATTTTGAGCTGTTGATGGATTTTTTTGAAAATCCTGATGACTATGATGATTTCAGGGCTTTTCTGGTGTCGGTCACGGAGTCCTTATCATATCAGTCAATCCCGTATCTGCTGGCGTTGCACGATCTCTGGGCGGACACCGTGATCGCGGCGGAAATTGCATTTATACTGAACGGCATGCTGCACTTTGCGCCGCCCGACGGATTGCTTGAAGGGAAGTATGGGGAGTATACGACGGAGCAGATCGGGGAAGCGTTTTTGGCGTTTGGTGAGAGTCATGATCTGAATGGTTATTACTATGATGGGAAAGAAGTTTTTCTCGGTGATTTTACAAAGCAGTTGATGGGGGATGCGATATACTGTAGGGGCAATAACGAGCCGTTTTATAGTGCGGAAATTCCGTCAATCCTGTCAAACAGCACAGGGATCGAGTGCCCTGTCAAACCCGACGACGAGATCGATGAGGAGAAAATCGGTGCAATCCTGGATTATATTGACCGGCTGCCAAAGGAAAAGTTTCAGAGGAACTGCAAGTATTTTTATGGACACTTGATTCAATAGTATCGATGATTTAGGGGAGAAATCTGGCGGGAGCACAGCGGCTTGGTATAACTCCCATTTTGATAGCGGCAAATCTGGCTTCGGATATTGAGTTACCTTATTTGAAGATTTATACTTTGTCCGGGTGACTGGTTTTATGCAGTGCGATTGCTTGCTGTAAAGAGGGTTGGGGAATGTCAGATTATTATGTGAAAATAATACCAGATAAACCGTACTGTCATGTAGATGCGCAGGCAGCAGAAAAGGTTCGGAGCTATCTGGAGGAATGCATGTCGGCGATGTCGGCGACGGTTGAAATGCATGAAATGCCTGCCTTTGTCGACAGTGGTGCGTATCTGCAGGAGATTGCATGTCCGTATTGCGGCAGTGACCGCTGGGACTGGTGGGGAGATGCAATGGATGAGGCGGCGGGGGAGTATGGGCTTTTTGCCAAACTGGATAAGAAAATGCTGCCATGCTGCGGTGGGTGGGCATCGCTCAATGATTTAAAGTATGATTATCCGTGTGGTTTTGCCTGCACAGAGATTATTTTATTAAATCCACGGGAACAGATACAGCAGATTCATATAGAGACAGTGGAACAGATGTTGGGAATGCATATTAAGGTGATTTATTCACGGCTCTAAATGGGAACACGAATTACATAAACCAGAATTTAAGGAGGAAGTCGTATCTTTCAAAGCACAATTAGTTTTGGATTATAGGACAGTCAGGCGATTGCGGATTATATTGGAATGAATGATGAGAAGGGGTATGTCAAAAAGTTGCAAAGGAGTACTTTATGAAATCAGGCAATAGAGATGATGGCTGGTTAACTGGAAGATTATATTTCAATAGAGAAGATAAAAGAGTAATTATCAAGAGACCACAAAGTGGTTTTGGCTATACAATGAATTTCGGAAATATATGGACATGGATATTGAATATTCTTTTTGTAATGATGATAGTTATTTTGCTCAGCGTTCTTTAAGACCACTTCTGGTTTGAAGGGTTGTCAGGTAAGGACAGATTCGTGATCATATATGAAAATATGCATTATATATTCAGATTATGTTTTGTCATTATCATAAACTTTGTTTGGCATCGTCGCAACGACACAGGAAACTTTGGAATATTGGGAGGAATAGAAGATGAAACAGATACAAGGCGGCGTGACTGCCGCAAAGGGATTTGAGGCAGCAGGTACAGCGGCAAACATCAAATACAAGGACAGGATGGACATGGCACTCATCTACAG
The DNA here is from genome assembly GCA_009774245.1 of Lachnospiraceae bacterium. Classification (GTDB taxonomy): domain Bacteria; phylum Bacillota; class Clostridia; order Lachnospirales; family Lachnospiraceae; genus COE1. Next base: position 30,222 of record VSNM01000004.1, on the reverse strand, counting down.
CAGTGCGCCGTGCAGGGTTGCGGGGACGTTTACGACAAATGTGGTGAAGGCGGCGCCTGTGCTGTGGGACAAGGAGGTTGTGGACAACAGTCCGTTTGCGCAGGCAGTGATCGTCAATGCAGGGATTGCGAATGCGTGTACGGGAAAACAGGGAATGGAGTACTGCCGAGAGGAGGCACAGACGGCGTCTAAGCTGTTGGATATTCCCGAAAATTCAGTTCTGGTAGGCTCCACGGGCGTGATCGGCATGCAGCTTCCGATGGAGCGCATCAACGAGGGTATCCGGCAGCTTGTGGCGGCAAAAGACAGCACGATGGGGGCGGGGACGACAGCCTCTAAGGCGATTATGACGACTGATACGGTTAATAAGGAGATTGCAGTCACGATTGAACTTGACGGTAAGACAGTGACCATCGGCGGCATGAGCAAGGGTTCGGGTATGATTCACCCCAATATGTGTACAATGCTTGCTTACATCACGACCGACGCGGCTATCAGCAAGGCGCTTTTGCAGGAGGCATTGAGCAGCAGTATTGTTGATTCCTTCAATATGATATCCGTCGACGGCGATACATCGACAAACGATACCTGCCTGGTGCTTGCAAACGGTCTGGCGGAAAATGCCGAGATCACGGAAAAGGGTGAGGCATACGATCAATTTTGCGAGGCGCTGAATTTTGTCACCATTTATCTTGCCAGAAAGATGGCAGGAGACGGCGAGGGCGCGACGGCTTTGTTCGAGACGACGGTCATCAACGCCGCGACAAAGCAGGAAGCCAGGATACTGGCAAAATCGGTGATCGGTTCGAGTCTTTGCAAGGCGGCGATCTATGGTCATGACGCGAATTTTGGCAGGTTTTTGTGCGCGCTTGGGTACTCTGGCGTGCAGTTTGAGCCGGAGAAGGTGGAGCTTTATTTTCAGAGCAAGGCAGGGAAAATGCTGATCTACAAGGACGGCACGGCGACGGACTACAGCGAGGAGGAGGCGACGAAAATACTGTCGGAGCCTGAGGTCACGGTGCTGGTCGACATGAAGATGGGCGAGGAGACCGCGACAGCGTGGGGCTGCGACCTGACGTATGACTACGTGAAGATCAATGCGGATTACCGTTCGTAAAAATAGAAAAAGCGTGTATGATTGGTTGGTGGAAAGTTGTCTCTGAAAATCAATGCGGACAATTGTTCACAAGAGCGGATAAGCGTGTATGATTGGTTGGTGAAAAAGTTGTATTGATGTATCTGTATAAGGGGGAATGGTATGGGACAAGGGGAGAAACGACAGGGTGAATATACGTTAGAGGACTATTATAATATGCCCGAGGACAGGCGTGTCGAGTTGATTGACGGCGCAATTTATGACATGGCAGCACCTGCGCCGTTACATCAGCTAATTGCAGGTAGGGTGTATGCCAGGATTTCGGCTTTTATCGAAGAAAATAAAGGAGATTGTATCCCTTTTATAGCGCCAGCAGACGTACAGTTGGATTGCGACGACAGGACAATGGTGCAGCCGGACGTGTTTATCTTGTGCAATCACGACAAGCTCAAGCGTTTTGGCATCTATGGAGCACCGGATTTTGTGCTGGAGATACTGTCTGGATCCACCAGAAAGAAAGATATGACAGTGAAGCTGATGAAATACATGGAGGCCGGAGTCAGGGAATACTGGGTGATTGATCCGGAGAAAAGACTGCTGATTGTATACATTGGCGAGGAGGAGGGAATACCGCGCATCTATCCCCTGCAGGGCAATGTCGGCATGAATCTGTATGATGGAAAACTGCGCATTGATTTAAACGAAATCAATGATCTGATTGACCGGTTTGGAAATCTCGATGAGTAGGGCAATGGTATTTGCGAAAGAAAGGAGTATGGTTATCAAAAATGAATGAACAGGACATGAACAAAGTTTTGTCAAAGGCGGAGGTTTTGATCGAGGCGCTCCCCTACATACAGAAATTTAACAGAAGGTATATCGTCGTGAAGTACGGCGGCAGTGCCATGAGTAACGAGGAGCTGCAGAAGAATGTCATCAAGGACGTGACGCTGCTAAAGCTGGTAGGCTTCAAGCCGATCATCGTGCATGGCGGCGGCAAGGAGATCAGCCGCTGGGTGGAAAAGGTCGGCATGGAGGCAAGGTTTGTGAACGGTCTGCGCGTCACAGACGACGCGACCATGGAAATCGCGGAGATGGTGCTGAACAAGGTCAACAAAAGTCTGGTGACGATGGTGCAGGAGCTCGGTGTGAAGGCGGTCGGTGTCAGCGGGAAGGACGGCGGTCTCCTGAAGGTGGACAGGAAGTACGCAGACGGACAGGATATCGGTTTTGTCGGGGATATCAGGGAAGTCAATCCCAAGGTATTGTTTGACCTGATCGAGAAGGACTTTCTGCCGATCGTCGCGCCGATTGGCCTTGACGATCATTTTCAGACCTACAATATCAATGCGGACGATGCTGCGTGCGCTATCGCGAAGGCCGTGGGTGCGGAGAAACTGGCATTTCTGACGGATATTGAGGGATTGTATAAGGATATCAATGACAAGTCCTCCTTTATCTCAAGAATTTCAGCGTCACAGGCGGAGCGGCTGATCGAGGACGGTTTTATCGGCGGCGGCATGCTTCCGAAGCTTGGCAACTGTACCAGCGCGATCAGAAACGGCGTAAACCGCGTGCATATCCTTGACGGACGGATTCCGCACTGCCTGCTTCTCGAGATTTTCACCAGAAATGGTATCGGCACGGCGATTGTCAAGGACGAGGATCTGGCGGATATGGATAAGGAAGTATAGAGTGAATGGAGATTATAATATGAATATGAAGGAATACATCGACGAAGCCGAGGCGGCGCTGCTACACACTTACAACCGTTACCAGATTGTGTGGGACAAGGGCGATGGTATGTATCTATACGATATTGAGGGAAAAAAGTATCTTGATTTCGTGGCAGGGATTGCGGTGTTTGCGCTGGGGTACAATAACAAGGCGTATAATGACGCACTAAAAGCACAGATTGACAAGGTGATTCACACATCAAATTATTACTACAACATTCCAGCGATTGAGGCGGCTAAGAAGCTCAAGAAGATTTCGGGTATGGACAGGATTTTTTTCACAAACAGCGGGGCTGAGGCGGTCGAGGGCGCTTTAAAGGCAGCCAGAAAATACGCTTTTTTGCGGGACGGGCACACCGATCATGAGATCATTGCCATGAACCATTCTTTTCATGGAAGAACGTTTGGCGCGCTCTCTGTGACGGGCAATCCGCATTACAGGGAGGCGTTTGAGCCGATGATCGGCAATGTGAAATTTGCGGATTTCAATGATTTTGAGAGCGTCAGGGCACAGGTGACGGACAAGACCTGCGCGATTATTTTTGAGACGATACAGGGGGAGGGCGGCATCTACCCGGCGACGCAGGATTTCATCAAACAGGTGAGGGCGCTCTGCGATGAGAGGGATATCCTGCTCATTCTTGACGAGATTCAGTGCGGTATGGGAAGAACGGGAACGATGTACGCCTGGCAGCGCTATGGCGTCAAGCCGGATATCATGACGAACGCCAAGGCGATCGGCTGCGGTGTTCCTGTCGGGGCATTTATGATGACGGAGCATGTGGCGCAGCACTCCCTGACGAGCGGCGATCATGGGACGACTTATGGTGGCAATCCGCTTGCATGCGCGGCGATCTCTAAAGTGATCGACCTCTTTGAAGAGCAGGATATATTAAAAAATGTCAATGAGACAGGGGCTTATCTGTATGAAAAACTTGACGCACTGGCGGCAAAGTATGACGGTATCAAGGCGCACAGGGGCGTCGGTCTGATGCAGGGATTGGAATGCGAGGAAGCTGTGAGCGGCGTGATCAACAAGGCGGTTGAGAAGGGACTTCTGCTGATTAATGCCGGGACGAACATTATCCGCTTTATTCCGCCGCTGATTGTGTCAAAGGCAGATGTGGATAACATGATAGCCATTGTTGACGCGTGTTTTGCGGAGTTGAATGAAGGCTGATGCTGTCCGGAATGGAAGTGTGCGAAGCGGTTTTGTATGGACGGGCAGCAGGGGAGTTTATGAGGAAATGAGATGAGACACAGTAGATTAAAAACGAGGCTGCTATGGGTGGCAGTCGTACTTGCAGTGGTGGTTGTTTTAGCGGGTGCGGTATTTCTGGTTCATGTGCAGCGTGGTAAAAAAGAGGGTTCATTGCCGGAATTTGGCAGTCGGGGTAGTCGGAAAGAGACGATTCATCTGTGGTATACAGATGACGCCCTCACGGATTATCTGAACAGTAAGACTTTAGAGTTTTATAATAGTACAGATATCAGAGTGGACGTGAGACAGGTCTCAGGTCTGGAATATCTTGAGGCGGTCAATGCGGCGAGCCTTGACGATGCGGCGGACACGCCGGATCTCTATATTTTGAGCAATGATTCTCTTGAGAAGGCTTATCTGGCAGGGCTTGCGACGCAGCTGCCGGACACGGCGCCTGTCTACGAGGAGCAATTATTCGGACAGGCGGCGCGTGACGCAGTGATGTACAATGGAAAGTATGTCGCATGCCCGATGTACTTTGAGACGAGTGCACTGCTCTATAACAAGACGTATTTGCAGCAAATCGCTGATCTGGCAAATGAACTGGCCGCTGTGGGCTCGGATGAGAGCTTGGGCGAGGAGCAGGCCGACAATACAGAGACAGTGCAGACAGTGACTGCGGAACAGCTGATTCCCACATCGATTGCAGATATATTAACCTTTGCAGATCAGTATTCGACGCCGGAGAATGTGGAGTATTTCTTCCGCTGGGACGTATCGGATATTTTTTACAATTACTTTTTTATAGGAAATTATATCTCGGTAGGTGGGGCGGCAGGGGATGACAAATCCCTCATTGACATCTACAATACAGAATCTGTTTCCAGTCTGAAGGTGTATCAGGAGATGAACCAGTTCTTTTCCATTGATACCAGGGAGACAAATTATGACACGATCATGCAGGAGTTTCAGGAGGGTAAGACGATCTATACCATCGCGACGAGCGACTGTATCAGAAGGCTTGACGAGGCGGCTAAAGACGGCGGGTTTGGATATGAATATGGGATTGCCAGGCTTCCGGATATCAATCAGGAACTTACGACCAGAGGAATGTCCGTGACGAATGCGCTCGTCATCAACGGATATTCGGAGCACAAGGAATCGGCAGGGCGCTTGATGGAATATCTGATCAAGGATGCAAGTGCGGATTTGTACACTATGACGGGGAAACTTTCATCCGTAGTTCAGGATACCTATGAAAATGCGCAGGAAGCCATTTTTATGGAAAACTATGCAGAGTCCGTTCCTATACCCAAGATGCTGGAAACCGGAAACTTCTGGGTGGAGCTCGAGATCTGCTTCGCCAAAGTATGGGACGGTGAGGATGCGAACGCGCAGCTTTTACAGCTCTCAGAGCAGATCAAGACGCAGCTTGCGGGGGAACCTGTGACGGAGGAGCCGATCGAGGACCCGCAGGTAGAACTGTTGCCGGCGGTAGAGTACGAGGAAGGCACGGGCGAGCTGGACGTGAGTCCGGAAACACAGAGCGGGACAGAATAAGGATTTGATAAAACAGAATAATTTTAAATAAAAAATCCAATGATAGATAGAGGAGGTTTACAATACGATGATTGGATTTTTTATTGCTTTGATATCGGGAGCGCTGATGAGTGTTCAAGGGGTTTTTAACACGAAGGTTACAGAAGCGTCAAGTATGTGGGCGGCCAATGCGTTTGTGCAGTTTACAGCGTTTCTTGTGTGCATACTGGCGTGGCTGGTTACAGACAGGACTTCGTTTCATGACGTGATTGCCGTTCAGCCAAAATATTTTCTGCTTGGCGGCGTCATGGGCGCATTTATCACCCTGACCGTCATCAAAAGTATGGATGCGCTGGGACCTGCCAAGGCGGTAATGCTAATCGTGATCTCGCAGCTCATCATAGCGTATCTGATCGAGCTTTTGGGACTGTTCGGTGTGGAGAAGCAGCCATTTAGTTGGCGAAAAGTGATCGGTGCGCTGATTGCTGTCGGTGGATTTGTGCTGTTTAAGTGGGAATAGCGGGAACGCGATGCGCACGGCTGATTTTCGATCGGATTGGCCGTGCGGGGCATTCCCCTGCTCGATTTCATGCAGAAGAGAGGGAGGTTGACAGAGTGACAACGAGGGAGGAAGCATTAAATTACGGACTTACTTTTCAGGATGTGTATCAGGACGCCCCGTTTCATGATGATAACTGGATTCTGGTGCGGTCGAGAAAAAATAAGAAGGCTTTTTTGTGGACATATGAGTATCAGGGACAGGTGCGGATCAATGTCAAAGTCGAGCCGGAATGGAGAGATTTCTGGAGGAATACATACAAGTCCGTAATTCCCGGATACCATCAGAACAAGGAGCACTGGAATACAGTGATTCTCGACGGGAGCGTTCCTGACGAGGATGTGAAGCGGATGATCGCGGAGAGCTATGATCTGGTTACAGGATAAAAAATGAAAAATTTCAAAAAAGTAATTGCATTCAGAACAAATGTGTGATAAGATGATAAAAGCGAACATTAATTTGGAAATTTTGTTCGGATATGTCTTATCACTTTTTTTGCGATTTCTAAAAGAATTGTATGAAAAAGAACGGTATCAGTTATTTATTGACAGAGGTTAGAAGTATGGACGATGTTATTTCAGGCAAAACAGTATCTTGTGAGGCTGGCGCTGCTATAGCAGATACGGTCGGCCACGATATCAGCAGACAATCCAATATTGGGTTGCGGGCGTCGTCGACGCAGACGATCATGGAGAAGCTTTCCATCCTGACAGACGCCGCCAAATATGATGTAGCGTGCACCAGCTCGGGCGTTGACAGGAAAGGAAACGGGCGCGACATGGGCAATTGTGTGTCTGCGGGCATCTGTCACAGCTTTTCCGCGGACGGCCGGTGCATCTCGCTGCTAAAGATTCTGATGTCAAACGAGTGCGTCTACGATTGCAAATACTGTGTGAACCGCAGAAGCAATGACGTGCCGCGCGCCACCTTCACGCCGGATGAAATCTGTGAGCTGACCATGAATTTTTACAGGCGCAATTATATCGAAGGGCTGTTTTTGAGCTCGGGAATCATCAACAATCCGAGCTACACGATGGAGCTGATCTATCAGACCTTGTACAAGCTCAGAAATGTGTATCGTTTCCGCGGTTATGTGCATGTGAAGGGAATCCCGGGGACGGAGCCGGCGCTGATTCAGCAGATTGGATATCTGACAGACCGTATGAGTGTCAATCTGGAGCTTCCCACAGCGGAGGGACTGGAAAAGCTTGCGCCCAACAAGCACAGAAAAACGATTCTCACGCCGATGCGGCAGATACAGAATGGCATTGCGCAGGGGAAACAGGAGCTTGCGCTGTACCGGAGCGCGCCTTCGTTTGTCCCGGCGGGGCAGTCCACGCAGATGATCATCGGGGCGACGCCGGAGAGCGATTATCAGATCATGTCTGTCGCGGAGGGACTGTATGACAAATTTGGTATGAAGCGTGTATTTTATTCCGCTTATGTAGGCGTCAATGAGGACAAGGCGCTCCCGTCCGTGCATACGGCATCCCCGCTCCTTCGCGAGCATCGGTTATATCAGGCCGACTGGCTGCTGCGGTTTTATCAGTTCCGGGTGGAGGAGCTGCTGAATGAAAAGCACCAGAACTTTAATGTGCTATTAGATCCGAAATGCGACTGGGCGCTGCAGCATCTGGAACAGTTTCCGGTGGAGATCAACAGGGCGGAGTACCAGATGCTCCTGCGCGTGCCGGGAATCGGGGTGAAAAGCGCGCAGCGCATCTGCAGGGCGCGGAAAAGCGGTGCGCTCAATTTTGACAATCTCAAGAAAATCGGTGTAGTGTTAAAGCGCGCATTGTATTTTATTACATGCAATGGAAAGATGATGTATCCCACGAAGGTTGAGGAAGATTATATCACGAGAAATCTTCTGGCGGAACATGAGAAGCTTCCGTTTGACAAGGACGGCATGACCTACAGGCAGTTGTCGCTGTTTGATGACGCGCAGGAGAATGTGGATTTGTTTGGAAAAATAAGCTGACAGGGATATAGAGCGGCCGCGATGAGGGTTATATGGAGAGCGGTAGTAACAGGAGGATTGTATGCAGGAATATGTTTTACTATGCGAGGACAGTACAGAGGGAATCCTTACAGGGGTATATGAAGCATATCAGTTTAAAAAGAAGATGGGGATAGAAAGCCATGACTGTATTCATCTGGCGACGGAAGAACCCGATATTCAAAGGCTTTTTACAGAATACGAGCACATACAGACAGACAGCGTGAATGCCGGTAAGGTGACAGACACCATCATCGCACGGCTGGGAAATGAGACGTGGTACAGACTCAGTATGGCGATGGTATCCTGCCTTGCAGAGAAGGCGGATGCAGTGTACCACACGATCGTGCTGGGATTAAAAACGCATGACCGCAATATAACCGACAGGCTGCAGGAGGACTGTGTACAGCGTGCATTTAAGTGCGCGCGGGCATCGGACTATGAACTCAGCCGCCTGAAACAATTTCTGCGCTTCTCGGAGCTGCAAAACGGAATGCTGTATGCAAAAATAAATCCAAAACACCATATATTACCGTTTCTGATGCCTCATTTTGCCGACAGGCTGCCAGCGGATAATTTTGTGATATACGATGAAAATACACAGACATTCGGACTGCATGCGCGGTTTCAGAAGTGGTATCTCATGCAGGGCGCGGATTTTGATGAGGACAAGCTTGTATATTCGGAGGTCGAGGAGGAATACCGAAACCTGTTTAAAAAGTTTTGCGACAGCATAGCGATCGAGGCACGCATCAATCCAAAACTGCAGATGAATATGCTGCCGTTGCGTTTCCGGCCGAATATGACGGAGTTTCAACAATAGAATTTTAATAATAGAGTTCGAATAGTAAACAGAAAGCCGGGAGGCCACATAAACAGCGGACTTTCCGGCTTTTGATTTGGGGCGCGATACCTTTTTGATACCTAAAAGCTTAGTGGCTCATTAATAAAAACTTATTAGAGGTAACTATTTGAAAATCATTACCATAGTTTGCATAGTCAGCATCATTAGTAACTAATATGGCTTTGTACTGTCGTGCAATTTCGACAAGAAGCGAATCATTAAAATCGTATGAGAAACCATATATGAAAATATTTTGACAATTCATTTTACTAAAACCATCATCAATAAATGTAAAATTATCTACTATATCTGTTCTGATTATATCTAAAATTGCATTCATTTTTTCTCGATAATCATCTGTGGAACGATAATCTTTTTTGAATTCTAATGTTGGGTTCTTAATTGCGTTTTGATATAATTTAAATTGAATTCTTATGCATCTATTAATAAATTCTGATATTTGAATTGAGGAAATTAATAGATGTGATTTTTCCTTTATTAAATTATTAAATAGAGTTTCATACTTGTTACTCGTTGATTCAAAATCTAAAGGATAAAACAAATCCAATAAAATGTTAGTATCTAGTACAGCATTGCGCAAATAACAGTGAATACAGCACCTGCTATTTGCACCAGTACTGCGTTGTCGTCAGTCAACAATGCCACCGCATTGCCTCCTTCCTCCGCCTTGCCCTGTCACAAATATCAGGCACTGTTTTTCACTGTTATTTAGGCAATGCTGTACTAGTAAAATATTGTCTGATTGTTTTGGTTTAAAAGAGTCTAAAAGTATAGTATTATTTTTCATTGATTATTTATTACATCCTCCACTACTTTGGTAAATGCATTTTTATTGGAATAATATTGCTTTGCATTTGCTATGACCATTTGAAACTTAGCATTTGTTCCCTCAGGAGGATTTTTGATTTCTAACTGAGCATTTAATTGAGCACTATTGTATGTTTCATACAATTTACCAATAGATACATTTAAAAAAGGTGTTATTAAGCTTTCAATATCTATAAAATCTAAAATCACTTTGTTTCCAGAAATTAAATTTGTTATAATTTGATTATAAATTATTGCACCTTGCTCTCGAGTGAGTGCAGAAGGACTTTCAATTAAAGATGCAACATTTAAGGTCACTATAGCCATTTTCTATACCTCCTAAAAAATTATTAAATCGTTATTGTTTTTATCAAAGAAATACCATTGTTTATCTTTTAAATTTATGGTTATTGTTACAATTGTGCCAGGAAAAGGTTGCGTTAGCGTATTAAAACATTCTTTACTTGCTCGCAATTCATATATTTCTTTATCAGAAATAAGGATAAAAGAGCCATTATTATGTTTAAGAAAATCTAATAATGTGCTAAAACCAAGTCCTCCAGGTGCTTCTAAAGCCTTGGTAGAATTTCCTGGAATAATTGCCCATTTTAAAGTATTGCTAGGAATACTCATGGAAGCGGTTCTCAAATAAGAAGTTACATTTTCTGCGATGGTTTTACCAATATCAACAATGGAAAAACACAAATTCATACTTTTAGGAAAAAATTGTCCGCATACATAAACATAAGAACTATTGGCATGATCAATCACATTATTAAACATTTCCAAAAAGTTATCTATAATGCTATATTTGTAAGCAGAATTCATGAATGGTAAATTATTACGAGAAAAAACATTCAACAAAAGGTAACGTCAAAATCAACTAAATGCTCAGTAGTAGATTCAAAAATATCATAATTCATTGTATTATGATACTTATCGTCTAGGTTATCCCAAGTAAAATACCGATTAAAACCATTTTTCTGCATTACTGCTTTTATTTTAGGGTGTAAATTTCGTAAAGCAATTTTATGATTTCTTTTTGTCATTGTGCTATCTACACAACAGCCGAGCAGGGCTAACAAGTTAGCAGACAAGAAAGTTATATTTGAAAGATCTAATATAATCTTTTGTTGCTCAAGTGTATTGAGAGTGTGATATAGCTCAATAAGTTTACTGTATGTGGCTATATTGTTCTTTAAATTTTTCTCAAAAGAAAAAAAGATTTCGTGTTGTTTAACCATTAATTTTACCCTATTATTTTACATTTTACTCTTATATTTATAAATATGCTAGTTTTTTTTGTGTGTGTTATAAGATTGACGCCAACAAAAAGAACACTTAGGAACTGTAGAAAAATAAGTGACACATCTTGCTTGTCTATTTCTCCAATCTTGCAGGACAAAAAGCCTCGCCGTAGCCCGCTACGCCTACGTTTTTTCTCCTGCAATCTTGAAGAAATATCCTGTGCAATCTGAGCGCTTATTTTCCTACAATTCCTTACCGTCTGGGGCATGGGCAGGCCAATCATCATTGTCGTAGTAACGCACCGACTTATCATCAGAAGCGTTGCATTTGCCGGGACTGCGGACAAGCTGAAATAAATGAATCGTGCCACGGTCATTTTCGTCAATTCAAAGGAATGTGAGCATAATATCCTCGGCACAACTGGGAGTAACACCGATAAAATAGATATAATTGACGTTCAGTATCTTTGCCATTTCCATTAAAGTGTTGTTTTGGGGAACACGATAGCCGGATTCATACTGTGCGATACGAACATCAGCATTGCGTTCTTCATATTCCGCAACCTCTGCCACTAATCCCCAATCATCTTTGGATTTCCCGAAATGCTTAACATAAATCTGTAATTCGGGAGATGAAATAATACTTTTGGGTGGATGTTCGATACCCTCTGGAATAAAGATTGCTTCATATAGAAAATTATCCAATAACGGATATTCCCGTTTTTGTATTTTTCGTATCGTTACGTCCATAGCTTACCTTTCAATTTCGTATTCTCCATATATTCTAGCATAATTCGGATAATACAGCAACAAAATGTGCGGCAGCATGTAAGGCGTCATATTTGGAAAGGACATGAGAACAGAGAAAGGAAAAGGTTTCAGGTTCACTGTGGTCATATATTCTCCAGAATCCGTATATCCACAGCGGTATAATTGTATTCTTCCTCGGGGAGTTCGCCGGAGGTGAGGTATGCAAACAGCAGGTCAAGCGGTTTGCTGCCCTGAATGCGCGGCTGTTGGCAGATGACTGCGGACAGTACGCCCTCCTGTAAAAAGTGCTCGGTCGTGTCAGCCTTGTCAAAGGCGATGACACACAGTTTGCCGGTAAGTCCAAGTGATATGATCGCACGGCAGCCGCCATATACGCCGCCGGCAGCAAAAAAGAGCGCATTGATCTCAGGGTGCGCTTTCAGAAGGCGTGAGGTCTGCTCATAGCTCTCGATCTCATCGTCCTGTGTCTCAACGATTGACACGATATGCATACGTTCTTCATCAGGCCTGAGCGCATTGATGAAACCGGCGATGCGCTCTGTGTGGCAGAGAATTTCAGAGGAGCCGGTAATGATGCCAATATGGACGGTATCGTGTGTCATCAGACGCAGCAGACCGGCGGCTGTGGCGCCGCTTTTGGTGTAATTGCTGCCGACATACGCGATTCGTCTGGAGTTCTCAATATCGGTATTTAAGGTCACGACAGGAATTCCCTGTTCATAAAGTTCATTGATGCGAGTGCGGATTCGATCATCATTGTGCGGCGCGAGTGTGATGCCGTTTACTTCCTCGCGAATCAGCTCGTCGATCGCGTTTAACTGTGCCTCTGCATTGATGGGGACTTCTCTGACGAGGACTGTGCAGTTATATCCGGCTAAGTATTCTGCTTTGTCATTGACGCCCTTTAACACGTCCGCAAAAAAGGGATTATCTGTGGAGAACACAATCACACCAAGCTTTAACTTCTTTTTCTGGGCAGCAAGCGCTAAGCCCGCTTTGTTTGGCTTGTAATCGAGGGCCTTTGCGATCTCATTGATTTTCTCGGCGGTGGCGGGGCTGACAGAGCCTCTGTTGTTCAGCACCCTGTCGACAGTTCCGCGCGATACGCCTGCCAGCGCAGCGATCTCCTTTATTGTTGCCATATTGCTCCTCCTGATAACACAGCATTATCTCCTTCCATCACCATGTCCTGGCATAAAACTCACGCACCTGTTACTTTGGAATTAACGCAATACTGCATTGGATAATTTCTGAACAGATCTTAATGTTAGTATAAGGAGGTATGACGGAAAAAGCAAGTGGAATGTTGCACGTGCACGCTATGCATAAATCACAATACTTTTTATCTATTTTGACGAAAATGAAATATTGCAGAATATATACTTGATTTTTGGAGGGACACACTCTAATATGAAATAAGATACTCGTGCGTGTACGAGCACAAAGAACAGGCTGATGTGATATAAGACATGGCAGCTTTGCGCAAAACGAAGCTGTATTGTCAGGCAATCGAGAGATTGCCGCGTTGAATAAGGAGGATTTCAAAATGAACAATTTACCACAGGTAAAAGTAGGTATTGTGGCTGTAAGCCGTGACTGTTTTCCGGAGAGTTTGTCAGTGAACAGAAGAAAGGCTTTAATAAAGGCATATGCTGACAAGTACGGCATGGACGGCATCTATGAGTGTCCGGTATGTATCGTGGAGAGTGAGATCCATATGGTACAGGCGCTTGAGGATATCAAGAAGGCAGGCTGTAATGCCCTCTGTGTATATCTTGGAAACTTTGGTCCTGAGATCTCTGAGACACTTCTCGCGAAGCATTTTGATGGTCCTGCGATGTTCATCGCCGCAGCGGAGGAGACACAGAATGATCTTGTCGGAGGACGCGGAGATGCGTACTGCGGCATGTTAAATGCAAGTTATAATCTGAAGCTTCGCAATATCAAGGCATACATCCCTGAATATCCAGTGGGAACGGCAGAGGAATGTGCAGATATGATCAATGAGTTTATGCCGATCGCGAGAGCAATTGTCGGACTTTCTGATCTGAAGATTATTTCCTTTGGTCCCAGACCACTCAATTTCCTCGCCTGCAATGCGCCGATCAAGCAGCTTTACAACATTGGTGTCGAGATCGAGGAGAACTCAGAGCTTGACCTGTTTGAGGCATTCAAGAAGCATGACGGGGACGAGAGAATTCCTGCGAAGGTGAAGGAGATGGAGGAAGAACTTGGCGCAGGCAATATGAAGCCGGAAGTATTGCCAAAGCTTGCGCAGTACGAGCTGACACTGCTTGACTGGATTGAGGCACACAGGGGATACCGCAAGTATGTGGCGATTGCCGGAAAGTGCTGGCCTGCGTTCCAGACACAGTTTGGATTTGTTCCCTGCTATGTGAACAGCCGGCTCACAGGTATGGGCATTCCTGTATCCTGCGAGGTTGATATCTATGGCTGCCTGAGCGAGTTTATCGGTACATGCGTGAGCCAGGATGCGGTTACACTGCTCGACATTAACAACACAGTGCCGGCTGATATGTACAACGAGTCAATCAAGGACAAATTTAATTATACACATAATGATACATTTATGGGCTTCCACTGCGGCAATACCAACACGAAGAAGCTTAGCTCCTGCAGTATGAAGTATCAGATGATTATGGCAAGGACACTTCCGGAGGAGGTTACACAGGGTACCCTCGAGGGAGATATCATTCCGGGCGACATCACATTTTATCGTCTGCAGTCCACGGCTGATAACAAACTTCGTGCATACATTGCGCAGGGTGAGATTCTTCCGGTAGCGACAAAGTCCTTCGGAGGCATTGGCGTATTTGCGATTCCTGAGATGCAGCGTTTTTATCGCCATGTACTGATCGAGAAGAATTACCCGCATCATGGCGCAGTTGCATTCGGGCACTTTGGTAAGGCGCTGTATGAGGTGTTCAAGTATATCGGAGTACCTGTGGAAGATCTGAACTATAACCAGCCGAAGTCACTGCCATATCCTACGGAGAATCCGTTCGCGTAGATGTGATGAGAGGATTTTATATTGCGGTGTAGTTTTGATGACATATCAGGATATATATGCAATTTGAATAACAGGATTATTTTACAAGGGGTAGAATGCGTGCAGGGTTCTGCCCCTTTGTCATAAATTTGTGTGGTATTGTGAGAGTTCTGCCGGAGCTGCGCGCTGATGGGAAGAGAGACGCACCTGCTGCAGATATAAGGATGGCGCCTGACGTTATAGTTCACAGGTCGGATTGTTTGTAAACGGAGATAATCTATGTATACAGATAAATGGTACATTATCGACTAACTGATACAGAAGTTTTTTAATTAACTAACTGGATGGAAATAGGCACCAATATGTTAATTTTTGATTGTTTGCAAACGGAGGTAATCTATGTATACATATGGATATTTGTTTTATATACCTATTAATATAATCTATGTAATTATTTTTGGTATAAAGGGGATTAGAGAGAATAGGAAAAAGGAATATTATTTTTTTGTTATAATTTTTGGTATATACTTGAATTTTTTAATAGAAAAAGCATTTTTTCCCATTTTTACAGATGGTGCTGAGTACTACGTTTCGATAAAAAACTATATAAATTTAGATTTAACCAGCTTATTTCGCTATACACCATATCAGATAATTGGAAATTTGTTATTGACATTTCCTATGGGAATACTCATGGCATTTGTAATAAATTGTAATAACAGCGTTAGAATAGGCGTCTCTGTGTTGATCTCTGCTTTGATAGAATTTATTCAATTAATAATGATTTTTTCATTACATTTGATTGATGTTTTTTTTGATATAAATGATATTGTATTAAATGTCATGGGATGTCTCTTAGGGAATGCCATATTTTATATATTCTGTAAGATATATATTCGTACACAGGACAACAAAAGCGGTAATTCAATTATAAAATATATCTATCAGGTATGTAGTAATTGTGCAGGTCAAAAATCAAGTGTATAGTGACAGAGTGCAATCTGGCTGGTAATGTTCGAGAATTTTGATTTTAAGAAAGCATTATACATATTGCTGCTGATGGGAAGAGAGACGCACCTGTTGCAGATTGTATTAAGATCGGAAGAAAAGGCTATGGGGAAAGATATATAGGTTAACAGAATAAGGACAAAAATCGACAAAAAGAGGACACTAAGCCGTTTTTGTCGATTTTTTATTGTATCCTTTGATTTAAATCTGATACAATTGAGAAGGAAATATATTAGGTGTCAAAGAGGTGATACGGGTGTTTGGCCTAAGCGTTGATGATATGGCGTATTTGATTGCAATTGTTGATGATGAAAAGGAGGAAGGCGAGCTAATAAAAGGATTAGTACAAAATTACTTTGCGGAATATCCCGACAAACCATACGAAGTCAGCATCTATCAGGAGGGCGGGCAGCTGATGGAGGAATTGGCAGGACAACGGTATTTTGACTTGTATTTTCTGGATGTGGAGATGGAAAGGCAGGAAAACGGGATTGAGCTGGCGCACAGGATTCGCAGCCTTTATCAGGAGCCGGTGATCGTGTATGTCACGAACCATCTGGAATGCGCGCCGGAAGCATTTGAGGTCAATGCATACCGTTTTATTCCAAAGCGGATGCTGACAGAAAAACTTTCAGATGTGCTGGACCATGCGCTCGCTGTGATCGACCAGATCGATCAGCGTGCCTATGTGGTTGATACGCCGGACTGTGCGGAGCGGATACTGTATAAAAATATTGTCCGCATTGAAAAGGATGGGAAATACATCAATCTTTATCACAGGAATGGAACATGCAGGGAGAGAAAAACACTCACAGAGGTTATGAGTGCGCTTGCATCTGCCGAATTTATATATGTGGATAAAAGCTATATCGTGAATCTCAGGCAGATTGAATCCATCCAGAAAGACAAGTTGGTACTGAAAGATGGCAGTATGCTCAGGATAAGCCGTCCGAGATACAGGAAAGTCCGGGAGCAGTTGATCGCTTACTGGCGGAGAGAAATATGATCATAAAAAGTGTGTGCGGTGTGCTGGAGACGTTCATGGAATTGGCATTCAGCGTGGGAATGTTTGTAGAGCTCTGTGGGAGGGAAAAACTTAGAGGGGGATTAGCAAAGGCACTGGCGGGAGTGGTATTATTGGTGTATATCGTATTAGCACTTCATACGAATATCATTTTGTTGCAATGTCTGCCAGATGTATTATATTTTTTGATGCCATTATTATGTCTGAGTCTTTGCATATTGATACAGGAAGAATGGCGACGGGCGATCGCTTGGAGCGTTTTTGTAAGTGGTACAATATTGTTGCTGCGTATGCCGACAGTATTGATCTGTGCAGTGATATACGATTTAAGCTATTCAGAGTGTATAGTAAGCAATTATCGATGGACATACATTAGCATTGTGTTTGGAGAAATTGCTGTATTTGCATATTGTATATGGAAAAGGAAAATACTTGGCGAAATAGTTAACAATATGTCGTTTCAAAAGGTTTTTTTGTTTCTTTCGGGTATTATAGAAATTGTTATAGTAGTCTATGTGATCAACGTTGATTGGGAAAGTGGTTATGATATCAATTCGTTGATACTGATGGGAGTACTTATTGTATTACTGCTGTTGATTGTCATTAGCTTGTTGTTATTGCAGGAGTACCATGCTGTTATCAGAACAAATCATATATTGAAAGCAGATGAAAGTAGGATGAAAGTATATTATGGTCTGCTGAGTGAGGAAATACACCAGAAGCTGAAAAAGAATCATAATAGAAGGTACGAGGATGAATATTTATACAATTGTCTGCTTGGGAAGAAGTATGAGAAATGTTTGGAGTACCTTCAAAATAAATGCAATAAGGACAATATACAAACAGAGATTATATACACAGGTTACGATATGACGGACTACCTGATTGGGCGGGTTGCGAGACAATGTATGGAAAATGACATTAAGATTTCTTTGGATGTCGAGATGCATAGATCCCCGATCGAGGAGAATGAATTTTTTGTCCTTCTCGCGAACCTGCTCGACAATGCGGTGGAGGCGGCATCAAAATGTAAAGATAATTGCTTTATTGAGATCAGGATTCAGGAAATAAGCAGTATGTTTCGACTGTACATTGCAAATAGCTATGCCGAGGAGCCCGTGAAGAAGGGCAGGAGACTGGTATCGGAGAAAAATGATGGCGGGAATCATGGCTGGGGACTGGAAAGCGTGAAAGATACTGTGAAAAAATATGACGGAATGGTTGATATCATCTATATGAATAAAAAGTTTGTGGTAGATATTATGTTTATGTGTTAGGAGGAAGTTTATGCAGGAAAATATGGTATATGCAGGGGATATTTTGATTGAAATAGAGCGTGCGCAATTATTGGAAAAAGAAGTTGATAATGAAATCAAGACATTTTGGGCGGAATGTGGTAACTTAACA
Source organism: Lachnospiraceae bacterium (assembly GCA_009774245.1). GTDB lineage: Bacteria > Bacillota > Clostridia > Lachnospirales > Lachnospiraceae > COE1. Next base: position 11,953 of record VSNM01000004.1, on the reverse strand, counting down.
TTTAAAACCTGTTTCGGCTCCATAGGAGAATAATCGAGTTGATAAGAGAAAAATGCAGGAAAAAATGAAAAAAATCCTCGCGGACAATCAAGATTTTTGGATAAAACTATTAGGCAGTGAGTTATACGGCAGTTTATCAAGAGACATACATAGTAATGTGGTTACAGCTCATGCAGACTGCATTGAGGAGACAGATCAATATATTCAAAGCCTGAAACAATATACAACAGAGAGGGTACAGGAATCGAATTCATGGCTTTCAGACGTTCTTTTTGCACCATTTTATCAGATTATAGTTGAGTCCTATCTGCAGTATTCTGCGATCAGTGTCGATACATTTTCCATTTTAAAAAATAAGGAGAACATGTTGAGACAGCTCATATATGACAGTATAGAGAGGATTCCGAGAAGAGTCCTCATTTATGATATGCATCTTTGTAAAAGTGATGGTGGTCTGACTGGGGCGGACAGTTCAGAGGAGTATCAGTATTACTGCCAGAATATGTTAGCAGATGTGGGTTATGTGCATAAATTATGCAGTGAATACTTTGAGATGACACGTCTGTTGGTCGTCCGTATGACGTATACAATAAAATATATAGAAGAAATGCTGCATAATATAGAAAACAGTCATATGGAGATCACACAACAGCTTTGCGCGGGTGAGGAATTTCATTATATAACATCGTTAAAGATCACAGGAGCCGATCGTCATCAGAAAGGGAAAAAGGCAGCAGAATGCACACTTGACACAGGAAAGAAAATCGTGTATAAGCCTCATGCGATGCAGAAGGAAATCGTTTATCAGACGCTATACTCATATTTCTGTGGACATACAGGAAACAGGGCGGTTTCTTATCCGGTGATCGATAGCAGGACTTATGGAATATCCGGTCATATACCTGCTTTTTCATGTGAAAACGAGCAGCAGGTGCAGGAATATTTCAAAGGTATAGGAATTCATTTATTTCTGTGTTATCTTCTCCATGCCGGGGACATGCATCAGGAAAATATCGTTGCGTCAGGAATGCCAGTGCTGGTAGATGCAGAAACCATTCCGGGAATACAGAGGCGGTTTCCGGTCAAAAACGCAGAGGATCAGGTCAATGAGCGATTGGGCTGGAATGTCCTTCGCACAGGAATATTGCCGTTTCCTGTGTGGAGAGACAATCGAAAAGGTGTGATAGCCAGTGCCCTGCATATGGTAAATGAAGTGTATTCACCAATGAAACTGCCTGTTGTCAGGAACGGGAAGACGTCTGATATGTGTGGAATCGGGATATGTCTGGGGAAGATGCTCAGTGAGGATAACAATATAAGCCATTATATGACAGAATAGGGACAAAATGATGAAAACTTTTGAATATGTGATAGAATATCAGTGTAACATTAAGTAAGACCAAAAGTTTAAGGGGGAGATGATTCCATAAACAAATATGTCTTGATTTGTGTTGTTGTCAAAAGGGAAGGATAGATGTTAATATGAAGAATAAGTTTGTTATAAGCTGCGCAGTGATATTCATGGCTGTTTTAACTGGCTATGGGACTGAAGGCAGGGCATTATGTATGACGAAAAGTTCCGAAATACAGCAAAGTGTTATTGCTGCAGAAGGGAATAACAGTAATGATAAAACGAATACGGAAATAATGATACAAAGCCCCGAAATTGTATTAGACCAGTTTGGGTATCGGTATTTTTCGAATGTGAATGGGGAAGGAAAGGCTGAAACGAAAGATTATAATATCGCAGTAAAGAATGGAGAAGTGGCAGGAATAAAAGGTGTGCAGAGCAGCACGCCAGAGACCATTGTATTATTGGAAGATGCAGGGGAATACGTGGAGGATAGAAAATTATATTGGTTGAAAAACGACTATTTAAAATCTTGTGTGGAAAATGTTTTTGTCAATGTGTCAGATGATACATTATTGATATCGGAATATAAAACAGATGCGTTCCGGGTTAAAATATATGTTTTTACCGCTGCAGAAGAGGGAGCAGAACAATTTGAATTTGGAAGAAGTTATTCTTCTGAATTATATGATGTCTTTGAAATAGTGTCTGATTATGTATGGCAATGCTTTTCATATAAAGATTACGAGAATGCAGAATATACGAGCGCAGTTATGGCAGAGGGAGATTTGGTATGTGAAATACAGTTTGAGAATTGTGATAAGCAGTTTATACGCGAGACGCTTGAAAGCTACAAGAGAAGTCATGACCAATAATTTGTTAAAGAGAAGGCAGATACTGGTTAGGAGTCAGAATAATAAATTGGTGATAGAATGTCAATGCAACAAAAAATTTGAGCTGCCAGAAAATGGCGGCGGAGCCTCAATGGATATTCCTGTGGAAAGTATGTGGACTGCAGAATTGAAGTACAATAGTACTAAATCATTTGCGCCGATACTTTTAGTGCAGTATGTGTATCCTATATATTATATTGAGAATCAATAAATAGATGGATGGTGGTCATATGCAGACAAAAAATTTTCATGTATCAAGACAGAGATTAAGACAAGAGTGGAATAGGGACATCTTAAATCTCTTAACTCCGAAAAAGCAGAATAAAAGTGTATCAAGATTCCCAAATCATGTAAGAGACAGCTATATACCCAGTGAGAACAGTGTATATGAGATTTATGATCGAAAAACAGTGACTAGTGGAAAGTTTCCGCAGGCAATCGTGGATATCATTAATTTTGATCTTGGAAGTGCTGTGGAGGATGACATCGGTTTTACGATTGGCGGGGTGAAATATTTGCGTAAAGACATGCCTTCTGTAAGTCTGGATCGCTGTAATGTGATTAAGGCGGAGAATAATGAAATTGTATTTGAACGTGGAAAGTATTACAAGTTTCAGGATCGCGAAGGAAAATATCATGTTCTCGATTGCAGAGGAAACAGTGTTTCGCAGCCCTATTCAGAACAGACAATGAAGCTGCAGAATGAAGAAAGTGATCAGATGGGTAAATTCTGGGGCTGTATTGGATGTGAAGGCGTATATGGCAGTAAGTATTATTCTGACGAAGAACAGAAAAAAATACTGAATGATGCCGGTATCAAGGATGGATTCTTTAGTGTACAGGTAGGTGAAAAGCGACAGGAATTGTTTTTGTCAAGCGGAACAGCAGGTACAGTAGTTCCAAAGATGCGCTACGACGGAACCTATAACATGTTCATGCATACAAATATATTGGATGATTACGCGGTCGGTTCGGTCTTTGTTATTGGCGGAAAGGAATACATACTTGATGAGAACAAAAAATTGGATATTCCGTATGGGGCAGATATCTATGACATAAAATTTCCAATGAGAGAGAAGCAGTGAGCGATGCTGATTTGGAATATGCACCGCAGGGCGAAAACAAGATGTTTTCGCCCTGTTATTTTTGTCAAAGGCTTGCTATAATATATCGGGCTGCCCTTGACGAGCCGATTCGTTTTATCGTACCACTTTTTACCATGGCGCCAAGAACCGCTTCGACGGTGGTCGGGCTTACATCGGGAAGAAGCTTGCAGATCTCTGCTTTGGAGAGCGGTGTCAGACTATTTAATATCGTAGCCTCAATGCGGGCTTTTTTCGTAATTTTTTTTCCGTGAACAACAGCAAAACGCTTATCAAGTTCCTTATAGCATAGATAGAGCATGGATAAAAAGTTTTCGATAAAAGGGAAATAACTGTTTTCACCAGATTCCAAACCGTTAGAAGATTGACGGAGAGATTCATAATAATATGCTTTGTGGTTATTGATCTGTTCTTCAAAGGACACATATTTTCCAGCGTCAAATCCATTTTTATATAAAAGCAGCAAAGAAAGCAGGCGTGACATTCTGTTGAGTGCAGATATGTTTGCGGTTATATTCACAAGATTAGCGGGCAGAAAACCGTTTTTCAAAAAAGAATAGTCAAATTTTCTCATATAGTTTCGTCCTTTCTGCATATAAAATATCATAATTGTATGCAGAAAAACAAGATATAACTGAAATTTCTGCATATAAATCGCTGTGAAACATGCAGAAAATATGTTTCGTTGTAGCGAATGTTTTTCGCCCTGTTATTTTTGTCAAAGGTCTGGTATAATATTTTCAAAGGAGGAGCGCGTATGTATGAAAACAAGGCAGCACTCGGTTATCAGGACTTTGAGGAAGTGCGGGTAGGACATATTTTTTATATCGATAAGACGGATTTTATCAGGGAGTGGTGGGAGTATGCGGACAAAGTGACGCTGATCACGCGTCCACGCAGGTTTGGTAAGACACTCAACATGAGCATGGTGGAATGTTTTTTCTCTAATCAGTACGCAGGCAGGAGCGATCTGTTTGAGGGGCTTTCTATCTGGGAGGAGAAATCGCCGGAGGGGGAGCACAGATACAGGAAGCTGCAGGGGACGTTTCCGGTGATTTTTTTGAGCTTTGCCAATATTAAGGCGGCGAAATTCGCGGAAATGGAATACAAGATCACCAAAGTGATCTCAGATCTGTATAATCAAAATACGTATCTGCTTACAGGGGATACGCTGAGTGAGAATGAGAGGGAATACTATAAAAGCATAAAACCAAGAATGAGAACAGAGGAGGCGGCTGACGCAGTTCGTTCCATGGCGGGTTTTATGGAGAGGCATTTTGGCGAAAAGGTGATCATACTTCTCGATGAATATGATACACCGATGCAGGAGGCGTGGCTGTATGGATACTGGGAGGAGGCGGTCAGGTTCTTCAGCAGTTTTTTCAATGCCACGTTTAAGACAAACAGTGCTCTTGAGCGCGGACTGATCACAGGAATCACCAGGATTGCAATGTCTCGCATGGCGAGCCATGGAGAAAGTATTTTTACTGGCATGAATCATTTAGAAGTTGTTACTACCACCTCTGGTAAATATGCGAAGAGTTTTGGTTTTACGGAAGATGAAGTTTTTGCTGTGCTTGATGATGCGGGACTGGGAGAGCAGAAGCAGAAAGTGAAAAAGTGGTATGATGGATTTACGTTTGGCACTTATACAGATATTTATAATCCATGGTCTATTGTATCCTATGTTGCTAAAAAGAAATTCGACACTTACTGGGCAAATACGAGCGGAAATGATCTTGTAAATTCACTGATTCAGACGGGAGAACCAGATATCAAACAGACGATGGAGGCGCTGCTGCAGGGAAAGAGTTTTGAGACGGAATTGGATGAGACGATCGTATTTGGCCAGTTGAGCGGCAGTGCGGATGCAGTCTGGAGCCTGCTGCTTGCGACGGGATATCTGAGGATTGAGAAGTTTGAGCAGGTCGGAAGGCTTGAGAGAAAGATGTATACGCTGAGACTCACCAACATGGAGGTGGAGCGCATCTTCGAGGATATGGTCAGAGGCTGGTTTGGCGGCAGCAGCGCGGTATATTACAATGAGTTTATCAGAGCACTTTTAAATGATAATGTCAGGAAGATGAATACATTTATGAATAAGGTAGCGCTCAATACGTTCAGCTCCTTCGATAGTGGGAATAAGCCTTCGGAGCAGGCGGAGCCGGAGCGTTTCTATCATGGTTTTGTGCTTGGCATGGTGGTAAATCTTGCGGACACCTACAAAGTCCGCTCAAACAGGGAGAGCGGTTATGGACGGTATGATGTCATGATAAAACCATTTGACAAGACAAAGAAGGCGTTCATATTTGAGTTTAAAGTAATGGATGCTGATGACGATGAGAAAACATTGGAGGATACCCTTGCCAATGCGCATACCCAGATCGAAGAAAAGCAGTATGCGGCAGAACTCATCTCGGAGGGGTTTGCACCGGAGCAGATTCGCAAATACGGATTTGCATTTCAGGGAAAAGAGTGCCTGATCGGATAGAAAATAAAAAGGAGTATGATTTTTATGGAAAAGGAATTAAAGTCACGCAGGGACATTCCTGTGGAGTTAACATGGGATCTGTCGCTAATCTACGCGACAGAGGAGGAGATGAACCGCGATGTGGAGCGGGCGAAGTCGCTTTGCAACAGCATTGTGAAGGATTACAAGGGGAAGCTGGACACACCGCAGGCGATCAGGGCGTGTCTGGACGATCTGAGAGAGTTTAACCGATTGGTCATGCTGGTCGGACATTACTGCGATCTGGCGGTGTCCGTGGACTATTACGACACGCACAACCAGGAGCGAAACGAGGCGTTTTCCAGTCTGACGGCGGATATGTTCAGCAGGCTCAGCTTTATCGGCAATGAGATTGCAGGACAGGAGGACGCGGTGGTTCAGGAGGCGATTGATCTCTCCGCGGAAAACAGGCAGTATCTGCAAAATATCCTGCGCATGAAACCGCACCTGCTTCACCCGGAGACGGAGCGCGCCGTCGCAGCGTTGTCCCAGACGATTCAGGCACCTTATCAGATCTATAATATGGCAAAACTGGCGGACATGAAATTTGACAATTTTTCCGTCGATGGCAGGGAGTATCCTCTGGGCTATTCTCTTTTTGAGGATAATTATGAGTATGAGAGGGACACTGTGGTGCGCCGCGGCGCTTTTGACGCTTTTTCGGCAAAGATACGGGAGTATGAAAATGTGACAGCCGCCGCCTACAACACACAGGTGCAGACTGAAAAGACGCTCGCGACACTTCGGGGGTTTGACTCCGTGTTTGACAGCCTTTTATTCGGGCAGAAGGTCACAAGAGAGATGTACAACCGCCAGATTGACCTGATCACGGAAAAGCTGGCGCTGCATATGCGCAGATACGCCCGCCTGTTAAAAAGAATACACGGGCTCGACCGCATGACATTTGCGGACTTAAAGATTGCTGTTGATCCGGAATACGATCCGAAGGTGACGATTGAGGAGTCGAGGGAATACATCGAAAAGGGACTTGCCATTCTGGGGGAGGACTATGTGGAGATGGTGCGGGAGGCGTACCGCGACCGATGGATTGACTTCGCACAGAATCAGGGAAAATCAACCGGCGGATTCTGTGCCAGCCCGTATGGGAAAAATTCGTTTATCCTATTGTCGTGGAATGAGCGCATGTCGGACGTGTTTACACTGGCGCATGAGCTGGGGCATGCCGGGCATTTCAAGGCCTGCAACAGCAGTCAGTCTCTCTTTGACACCGATGTCTCGACCTACTTTGTGGAGGCGCCCTCGACGATGAATGAGCTGCTGATGGCGCATTATCTGTTAAAGACGAACCAGGAGCCGCGGTTCCGCCGCTGGGTGTTATCTTGTATGATTAGCAATACGTACTATCACAATTTTGTCACGCACCTGATGGAGGCGGCATACCAGAGAGAGGTCTACAGGATTGTTGACGACGGCGGCAGCGTCAATGCCGAGACGCTCACCCGGCTTATGCGGGAGACTTTGCAGGCATTCTGGGGTGAGGACGTGGAGATTTCCGACGACGCGGCGCACACGTGGATGCGGCAGCCGCACTATTACATGGGACTGTACTCCTATACGTACAGTGCGGGACTTACCGTCGCTACGCAGGTGTGCAGGCGCATTGAGAAGGAGGGAGCCTGTGCCGTGGAGGATTGGAAGAAAGTCCTTGCCGCAGGCAGTACGCTCGATCCGGTCGGATTGGCGAAGCTTGCTGGAATCGACATCACGACAGACGAGCCGCTTCTGGATACCATAGCCTATATCGGGGAAATCATTGATGAGATCGAGCGGCTGACGGAGTGTTGAGGATTGGGGGAGCAGTTTGAGATTTATAGAAGGAGTTTTGGCAGATGAAGAATAATAACAATTTGTTTTTTGTGTGCAGCTTAATTGAATATATCGCTAGAAAGACTAAAAACCGCAGGTCTGATATTGTAATACAGTTGGGGAATGATATACAACAGATTTATGAGTACGCAGATGTTTTTCACTGTGAACCGATAGAGAAGGTTGCGGATGATTTTATACAGAAAGCTGCCATATCGGAGGGAGACTATGACAATCTGATCAACTGTAAATACGCGGTTCCGGATTATTGGGATATTGGGGAAGTATTCGCCCGTTTGATCGAGGATTGTTATGAAGAGGAAGATGTAATAAATGGAATTAAGGAAGTATACCGTTCGTGGCTGGCAGATCAAATCTTAATGTTCAATTCTGATTTGTATTATCAGTCAAGGGACTATATTGCAGCATGCTATAGGGAGGGTGAACTGTTGTTGGCGTAGACGGGATGTCTTTTCAGGTAAAAATCTTACAGGCCGCGGTCACAATCTTACAGAATACAGTCATTGGCGTGTTGGATTCGGAATCTGTGCTAAAATAATATATGCAGGAGACGATGAGGAGAGCCTATTATTATCCTGCGTAATAGGCTCTCGAAATATGTGAGAGATTGGAGAAAAAGCAAATGAAAAGGAAGAAAATTTTAGCGGTTCTTTGTGTTCTGTTAGCCGGTGTGTGCATCATGGGGATTGCCAAAGCACAGACTCGCGTACATGGACAAGACATTGTTCAGGAATCCGGGACAGCAAATTCCGCGGAAGCGATACAGAATGTGGCCATACCAGACGGACAGGAGATCAGGTATGAATCTGCAACGACATACGATCCAAACGAGGTTGGAACCGTAAGTCAGTCTTCACATATGTACATTCCAAATCCGTAAATAGTTCCATACGGTTCAGTCATCAGCAAAAGTAGTGACAAAGCAGTATGTGATATCAATAAAAGATTCGTTGGAGCAACATATGATTAAGAGTAATTTGGCGGAAAATGCCGCATATCACATTGCAATCGTAGATGACAATATGGCGGAGGCAGAACAGCTCAAGGGATACATTGACAAGTATTTTTCCGAACATCTCCCGAATTGTTATGAAGTCTGCATTTATCAAAATAGTAATAAACTCATATGGGACATTGAAGACAGAAAATATTTTGACATCTATTTTCTTGATGTCGAGATGCCGGAACAGATCGGGGGACTGGAGCTTGCAGGCAGGATAAAGTCATATGATATGGAGCCTGTCATTATCTATGTGACAAATTATGTGAAATATGCGCCGCAGGCTTTTGAGGTGAACGCGTTTCGGTACATACCAAAACGGATGCTGCGGGAAAAAATAACGGAGGCACTCGACTGTGTATTGCCGAAGATCGAGCAGATGAGCCAGCGGACTTATGTCGTGGAAGTGGCGGGAGGACTGGAAAAAATTCTGTACAAAAACATCATATTTATCAGCAAGGACGGAAATACTGATCTATTTTACCATTTTCTTGATTTGTATTATTTACCGCAAAAATATTGTCCGTTTTTTGAGGAATATGCCTTTCCGGAATATTATTTTTATCATGATTGGTTTTATAGAAATTGCCATTGTATGCTATGTTATTAATACGGGGTTAAAACCAGAAAAGGATAAAAATGATGGATTAACAGGTTCAGCATTCATGCTGTTCTTGTTTTTTGTCGGGATTTGCGTTGGCTTCGTCATATTACTGGAATATCAGGAAATTGTAAGGACAAATCATCTATTGCATTCCAATGAAATGAAAATGAAATTCAATTACAATATGCTCAGCGATGAGATCGCAAAAGATTATAAGGCGGTTCATGACAGACGACATGATATGGAGTATATCTATGAGTGCATGAAAGAACAGGATTATGAAAAAGGATTGCGGTACATTGAGAAAATCAATGCGCTCGATGAGAAAATATATAAGAACAGCACATGGACAGGGTATGGAACCGTGGATTATCTGATTAACAAGGCAGTGCGCAGATGCCGTGAAAATGAGGTGCGGGTTCTTTCGGATATAGAATTTACTGTGATACCCATAGCAGAGTATGATTTCTTTACGGTTTTGGCGAATCTGTTGGACAATGCCATCGAAGCGGCCTTAAAATGCGAAGGGGAGAAACGCTATATTGCGTTCAATTTGAAATCCTTTTACAATAATTTTTCGATCTATATTTCGAATGGCTATCAGGATGAACCGAGAAGGGATGGAGATCGGTTTATTTCTGATAATGCAGGAGACAAAAGGCATGGCTGGGGTGTGGAGTGTGTCAGGGATGTAGTTAGAAAATACGATGGAATCATGGATATCGAGTACCATGATGGAAAATTTATTGTGGATATTATTTTCATAGGATAGGGGGTGCAGGGAATGATAAGTGCAATTTATTTCTACGCGACAGAACAGGATTTGCACAATATTTTCAGGGCAGTTGAACAGGAGTTTGCGATTAAATACTGTGCCAATTATGTATATGCACAGTCAGACGAAGCAGGGAAGCCTGTCACTGAATTTCATACGATTGATGAAATTGTGGACAGCCGCGGCGAACTTTATTGGATTGTGCAAAGGACGCAGGAGATGGAAACGCGCTGCCAGACAGTAAATATCAAGACTGGGGCGCGTTACATCACGGAATGCCCGGACGACGGCTATCTGACCTTCCGTGCCAAGAGAGAGAATCCAAACGGCTACGAGGACAACTATGAAGTGTACATTCCACGGGCGCGTGAAACAGAATTTTCGGGACTGCTGTTCAAGAAAATCGTGCGGGAGGTCAAAAGAAACTGCGTAAAGATCAAGCATGTGGCCGCCTTTTATGTGGGTGAGGAAATATATAGAAATATAAGGCAGTATGTCTTTTACGGTCAGCGTGATGCATTTCCCATGGTTGTGACGGAGGCGGACGAGGCAAAACGCTGGTGGGACAGCCCGGTTGTCAGACAGTTCATGGATAAACCAATCAGGGAGCAGCTCCCATTCCTGCAGGAGGTCTTTGCGCGCAAACGGCTGAAGGACTTTGAGGACAAAGACCGGCGGGATTGGTCGGACGAGGAGGAAATCTATGAGGGAATCCTGTATAAGCTGTCGCTGAACGAGGACTTATCCCTTTTGGCGGATATCGCCGCCCTGTTTGACGACAGCGTGACAATTAAGGAGCCGTTTTATGTGGCCAAGACGGTCATGGAGGAACTGCGGGATATTGAGATAGACTGGTGGGCCTTTCCACAAAAGGCGGACGGAATCAGGGCGCTGCTGGAAAGCTTGAAATATGTGCCGCCTGCCGGGTATGTCTGCGGCAATCAGGAGGTCATCAAAACCCTGCTGAAGAAAAAATACTATGAAACGTTCCGGGAAAGTCTGCCGGGCGTGACAGAAGAGACAAGGGAACTCATCAGAAATACGATAGCAGGCATTTCCGACAAACGGCTGCAGAAGCAGGTTGGCGAAGTGTTGGAACTGTTAGGCAAGGGGAAGACATGATAGCATATTCAGGCTTTTGCTGCCGCCAGTTCACGGCGCAGTCTTTCAATCTATGCATTTTTGTCTGCCAGTTTATGATGAAAGTGGGGAAGCAGAACGATATAATGTGTTCCATGCCTCCAGGCTGAAACGATACGATGCAGACGGAAAAATTTTATAATTCTTGTAACGTTTTTAAATTAATTTCTATTTATATTTAAAAGGAAAGAGGTGATAGCTATAAATGGATTTACAGGAAGTATATATAAATTATGCAAATGATATTAAAAGATTTTTATTTTGTCTGACACATAATTATGATTTGTCTGAAGAACTGACTCAAGAAACATTTTATCAAGCCTGTAAATCTATAGAAAGATATGATGGTACTTGTAAAATGTCTGTTTGGCTATGCCAAATAGCAAAACACGTATTTTATGATTATTTGAAAAAGCAAAAACATTATGGTCAAGTTAGTATTGATGAAAACTTTGATTTTATTGCAGAAGAAAATCCACACCAAATTTCATTAGAAGATTACTTTGTAATTAAGGAACAGGCAGAGGATATAATACATGCCGCTTTGAATATGAAAGAACCTTATAGTGAAATTTTTTTATTAAGAACATTAGGTGAAATGAGTTTTAAGGAAATTGGATACATATTTAAAAAAAGTGATAACTGGGCGCGCGTTACCTATTATCGTGCAAAGGAAATGTTAAATGAAAGGGTTAATCATAATGAAAGTGACATGTAATATTATTAAAGA
>VSNM01000039.1 GCA_009774245.1 Lachnospiraceae bacterium | reverse complement strand
TGCTCATTTTTTTGCAAACTCCCGAAAATAAAGGCTTTGAATAGAAAAAACAGGTAGTAGACTTGACACTACCATTTAGTAAGGAGAGGTAGAGAATATGAAAAAGCGTGTATTAGCATTAGTAATGTCAACAGCGATGATTGCATCCGTGTTGACAGCATGTGGCGGCAACAGCAATGACGGTGGCAGCGCATCAGACACAAGCAACACAACAACAGGGGATAATAGTGCATCTGCTGACAATGCAGCAACAGGGGATAATAGTGCATCTGCTGACACATCTGCTGACAATAGCGCAGCAACAGATAACAGTGCGTCAGGTGAGCAGACGATGGATTACGGCAGCGGCGAGATCAAGATCTGGGTTCCAGATGCAGTGACAGGCGTGACACAGACTTTGTGCGACTCATTCTTTGAGGCACATCCTGAGATGAACGGTTACACGGTAGCAATCGAGCCGATGGGTGAGGGCGACGCGGCTGGTAATGTTATCACAGACGTTGAGGCAGCGCCGGATCTCTATGCATTTGCGCAGGACCAGATGGCTCGTCTCGTTACGGCAGGCGCATTGACCCCGATCAACGGTGATTATGCTACATTCGTGAAGGAGTCTAACGATGCAGGTGCGGCGGCAGCGGCACAGGTAGGTAGTGAGGTGTATGCGTTCCCTCTGACATCTGACAATGGTTATTTCATGTACTATGATAAGAGTGTGATAACAGATCCTTCTTCCCTGGATCAGATCATTGCAGACTGCGAGGCAGCCGGCAAGAACTTCTACTTTGATACAGGTAGCTGGTATCAGACGGCATTCTTCTTCGGAGCAGGCTGCCAGCTGGAGTTTGAGACAGACGAGAGCGGAGCTTTTACCAGTATAACCAATACATATGCATCTGAGAATGGATTGAAGGCGATCAAAGCGATCAGGACAATGTCAGAGTCCAAGTGCTATATGGACGGTTCCAGTGTTGGCGACGCTGTAAACTGGGCTGCGATCGTAGATGGTACATGGGATTCCTCCGCGGCAAAGGAAATCCTGGGAGACAACTATGCATGCGCTCCGCTTCCTAAGTTCACAGTGGATGGCGAGTCATTCCAGTTAGGCGGTTTTGGCGGATTTAAGCTGATGGGCGTTAAGCCTCAGGCAGAACCGGGCAAATTAGTTGTTTGTCTGGAACTTGCAAAGTATTTGTCTGACACAGATGCACAGCTTACCCGTTTCAAAGAGGTTGGCTGGGGACCTTCTAACGTAACAGCACAGCAGGATTCGGCTGTACAGGCTGACGAGGCGCTTTCAGCTCTTGGCCAGCAGCTTCAGTACACGATTCCTCAGGGACAGTATCCCGGCGAGTACTGGTCAGAGGCAGACGCACTTGGTGAGACAATCTGCGGTGGCAATTTCAAGGGATATACTGATGATCAGCTGATGGCAGAGCTCCAGGCATTCTCAGATAAGATGGATGCACTTGTAAAATAATAGACGGATTGTAATAATCCGGCGTGAAATGTAATATACTATATAGATTAGTATAACAGTAACAGAAAACCATACACAGCAGGGACAGGTTCTCCTGCTGTGTATCACCACATGATAACCTGGAGGAAACTATGAAGGAAAATCGAATTGCTGGATTTTTTAAAGGAGTAGGGAATACTTTTGGATTAATCGGGACAGCATTTTCAAAGGGCGACTGGAAGACAAAGCTTTCTTTCATAATTATGGGATTTGGCTCGCTCATGAGGAAGCAGTTTGCCCGCGGAATCGCGTTTCTTGCCGTTGAAGTTCTCTACATTTGGTATCTTGTGTCCTTTGGTGCGGGCTATCTCAAGGATTTCGGAACCCTTGGATCTGTTGCAACTCACGAGGAGCCTGCTTATTTTAACGGAGTGGAGATCGGAAAGACGACTGTTTTTGGAGATAACAGCTTTCTGATTTTGTTATTCAGTGTACTGACACTTTTTATTACTGTATTATTCATTATTATCTGGTATATCAATGTTAAGAACAATTATGAGTCCCAGTTAAAGCTTGAGGCGGGGAAAAAGCTCCCGACCAACAAACAGGATTTGAGTAGCCTGTTAGACCATAACTTTGACAAGACACTTCTTGCGATTCCCGTGTTTGGTGTGTTTATATTTGTTGTAGTGCCGATTATCTTTATGATTCTGGTGGCATTTACGAACTATGATATGAACCATCAGCCGCCTACCAATCTGTTTACGTGGGTGGGATTTGAGAACTTTAAGAATCTGCTTTCCATAGGAGGTTCAGGCTTTGGTTCAACTTTCTTTACCGTTCTGGGGTGGACTTTGATATGGGCATTTTTTGCAACGTTCCTCAATTACTTTGGGGGTATGGCAGTTGCAATTCTGATAAATAAGAAAGGAATCAAATTCAAGAAATTATGGAGAACGATTCTGGTCATGACGATTGCGGTGCCACAGTTTGTCTCACTGCTCTATGTAGGTAAGATGTTTGCAAAGGACGGTCTGATCAACGGTTATCTGATGAAGTGGGGAGTGATCGATCAGGCGATTCCGTTCTGGACCGATCCGACACTGGCAAAGATTATGATCATTGTGATCAATGTGTGGGTTGGTATACCGTATGTTATGTTAATCACCACAGGTCTTTTGATGAATATTCCGGAAGATTTGTATGAGAGCGCGCGCATTGATGGTGCAAATCCATGGCAGATGTTTGTCAAGATCACTCTGCCGTACATGCTCTTCGTCACAGGTCCTTATCTGTTGACATCGTTCACAGGCAACCTGAACAACTTCAACGTGATCTACCTGCTCAACACGGGTTCTCCGCTGAGTACAGAGCTGACCGGAGGCGCGGGACGGACCGATCTGTTGATCACATGGCTGTACAAGCTGACTGTCAATGATACGAACTATCGAATGGCAGCCGTGATCGGTATCATGGTATTTGTGGTAACGGCGGTGATTTCGCTGGTGGTATACAATGTATTACCTTCAGTAAAGGATGAGGAGGGATTCCAATAATGGCAAGTAAGAAAAAGATTTCAAATATTATTGCTTATGTTGTATTGGTGCTGATTAGTATCATCTGGCTGTTCCCGTTTGTATGCCTGATCTTGCAGAGTTTCCGCTCTTACAATGAGATGGGCGGCGGTATGGTTGACTATATTATACCGAAGAAGTTTTCGCTGGATTCATACAAGTTCCTTTTTGATCCGAGCAGCAATTATATTAGTTGGTATAAAAACACATTTATTATCGCACTGTTTACGACGATCGGTCAGACGATCTTTGTACTCTGTACCAGCTATGTGCTTTCGAGAATGCGTTTTAAGGGACGTGAGCTCTTGATGAGATTCTGGCTGATCCTTGGAATGTTCCCTGGATTCCTGAGCATGATCTGTCTCTATTTCCTGTTAAAGCAGTTTGGCCTGACACAGGCAGGTGCAGTTCCCGGTTTGATCCTGATCAATGTCGCGAGCTCCGGTATGGGATATTATATCTGTAAGGGCTTCTTTGACACACTGCCGAAAGCGCTGGATGAGGCGGCGAGAATTGACGGCGCGACGAGGGCGCAGATTTTTGTTCAGATGATTATCCCGCTGGCGAAGCCCATCATTATCTACCAGGCGCTGGTAGCCTTTATGGGACCATGGTGTGATTATGTATTTGCTTCCTATGTAGCATTCGGAAACAGCGCGAGCTACAACGTAGCCGTAGGTCTGCAGAGATGGTTGTTTACAGGCGACTATCAGGGATACTTCACAAGATTCTGCGCCGGAGGCGTGCTGGTCGCTGTGCCGGTAACAATCTTGTTTATGTGTCTGCAGAAATACTATGTGGAAGGCGTTACCGGTGGTGCTGTAAAGGGCTAAGGTAATGTTATGATTCAATTGATTATTGGCATTCTCCTGGTCGGTGTCACGATGGGGCTTGGACTGGGAGGTGCGATCGAATGGCAGAGAGGCCGTGGGAAATCGTGGGGCGAAAGCTACATGAAAGAGTATGGTCTCGATGAAGACAATAAAGAGAATAAATAAGCGCTTTGGACGACTCCTGTTATTGTGATAGCAGGAGTCGTTCTGGAATATGCGGATGTGCAGGCAGCCTGGGAAAACAGTGTGGGGTGTGCATGCAGTCCGGAGAAAATAGCGTAGGAAGTGTGTTATGTGGGTAAAAATCGAATTGTAAAAAAAGAGGGTTGTGATATGTCAAAATTGTTTGGAAAACGTCTGCCTGGTATTGCGATGGCAGTTGTGATGGCAGTGCAGCTTTGTGCATGTGGAAATACACAGAAATCAGATTTGCAGGAAACAGAGACAACGAATGGGGTGGAACAGGAAGCCTCCGGTGTCACGGAAAGCAGTTCCGGTGAGGAGCGGACAGAGGAGACAGGCACGAGCGACGCTGCTGCGGGGAGCGCGGATGCCATTGTCTATGATTATGAGCAGGAATTGAATATTATAGATGACAATTACAGAAATTATTATGAGATCTTTGTCTACTCGTTCTATGATTCAGATGGGGACGGGATAGGCGATCTGAATGGTGTCATCGAGAAGCTGGACTATATCAAGGACATGGGCTTTAATGGGATTTGGCTGATGCCGATCATGCAGTCGCCGACTTACCATAAATATGATGTGATTGACTATTATTCCATAGATCAGAAATATGGCACAGTGGAAGATTTTCAAAAATTGGTGGAGGAGTGCCATAAGCGGGATATCAATATCATCATTGATTTTGTCATCAATCATACCTCGTCGGAGAATCAGTGGTTTGTCGATGCCTGTGAGTATCTAAAGGCGCTGCCAGAGGGGCAGGAGCCGGATTTGGAAGAGTGCCCTTATGTGGATTATTATCATTTCACTGAGGAGCAGGTCAACGGGGACTATTATCAGATAGAGGGAAGCGACTGGTATTATGAGGGGGTATTCTGGTCTGGGATGCCTGACCTAAATCTGGCGAGCGATGCGCTCAGGACGGAGCTGGAGGATATATCGCGTTTCTGGATTGATATGGGGGTGGACGGTTTCAGAATGGATGCGGCGATGCATTTTGAGGAGAACGACATCACCTTTAACACGGAGACGTTAAACTGGCTGTATAGTTTTTGCAAAGGACTGAATCCTGATTTCTATATGGTGTCGGAGGTGTGGGCGAGTGGTACTGTGATAGCGGATTACTATGCGAGCGGTACGCCAAGTATGTTTAATTTTGACGCTGCGGACGCGGAGGGAAAGCTGATCAAGGCGGCGAGGGGAAATTATAAGGCGGCAAGTTTTGTGGGGAGCATGGTGGGATACCAGACAGACTATGCGGCCGAAAATCCGGAATTTATCGATGCGCCGTTTATTACAAACCATGATATGGGACGTGTCGCCAACGCGCTGATGAAGAATGCGGATGACATGAAGATGGCGTGCGGTCTGCTGATGACGATGAATGGCAGTCCGTTCGTGTACTATGGGGAGGAGATCGGCATGTCGAGCTCTGGCAAGAAGGATGAGAATAAGAGGCTTCCCATGGTATGGTCGGATACGGATGCAACGGGCATGACCAATGGTCCTGCGGATGCGGACAAGGATATTGCCTTTGCTTTTGAAGGAGTTGAGCAGCAGCTGGAAGATTCTTATTCTATCTTAAATTATTATAAGAGGGCGGTGCGGCTGAGAAACGAGAATCCCGAGATTGCAAGGGGGGAGATCGAGATCGTGGAGATATTGACAGAAGGGCACCAGGCAGCGATCACAAAGACTTACAGGGACAGCGTGATCGGTATCGTGTACAATACCTCGGATGAGGCGTCAACGGTAGAGCTGGCGGGCACAGCGCTGGCGGATATGGCAATCCGCGGTTACCTGACCTTGAACGGGGAAGTGGTGGAGCTGGCGGACGGCGTGCTGTCGATGCCGGCACAGTCGGTCTGTGTCCTGAAGTAGGAAAAAGGAAAGCAATCCCGCCTGTATTATATTTAATACAGGCGGGAAAAATAAGCAGCTATCCATTTTGGTGGTTTTTCGCTTTTTACAAGATAGGATATACTGCCAAGATTAGTAACCACTATCATCATTTTAATGCTTTCATATCTTAATAAGAATTGGACATCGGATAGAGAAAAATCAGATAAAGAAGGGTGATTATGCAAAACTGCGACTCCAATATAGTCCTCTCCATTTTGAATATGTTTCATACTGTTCATTTCATATGTTATTGCTACTTCGTTAGAGTTATTTTCGTTTTTGGAAATACGTAGCACATTCCTTGCCAGTTCCTGTATTGTATCATATTCATTTTCTGGTATATTTTTATATTTTATTCTTGGTACTTTCCTGATGGCTTCATCTGTAATCATTATTTTATGATCTCTCTTTTTGGCCATCTCTAGCTCTTTTAAATGTTCTTTATCTTTATGCCGCGCCATACGGCATCATCCCTTTCTTCGTATTCTTGTTAATATATTTATTTTAGTATAACATAATAGCTAGTTAAAGTCTATTCGGGATTGAAAACGGCATGTGTTGTTTATGCAAAGTTTATATTATGTTCACGGCGTGTTCTATTATATTAGCATACAACAAAATTTTGCTTTTACTGTCAAAGAAATAGAGATGTATATTTTTATTTTTTTTGATAAAATTGCTTCACATTTAAAAAAACATGATATAATGGTAATATGATTTTCACATATTGATTCACGTTGGAGGAAGAGATGAAGCTTTATATCATACGCCATGGGGAGACTGAATGGAATGTAAAGAGACGTTTTCAGGGGCGGTCGGATATCCCGTTAAACGAGGAGGGGCGCAGGCTTGCCCGGATCACATCGGAGGCATTGCGGAGTGTGCCTTTTACAAGAATCTATACGAGTCCATTGAAGCGGGCTTATGAGACGGCAATGATCATCAGGGGAGAGCGCGATATTCCGGTTGTGATCGAGCCTAGAATCATAGAGATCAGCTTTGGGGAATATGAGGGGCTTTGCTGCGGAAAGGAAAATTATAATATTCCAGATCCTGAGTTTATGAATTTCTTTGACAAGCCAGAGGCGTACAGACCGCCTAAGGGAGCTGAGGGGATTGAGGAATTAAAGGCGCGGACTGCTGATTTTTTGCAGGAAATTGTGCATAATAAGGATATGGAGAACGATACGATCTTAGTGTCGACGCATGGCGCCGCGCTGCGGGGACTTTTGTCCAATATCAATCATGTTGACATCAGGGATTTCTGGAAGGGCGGCGTGCACAGGAACTGTGCGGTTACGATCGTGGATGTAAAAAATGGTCGGACAGTAATGATCGAAGAGGGAAAGACATATTATTAAAATATAGGGAATCATACAAATACAATGCGGTTCCTAACGAAAGAAGGCGTCATAGTTTTGGAAAATGAGTATAGCAAGGTAAAAGTAAACAATGAGATGGATTTCTGCTCTGTCACAGAGCCGAAGGTCAAGACAACACTGGAGAAAGCATTTATGAAGGCGCGGGTTTCCTATTTCCTCAGGTGGGAGAAGCCGGGCTTCCTGTCTAAAATGTTTGGCGGGGGAAAAGACCGGGTTGTATTCTGCATCAATTCCGCCCAGCTGGAGACTGCGGATGAGGTCTTGAAGGAACTGGGGGATATCGAGGGAAACATAAAGATGCTGCGGACAAAGTCCAACAATATGATTGGCTTTTGATTAAATGAAACAGGCGCAGGAATGAAATGTTCCTGTGCCTGTAAGAAAATTATTTGTTGTCCTTGTCCTCGGGATATTCATATTCAGAGTACTGATCACGCTCTTCATAATATTCCTCATCGGAATAGGGCTGATCTTCGTAATACTCCCCATCGGAATAGGGCTGATCTTCGTAATACTCCTCATCGGAATACTGCTCTTCTTCATAATATTCCTCATCGGAATAGGGTTCTTCTTCATAGTATTCCGTCTCGGAGTACTGCGCATCATCGTATTCTTCGTCCTCATAATATTCGTCTTCGTATTCTTCAGTATCCGTTTCTTTCTTGAACAAACTATATACAGAGTAGCAAATCAGGGCTATGACACCCACGACGGCAATTGCTAAGGAAATAAGGACGGGCGTTCCTAACAGGTGGCGGGATGATATTTCCACGTAGTTGTCCTCGTCAGTGCTGTCCTCATCAGTCATCAGATCACTGTCGGCCTCGGTGTCAGGGAG
Organism: Lachnospiraceae bacterium; assembly: GCA_009774245.1. GTDB lineage: Bacteria > Bacillota > Clostridia > Lachnospirales > Lachnospiraceae > COE1. Next base: position 45,301 of record VSNM01000039.1, on the reverse strand, counting down.
TTCTGCAGGGGGATTCTCCACAGCTGGATTCTCTGCGGCAGGAGGTTCGGCAGCGGAGTTTTCGTCGGCCGGATTTTGGGCTGTGTCAGGCGGAGTGGTGGATACCAGGTCTGCGCGGACATAGCCGACGCCGCCGGAATATTGAATCTGATACCAGTCGTTGACGGTCCCTGTGACAGTGATTGCCTCGCCATACTTGAGAGAATCTCCCAGTTTGGCGTATTCTGTGGATGGGCCGCTGCGGACATTCACTCCTTTCTGGATTATCGCATAGACGGTACCCTGCATCGGTGTGACATCAAAAGCACCCTGATCAGCGGGAGCAGGCGGCGGTGTGACAGTCGCTGCATCTGTGGGAGCCTGTGGTGTGGCTGTAACGGTATCTGTGGCGTCTGTGGGAGCCTGTGGTGTGACTGTAACGGTATTAGTGGCGTCCGTGGGCGTCTGCTCTGGAGCAGAGGTGTTGCCAGGCGCGGGCTGTGATTCCTGCTGTGCCGGTGTTTCCGCAGGCAGGTTCGTTGTCTGGAAGCCTGTTTCGGCTGCTGATACAGACAGTGCAGGTACAGCAGTAAAAATCATCGCGGCTGAGGTATATGCGATGATTTTTCTGATGGTATTTTTGTATCGTATTTTATGATAAAATGTGTTGTCCACTGGGGAATCCTCCTTATTGGTATTGGGTATTTATCCTACAGGTTATAGTATACCATGGAAATACGAAAGATTATATATTAAAAATAAATAAATTTTCTTGACATTTCACAGGAGATTTAATACTATAGTAAAAAATACATCAGGAAAAGGTAGCTTTATTCGTCCTTTGCTGTGTAGGCTGCAGTGAGGGGTTTTTTTATGCGCAGTCCCGTGCACAATGTTCAAAACCATATATGAGAGTTTTGCGCATGGAGGTATGCCGCTAAGACGGTGTATGGGGGGCGCGGCGAGTAGGGGATAATAGGAGGAGAGCAGTATGGGCAGAGAGTTGGCTAAGACATATGATTCACATGGTCTGGAGGACAGGATTTATCAAAAGTGGCTGGATAAGAAGTATTTTCACGCGGAGGTTGACAGAGACAGGAAACCGTTCACGATCGTGATTCCGCCTCCCAATATTACAGGGCAGCTTCATATGGGGCATGCGCTGGACAATACAATGCAGGATATCCTGATTCGATTTAAGAGGATGCAGGGCTACAATGCGCTCTGGCAGCCGGGAACGGACCATGCGAGCATCGCCACAGAGGTCAAGATTATCGAGAAGTTGAAGGAAGAGGGAATCGACAAGCATGACCTTGGACGGGAGAAGTTTCTCGAGCGCGCATGGGATTGGAAGAGGGAGTACGGCGGGCGCATTATCAGCCAGCTCAAGAAGCTCGGTTCGTCCTGCGACTGGGACAGGGAGCGCTTTACGATGGATGAGGGCTGCAATAAGGCGGTCACGGAAGTGTTCTGCAAAATGCATGAGAAAGGGTATATCTACAAGGGCGCCAGAATGATCAACTGGTGTCCGGTGTGCAATACGTCGATCTCGGACGCGGAGGTTGAGTATGAGGAGCAGGCGGGACATCTGTGGCATATCAAATATCCGGTCCTGAACGATGACGGTTCGGAGTCCGGCGAGTACCTGACATTCGCGACGACCAGACCGGAGACTATGCTCGGAGATACAGCCGTGGCGATTCACCCGGAGGATGAGCGGTATGCGCATCTGCGGGGAAAGAAGCTGATGCTGCCGCTGATGAACCGTGAGATTCCGGTCGTCGAGGATACCTATGTCGATATGGAGTTTGGTACTGGTGTCGTGAAGATCACGCCGGCGCATGATCCAAATGATTTTGAGGTTGGGAAACGGCATGGTCTGCCGATCATCAACATCATGAACGACGATGCGACGATCAATGAGAACGGCGGGAAATATGCGGGCATGGAGCGCTACGAGGCGAGAAAGGCGATCGTGGAAGAGCTCGACAGGATGGGACTTCTCGTGAAAGTGGAGGACTACAGCCACAATGTGGGCACACATGACCGCTGCAAGACGACGATCGAGCCGCTTGTCAAGCAGCAGTGGTTTGTGAAGATGGACGAGCTGATCAAGCCTGCAGTGGAGGCTGTCAAAAACGGCGAGATTAAGCTGATTCCGGAGCGGATGGACAAGATTTATTGTAACTGGACGGACAACATTAAGGACTGGTGCATTTCCAGACAGCTCTGGTGGGGGCACCGGATACCGGCTTATTACTGTGATGACTGTGGTGAGATCGTTGTGGCAAAGAGTATGCCGGATGTCTGCCCGAAGTGTGGCTGTAAGCATTTCACACAAGATCCCGACACGCTGGACACATGGTTTTCGTCGGCGCTGTGGCCGTTCTCGACGCTTGGGTGGCCGGATAAGACGGAGGATCTGGACTATTTCTATCCGACGGATGTGTTGGTGACAGGGTATGATATTATCTTTTTCTGGGTGATCCGCATGATCTTTTCCGGCTATGAGCATATGCAGGAGAAGCCCTTTAAGACAGTGCTTTTCCACGGTCTGGTGCGCGACGCGCAGGGCAGGAAGATGTCGAAGTCACTGGGCAACGGCATCGATCCGCTGGAGGTGATCGAGCAGTACGGCGCGGATGCGCTCAGGATGACGTTAATCACGGGCAATGCGCCTGGAAACGACATGCGCTTTTATTACGAGAGGGTGGAGGCAAACAGGAATTTTGCAAATAAGATCTGGAATGCGTCGCGCTTTATCATGATGAACATGGAGGGAAAAGAGGTCACTGACGCATCGGATGCCCTGGAGCCGGCGGACCGCTGGATCATTTCGAAATTGAACAGTCTCGTGAAGGAAGTCACGGAGAACATGGAGAATTTTGAGCTCGGCATTGCGGTTCAGAAGATATATGATTTTATCTGGGATGAGTTCTGCGACTGGTACATTGAGATGGTGAAACCGAGACTTTACAATTCGGATAATGCAGCGTCACAGAATGCGGCGCTGTGGACGTTAAAGAACGTACTGATCGATGCGCTGAAACTGCTGCACCCGTATATGCCTTTCATCACGGAAGAGATCTTCTGTACGCTTCGGAATGAAGAAGATTCTAATGAGGAGGAGTCCATCATGATCTCGAGGTGGCCTGAGTACGCGCCGTCGCGTAGTTTTGCGGAGGATGAGAAGGATATCGAGATCATCAAGGAAGCGGTGCGCGGCATCAGAAATGTGCGGACTGGGATGAATGTAGCTCCATCAAAGAAGGCGCATGTATTTGTCGTGTCTGACAAGGCTGAGATCAGGAAGACCTTTGAGGAGGGGAAACTTTTCTTTGCGTCGCTTGCCGGTGCGTCTGATGTCACGATACAGAGTGACAAGAACGGTATCGCCGATGACGCGGTTTCCGTGGTGATCGCCAATGCAAATATTTATATCCCGTTTGCGGAGCTTGTCGATATCGCACAGGAGATCGAGCGGCTGGAAAAGGAGTCGAAGCGTCTCGACAGTGAGCTTGCCCGCGTCAACGGTATGCTGAACAATGAGAAGTTTATGGCGAAGGCGCCGGAGTCAAAGATTGCAGAAGAGAAAGAAAAATTGGAAAAATATGTACAAATGAAGGAACAAATCCTGGAACGGCTTGCGCATTTGAGGTAAATGGTGGTACAATATAGAAAAAGAGGGGTGCTTTCTCGGAGGTGAACAAATGGTTAATGTCAAGTCTTATGTCAGGATAGCAGAGGATAAAAAGGAAGCATGGCTTTACTTGTGCGCGCCGGAGGAAGGCACAAGGTACGAAAAGTCAGAGATCATGAGATATCTGCAGCTCAACGGGGTGGAGGCAGGTATCAATGAGTCACATGTTGCGGCAATGTGTAAGAAACAGATCTATGACCGTGAGGTAAGGATCGCGTCGAGTGAGAAAGGCGAGCCGGGAAGGGCGGGACACTTTGAATTTTTCTTTAGCACAGAGAAGCCAAGACCTGAGATTCGAAATGACGGGACAGTAGATTACAGAAGTATGTCCCTGGTACAGAATGTGGAGGAAGGGCAGCTGCTCGCGGTGTATCATCCTGCCATTCAGGGGACTGCGGGAAGAGATGTCACAGGCGCATTCGAAAAGGCAAATACGTACAAGGAGCTGCGGCCGCTCACCGGCAAGGGAATCAGCAACGAAGAAGATCCCAACAAGTACTATGCTGCAAAGTCCGGCAAGATCGAGTATGACGGCGACAATAAGCTGTCGGTAGTGGAGGTATATGAGATACAGGGCGGCTGCGATTATGCCAACAATGCGCTGGTGGATTTTAACGGGGACGTCATCATCCATGGAAATGTGGAGGCAGGTGTCACTGTGCGGGCGGGCAAGAGCCTTACTGTGGATGGCGTCGTGGAGTCGGCAAATATCACGGCGGGGGGCACTGTAGCCCTCAAACGCGGCATGCAGGGAGCCGGCAAGGGGACGATCGTAGCGGGCGGCGATATCTTCACGGAGTTTATCGAGTACGCGAATGTCAGCGCCGGCGGGACGGTGCAGTCCAACGTCATACTGAACTCCAAAGTCACTGCGGGAGATCAGATCACACTCACAGGCAAGAAAGGGCTGATTGCCGGAGGGTATGTGCATGCGATGATGGGGGTAAATTGTCAGAATGCAGGAAACCAGTCGGAGATCAAGACGGGTATCCATGTGGGGGTTATGCCTGAGATCATGGAGCAGCGCATCACATTGAATGAAGAGTACACGAAAATGAATCAGGAGCTCGATGCGGTGGCGACAAGTATGGCGAAGATTCTGCGTGTCAGACAGCAGACAGGGGAGCTCAGCGAGCAGCTGCAGGCGCATCTCAACGACCTGAAGAAGAAAAAGAGCGATATCTACATCAAGTGTATCCGTACAAAGAAGCAGGTTGATGATCTCGAGCGAATCATTCTCAAGTCGAGGGAGGCAAAGATTCGGATCAGTGGAAATATCTACAAGGGCACCGTGATCAGTATTGACGATAACCGGATGGTGATCAACCGGGATACGAGCTTTATGGAGTATTCTTCGCAGAATGGTGTCATTGTCGGAACGGTAGTGGTATTATAAAGTTTGAAAGGGTTCGCGCGCTATGGCGGACTCTTTTTATGCGCAGCCCCATGCAAATGTGAAAAACCATATGCGGAAGTTTTTCACACAGAAGTATGCCGCTAAGGCGGCGCATGGGGCGCGCGGCGAGCAGTGGAGAAGGGCATTCCCCTGCTCGATTGTGCAGCAGGAGGTGAATACCGTTGTGAGAGAGCAGGCGGTGTGCAGTTATAGTGAGGCAGAGCGCTTTCTGGAGGCTCTGCCCCGGTTTACCCGGAAGAACTCAATGGAGGAGACAAGGGGATTTTATGAGTATGTGCAGGGCTGTGAGAACGGGATATATCGCGAGTGCAGTCTGGGCAGGGTGATTCATGTGGCAGGGACGAATGGAAAAGGCTCTGTCTGCGCGTTTCTGCAAAGCATCTGCAGGGAGAGCGGTTACAGGACCGGAATGTTTATCTCCCCGCATCTCGTGACGACCAGGGAGCGCTTTTGCGTTGATGGCGTCATGATATCCGAAGAGGAATTTGTGGAGGCGTTTTGCTGGCTCTCTGACAAGATCACCGAATATCGCCGCATCAGGCCGGAGTACTGTCCGACGTATTTTGAGCGTCTGTTCTTTATGGGCATTTATGTGTTTGCGCGGGGCAAGGTCGATATCACGATACTGGAGACAGGACTTGGAGGACGCCTTGACACGACCAATGTGGTCAAAAATCCGGTGGTAACGGTGATCACGGAGATCGGACTGGATCATACGGCTTATCTGGGGGAGACGATTCAGGAGATTGCCGCTGAAAAGGCAGGGATTATCAAGCCTGGGGTTCCTGTCGTATTTTCGGACAGAAAAAGGGCGGCTTCCGACGTTATTCGCGGAAAGGCAGAGAAACTTGGCTGTGAATGTCATGCGGTGTCGGAAAATGACTACAAAATAAATGAAATTCAGAAAAAATACATTGATTTTTCTGTTGTCAGTCGTTATTATGATTATGGTAGAATGATCGCGCGCACGACTGCGTGTTATCAGGCAGAGAATGCGGCGGTCGCTGTCCGCACCTGCGAAATACTAAAAAGGGCTTGTGGTTTTGACAGGTTCACTGTAGAATCGATAAAGGAAGGAATCAGGCAGATGCACTGGGCGTGCCGTATGGATGAGGTAAGTCCCGGGGTATTTATTGACGGTGCGCACAATGAGGATGGGATCGCGGCATTTGTGCAGTCCCTGAAACTGTCACCGGAACATTGTGTGCTTATTTTTTCCGTCCTGAGAGATAAACAGTATGATAAGATGATAGAGCTGCTCTGCGGGCTGTCTATGGTCACGGATTTTGTGATCACACAGATTCCGACGCAGCGGGGAGCCAATCTGGAGGAAATCAGAGCCGGCTTTGAGCAGAAGATCGACCGGCATACACAGAGGATATATACCTATGAAAAGATAGAGGACGCGCTTGCTTATGGTTTGTCAGTCAAAAAGAGGGATGGAGGCAGGGTATATATTGTCGGATCATTGTATCTGGCAGGGATAGTGGAAGCCAATATGGAGGATTATGATGATAGATTTTGAGGAAGAATTGAAGAAATTTCATCCCAGCCTTGAGGTGGAGGATGTGGAGGATACAGTATATAATCAGGATGTGACAGACCTTGCAGACGTGTTGGTGAATTTAGTGAAGGAATCAAAGGAAGAGGAAGAATAGGGGAGCTTGATATGTATTGCTTTAATTGCGGATGCCTGTTGTCAGAGAAAAATTTCTGTACGGGCTGCGGGGCTGATGTGGGATTGTATAAAAAGATTATGTACGCCGCCAATCGTTTCTATAATGATGCGCTGGATAAGGCGAAGGTCAGGGATTTGTCGGGAGCAGTGCTGAGTCTGCGGCAATGTCTGAAACTCGACAGGTGTCATATCGATGCGAGGAATCTGCTGGGACTGGTTTATTTTGAGCGCGGCGAGGTTGTGGCGGCGCTGAGTCAGTGGATTATCAGCAAGAATACCAGAAGCGAGAAAAATATTGCAAATGACTATATCAATATGCTGCAGGAAAATCCGGGAAGGCTCGACGCATATAATCAGACAATCAAAAAATATAACATGGCGCTTACATATTGCCGGCAGGACAGTCTTGACCTGGCTGTGATACAGCTCAAAAAGGTGATCTCGATGAATTCGAGATTTGTGCAGGCGCGGCAGCTGCTCGCGCTCCTGTATATCAAAAATCAGGAGTGGGAGAAGGCGAAGAAGGAGCTGGACAAGGCGCTCAGCATCGATGCGAACAATACGATGACGCTCCGGTATCTCAGGGAAGTGGATACGATGATGCCCACTGAGGAGGAGCGGCTTAGGAAAAAGAAGGAGGCCATTGTATACCAGAGCGGCAACGATACGGTGATACAGCCGTTGGGAAAAAAGGACAGGTCATGGCTGCAGACGTTGGTGAATATGATGATCGGCGTGGGTATCGGCGTGGGTATCGCATGGTTTCTGGTACTGCCGGCAAGGGTACAGAAGGCTCAGGAGGAAGTCAACGCGCGGTATAAGGCGGTCAGTGAACAGCTTGACGCTAAGAATGTGCAGGTCAATGAACTGACCACACAGGTGAATGAGCTGTCACAGGAGAAGGACTCCCTGACAAACAGTCTGAGCGCAGCACAGGCAGATAAGGTACAGATACAGGCGAACACGCAGCTGATCGAGGCAGTGCTGATGCACATGAACGGGACGGGCGATGAGATGGCGGTCGCAGATGCCCTGGAGAACATTGATGACGAATATATGCAGAATGAAGCGACAGAGAGCTTCAAGGCACTGTATGACGCTCTCAAGGGCAGCGTGGGCAAGGTCGTGGCAAGGAAGTGCTATGATGTGGGTTATGCCGCGTTTCGGGCGGAGGAATACGAGACGGCGATCACCAATCTTGAGAGGGCATATTCCTATGATGCGACAAACGGGGAGGCGCTGTATAATCTTGGCAATTCCTACAACAAGATAGGCAATCTGGATAAGGCAGTGGAGATTTATGAGCAGGTGGTTGAGCGGTTCCCCAACACGGAGAAGGCGCGGAAGTCTCAAAATTATATAAGGGAAATTAAGGGTGAGTAGAATCACGCCGGATACACGAAAGAGGACATACCGAAATGGTACGTCCTCTTTCGCTGTCTTAGGAGCTGTGCAGAAATAACATGTGCAGCTTGCGTAGGATATTTCTTCGAGGGTGCATGCCAAAAAACGTAGGCGTAGCGGGCTACGGCGAGGCTTTTTGACATGCACAATCGGAGAAATAGACAAGTCAAGATGCATAGGTTATTTTTGCACAGTTCCTTATTATGGAACAGGAGGAGTATAAATGGAAAAGAAGATGGAAGAGTATGCGATCATTGACAATTATCTGTGTATCAGGATGCCGGGGGAAGTGGACCATCACGGTGCGGCGGGCATCAGGGAGTGCGCGGACAGGCTGATCCTGGATGACAAGGTGAAGAATATTGTGTTTGACTTTGAGGATACAACGTTTATGGACAGCTCCGGGCTTGGTATCATCATCGGCAGGTATCGAAAGATTTCCTGCTTTGGCGGAAAGGTGTATGCGATCAATGTGAGCGAGCGCATTGGCAGGATGCTCAAAGCGTCGGGGATGTCGTCTATCATAGAAATCCTTGCATAGAAATCCTTGCATAAAAATCCTTGCATAAAAATCCTCGCATAAAAATACTTGCATGAAAAGTAAAAAGGAAAGGGAGTAACTAGTATATATGAAAAACGAATTTTGTATGGAGTTTGACGCCATATCGGAGAATGAAGGGCTCGCCAGAGTGGTGATCGCCGCGTTTTTGTCAAGGATTGATCCGACAATCGATGAGCTGGAGGATGTGAAGACGGCTGTCTCGGAGGCTGTCACAAATGCCATCATACATGCCTATGGTGAGAAAGGAGGCCGCGTCGTCATGCGCGCGCGTCTTTCGGCAGAGAATGAGTTGTCGGTAGAGATCTCTGATCAGGGGGTGGGCATCGCGGATGTGGAGCAGGCGATGCAGCCATTGTTTACTACCGGAGCGTCCAATGAACGGTCGGGGATGGGTTTTTCGTTTATGGAGGCATTTATGGATCAGCTCGAGGTGGAGAGCAGTGTCGGAGAGGGAACATGCGTACATATGTGGAAGCGATTTGACGGCAGACAGGAGGAATCGGAGCCGATTCTGCAGGCGGCCGTGTGGAACAGAAGCGGCAGGGCGTGACCTATGGAGGAAAGGGAACTATTTATCAGGGCACAGAGAGGAGAAAAGGAGGCAAAGGAACAACTATTTGAGAAAAACACAGGACTTGTGCATCATGTGGTGAAGCACTTTGCAGGCAGAGGCAGGATGAGCGGCATCGAGACGGAAGATCTGTTTCAGATCGGTGCGATGGGACTTGTAAAGGCGATTGAGCGGTTTGACCTGGATTATGGCGTATGTTTTTCTACCTATGCAGTGCCGGTGATCATGGGGGAAATCCGACGGTTCCTGCGGGACGACGGAATGATAAAGGTCAGCAGGAGCATTAAGCAGAGTGCGGCGCGGCTTGGGGGGATTCGGGAGGATTTCTGGCAGAGAATGGGCAGGGAGCCGACGCTGTCAGAGCTCGCAAAGGAATCAGGGCTTACCATGGAGGAGGTGGTCACAGCGTTTGATGCAGGCTGCGAGGTGGAATCAATCTACAGGACGGTGTATGAGTCCGATGGCAGCGAAGTGCTTCTGGTGGATATGCTGGGCAGGGATGGAGAGAGCGAGGAGATTGTCAACCGTCTGCTGCTGGAAAGGCTTCTGGGTGAGCTTGACGAGAGGGAGAGAACCCTGATCCGGCTGCGGTATTTTGAGAACAGGACACAGATGCAGGTGGCGGGAGATCTCGGGATGAGTCAGGTGCAGGTGAGCCGTCTGGAGAAGAAGGTACTGCTGCGGATGCGGCAGGTGGCAATGGCGTAAAAAATGTGCTCTGGATGGGTTCGGACTATAAAGTTTGCCGCGGAGAATGCCGATATTAAGTATAACTGATAATGTAGGGAATGGATGACCTATTCGTTTATAATTATGATAATATAGAAAGGTTGGTATGAACATGAATGGAATCAATTACAGTTCACTCTTGAACAATACAGGACTTTTTGCAAATCAGACGAACAAGGACGAGTCGGCTCTGGCGGGAAATATCACGGGCGTAAACAGAAGGACACAGAGCAGGAAAGCTGCAGCGGACAGCAGGCAGACAAACGCGGACAAGGATACATACGAGTACAGCGGACAGACACGCGATGTGAAGGCTGGCTATGGCAGGCCGCAGCGCACAGAGTCCTCCGGGTACAAGGCGCTGGATGCAAACGGTGTACAGGAAGGCATCGAGCTTAGCGACGCGGCGAAGAATCTGCTGCAGGAGCTCAGGGAGAAGTACGGCGATATGGAGTTCTCCGTGGCGCAGTGGTCTACGGATGAGGAGCAGGATTACTATGCGGGGCTGACCGATAAGGCGTACAGTGTGCTGATCAATCCGGAGCTTTTGGAGAAGATGGCGACAGATCCGGCCGCAAGGGAAGAGTATGAGGCGATCATCAGCGGTGCGGGCGATAAATTTGACACGGTAAAAGAGGAGCTCGGCGAGGATGCGGAGAAGGTGAAGGGTTTCAGCGTCACGATGGATAAGGACGGGAATGTCTCCTATGCCGTGAAGCTCCTGAAGGATATGGAGGAGAGCAGCAGAGTAGATAAGAAGACAGAGCAGGAGCGCATCGAGGAGAAGCGCGCTGACAGGAAGAAAGCGGAGAAAGAGCGGCAGGAGAAGGTTGTACAGAAAAAGCAGGAGACAGAGAAGGTGGAGGCGTCCTCCATCGAGGAGCTGATCAAGGCAATCAAGGCAAAGCTGCATCCCGAAGAAGTTGGGGATACAACTGAGGCAGAAAAAGAATAAAAATTCTAAGAATAAAAGCAATATGAAATCGGGCAGGGGGATTCACAGGAATATTCCCCTGCTTGATTTATATTGCCTTTTTTCGGATAGGTGATATAATGTACGTGAAAGCAACAAGCAGCGCTGCGGACAGAGCGGCGCTGTGGCTAAGAGGAGGACGAAATGACGTGAAGATAATAATTGCAGGTGACGGCAAGGTAGGTACGATGCTCACAAAGCAGCTCTCGGCGGAAGGCTATGATCTGACGTTGATCGATGCGAATCCGCAAGTGCTGGAATCGACTGAAGAGAGGTACGATGTGATGTGCATACAGGGAAACTGCGCATCGATGGAGACGCTGGAACGGGCAGGGATCAGGGAGACTGATCTGCTCATCGCGGTCACAAATGCGGATGAGGTCAATCTGCTCTGCTGTATGACGGCACATGGTATGAATCCTGACATCCACACAATCGCCCGCATCAGAAATCCGGAGTACAACGATCAGATCTTTAAGATGCGGGGGCTCTTCGCGCTCTCCATGATGATCAATCCGGAGAGACAGGCTGCTGTGGAGATTGAGCGGCTGTTGAAATATCCGGGCTTTCTCAAACGGGATACGTTTGCAAAGGGGCGGGTGGAAATCGTGGAGCTGCGTGTGGGCGCGGGGCATAAGCTGTGCAACATCGCGCTCAATGACCTGTACAATATCGTCAAATGTAAGATTCTGGTATGTACGGTGCTCAGAAATGGCAAGGCGATCATGCCGGGCGGCAACTTTGTGTTGATGGAGGGTGACAGGGTATTTGTGACTGCGCCGACCAACGTGCTGACAACACTGCTTAGAAATCTGGGGATTATCACACACAAGGCAAAGCGTGTGATCTTGTGCGGCGGAGGGCGTGTGAGCTTCTATCTGGCGCAGCTGCTGTTAAAAAATGGCATCGGGGTACAGATCGTGGAACAGAACTATGAGAAGTGCGTTCAGCTTGCCAATATGCTTCCGAAGGCGACGGTGATCCACGGCGATGCCACGAAGGAATTTCTGCTTGACAATGAGGGAATTTCTGACTGCGACGCGCTGGTGACGCTTACCGGTGTGGATGAGATGAATATCATTATATCCCTCTATGGAAGCAGCTGCAAGGTTCCGCAGATCATCACGAAGCTGGGAAGACTGGAAAACAATACGATACTGGATGCGCTTCCACTAGGAAGTATCATCTGTCCTAAGGAACTGAGTTGTAATAATATCGTGCAGTACGTTCGCGCTATGCAGAACCAGACGGGGGCGGCGCTCACGGTGTACATGATTGCCGATGGCCAGGCGGAGGCCGTGGAGTTTATAGTGGACCGGAACACGCTTCACTGTGGGGAACCGCTCAAACAGCTGAAAATCAAGAAGAATGTGCTGGTGGTGTGCATTATGCACGGCGCGCAGCTTGAGATTCCAAACGGGGATTCCAGCTTCGCGGGTGGAGATACGGTGATTGTCGTGACGAGCGCCGACAGGGTGCTCTACAAGCTGAATGATATATTCGAATAATTGAGGGATGGGAATAGGACGATTATGAATTACAAAATGATGGGCAGATTTATAGGGCATATTCTGCTGGTTGAGGCGTTTTTTATGATTCCGTCGCTGATCATTAGTCTGGTCAGACAGGAAGAGATGGCGAGCATCGGATTTGCGGCAAGCATTGTCATTATATTGGTCCTGTCACTGCTGTTATTGATGCTGTGCAGGGGCAGCAGGAGGGGCTTTAAGGCGAAGGAGGGGCTTGTCTGTGTCGGTATCAGCTGGATTGTGATGAGTCTGCTGGGTTGTTTGCCATTCTATCTGTCGAGGGAGATACCGTCTTATCTGGACGCGCTGTTTGAGACGGTGTCAGGGTTTACGACGACAGGTTCCTCGATCTTATCGGAGATCGAGGAGCTCTCTATGGGGATTCTGTATTGGAGGAGCTTCACGCACTGGCTGGGCGGCATGGGTGTGCTGGTGTTTGTGCTGGCTGTGGGTGCTTCTGGTGAGAGCAACAAGGGATTTACCATGCATCTGCTGCGGGCGGAGAGCCCGGGGCCGCAGGTGGGGAAGCTTGTACCCAAGATGAAGGATACGGCGAAGATTTTATATTTGATCTATATTCTGCTCACAGTGGTGAACATTATTTTTCTGCTGTTTGGGGGTATGCCGCTGTTTGAGGCGGTCTGCACGGCGTATGGAACGGCGGGGACGGGAGGATTTGGCATCAAAAATGACAGTATCGCGGGGTACAGCCCCTATATACAAAATGTCTGTACCGTGTTTATGCTGTTGTTTGGCGTCAATTTCAGCTGTTACTATATGCTGCTGCTGCGTCAGTTTGTCAGTGTGCTCAAGGATGAAGAGCTGCGGCTTTATCTGGGGGTAGTGATTGGGAGTATTGTGCTGATCACGCTGAATCTGAGGGGATTTTATGATACGTTTGAGGAGACGCTGCGCCACGCGGCATTTCAGGTGGCAAGTATCGTGACGACGACAGGGTATGCCACGACGGATTTTGACCTGTGGCCGTCGTTTTCCAAATCGATAATTCTGGGATTGATGGTGATTGGCGCGAGTGCGGGAAGCACCGGAGGCGGGTTTAAATGTGCGCGTGTGCTGATCATTGTCAAGGGACTGCGCAGAAACCTGCGCCGCGCGATATCGCCGCAGAAGGTGCAGGTTGTCAGAATCAACGATCATATGGTTGATGAGAAGGTGCTGGAGAACACCAACGCATATCTGTCTGCGTATGTCATCATCCTGTTTATCAGCTTTATCCTGGTATCGCTTGACCGGTTTTCTGTCATGACCAGCTTAACAGCGGTGCTTTCCTGCTTTAACAATATCGGGCCGGGGCTCGAAGCGGTGGGACCTACCTGCAATTTCGGGGATTTTAGCTGGCTGTCAAAGCTGGTGCTGATCGGCGATATGCTCGCGGGGAGGCTTGAGATTTTCCCGATCTTGATCTTGTTCTCGAGGACGACCTGGGGGCGGCTCAAGGGTTAAAAAGTGGCAAAAATGTCGTCGATACTGTGCGTGGGGATGGGGGTGTTATCCCTGTCGAATATAAATACAGGAAGATGGTTCGTGGTTCCCTCCTCCCACGCAAGGTGCTCTGGCGGTACGTGGAGTGAGAAGCCGCTTCCGCTTTTGACGCGCCGGACGTAATCGTCGATGGAGTTCAGCGGCTTGTCAAACTCCATGCCATAGAGCATCCCGTTGTCGGTCCTGCCGACATGGTGGATGTCGGAGCCTGCGGTCATGGTGATATGGTGCTCCATGGCGTAGCGGTATGCCATACGGTTCTGTTCGTGCGGGTTGCCGGAGTTTGCCACCTCAAAGGCATCGCACTGATGCGGGTGGACATACACTTCGGACAGATAGTCCCTCTCCCTGAAAGGGTGTGCCTGCACGACGAGCCCGCCGTCCGCCCTGATCTTCTCATAGTGGGTGACATGATCCCATTCCATGATGTCAGGGTGGTCTTTGAGCCATTGTTTGTCAAGTCCATAGACCAGATATTCATCGCCGTCAAACCGGCATTCCCAGGCAAAGAATACCTTGAGTCCCAGGCGGTCGCCGGCTGCTTTGGCGTCCTCATAGCCGCTGCAGAAGATGTCCACACGCTCCTCCCAGGGGAGATCTTTGGGGACACAGCAGTTGCCGTTAAAGAAATGGTCTGTCACGATAATGCCGTCGTAACCGAGATTCTTGTAATAAGGAATATATTCGGCGCCAGTGCTTCTGGCACATGCGCTGGCAGCAGTTGTGTGCAGATGGACTTCGTATAAGTAGGACATGGTTTACCTCCTTTGCTATATATACAAATATAACACAGATATTGTAAAATGTTAAGGAACTGTTAAAAAATTGCTCAAAAATCAGGCGCATAGTGGGCTATGTAACTGATTTTTGAGCAGTGCTATTGGAGAAAAAGGAATGTCAGGATTGAATCAGAATGAGACGCCGCTGCTTCAGGCGGTGACGGAGTTGATCGGGACGAAGCCAGCATATTTCAGGATACCCGGGCACAGACTGGATAAGGGCGTCAGTCCGCGCTGGACGGACAGTGTCGGAACAGAGGTGTTTGCATACGATGTGACGGAGACGCCGCTCACGGACGATCTGCACAGTCCGGAGGGTGCGATCGGTGAGGCACAGCGGCTGCTTGGCGCGCTCTATCAGGCGGATCAGAGCTTTTTTCTCGTCAATGGGAGTACCTGCGGAAATGAGGCGATGCTGCTCAGCGCAGCGCGCGAGGGTGAGAAGATCATGGTGGCGAGAAATGCACACAAGTCTGCTCTGATGGGATTGATTCTGTCGGGGGCAGAGCCGGTGTATGTGCTGCCGGAGGTGGTGGATGCGTGGTCGATACAGGGAGAGATCACGGCGGAGGCTGTCAGGAGAGGATTTGAGCAGAATCCTGACTGCAGGGCATTGTTTCTGGTAAGCCCGAGCTATTACGGTATATGCTCTGATCTGAAGGCGATCGCGGAGGTCTGTCACGCATACGGCGCGCTGCTGCTGGTGGATGAGGCGCACGGGGGACATCTGTACTTTCATGAGCAGCTTCCGGCGGGAGCGCTCGAGGCGGGGGCCGATGTCTGTGTACAGAGTATGCACAAGGTCACAGGAGCGCTGACACAGAGCTCAGTGCTGCATATCAGGCATCATGGTGTGGGCGAGGCAGCGCTGGAGCGAATCGCGCAGAATCTGCAGCTGGTGCAGAGCACGAGTCCAAGCTATCTGCTGATGATTTCCCTTGACTGCGCCAGGTATGAGCTTGCCATGAATGGCAGGGAGATGATGGAGAAAGCGCTGCGGCTTGCGGAGGGTGCGAGAGACAGGATTCAGGGTATCGCGGGCTTTCGCTGCATGGACGGAGAGCGGATTGACAGGACGCGCCTGGTGATATCGGCGAGGGATATCGGTCTGACAGGCTATGCGCTGGATAAAATACTTTTTGAAGAATATGCTGTCAACATGGAGCTGGCGGACTATGAGAATGTGCTGGCTGTGGTGACATATGCAAATGAGGCCGAGGATGTGGACCGGCTGATCGCAGCGTGTATGGATATCGGCCGAAGGTATGCGGGGCAGTCTGCTCTGCGGGGAGAGGACAGATATCCGCCGTTTCCGCAGCTTCCACAGCAGGTCATGACGCCGCGGAGGGCGTATTTTTCTGATACAGAGATGGTCTGCTGGCAGGAGGCGGCAGGCAGAGTGGCGGGACAGCTGATCGCGCCGTATCCGCCCGGCATTCCGGTGATTTATCCGGGTGAGCGGATCAGTCAGGAGGTGTGGGACTACATAGAGTGCTTTCGAAGGGACGGGCGGCATATTCACGGAGCGGGGCAGGATGGCAGACTGGACCGGGTGAAAGTGAAAAAAATTTAGTAATTATTTTTTGTTAATTTTTTTAAATAGAGGTGCAATTTTCTGGAAAATGTGTTATACTGGCAGTCGGCAGATTTTGTCTGTCATGAAATATACGAGAGCATGATTTGTTATTGACAGAGTTGAAACAGGATAAAAACAGGATAAAAACAATGAAATCAGGAGGAAGGTCTATGAGAAACAGAAAACAAAAATGTATGATGGCATGTGCCGCGATACTGGCGGCGATCACGGTGATGTCTGTCCTGCCAGGCAGTCAGGCTGTGGAGAAAAAAGGAAATGAGACAGTGACAGAGGTTGAAATGGACTATGCGGCGCAGGAGCATGTGATGCCTGTGACACTGCTCGATATGACCAATGCGGACGTGCAGCTGCAGCAGACTGCACAGATGGCGACGCCGCAGGCGAACATGTACCGCAGCGAGCTGACAAATGAGTGGATTGATATCAGCCTGAAGAATCAGCGCCCGGTGGCGATCATGGTTGACAATGAGAAGGCGGCGCTCCCGCACTATGGACTGACTGAGGCTGACATCGTGTACGAGATGATGAACAGCACTGCAAACGGGCGCATCACGCGTCTGATGGCGATCGTGAAGGATTGGGGGAAAATCACACAGTTTGGAAGCATACGAAGTGTGAGACCTACCAACTTTATGCTGGCGGCGGAGTGGAATGCGATCCTGTGCCATGACGGTGGCCCGTTCTATATCAATCAGTGGGCCGCGAAGCCTTACTCAAACAATCTGAGCGGCGGCTTTAAGCGTATCAACAACGGCAAAAAGAGGGAATATACGGAATATGTGTGCACGGGCGAGATCGCGAGCAGGATACAGAAGGCCGGATTTTCCAAGGATTACAATGAATATTATCCCGGACAGCATTTTGCGTTCTCGGATGCAGAGATTGACCTGTCAATCTATCCCGAAGCTGTGCCGTGTACGGAAATCAATCTGAGCAAGGTGTTTCCGCATAACCAGACGAAGCTGGTCTACAACGCGGCTACAAATACATACGATTATTACGAATACGGCAAGGCGCACACAGATCCGCTGCACAACAATGCGCAGCTTTCGTTTAAGAATCTGCTGATACAGGATACGACGTTTTCACAGCTTGATAAAAACGGATATCTGATCTACAACGCGATCGATTCAGGCCGCACGGCGTATTATATCTCGGACGGGAAGATGATTCCGGTGATATGGATTAAGGCGGCAGAAAATTCACCGACGATCTATCTCAGACTGACAGGCGAGCCGCTGGTGCTCAATACTGGCAAGACATACATCGCACTGGTGCCCTCTGATTCATGGCAGAATGTTGTGGTCAAATAGATACCAAAGGGATAGGTGACATAGAGATGAGAGCAAAGTTCATTGTCTGGACTGGCATGTTTCTGATACTGTTAAATCTCACAGCCTGCAGCAGCGCGCCTGAAATGCCGATGGAGATTACGATAGATGGGTACACGATTGAGCTAGGTAAAACGACCATGCAGGATTTCATTGATCAGGGATATGAAGTGTATATCGCCGGCAGGCAGGATGTTGCAAAGGACGGCGATAAGTATATCTGGTTTTACTATAGTCTGGCTAAGGATGCAGGGGAGCAGTTCTGGGTTCATGTCTACGTTCCATGGAGAGGAAACCAGGATATTTCCAAGGAGTTGAGCAGCTCCGCCAAGGAAGGGGTTGTCTTTGGCGTTTTCGCGAGGAAGTCTGCGGCTGAAGATCTTACAGTCATTTACAATGACATGGACCTGACAGAGATGAGTTTTGACCAGGCGATAGAATGGGGAGCAAAAGAGGATACCGATCGGACGGTGAAGACATACAGGCTGAAAGCAGCCCAGGGAGTTCTGAAATGGGAGGCTGAGGATAGCCGAAATGATGACTTTGATAGATTTAGCGTCCAGATGGGTATGCGTGCATTTGAAAAAATGCAAAAAGAATGACAGACAAGAATAAAAAATGAATTAAGACACATAATAACCATGTATCGGAAGAAATTTTGCGATAGTACTTCGCAATAAAATTTCGGAAAGGCATGGTTATTTTTGTGGCAAATGTAGTGTTGTATCTCATGGCAAAACAAAATGTGGCGCTGGCAAAGGAGGACGTGGAGCTCTCCGATGTGGCGAGTGTCTACTGCGAGGACGAGACGGTAAGGGCAAAGGCGGAGTCCCTGAAAATACACCGCTTCCGTCAGGACGGACAGCCGAGGGTGGTCATCAGTGTCCTGAAGATCATAGAACAGATCACAAAGCTCTGTCCGGGAATCACGGTCGAGAGTATCGGAGAGACGGACATCATCATCGAAAAGGCTTCGCTGCAGCATGACAAGCCGGAACAGAAAAAGAAATTCGGGGCGTATGTCAAGATCGCGTTCGTGTCGCTGATCTGTTTTTTTGGCTCTGCGTTTACGATCATGGCGTTTCACAATGACGTCGCACTGGAGGATGTGCTGGGAAGAATCTATATGCTGGTGACGGGGGTGGAGTCTGACGGGTATACGGCGCTTGAGATTTCATATTCAATCGGTCTGGCGGCAGGCATTATCGTATTTTACAATCATATCGGCGGCAAGCGGCTGACTTCCGATCCGACGCCGCTCGAGGTGGAGATGCGAAACTACGAGCGCGATGTCAACCAGGCGCTTGTGGAGATGGCTGACAGGCAGAAACTGGAGAAGGATGTGGATTAATGGTCTGGAAAATCATATTGTTGTGGATTATCGGTATCAGCTCAGGGATCATGGTATCGGCGGGCGTCTTTACTGTGCTTTTTGTGGTTGGTCTGGTTCCACGGTTTGCGGGGAGGACGGATACGGCACGGTGCGAGCTTTTTTATGAGGAGTGCCTGATCTTTGGCGCGGTGCTGGCTGACGTACTCAGTGTCTTTCCGATCAGGCGTTCGCTGGGGAGCGGTCCGCATATCCTGCTGACAGTGCTGCTCGTGATGATTGGTATCTTTGCAGGCATCTTTGTCGGCTGCCTGTCCATCGCGCTTGCGGAGGTGCTCGACGGCATACCGATCTTTGCGCGGAGAGTGAAGCTGAAGATGGGTGTGAGCACTGCGGTGCTCGCGATCGCACTTGGAAAGATCGCGGGTTCGCTGATCTATTTTATCAACGGATTTTTTGAAGGGATATAACTGCTTGAGATAGGAGGATTAGATTCATGGCATCAGAACAGAAAAAAGAGGAATATCAGGAGTATGTGCGGCAAAATTCGCCAAAGACAAATCTGCCCCTGCAGATGGCAAAGGCATTTGTCATGGGCGGCGCGATCTGCTGTCTGGGGCAGCTTATCGTCAATGTGGCGATGAACCAGTTTGGCATTGAGAAGGACACGGCGGCTGCATGGTGTTCTGTGATACTGATTCTGCTGAGTGCACTGCTGACGGGTTTTAATCTCTATGGAAAACTGGTAAAGTGGGGCGGGGGCGGCGCGCTCGTGCCGATCACCGGATTTGCAAACTCAGTGGTAGCGTCAGCGATCGAGTACAAGACAGAGGGACAGGTATACGGGATCGGGTGCAAGATCTTCACGATCGCGGGGCCGGTGATTCTGTATGGTATCGTCACGAGCTGGGGGCTCGGGATTATATATTATTTTATGAAATTGTTAGGAGTTCAATGACTCTCTGTCGGAGGATAAATCGTGTCAATTCAGGATAAACTGCGCATAGACAGTGTATTTGTCATAATCCCCTGGTCCGCGGAAATCCTGAATGCTTTTTTGGATTCTGTAAGTGCCTGGCGAAAGTGCTCCGTACAGCCATTCCCAGCTCACCTCCTGTTCCGCGTTGTCCCCTGCGGGGATTGTGTAGGCGACAGCATTGAAGGCATAGTTTTTATCCGGATTACCACCCAGAGCGACAGGCACTTCCTCCCATGTGCCGTCTCTTAGCACCTCAAGCGCAAAATCATCGCCGTATTCCAACTGTCCAGTCGGGGCATCGGCATGGTAATTGCAGAATAGGATCGTGGCGCCAGTCGATGAGATATTTTTGAGTGAAATGCCCAGACAGATCTGGTCCAGATAGGACTCGTCGCTGTCTACATAGGCTCCGCCTTCTTTTTTGGAGGTGTCAAAAGACAGTGTATCTAATATATCCATAACCTGATCAGAATATGTTTCCCACCAGTCATCAACAGAATACGTCAGGGCGACGATGCCGCTGTAATCCTCCCGAAAAGAGATGAAATCCCAGTAGCTATGATTGTCATAGGTGCCAATATTCGCAGGGGTTCCCGCGATGGTCGCCTGCTCCTCTGCAAGCCCTGTCCCGCAGACGCCAAACCAATCAATATAGACAACAGCGATATAGCCCCCGGCTGCATTTTCGGGATAAAAGCGGATTCCATACAGTCCGTTGACGAGCAGTCCGCTGTCTGTCGGACTGGTCTCGCAGCGCCATCCATCAGGGATGGACAGGGAAATCTCACCGTAGGGACCGCCCTGTGAGACAATGGCGTCTGCGGCGGCCGGATTTGTGGAGCTTTCATTCGTGGATTCGGATACCGTAGTCTCCGTTGCGTTTTCCTCTGTTGTGTTTTCTTTTGTTGTGTTCTCATTCGAAAGCACGGATTCGGGTGACGTGACTTCGTTTTCAGTTGGCGGCTTTGGCGTCGCGGTGCCTGCGCAGCCGTTTAACAGCAGTGTGGCTGAAAGCACGGACGAAAGTATGAATGTTACAGTATGTTTTTTCATGATTGCTATTCCTTTCCGTATGATTGGTGATTGGGTGATAGGTGCTTCTAATTATGTAGAGGGAAAAAAGGGCGGGAGGTTGCAGAGTGTCAAATTCTATTTTTTTGAAAAAACCGAAAAAAGTGCCCCAGACTATCCGTTTGGCGAGTGGACATAACGAAAGAAATGGCGTAAAATATGGTATATCTGTGGATTCACGATTTATCCGCAGGATAGAAAATTTACGGAAAAGGGGTTGCAAAAAGATGGGTAAAGCGTACAATCTGTCAAGCAAGCAAGCAAGCAAGCACAAGCAAGCATAGCCCTTTTTTACTCCGTTATTATTTTTACATATACAGAAATGGTTAAGCCGTTTAAGAGGCATGGGTATCCCCATGTCTCTTAAACGGCTTCTTTTCATCTAAGGATGGCACGCAGCGCATGGTGGACTTAGATTTGTGGAGGGAGAAAATCATTTGGATAAAGGATACATAGCGCCGGAGGCTGCTTTAAAAAAGCTGCGCGTGGCAAAAGGGCTGGGGCAGGCAGTCTATATTTACGGGGCAACTGGCTATGGCAAGACGGAGCTGGTAAGGCAGTACCTGTCAAAGCGCAGGTACCGTTACATTTCCTGCGCGGAAGAAGCCACAGGGCTTGAAGCCACGGAGCTTATGGAGACAGCGCCACATAGTTCCGGGAAGGAAAAAAGAGGCGCAGCTCCGGACGGTTATGGTAGTGGACGATATGCACCTGCTGAAAAACGCAAAGGGGCGAAAGGCTGTCTTTTCCCTTGCGGGGCGTTCGGATATCTGGCTCATCCTGATCTGCCGCAGCCCCATACCGGCATGGCTGATGCCGCTGTATATCAAAGGCGGTTTCCTTGTCATCACGGAGGACGACCTGCGGCTTGGGGAGAAGGAAATTTCTGCCTACATGGAATCACAGGGGCTGGCTGTCACGGAGGAAGAACTGGTATTCGTGGCGAAAAGGAGCCAGGGCAACGCCTATACGGTGCGGCACACCGCCCTGAAAATGTTGGAGGGTATGCGCCCCGGCCCGAAAATGGCGGAGGAGATCGTGGAGGCTTTTGCCGCATACCTGGAAAGTCATGTGATGGTGCAGTGGGACTCCGATCTGCTGGAATTTCTCATGCAGGTCAGCGTTACTGATGAATTTACTCTGCCCCTTGCGGAGATGGTCACAGGCAACCGCTATGCGCCGGAGCTTTTGGAGCGGGCGGTGGAGACCGGAAACTTCCTTTCCTGCGAAGACGGAACTTATCGCCTGCGCCCCCAGCTCATCCGGGCGCTGCGCAGAAGGGCGGCAAAGGAATACAGCCCCCAGGAGCGGGCGGCCCATGCCTACAACGCGGGGCTTTATTACGAGATGCAGGGGCAGATTGTTCCCGCCCTGGCCATGTTTGAGCAGTGCGGGAACAAGGAACGCATCAGGGAGCTTCTGATACGGAATGCCCGTTTGAACCCAGGCGCCGGCCATTACTTCGAGCTGCGCCGTTACTATTTACAGATGGAGGAAAAGGAACTGGAAGAGAGCCCCGTGCTGATGGCGGGGATGAGCATGCTCTATTCCCTGCTGATGCAGGAGGAGGAAAGCGAATACTGGTATCAGAAGCTGGAACAGTTTGCATCCACGGCAAAGGGCGGGCAGAAGCGGGAGGCCGTAAGCCGCCTTGCCTACCTCGACATTGCCCTGCCACATAGGGGAAGCGCGGACATGATCGACATTATGAAAAGGATGCCCGCCCTGATCTTTGATAAGGGCATGAGCCTGCCGGAGTTTTCCGTCACCAGCAATTACCCCAGCACCATGAACGGTGGAAAGGACTTCTGCCACTGGAGCCGGGAGGATCGGAAGCTGGCCGCCACCATCGGGAAGCTGGTGGAGCGGGTGCTTGGCCGGTACGGGAAAGGGCTTGTGAAGGTGGCGCTGGGCGAGAGCTTTTATGAAAAGGGGGAGGACGCCTACGAGGTCTTAACCCTCCTGGCCCGCGCGAAGCTGGAGGCGGAGGGCGGCGGCATGATAGAGATCGCCTTTGCCGCCGTGGGCTTACAGGTGCGGCTTGACACCCTGCAGGGGGAGATCCAGATGAATGCCGGGGAAAATACGGCAAAAATCACGGTTTCCGGCACAAGTTTTACCGGGAAGGTTGTAAAGACCTTCACCATCAACAAGGCCACGCTGACCACAGACGGGAAAGGCACCGCAGCTGGTACCTACGGGGCGAAGCTGTCCGAGCTGACCGTTACGGGCCCGTCCGTCAAGCTGAACGGAACCGAGGTTTCCGGCACCTGGAAGCTGGCTGGGGATACCATCCCCAATGCGGGGAACACAGAAACCTGTAATGCCACCTTTACCCCTGCCAACGGCGGGGAGAACTACAATCCCCTGAAGGCCCAGGTGACGTTGAATATCGCCAAAGCCACCCTGACCGTCACCAGCGTGACCATTAAGACAAGGCCCTATAAACCCACTTATCAGACGGCTGAGGTGTCCGGCGTGACCTTTACCGGACTGGTAAACGGCGAAACATTGACTCTCGGCGAGGACTACATCGCCTATGGCAACTATGATGACCCGAATGCCGGGGCAAATAAGCGAGCTACCATCGTCGTAGAGCTAAAAAGCAGCGCCAAGGCAAACAATTACACGCTGCCCAAGGATTCCTCAGTGAATGCCACCGGCACGATCACCGCAATCCCAATCGCGGACAAAAATGTCACGCTGTCCCCGGCAAGTGCCGTCTATGACGGCACAGAGCAAAAGCCCATAGTTACGATTGCCGGACTGACCGAGGGGACGGACTATACGGTTTCCTATACCGGGGACTTCACCAAAGCCGGGGCAGGCACAGCCACCATCACCGCCATAAAAGAGGGGGATGACAATTACAACGAGGCTTCCGCAGGCAGGAATGTCACGGTTGCGAAGAAGGCGCTCACGGTGAGGGCCGACAGCAAGACGGTTGTGAAGGGGAATCCCATGCCTGCACTCACTTACCGGGCGGAGGGCCTGGTGAACGGCGATACCTTTACCGGATGGAGCAGCGAAGACGGCGTTGCCTTTGCCGACAGCAAAGCAAAGACCACAACCTTTACCATGCCCGCAAAATCAGTGACAGCAAAGGCGAATTACACCTGCAATAGCAGCAGCGGAAACAATGGCGGCGGTTCGGGGGATGGTGGAAATTCAGGCGGTTCCGGCAATAACGGCGGCGGAAATATCAAGGCCGGGGACAACGCCCGTAAATCCGGGAATCGGAAACACAGCAAGGCCGGGAACCAGACCGGGCAGCGGCAGCGCGGGGACGCCCGTACAGGGGACAAAACAGCCATTCATCAAGGGAGCGGACGGCAAGATCGGCTGGGACGTCATCCGCGCCGAGGAAGAAAACGCAGAGGAAGGCAGCGTTATCAACGTGGATATGAACGGTTCCACCGTGGTTCCGGGAGATCTATTTGACAGCATTAAGGGAAAGGACATCACTATCACCTTCGACATGGGCAACGGCATCCTCTGGAGCGTGGACGGAAAGAGCATCACGACAGATAAGGCGGGGGACATAGATTTTTCCGTGAAATCGGGCGTAAAGACCGTGCCAGTGGATATTATCAACAACGTCACCGGGAAGAGCTACAGCATCCAGATCAGCCTCGCCTACGAAGGGGAGTTCGGCTTTACGGCGGTGCTTTCCATAAATCTTGGCAAAGAGAACGCCGGATATGCGGCAAGCCTGTACTATTACAATGAAAGCACAGGGGAGCTTGAATTTATCTGTTCGGACGAAGTTGCACAGGATGGCACTGTGTCCCTTGCATTCACCCATGCTTCCGACTATGTGATTGCGATAGACGGGGGATGGGGAAGAAGGAGACGGCGCTGCGGAACCCGTACAGCCAGATAATACCGTTCAGGCAGCTGGGAACGGAACGGCGCAGGACAGCGATGGCATACCAGAAAGCCCAGGCACCGTGCAGACAGGCAGGGCATGGTGGATGATTGCAATCCTCCTGTTTATAGCCGTCATTGGCGCAGGAATAGCCATTGCTGTGGTAAGGGAAAAAAGAAAAGGAGGCAGAAACAATTCGTGGAGGAACAGCATGTGAAGGCCATGAATGAGGGCAGGACGTGGGAAAGCTACACTTTTAGTATTATTTTTGCGCCTTATGTGCTATAATTATTTTGGAAAATGTTTGACTCAGGTAAAAATATATGCTTTCATTTTACAACTTTCACGTAAGGAGATCAGTATGGCTAAAAAATTTTATGCAGTTAAAATAGGAAAAACCCCCGGGGTATATGAAACGTGGGGCGAATGTCAAAATCAGATTAATGGATTTTCAGGTGCGGTATATAAAGGATTTGCAACAAAAGAAGAAGCGTTGGCTTTTGTTGGTGAAGATAGCGGAAAGCAGGAAGATCCTGGAGAAACCCTGGCTACTGCATACGTTGATGGTAGTTATGATTCAGCAACGAATGCTTTTTCATATGGAATGGTTCTTTTTTATGATGGACAGGAGTTGCATTTTTCAAAAAAATATGATGACAATGATCTGGCAGAGATGCATAATGTTGCAGGGGAGATAAAGGGAGCCGAAGCAGCAATGCGATATTGTCTGGATCACGATATATCAAGTGTTACAATATATCATGACTATGAGGGCATTGCAAAGTGGTGCAATGGTGACTGGAAGGCAAGGAAAGCAGGAACCATTGCTTATGCAAATTTTTATAAAGAAGCAAGCTCCAAAGTATACATACGATTTGTGAAGGTAAAAGGGCATTCCGGAGATCAATATAATGAACTGGCGGATAAGCTGGCGAAGGAAGCGCTGGGGTTCTAGCGGATGAATCCATGCATTGTGGGAGGTGTGGTATGAATAAGAAGCCTGTGGTAAATATAGGTATACAGCGGTTTGACAAGCTTAGGAAACAAGGTGCGTTTTATATTGATAAGACGGATTTTATCAGGGAATGGTGGGAGACTGGCTCGGAGGTAACGCTGATCACGCGTCCGCGCCGTTTTGGCAAGACGCTGAACATGAGTATGCTTGAATGTTTTTTTTCCAGGAAATATGAGGGCAGGGCAGACTTGTTCGACGGATTGTCGATTTTTGGACACGATTCAGATCGGGAAAAGTACAGAAACCTGCAGGGCAGATTTCCGGTGATATTCCTTACTTTTGCAAACATCAAGGCGGACAGATACACGGAGATGGAAAATAAGATATCGGAAGTCATTGCCAGTCTTTATAATGAGAATTACTATCTGCTTGATGGAGATTGCCTGAATACGAACGAGAAAGAATACTACAAAAAGATAAAGATAGGAATGCCACGCGATATTGCCGTGGGGGCGGTTCACCAGATGGCGTGTTTTATGCAGCGTTATTACAATGAAAACGTGATCATTCTCCTTGACGAGTACGATACGCCGATGCAGGAGGCATGGTTGTCAGGATACTGGGATAAGGCCGTTATTTTTTTCAGCAGTTTTTTCAACGCTACATTTAAGACCAATCCCTATCTTGAGCGCGGCATGATTACTGGAATAACGCGGATTGCTAAAGAGAGCATTTTTACCGGAATGAATAATCTTAAAGTGGTAACCACGACCTCTGACAAGTACGCGACTGCATTTGGATTTACGGAGCAAGAGGTTTTTGATGCGCTTGATGACATGGAACTTGGCAGTGAAAAGGAAGAGGTAAAAAGGTGGTATGACGGTTTTACGTTTGGAGACCACACGGACATTTACAATCCGTGGTCAATTTCCTCCTTTATCGAAAATAATGGAAAGTACGAAAATTACTGGGCGGATACAAGCTCGAACGGGCTTGTGAACTCCCTGATGCAGACAGGGGTTCCGGGCATCAAGCAGACGATGGAAGCGCTCCTGCAGGGAAAGAGTTTTGAGACGGAGCTTGATGAAAAGATTGTATTTGACCAGCTTGACGGCAGCGTCAATGCGGTGTGGAGTTTGCTGCTGGCGACCGGATACCTCAAAGTACTGGACCTGAAATATGTGGGAGAGCGCAAAAGAAAAGTGTACACGCTGACGCTCACGAACATGGAGGCAGAGAGCATTTTTGAGAATATGGTAAAAGGGTGGTTTGGCGGCAGCACGGAAACGTACTACAATGAATTTATCAATGCACTTCTACATGATAATGTCCGTAAGATGAACACCTTCATGAATAAGGTAGCTTTGAACACTTTCAGCTCATTTGACAGCGGAAACAAGCCGTCAGACCAGACAGAACCGGAGCGCTTTTATCATGGTTTTGTGCTCGGCATGGTTGTGAACATGGCAGATACCTATAATGTGAGATCAAACCGTGAAAGCGGCTATGGCCGCTACGATGTCATGCTGGAGCCTGTTGATAAAAATGGAAAGGCGTTCATATTTGAGTTCAAGGTACTTGATCCGGATGAGGACGAGGAGACGCTTGAGGACACGCTCGCGGCAGCGCACCGCCAGATCGCGGAGAAGAAATATGAGACAGAGCTGGTATCACGCGGCTTTGCGCCGGAGAAAATACGTAAATACGGATTTGCATTCCGGGGCAGGGAATGTCTGATAGGATAGTTGCTGAAGTGAAATACATGAACTTTGAAACACATATATTAGGAATCAAACCGCTTCCTGCTCATGACTGCGTTATGGTATTCGGGATTATTGGTCACATCCTCGTCAAACCATGCGGGCGGGATAAAGGCATTTGCCATTTCAATGTCCGGAAACTCCACCTCTGCCATGACCAGGGGCGCGAAGGGCGGCGCAAAGACATCAAGCTCGATCGAGAGACTGGGCGCGGTCTGCGGGGAATAGCTGTCGTCAAACTGCGGATTTTTGATGGGAATGACATAGCGTTTCTTGGATATGATATTTCCATCGGCCTTTGTGAGCAGGTGGCGGTAGGATTCCTCGTCGAGGGGAAGGTTGTATTCCTCGCGCGCCATCAGGCCGCTTCCCTTGTAGGTCAGATAATAGGAGTCGTTGGACTGGCGGACGCGGACGACAGGGGACGTGTTCAGATAGGCCTGCTCGATGATTTTGCAGGGATAACCCTCAAGGTCCTCGGGCAGTTTTTTGATCGTGTATTTTTTTTCGATTTCCATATTTTCCATAATTGATTTCCTTTCCAATATCACACATATCATATTCCTATATTAAATGATTTGAACGGAAAATGCAAGGCCGGGCTGTGGTGATGTGTTCTTCGATAATATATTCCCCTGTGTTTGGCAGCATGGCGGAGTGGGCGGCGTCCGCGATAAAGATCAGTGTGAATATGATGCATAGCGCTATGCGCATTTTGATCGTCAGGCGGTGGTAATATTTGTTGAAGACAGGCTGAATGACACAGATGAGCAGCGCGCCGCCAAGACCGAAGGCAACAGAGCTCGTCAGGCAGACGTGCCCGTTTACATTGCACAGGTGTCCGCTGTAATCCCACCAGCGGACACCCCATTTCCATTCCAGCCACATGCCTGAGAAGTACTCTAATGTAGTACACAGGACGCAGGAGAGCGCGAAAACAGCCATGGGGTGTTTCCGCAGTCTGTGAAGCAGCAGGATCAGTATGACGCAGCCGATGCCATAGATGGGCAGATAGGGGCCTTTGTACACGCCCCTGTTCACAAACGTGTGGGCCGTGATCAGATAGAGCAGCACTTCCCAGAGCCAGCCGGCGAAGGCTGTGGCGAAAAACAATAATGCATAATAGTCAAATGGACGAACGATTCTCTCTCTCATAATGAAGTAGTATCTCTCAAAAACGCGTATTAATCCACGAAAGCATTTGATTTGGATATTCCTTTTTTATGAAAATTATGTTATGATGTATAGATACGAAAAACCAATGATTTGGATGGAGGGTACGAGATGACTGATATTAGGAAGCTTCAAAACGGGAGCGATATACGCGGGATCGCGTGTGAGGGCATCGCGGGGGAGAATGTGAATCTCACTGAGGATGCCGGAAACCTGATCGGCGGCGGCTTTGTCAGATGGCTTGCGGACAAGAAGGGAAAGAAGCCGGACGAGCTTCGGATTGGCATAGGCCACGATTCCAGGATCACGGCTGACAGCCTGTTTGCGGCAGCGGCTAAGGGAATTGTGGCAGCGGGGGCGAAGGTCTATGACTGTGGTCTGGTGTCGACGCCTTCAATGTTTATGACAACGGTGTTTGAGGAGTTTGCGTTTGACGGTGCGATCATGATCACGGCAAGCCACCTTCCGTTTAACAGAAACGGTTACAAGTTTTTTGACAGGGATGGCGGTCTGGAGCACGACGACATCACAAAGGTGCTCGAGACAGCGTCAGGACTTACGGTAGCGGATGCTGATCTGTCCGGTGTGGAAAAAGTTAACACCATCTCCGTATATTGTGGATTTTTGCGGGAGAAGATAAGGAAGAGTCTTGCGGCGGATAAAAATGCCGATAATTATGACAAGCCGCTCGCGGGGCTGCATATTGTGGTGGACACAGGTAACGGCGCCGGCGGCTTTTTTGTGGAACAGGTCCTAAATCCGCTCGGCGCGGACACGACGGGGAGCCAGTTTCTGGAGCCTGACGGGCATTTTCCAAATCATATACCAAACCCTGAGAATAGGGAGGCGATGGAGGCGATCAGGCAGGCGGTTCTGAAAAATAAAGCCGATCTGGGGATTATATTTGACACGGACGTGGACAGAATGTCGGCGGTGCTGCCAGACGGTGACGAGGTGAACAGGGACGCGATCATCGCGATGATGACTGCGATCATTGCGGAGGATTACCCGGGCGGAACCATTGTGACAGATTCTGTGACCAGCGACAGACTGACGCGCTTTATCGAAGGCATCGGCATGAAGCATCACAGGTATATGAGAGGGTACAAGAATGTCATCAATGAGTCGATCCGTCTGAATAATGAGGGGGTGGTATCGCCGCTTGCGATCGAGACTTCCGGACACGGGGCGCTCAGTGAGAATTATTTTCTTGACGACGGAGCTTATATGGCGGTAAAGCTATTGATCGCGCTCGCGAAGGCGGCAAAGGCGCATAAGGCGCTGTCCTCTTTTATAGAGAAGCTCGAGAAGGGCTTCGAGGAGAGAGAGTACCGCTTCAGAATACAGGGCGAGGATTTCAGGTCATACGGCATGGAGGCTCTGAATACCTTTGAGGAGAGGGCTAAGAAGAAAGGGTATCACATCGCGCCCAACTCCTACGAGGGTGTGCGCATCACCTTCGACTCAGATGAGGTGAAGGGATGGCTGCTGCTGCGCATGTCGCTCCACGATCCGCAGATGCCGCTCAATATTGAGGGCGTCAGGGATGGCGACTGCGATAAGCTCTTTGCCATCGTGCTGGAACTGCTTGACGGGTTTGACAGACTGGTGATACCTGCAAAATAATGGACTGGGAGATTATGGATGAGAATAGGAATGGGATATGATGTGCACCGGCTGGTGGAGGGACGGCCTCTCGTCATGGGCGGTGTGACGATACCATATGAACTGGGACTGCTGGGACATTCCGACGCGGATGTGCTGCTGCACGCGATAGCGGATGCACTTCTGGGAGCGGCGGCGCTTGGCGATATCGGGAAGCATTTTCCGGATACCGATCCGGCCTACAAGGGGATTTCGAGTATGATTCTGCTGGAAAAGGTCGGGAAGCTGTTGGAAGAAAATATGTTTTTTATCGAAAATATTGATGCGACGATCATTGCGCAGGCACCTAAAATGCGGCCTCACATCGACCAGATGCGTGAGAATATCGCGCGCGCGCTGGGAATCAGCACTGATCAGGTCAATGTCAAGGCGACGACGGAGGAGGGGCTGGGGTTTACCGGCGAGGGAGAGGGAATCTCCGCGCAGGCAGTCTGTATGCTCACCAGTCCAAGAGAGATGGCGACAATGGAGGCAACGAAGGCGATGGAGACAGGGACGCGCTCCTGTGAGAGCTGTCCGGGATGCAGCGCCCGGATACAGTGATGCGGGTTGGATTGGAATATGGATCGAATAATCGGGGAACGGGAAGCTAAGAGAGCTGCTATGGACAGAATGAAAAGAGAATATGGCATCATCGTCCGGCAGGAAGAACCCAGCCGCCTTATGTTTTCCATGGAGAGTGACGGTATGGAGCTGGAACTTGCGTCCCGCGCCGCTGCCATGCGCAGGAATCCGCCTGCTGCCATCGCGGGGAGGCCTCCGTGTATGGCGGATATTGCGCGCGTGGAGACCGGCCTGATCAGCGCGATATCCGCGAAGGAGGAGCGCAGTGCAGGTTTGGCAGCAAAACTGGTATCGGGTGCGTTGGAGTATCAGAATCAGATGCAGGTTCCTGTCTGTCTTGCAGAGCCGGACAGTGCCGTGTCAGGAGCAGACTTTCTGGAGGGATTCGGATTTCAATATATTTATGACAGACCGCGTTATGTACTGAATACGGGGACGATCTCGGTGAAAATGCTGGAGCGTGCGGCCAGGGGGGAGTCGGTCTCCTTGGATATTCCTGACATGACACTGCGGTCGGTCGTCCGTGAGGATATGCTTTCTCTCGCACATTTTGTCAATGCGAGGCTGTGCAGGCAGTATGGATTCTTCCTGATCAGAAGCGCATCGTACTATGAGCGCGTACAGGAAAAACTGCTGGACAGAGGTGGCAGTCTGTTTCAGGTGATGGAAAATGGAATACGAAAAGGATATTTTGCCAGTGTGGATATCGCATCCGGCAGTATCGGAGAGGCTGTGTTTGCGCAGGATTTTGACAGGGAATGTTATCTTTTGACAGAGAAGGGAAAGCGCCCGGCCATCATGGCCAGGATTGTCAATCTGCCCGAAATGCTGCGGCATGTGGCGGGAAATGGAAAAATAACGATCGCGCTCCGGATCAGCGATCCGGTGATCGCGGAGAACGACGGAATGTTTCTGTGGTATCTTGATGAGGATGGAAGCCGCATGGAACGCGTGGAGGAGCAGGACGGCGCCCCGGAGGTTACGGCCACGATCGGCGCGTTTACCGCATTTATTTTTGAGTATATGGTTGAGTATATGGACGCGCATATGAAGTGGAAACAAAATGCGAAATTTGATAGTATCTATCTGGCAGGTCCGGCGTTTTTGACAGAAGGATTATAAATAGGGATTGTAAATATAGGAGGGATGCAGTATGTCATATGTCACAACACCACATATCAATGCGGAGAAGGATGCGTTTGGAAAGACCGTGCTGATGCCGGGCGATCCGCTCCGCTCGAAGTTTATCGCAGAAAATTTTCTGGAGAATGCAGTCCTTGTCAACAATATCAGGGGCATACAGGGATACACAGGGACTTATCGGGGGACAAAGATCAGCGTGATGGCAAGCGGTATGGGGATGCCGACGATCGGGATTTACTCGTACGAGCTGTTTCATTTCTTTGATGTGGAGAATATCATGCGGATCGGCTCGACGGGCGCGATGCAGGAGAAGGTAAAGCTTCGCGATATCGTATTTGGCATGGGTGCGTGTACCAATTCCAACTACGCAAGTCAGTATGGGCTTAACGGCACATTTGCCCCGATCGCAAGCTATGTGCTGCTGCAGGAGGCGATCGCGCAGGCGCAGCTGTCAGGTGCACGTTACCATGTGGGAAATATCCTGTCCTCGGATGTATTTTACAATGATGACGAGGCGGCCAATGAGGGCTGGCGCAAGATGGGCGTGCTCTGTGTGGAGATGGAGGCGGCAGCCCTGTACATGAATGCCGCGAGATGCGGGAAGAATGCGCTGGCGATGTTTACGGTGTCTGACAGTCTGGTGACCGGTGAGGCGACGACGGCCGAGGAGCGTCAGAACTCCTTTACGCAGATGATGGAAATCGCGCTGAACACCGCGGTGAGTCTGGAAAGTTACTGTTCAGACAGGACTTAGCATTTACTGCTAAGTCCGTGAGAAAACGTACATGCAGCAAGTAAAAATCCATTTGCGAAGCAAATTTTGCATGGATTTTTACCCGTTACTGGGAACGGAGTGAACAGTAACTCTGGAAAAACAGTAAGCCAAATCACGATACCGACATAATCTAAAATAAGCACAACAGTCTCAATGGAGGCACAAGATGGGATTCATTAAGAATATTAAAAACGAGATAAAGGTCATCAGGGAGCGCGATCCGGCGATTCATTCCAACATGGAGGTCTTTTTGTATCCAAGTTTTAAGGTGATGCTGCACTATCGGGTAGCGCATAAGCTGTACAGGAGCGGACATTTTTTCCTGGCCAGATGGATCTCCCAGCGCGCAGTCAGAAAGACCGGCATCGAGATTCATCCCGGCGCGGTGATTGGCGAAAACTTTTTTATTGACCATGGAAATGGTGTGATCATCGGAGAGACGGCGGTGGTTGGCAACAATGTGACACTGTATCAGGGAGTGACGCTCGGCGGCACAGGCAAAGAACACGGCAAGCGCCATCCGACCATCGGCGATAATGTGATGATCAGCGCGGGAGCCAAGATCCTTGGCTCGTTTAAGGTCGGTGAGAACTCGAAGATCGGGGCGGGGAGTGTGGTGATCGAGGAAGTCCCGCCGAACTGTACTGTCGTGGGCGTTCCAGGGAGAATCGTGCGGCGCAATAATCAAAAGCTGGTGCGTGAGGACCTGAATCAGGTTGATCTGCCCGATCCGGTCAATGAGGATATCAAAACCCTGAAGTATGCAAACAGTGAGATGACGAATCGCATCCTGGAATTGGAGCAGCAGGTAAAACAGTTGAAAAAGAGACTTGGGGAGACGTAAGCATACATATATTGGAGGTTATGAAAAAATGGAAAACAAAGTATCCTTTTACAATACGCTGACGAGGAAGGTGGAGCCTTTTATTCCGAATGAGGACGGCAAAGTGGCAATGTACACCTGCGGGCCGACAGTGTATCACTATGCGCATATCGGAAATCTGCGCAGCTATATTATGGAAGATCTGCTTGAGAAGATGCTGCGCTATGTCGGATATGATGTCACGCGTGTCATGAATATCACAGATGTGGGACATCTGACGAGCGATGCTGACTCGGGCGAGGATAAGATGCTCAAGGGCGCGAAGAGAGAGCACAAGACGGTGATGGAGATTGCCAGATTTTACACGGACGCTTTTTTCAAAGACTGTGCCAAATTAAATATCAAGACACCTGATGTGGTGGAGCCTGCCACAAACTGCATCGGCGAGTTTATCCATATGATCGATGTGCTGATCAAAAAGGGTTATGCGTATGAGAGCGGCGGAAACATTTATTTTGACACTTCAAAGCTTGACGAGTACTATGTATTTTCCAGTCAGAGCGAGAAGGAGCTGTTAGTCGGTGTGCGCGACGATGTGGATGAAGACGCAAACAAGCGCAACAAGAGCGATTTCGTGCTTTGGTTTACCAAGTCCAAGTTTGACGATCAGGAACTCAAGTGGGACAGTCCGTGGGGCGTGGGTTATCCAGGGTGGCATATTGAGTGCTCCTGCATCAGCATGAAGCATCTGGGCGAGTACATGGATATCCACTGCGGCGGCGTGGACAATATCTTCCCGCATCACACGAACGAGATCGCGCAGAGCGAGGCGTATCTGGGACATAAGTGGTGCAATTACTGGTTTCATGTACATCACTTAAATGATAAGTCAGGGAAGATGAGCAAGTCAAAAGGGGATTTCCTGACAGTATCCCTGCTCGAGTCCAAGGGCTATGATCCGGTCGTATACCGCCTGTTCTGTCTGCAGTCGCACTACCGCAAGCCGCTCGAGTTTTCCTATGAGGTGCTTGACAATATGAGCGCCGCTTATGACAAGCTGGTAAAGAAGATTGGCACGCTTGATAGAAATGGCACGGTCGAGCAGGCGAAATTTGATGAATACAGGGCAAAATTTGAGGCAGCGCTGTGCGATGACCTGAATTCATCCATGGCGATCACAGTATTGTACGATATGCTTAAGGACGATATATCAGATGCGACCAAGTATGCGCTGGCGGAGAGCTTTGACGAGGTATTGTCGCTGAATCTGACGACGGCGTATGCTGCGAAGGAAACCGGAAACGGCGTGGACGCAGAGCTGGAGAGCTATGTGCTGGCGAAGATCGAGGAGCGGAAGGCGGCAAAGAAGGAGAAGGACTTTGCAAAGGCTGACGCGATCAGAAACGAACTGCTGGAAAAGGGAATCGTCCTGGAGGATACACGCGAGGGTGTCAAATGGAAGAAAATTTAAGTTTGCTTGCGCAGATTCGCGGTGCGTTTGGCGGCGGGGAGGTAGATATCCGGACATACTCTCCGCTCACGCTGGCGTACATCGGAGACGCGGTGTTCGAGATGATTATCAGGACGCTGGTCGTGGAGCAGGGGCAGCGCGCTGCCAACACCTTACATAAGCATACGACAAAGATCGTCTGTGCGCAGACGCAGGCGAAAATGATCGACGCCGTATATGAGAGTCTCACAGAGGAGGAGCAGGACATCTACAGGCGTGGAAAAAATACGAAGCTGCACTCGACGGCGAAGAATGCAAGCCTCTCCGATTACCGCAAGGCGACAGGGTTTGAGGCGCTCTGCGGATATCTGTTTCTGCGGGACGACACGGCGCGGATTGTACAGCTTGTCAGGCAGGCGCTTGCGCAGGTTGAGTTGTGAGAGTCAGAAGGTTTTATGAGAAAGGAAACTGTAGTTTACATGAGAGATGAGGAAAATGGGAAGGAGCCGTTAGGAGATTCTGGAAAAGAATCGGTCGCGGAAGCGGTTATAGAAACAAGCATTGAGGGCAGAAATGCAGTGATAGAAGCGCTGCGCGCAGGAAAAGCGATCGACAAAATTTTCATACTGGATGGAGCGCAGGACGGACCAATACAGACAATCAGGCGTGAGGCGAAGAAACGCGGTACTTTTGTTAAGTATGTGACCAGGGAACGGCTTGACCAGCTCAGCGAGACCGGAAAGCATCAGGGCGTGATCGCGTATGCGGCAGCGTATGAATACGCGGAGGTCGAGGATATCCTCGCCGCGGCGCGCGCAAAGAATGAGCCTCCATTTATTATATTGCTGGACAATATCGAAGATCCGCACAATCTCGGGGCGATCATCAGGACGGCAAACCTTGCGGGTGCGCACGGTGTCATTATTCCGAAAAACCGTGCTGTCGGGCTTACGGCTGCAGTTGCCAGGACTTCGGCGGGTGCGCTGAACTACACGCCTGTTGCGCGGGTTGTGAACCTTGGTAAGACGATGGAGGAGCTCAAGAAGGAAGGACTGTGGTTTGTCTGCGCGGACATGGACGGCACGACGATGTATGAGCTTGACCTCACAGGACCGATCGGTCTTGTCATCGGGAGCGAGGGCGACGGTGTGGGCAGGCTTGTGAAGGAAAAGTGTGATTTCGTGGCGTCGATTCCGATGAAGGGGGATATTGATTCCCTGAATGCCTCTGTCGCGGCGGGGGTGCTCGCCTACGAGATTGTCAGGCAGCGATCTTAAGGAACTGTAAATAAATAACTCATCAATTTGACTTGTCTAAATGTCCATCTGCGGCATCAGATAATCTTGACGTAGCCCGCTACGCCTGCGATTATCTTCTTTGCAGCTGAACATTTATACGGCGTCAAATTAACAAGTTATTTATTGACAATTCCTAATGCACGGGAGGCAGTATATGTCAGATATGTACGAAAGACTTACGGACGAAGAATTGATTGACAGGCTGAGGAGCGGCGAGAGCAGGATCACGGATTATATCATGGATAAATACAAGAATCTGGTTCGGAAAAAGGCCAAATCCATGTATATTCTCGGCGGGGACAATGACGACCTGATACAGGAGGGCATGATCGGGCTCTTTAAGGCAGTGCGGGACTATGATCCGGGGCGTGACGCCAGCTTCTACACGTTTGCCGATCTGTGCATCTCGCGCCAGATGTACAATGCAGTGCAGGCGTCGCGCAGGGAGAAGCACACGCCGCTCAACACCTACATATCACTCTATGCCGATATGACGGAGGCGGAGAGTGATGGAAACAGCACGGAGCTTGTCAACGTGATTGCGTCGGCGGTGGAGACGAATCCGGAGCAGCTGATGATCGACAGGGAGAATGTGGCGGACATCGAGGCGATCATCGAGAAGGAACTGAGCAGCTTTGAGAAACAGGTACTTGACCTGTACATTACAGGAATGGGGTATTCGCAGATCGCAAGAGTGCTGTCGAGAGACGTCAAGTCCACAGACAATGCGCTGCAGAGATTGAAAGCGAAGATCAGGAAAGCGGTAGATAAAAATGAAAGAATAAAGTGAGACAAAAAGCATTCGGGGATGTGATTGACAGATGAAGAGAAAAGAGGAACCACAGATTCAGAAACCGCAAATGTTGATTGTGGACGATAAGGCGGTCAACAGATATGTTCTGAAAAGTATCTTTGAGGAAGACTATGAGATCGTGGAGTGTCAGGACGGCAGGGCAGCGATAGAGGTACTGGAGGAAAAGCGCGAGGATGTGACCGTGGTGCTGCTTGATATCGTCATGCCGGTGTGTGATGGTTTTGCGGTGCTCGAATACATGAAGGAGACGGCGCTCTGTACGGTGCCGGTGATACTGATCAGCTCCAATGTGAATGATATCAATATCAGAAGGGCAAGCGACTATGATGTGGCAGACTACATTCAGAAACCGTTTCAGGAGAATGTAGTCCGGCAGCGTGTGCAGAGAATGGTTGATTTGTATCAGATTAGAAAGGATGGAATGTTTGCATGAAATATGAGAAGGTACCGGTAACAGTTGATGGGGCAGTGCAGGCAGAGCTGGCGCTCTATATACAGGAGGATTATCCGGATACTTATGGGGAGCGCAGACGCCCGATGATCCTGATCTGCCCGGGCGGCGGGTATGAGCATGTGTCTGTCAGGGAGGGGGAGCCGGTCGCGTTTCATTTCCTGACAGCGGGATGTCATGCCGCTGTGCTCTGGTATGATATCTCAAAGCAGGGTGTCACGCACCCGCAGGCACTGATGGAGCTGGCATGGTCTGTGGCTTACATCAGGGAGCACGCAGACCAGTATGCGATCGATCCGGACAAAATACTGGTAGCCGGTTTTTCCGCGGGAGGACATCTTGCGGCGAGTCTCGGCTGCTTCTGGGACAGGGAGTGGCTCGCAAATAAGATGCGGATGCCGAAGGAGCGCTATCAGCCAAATGGTATGATACTCGCCTATCCGGTCATCACATCCGGAGCGTTTGCGCACAGGGGAAGCTTTGAGAATCTGATGGGGGAACAGGCGGACGCGGAGCTTGAGCGTGAGCTGAGCCTGGAAAATCAGGTGACAGACAAGGTGCCGCCGGTATTTATGTGGCACACGATCGAGGATGGCTCAGTGCCGCTGGAAAATTCGCTGCTGTTTGCGGCTGCACTCCGGAAGGCTGGCGTGAATTTTGAGTACCACGTATTTCCGCATGGAGGACACGGATACGCGCTCGCGACCAGGGAGACAGCGATGAAGGGCGGTGTGGAGATTGAACCGCAGTGTGAACAGTGGATGGATTTGTGCAAAAATTGGCTGAAGTATAATTTTGTGAAAATATGATTGCGGCAAAAACGAGATTTGTAAAAACAAAGAAGCCTGATAAATCAGGCTTCTTGTTGTGTAAAAGGGGAATTCTTCCGGAATTGCTAATTAGCAAGTCTAACATCTCTGCTAAACATAATATGATTATACAATGGAACATGTCTTTAATCTATAACTATATTGTAAAAATATAACAATATATTAGCTAAAAATTGTTTTCCTGCCAATATATCCCACGATTCTCACGGACACAATCCCGAGAAGCGAACCACATCCGTCGATCATCACGTCGCGCGCCGAGCAGCTGCGGCCGCTGACAAAGTACTGGTGGAGCTCGTCGAGCGCCGCAAAGCCGACGCAGAGGATTCCTCCGGTGATCACCAGCCAGATGCCGCGTATGCCGTACACATACAGAGGAAACGCTATCGTGACGGCGAGCAGAAAATACTCGGTGAAATGCGCGAGCTTGCGCACATAGTAGTGTATTTTGCGGATACAGCGTGCCACTTGCTGGTCCGTCAGCTCCAGGTCAAGCGCTCGGTCTGCGATGGACACGGCTTTGTAGGATACCTTGTAGCTTAAGTTCGCACTGGCGGCGCCGTCCTGCGCCGAGAAGGAAAAGATGATATACATCATCAACAGGGCCGGCGCAAAGGACAGGGGTTTAAGGATAAAGCGCATCAGCGCTTTGGTCAATCGGTTCAATGTCATAATAATTCTCCTGAAATAATGATATTTTTATCATAACCGCAAGGAGCGCGAAAAGGCAAGAAAATTTTTATGAAGTTATGATAATAAAATCAGAAAAACAAAATTTGGAAGGAATGACTGTACATTTTTGGGTTTTATGTTAGAATAGAGTAGAGAATTGGTTGCTGGGACGGAGTGAACAGTAAGGATTATTAAGATGTGGGGGAGGAACGTATATGCAGGACAGTTTGAGACTTTCAAGAGATGAGATTATCATATGTTACAGGGATGACGTGGCGCGGCTGATGCGGTATCTGTCATGGCTCCAGGAGAAGAGCGGCACGATCGCGACCGGCATTTACAGCGGTGAGGGGATTGACAAGAGCTCCATGGCGGTTCCAACCTATGATTCGACGCTGCTTAGCTTTATCAGGGAGGCAAAGAATACGGATTTTATCAACAGGAATTATGTATATACGTTTTCGCGATACCGCATCAAAACAGCAGCGGACGAGCTGCGCGTGATCAGTGCCTGCTCCCTGCAGGAGATCACCGTGCTGGGAGATATCCTGTCAAAGTATGTGCTCCGCGGGGACGTAAAGGGCGCTGTCTGGGCGGAGGGTGTGCAGAATGGCGTGTATCTGGCGCTCCTGCTCAAGCTCAAAGAGCTGATGGAAATCAGAAAGCCATTGGAATATTAAATCAAGGAGCATATGCATGGGAGACAAATCACTACAGAAAAGAAAGTACATCGTGGAGAAGGCGAGAGGCGTATTTCATAAAAATGGCTACAGGACGGTCACGATGAAGGATATCGTGGAGGCCTGTGAGATTAGCAGAGGCGGTCTCTATCTGCATTTTACCAACACAAAAGAGCTCTTTGAGGCAGTGCTGGAGGAGGAACACGCGGATGCAGAGGCGGCGCTGGAGAGCGTCAGGAACACGGCTTCCACACCGGGCGAGATGATGCTGATGTATCTCGATGGGCAGAAAGAGACGATCTTGAAGAAAAAGGACAATCTTGCGGCAGCCACGTATGAATATCTGTTTGAAAATAAGGCGTCTGGAAAAAACAATCCGGTGAGGAAGCATTTTGAGCGGTCTGCGACGGCGCTGGAACAGCTGATCGCGGAGGGTGTCAGACAGGAGTGGATGGTCTGTGAGGATGCCGCCGAGGCAGCGCGCAATATCCTGTATACAATAGAGGGACTGAGGGTGTCGGCACAGACCACCGGCGTGACAGCGGAGGCCGTGGACAGGGAGATCGCATACATTATGGGAACGCTGGGTATGGTAGTAAAATAAATTGTAAGAATAAATCAAAAAAGGCAGGAGGAACTATGCAGGATACAATAGACAATGCGGCAATGACGCTTGACGAGGTGCGCGAGCGGTTTTCCCACGATCGGTTTGCGACGGTGAACGGGGCTGTGATTGATGCGGTCGGGGAAGGGTATGCGAAATGCTCCATGGCATTAAATGAGACACACCGCAACGCACTTGGGGCTGTCATGGGAGGCGCGATCTTCACGCTGGCGGATTTTGCGTTTGCGGTGGCTTCCAACTGGAACAAAAACCCGCAGGTGTCGCTTGATGCCTCGATCAGCTTTCTCGGAAAAGCGAAGGGGGATCGTCTGGTCGCAGAGGCGCACAAGATCAGGGAGGGAAGAAGGACCTGCTATTATGAGGTGATGGTCTGTGATGAGCTCGGAAACCAGGTGGCGCACATGACTTCCAATGGATTTGTAGTGTGAGCGGCATTACCTTATTTGATGGGATTATTTGTGTGGATTTGGAGGAATGGTCATGTTCGATGATAGCTTGTACGATACAACTGGCTTCTGCCGTCATGGTTTATCGGTAGACTTAATAAATAAAAAACAGATTTTGTTTGTCCCTGTCCTGAAAGCCAAAAATATATCTGAGGCAGCCGTAATTTACGATTATCCGATGGGGGTGGAAGAAATTGGGGGATTCATCTACAAATTCTTTGAGCAGATGAAATCGCGAAACCTGACGCTCCATGAGCCATACAAAAATTACTGGCTCATGCCCAAAGGGATTAGAAGCTACAAAAAATTTGTGGAAGCAGCTTTTTCTGTTGATCTGAGATGGGATGGAGATGTCTTTGAGGTCACCCGCTGGTTTCCGGCACGTGATCGCGGATTTGAACCGGAGAGTTCCGGCTATGATACCACCATAAACAACTCGGTTTCGGCAAAGGAATTGGGCGAGTTTATGATACAACAATTCGACTATATTGAGAAAAAACGTCAAAGATAAAGGGAAATACCAGATTATAAATGATGAATCATATTGACAGGAATGGGAACGATATCATAATGAATGGTTTAGAGGACAAGGAGGACTGGAAATGAAAGATGTAGTGATCAATAACAGGAAGGTTGCGATCGTAGGCTGCGGGTTTGTGGGTTCGGCGACGGCGTTCTGCCTGATGCAGAGCGGGCTGTTCTCGGAGATGGTGCTGATCGACGCAGACCACGACAAGGCGGAGGGAGAGGCGCTTGACATCGCGCACGGTATCCCGTTTATCGGGCACGTGGATATCTATGCGGGCGGCTACGATGACATTGTGGACGCGGCGATCGTGATTGTCACGGCGGGCGCAAACCAGAAACCGGACGAGACGAGGCTTGACCTGGTGCACAAGAATGTGGGGATTTACAAGAGCATTATCCCGGAGATTGCAAACAGGAATTACAAGGGAATTCTGTTGATCGTGTCCAATCCGGTGGATATCCTGACGTATGTGGCGTGCAAACTAAGCAACATGCCGGAGGACAGGGTGATCGGCTCCGGTACGGTGCTTGACAGCGCGCGCCTCAAATACAAGCTTGGTGAGCATCTTGACGTGGACAGCAAGAGTGTTCACGCGTTTATCATCGGTGAGCATGGTGACAGTGAGATCGCCGCGTGGAGCAGTGCGAATGTGTCCGGTGTGCCGCTCAATGATTTCTGTGAGCTGAGAGGCCATTTCCAGCATGAGGAGTCCATGGAGCGGATTGCGGCGGAGGTCAAGAACTGTGCCTATGAGATCATCTCCAAGAAGAGGGCGACCTACTATGGCATCGCTATGTCAGTACGGCGAATCTGCGAGTCGATCGTGCGCAATGAGCGGTCTATCCTGCCGATATCACGCATGATACACGGAGAGTACGGCATTGAGGGCATCGCGCTGAGTATGCCTGCCGTGCTGGGTGAGGACGGTGTGCAGACGAGAGTGCCGATCTCCTTAAATGAGGAGGAGCAGGCGAAGCTGAAGCAGTCGGCGGATAC
This sequence comes from Lachnospiraceae bacterium, assembly GCA_009774245.1. Taxonomy (GTDB): domain Bacteria; phylum Bacillota; class Clostridia; order Lachnospirales; family Lachnospiraceae; genus COE1. The sequence continues at coordinate 2,652 of VSNM01000039.1, read as the reverse complement.
CCTCGCATCGGTGATCAGGGAACTTGATCTGTAGGCATCATTTTTCTGTAAAAATACACGGACATACCGGTCGCGATCATCCAGCCGATCGGCCATGCGCACCAGATGCCAATGACGCCGAACAGGCTTGAGAACGCAAAGGCGAGCACGACGCGGAGAATCAGGTCTGTGAAGGTGGCAGCCATAAATGCTTTCATGGCGCCGGCGCCCCGGAGCACTCCGTCGGTCACAAGCTTTGCGGATACGACGAAGTAAAAGGGAGACAGAATCCACAGGAATTGTCTGCCGGTGAGCAGAGCCTCGGCGGAGGTTGCGTCCATGAACAGCAGCAGCAGGTACTGGCCAAAGCAGACGTACAGGAACACGATCGGGACGCAGATCAGCCAGACCAGCTTGAGTCCGGCGCGGTGACCACTCTTTACTCTGGCTGGAATCCCTGCCCCGATATTCTGCGCCGTAAAGTTTGAGACACCGTTTCCGAGCGTGGTGAAGGACGTGATCACCAGGTTGTTGAGCTTTACCGCGGCGGAGTATCCGGCGGTGACGCTGATGCCAAAGCTGTTGATGACGCTCTGGATAAAGATATTTCCGACAGAGATAAAGGATTGCTGCAGGATACTGGGTATGGCGATCACTGCAAGCTTTTTGAGCAGGGCTGATGAGAACAGCTCTGCTTTTTTTTGCACATGGATGTCCGCAAGCCTTTTTAAGATCAGTATCATCGAGAGCACGCAGCTGATTCCCTGGCACAGAAAGGTTGCCCAGGCGACGCCTGCGATGCCCATGTCAAAGTATTTGACAAAGAGGATGTCAACCGCGATGTTGGAGGTCGACGAGGCGGCGAGGAAGTAAAAAGGCGTCCTGGAATCCCCGAGCGCGGAGAAGATTCCGGTCGATATATTATAGAAGAAAAGGAACGGAAGCCCCAGTATGTAAATATCCATGTAGAGTGCGGAGTCCGCCATGATTTCAGGCTGTGTCTTCATCTGCGCCAGCAGGGGATCGCAGAATAGGAAGCCCAGAAGCATCAGCACTGCGCACAGGACGGCGCTCGACAGCAAAGTCGTGTAGACGGCAGTTTTCATCTGAGCATAATCCTTCGCACCGAAAAACTGGGATATGATGACGGAGCAGCCGATGTTGCAGCCGAAGGCAAACGCGATAAAGATGAGCGTGACATTGTAGCTGTTGCCGACGGCGGCCAGTGCGTTTTCACCGATAAATTTGCCGGCGACGAGACTGTCCGCGATGTTGTAGAGCTGCTGGAAGATAATGCTGCCAAACATGGGGAGACAGAATTTCCACAGGACAGTCTGCGGGTTACCCACGGTCAGATCTTTGTTTAGAGAGTTGCTCGTATGTTTGTTCATGGCTGGTCTGGTCCTTTCTTACAAAAATATGTACGAATCTGTTTACGAATTAGTTCTTTCATATTATAATAGGAAATAGACGATATGAAAAATATATATTTTATATGCTGGATATATCATATTTATATGAGGACAACGCGATGGATGTCAATTATGAATACTACAAGGTGTTTTATTATGTCGGAAAATATCAGAATATCACAAAGGCCGCACAGGCTCTGGGAAGCAGCCAGCCAAATGTGACGCGCGTGCTGAAACTTCTGGAAAGTGCGCTCGGGTGCAAGCTGCTGCTGCGGAGTAATAAGGGGATATCGCTTACCGAGAAGGGTGAACTGCTCTATGAGCGTGTGTCAGCGGCCTTTTTTCAGATACAGGCTGCGGAGGATGAGCTGAACTGCGGCGGGAAGCTGGTCGAAGGGACGATCATCCTCGGGACGACAGAGACGGCGCTGCATCTGATCCTGTTTGAGAAGCTGAAGGAATTTAAGCGCGACAATCCCAAGGTGCGCTTCAAGATCTACAATTACAGCACCAAGGATGCCGTCAGCGAGCTTATGAGAGGCGCGATCGACATGAGTATCGTGACCAGTCCGTTTCATGTCGGCAGACATATCAGAAGTGAGAAACTGCTGGAATTCAGAGACGTGCTGATCTGTGGGAATGCTTATTTGGACCTGACGCGCAGAAAAAGACATCTGACGGAGCTGGCCGGTTATCCATGGGTGTGTCTTGGCAAAAACACTGTGACCTATGACATGACAAGCGATTTTTTCCTGAAAAACGGCGTCGTGCTAAAGCCGGATATCGAGGTCGCGACCTCGGACCTGATGGTGCCCATGATACAGAACAATCTGGGAATCGGTTATGTGCCGGAGCAGTTAGCGCAGCAGGAGCTGGATGCGGGCAGTGTCCATCTCGTTCCGGCGTATGAGGAGATGGAGGCAAGGGCTGTCTGCGTGCTGTATGACGCAAAGCGGGGACAGGGAAGATGTGAGAAGACGTTTCTCGAGTTTTTATTGTCATTTTCTGCAAAATGAAATATAATGATTAGGGTGTCAAAAGGTCTGAATTTCCCTTGCAGGCTAATTTTCCCAATCTTGCACCCCAATATCTATCAACGATGCGCCGCATCGCCTCAAGATATTGTGGCACAATCTTGAAAAAATTATCTCTGCAATGAAAATGGACCTTTTGACACCCTAATCATATAATGATTACAATTAAAAAGGGGAAGAGGAGAGATACTATGGAAATCAGACGTGCACAGGAGAGGGATATGGAC
>VSNM01000038.1 GCA_009774245.1 Lachnospiraceae bacterium | reverse complement strand
CATCTATTTTACCCAGTGTGAAAGCGGTGTTGGAAGAATATAATTAAAAATTTAGCAGGCAATAATAGGAATATTGTTGCCTGCTAAATAAACATAGAAATCATATAATTCAAAAATCCTTACATATTTCAATTTTTTTACTGATTTACTGCGTTCTCGTATTAAACCAGTTGTAACCTTTTTATTATATTTTTGCATCAAATCTCTTTTGCATCACTGACTCTTGAGGAAGATGTAGGATATCATTAGTAAGAGGTATTATTCGACCTCTACGAGCCAATGTATTCACCAGCATTTGCAAAGCACTCATATCCGGTTGAGTTAATGATGCCCCATTTTTCCCATAGGTATTACCTTTAATTTCCGAAAGGACTTCATTTGTATAATTCATCTGATTTCCAAGCCACTGCTCAAACGTTGAAGAAGTGGCTTTTTCTTTATGTAATGTCCTCTCCTGTTCTTTTCGATAATTTTCCCAGTATTGATTATGCCTCACTTTTTCATTTTGCAGCCAAGTTCTTTGCCCGGAACCATACCCATAATCAGTATCAATATCATAGAGCGAACCATCCTTATAACCAATGGTAAGCCCTCTTTCATCTTCGTTATCCCATCCTTCTTTTGCAAAGACCTTATAATCATTATACAATGATGACATAGGTAAATCATCTATTTCACCATTAGCACGCAATTCATTATACCGTTCAGTTACCACATCCCATAAATTTTGACCATCTGGCGTATAAATTATACCATCTTTATTTTCTAATTTTCTCATATCAAATCCTGTTAGATCATTTACAAAATGCCACATAACTGCTTTTCCCTGATAAGCTGTATCATATAAATACTGCTTTGGTTGCTCGTAACCATTATATGCGGGATTGCACCAACGTAAATGTTCATACAGATATTTCCCATTCTTACCCTGATTGAGAACTTGTTCAATCTGCCTTGCTAATGCATCATCTACACCGCTAACATGAATTTTATACTCATATGGATCAACTCTTAGCTGTAAATCTGTTCCCTCTGGAATAATAATTCCATTTTCTTCAAAAAGTTGGTTGACGGAATTGTTTATACCATTACGCACTTCATCATTCCATTCAGCATCGTTCATAATCCCACCGCCAAAAGTTTTTTGTATAACTGGATCATAACTATTGACTGCTGCAGGCAAACCATTCAATACCCTTTTTTCTGCTTCTGAACAAATTTGTCGTTCCCGTTGTGTCAATCCCTTTACATAATACGGGGATTTTGTATTATAATATTTATCCCATATATGTTGCGCTGGATTATTGAATTTTTTATTTTCTTCATTCACCTTTGCATAATGTTCATCAATTACTTTCGTATATTTTTCATACTTAGCAATAATAGAGGGAATGGGAAATGTTGTTCCATCACTTTGACGTGTTGTACTCTGATTTAAAGATGTCCGGTCTGTATAGATTGGAGCATTGGTATTTCTCTGATTTGATATTACTATCTCATCACTATTTTTAGAATATGTTACTGTTTCTCCAACCTTATCATTTTTTGACTGAGGTGCCGAAGGCGAAGGCTTATTATACTCAGAATAATTTTTTGCTGCATATTGATATGAAATATTAGTAATCATTAATTTTCACCTTTCTTGACAATATCATCTATGGCAAATCTTGATTGGAACGCCATAGATGATATTTCGCTATAAAATTACTTGAATAACTCGTAATTGGTATACTGTATATCATAGTCCCAATGGAAAGTCATTTTCACCCTGCTCATTGTTGTACTCTTAAATGCTGTTTGAGTGTATCTAAATCCCCATAATTGTCCTACCTCTACATTATTTTCTGTACCAATATTAAAGCTACCACTATCAGCCGATGTGTATGCCGATGTAAGCCAGCCTAAACCGCCCGGATTTAATTGGTGATGAACACCTCCTACACTATATGAAATAGAACTTGATGTTGAAATTCTATCTACAATTGCATGTGGCGGAACATTTGAATTATTAGCTAAATTCATTGTCAGTACAGTTGATGTGCTGTTTCCCGGATTACTTGCTGTACCTGAAAAAGTAAATGTACCATAACCTGATTTAATCCGAGTATTAATGGAAGGTGAACCACCGCTTGAAATATCCATTGGATCTACTTTAGTTACTCTTATATATGCAATATTATTTGTCTGAGTACCATCCACATTAACAACAAGGTTGTTAAAACTGCTGTTACTGCGTGATATCAAACCTCTAGGCGCAAGATTAGGCAGCAAATCACTTCCTGAAAATCCATAATCTAATGGTTCTCCATTATTATCAAGAAATTCTATAAGTGTACCCTTTTCAGATTGAGAAAGAAGTAAACTTGCATATACTTTATCTCCTGCATCTATAGAGAACTTATAATACGCCTGCTGCTGTCCTTTTGGTGTTACATCTGGAAGTTTTGTATACGCATGTTCCCAGTCACCAAAATCATATGCTGTTCGTATTGTTGAATATACTGATTTGTCCGCCAGTTGTAATGTATAATCACCAAATGCAAAATCCTCTCCCGTTGCATCTGAATATACTTTTATAAAATATGTTTGGCTATCTAACACATAATTGCTGCCCGCTTTATCTGCTCTTACCAAACGATTTCCCTCAGTTGCACGATAAACCTCTGCCTGATAATTTCCTGCTGTTACTTCATACACACCCTGATTGACATTTGCAACATACCAGTCCTGATCATTTTCCACATGCAAAGAACCATTCCCAGATAATCCCGAAATACTTGTTGCTTCAAATGCACTATCATTTGGTTCATTACTATCAAATGATCCCGCTGCATCAAGGCTAATGGTCAATGTGAAACTTTCTGATGAGCTGCTCCCATTTGATGACAATACACACATCGCAAAATTCCCTACCGTTGCCTGATTGTGAACATACGATATACCTTCATCAACAGTTTTTCCAGTATCGGGATCTATATATGTACCCAATGCACTCGCTTTAATTAATGATAAAGAACCGTCCTCCGTAACTGATGCCAGTACTAAATCATAATTTAGATTTTCATTATTAGGGCAGTTTAAAGTTGCATTAACTATATCTCCCTCACCCAGACTAAACTGAACAAGTTTTAAATCATCTTCAGCCGTGATGAAATCAGTAAACTTTTGTGTAATACTCGCTGCACTTCGCATTGAAGATTCTGATGCCAAATCCCCCATCGAAACACCTGATTCCACACTATAACCTGAAAGGTTTACATTGCTTTCCGTCAACGGCATATTGCCAGTGTCTTTACGCAAGATTTCATCAACATTCAATTCCGGCACTTCTTCATCTTTTTCTGCTACTGATGAAGTCTGCATAATCGAAGCTAAATCTTCAATTGATATTTCATCCTGTGATAAAAACTCTGCTTCCGCCTCTGGAACTACTATACCTTCATCCATTGAAGTTTCTGTTACAACTTCTGTTACTTCTGACGCATTTGCAACAAATACTGGTGTACTACTGCTTACAACCATAATTACAGCCGCACTCAGAAAACTAATAATTTTTTTGTGCTTCATAATTTTCCTCCTTTTACTTAAATATACAATTTACATTCTAAGCAATACACGACTTTCCTCCTTCCCTCACAAAAACACTAAATTTTGTCAGAATGTATATTGTAATGCTATATCTGTGCTCTTGAAATATAGCAAAAAAAGATTCGGAAATCCATACCTCTTGCAGAAAATGGTTCTCTTATGCAGAAAATGACCACCTAACTTTTATATTTTTTGCATGTGTATTCTTTATTTACAAACCTTTAAAAGCTATACCCATCTATATTTACGACAAAAAAAAGATTATCTTAATATTCTTTGCAGAAAGTATCCCGTTTTTGCAGAAAATGACCAAAAAGTTAAAAAAGTCCTCTTGAGCCTAACTTAGTTTTAGCTCAAGAGGACTTTTTTCTGATTTCTATTTTTATCCCAATACTTTCTACACTATCATGATATACAAACAACTAATCTATATAACTTCTTTACGCTTGTACATCAAAAGTGCTTTGCGAACTATCAACACTCACCGAATCGACATTCGTTAAGGGAATGCCCCTTTTTGCATTTCCCCATGCCTCATTATATATCGTACACATTTCTGTTTGACGAGCTGCTTCTGCATTTGTTGTATACATCGTCCAACCATTATTGGAATAAGTTGCTACCATTTCTCCATTTTTATCATAAAATTCAATATAATCAGTCTGACCAGACGGTAACTTTTGGTACTTTACTTTTCCCTCAAGAATTGTTGCAAGTAGATCAATTGGTTTTAATCCCTTCTTCTTATTTTGTGAAATTGCTTTTAAGCCGGTGCCAATGATTCCTTTTCTATCTGGTGACACCTCAGATGTATATTTTTTCATAAGTTTATTAAAACCATCTGATTTGTTTTGAAATTGCCCGTTTTTAAAATCTATATAAGCCTGTTCTGCTATTTGCTTTTTGTAATCTGCATCACTAACATTACTTTTTCGCTTAGAAAACACATAATCATCATCAAAATCCGGCAGGTGTATTCCACCTATGCTATTTGTTCCCGAAAAATATCGTTGCTGTAATGAAGTATTAGTCAAATTAACATTCATCATACCACCTCCCTACAAAAAGCAGAAAAATCAATCTTTTAAAACTCATCATCCCAATATATCGTTATGGACGGTTGATATGACTTTGTTCCTATGTCTAACGAACTCATATTTGTTGCATTAAATGAAATTGTATATGTACCATTAGCTGCCGAAGCAAGGAACTTACTTGTTGTCAATGTCTTGTTTGCCTGCCCAGTCCATCCAATTTGTTCTGTTCTTCCATTTGAACTTGAAATTGTCAAGTAGTTACATACAATTGCTCCTCCTGAATAAGTCATTGATCCTGTATTCACAGTTAGTTTTGTAATAATAGCATCTTCTGGTAAATCCGAAACTCTAATAGAAACTGTATTAGAATTTCCTCTTTGTTTCGGATTAAGAACTATTGTCATTTTTGACGTTGCTTTATATGGCTTACTTCCAGTTGCAGCAAATGTCGTTATTGGGGTTGTCAACATCAGCGCCATCACCATTACCATTGCAAAAATTCTTCTTACTACACTTTTGGTTTTCATAAATGCCTCCTTATTATTTCACTCTTCATCTAAAAATTTAATGCCTTCTTTAAACAATAAATCCAATTTTTTCAAACAGTAATTCACAATATTTATGTATATCATAATTTCCGTTTCTTAAAACAGAAGAAAACAAAGATTTTATGTCTATATCTCCTCCCATTTTTTCATATTGCTCCTGATAAAGCGAGCGGAACTCTAAATATGAATCTCTAATATAATCGCATACATGATTTATATCAAAGGTATCAAACGCTTCATCCAATTTTATATTCTGAAATTTTCGCTTGTTTTCTGCATTTTGCCTTTGACTTTTTGCAACCATTTGATCCCATTTTATCAGTTCCTCAAAACCTCTATTTAGCTTTTCCAGTTCTTCATCCATTGACAGCAAGCGTCTCTTTCCATCCTCTGTTTCATCACATACATATACTTCTCTTGTCCCGTTACTGTATCCATCTACAATTTTTTGATACATAGTTGAATAGGCATGTATGGCTCCTGTTATAATATCATCGAACCCATACCCATTTTTACTTTCACGAATACCTTTTAAATATTTAGTCTTTTCATCCCACAATGCTTGAAGGTAATCATTTGACCAAACAGTTTTAGGTACCGTTTCTCTGACATAGTTTGCGTAATCAACATCTAAGTCAAACCTATTATGTATATATGCGTTTTCAGGATTACTTCCAGTGACCTCGTCTGAATGCTCTATCTTCCGTTGCCTCAGTTCGCTACCTGTATGGATAGCCGCAACGCTATCTCCTACCCTTATCATCAATCATCTCCTCCGTCTGGTTCTTCTCCATTCCAATAAGGATAATAATATTTCATGGTGTAAGGTCTGGTAAAGGAAAGTCTATAATTTAAGTTCTCATAAAAATAATTATACCATTCAATATCTATCACTTTACCTGTATCTGGATCAATATATAAATTTGCCATATTCAGGTCTTTCCAAAACGTCATGTCACTGGAACTCCCTGTCCCTCTAACATGAATCCAATAACAAGGCGTACTCCAATCAAATACGGACAATGTTAAAACATACTTGTCCTTTATTCCAGAAAATGATGAGCTTAGAACATGTACTACATCAGGAATGGTCTGTTGATATTCCAATGGCAATGATGTTCCTTCTGTTTGTAAAAGGCAAACATTAAAATTTGATGTTCTCCTCAAAGAAATATCATAATTCACCGAGCTTGAACTTCTCTCATAGGAATATGAAAAATCTATCTCATTTCCATTTACATAAAAGTTTGTTCTAGCAGCATTAAATTGGAAAACTATATTTGCTCTATCACAAACGGCATAAAACCTTGCCGTTGCGTCTGTTGATATTGGTGCAATATTATGTATATATAAGGTATATCCTCTTGTTGCTGAATAACTGCCATCAGTGCTTAAAACAACAAAGTAATGAGTTCCTTCATTTAATGCGTATAAATTATCCTTGATTGCATACATTGCATCACCAGTATAATAATAGACAGCATACTTATCTGAAGTATATTTTAATTCAAACCTTACAGCACTCGCCTCTGTTAGAGTGAGTTTATAAAAATCAATATCATATGGACTATCAATAACACCACACGTTCCATTTAAATCAAATACGCCTGAGACTTCTGTCGCAGTCGAAAGAGAATCATTAAACTCATAGTCCACATCCCTAGTACTGGTATAAAAACCTAATGAAAAGTTGCCACTACCTTCATACCCACTTACCGCAATAAAATAAGTCCCTGCTTCAATCTTTCCAGCGATTGCCTCATCAGCTCCAGCTCCTTCATTCAAACTGTTTCCTATGATCGACAATTCCCCACTATCAGCATTCAAACTAAGCAAATATAAATCAGCATCAACTGTATCATCCATCTCCAAATATATTGTTAATTTGCTTAATTGTTCTATGGTAAAATGATACCAACGAAACTCGTCTGCTACTAACGAATTTGTTTTCTTTTCACCATTCAGTATTTCTACTGCATTGTTCGGATCAGTGTTATCCTCCCCATCATTCATATCCAATGTCTGAAGCCCTTCTAAGAAAAATGTTTGTTCACATTTTTCATTTCCTTCAGCATTATAAGTAATTTCTGGCACTTCAACCGTCGGTATTTCGATTTCTTCCTGTTCAAAATTTTCAAATGTAGTTACAGCCTCTACATTTGCATCATTTTCAGTTGCTTGAACAGTCATACTACTACCAATACTTGCTGTAAAAAGCACTGCTACTGCCATTAACATAGCTAAAAGTTTTCTTTTTACCATTTTGTTTCCACCTTTCCACTAAATTATTGATAAAGTAATTAAAACTTCCATTTCACAATAGCAAATTCAAATCGTATTTACAATATGTCGTGCAGAAAGTGTCTCATTTATGCAGAAAACGACCAATGGAACTCCTCGCAACAAAGCTATGGGAATTTTACCCTAAGGGATTAAAACAAAAAATCCCCTTGAATCGAACCTTAGTTCAATTCAAGAGGATTTTTTCTCTATCGGCTCTTTCCGCTCTTTACAGGCACATTCTTTGTTGCTTTATCCTTTGTCACTTCTTTTACTGCTTCTTGTTGGTGGGCTTCAAAAGCCTCTGCCCCATACTGGAACTCCGGCTCTGCCACACTTGCAAGCTCCACTGGGTTTACAGCCTCCACATTGCTAATATTCCCACGCTCCTGCCCTGCCTTATCCGTCTGATACTGTTTCACATTGGCGGCGAGCCGTTCTGTCTTTTCGATAGCGGCATCCGCACAATTCAATATCCCGGACAGCAGCTTTCTCTTTGCCTGAAACGGCTTCTTGATCAGTTCTGTCTTTGAGAACTTCTTCTCCCCATATTCTTTTTCCGGCTTATCTGCAAAAGTACGGAACGTGTTGGCAATCTTCTGTCCGGCTTCTCTCATGCCCTTACCGAAAGCATCTATCTTTCCAATGCTCTTATCCACATCTGCTATGGACTCCTGCACGTTCTGGCGGATATTTTCCAGTTTCTTTTTAATCCCAAGAAACTCCGACACTTTGTTTAAGGCAGCTTTCCCTTTCTGCTTTACCGCTGTTACAATCTCCCCCGCCTTTGCCTTGATCTCTGTCTTGACCTCAAACAGTTTTTCTTTCATAGCTTTGCAGTCCTGTTCCAGCTTGTTTACTGCCCTTTTAAGTGACTGTTTCAGCCCTTTCTCCGCCTCACGTTCTTCCATTTTATGAAGCTGGTCTTTTACTGTCACAAGTTCCTGTAAAACGGAATCCATCTTTTTCTCCATTACATCAACATACGCTGCCATTTCAAAGATACTGTTCGCAGCCTCTTTCATATTGTTCTTGCGGAGCAGCTCAACCAGTTTCATAATATTCTGTTCCTCTGTAAGCTGCATATTTTCTGTCATTTCCATTTTCTTTTCCCTTTCCACAGGGCGGTTTCCCGCCCTGTCCTTTCTGATTTTTGTTATTGCTTAACGGAATGGCAGCGGCTCACCACTGACCTTCATAAAGCCCCTGTCATCGGTGGTCTGCATCTGCTGTGAAGCTCGTTCCTGTCCCTCCTGCACCGCCTGCTCCTTTGCCTGATGGTACGTTTCCAGTACCGCATTGTTGACCTTCTCACGGAACTCCTTTGTGATTGGGAAACAAACGTCCTTGTACTTGTTGCCTGCCTTATAGGACGGCATTGCCACAAACATTCCGTTCTTGCCCTGCACCACGCTCACATTACCCACCGCAAAGCTGTCATTCAACACAATGTTGGCAAGACCGACCATGTTGCTGCCCTCACGCTCAAAAGGCGTTACTCTTACCGTGAAATCCGGCTCGTCCGGTTCGTCTGCATCCATCTTGACCTCTGCTTTTCCGGTCTGCTCCATTTCGTCATAGAGCCTCAAAATGTCCCCGTACAGTTCCTCACGGAACTCCTTTGTAATCGGATTGCACACATCTTTGTAGACCGGGTTGTTGTACTCGTCCCTCTCCTTTGTACGGAAACTGGGCATGGATACAAAATTACCCTTGCTGCCCTCAAGCACTGCTACATTCGTGACCTTGAAGCTGTCCCCGAACACGACAGTTGCAAATGCCCTCACGCTTTTTTCCGGTTTGTTTACTGCGTTTAACTGGATTGAATACTCCATAAGTTCCTCCTTTTCTGTCCTTCTGGACGATAAAATATTTTTTTCTTATCTGAACTGCCCTTCACTTTAAAAGTATCAGGCAGGTTCATTCTTCCGCTGTCAGGTTTCCATCCGGCAAACAGATAAAGCAGAATAATTGTCCCAACTGCTCTAAATCCGTTTTCCCATGCAGGTAATTCGCAAGGGTTATCAGAAAGCCATCCTGCTCATAGTAAATCCATTCCTCCTGTCCTTCCTCTTTCACGACGGTAATCGCAAAATCAGGCAGATAACCGCCTTCTTCCCCGTCATAATTGCAGAATACCCCTTCATGCAGGTTCAGCCCCAGTTCCGGGATATGCACCCACCATCCGCTGATGACGATCTGGTAATCAACATCGCTTTCCATGATGTCGTCAGGGACTTCCATAAGCTCCATCCCTGCAATGATCTCTTCCACTTCTCCCAGTCTGTATGCCTTTTCCATATCAGTCCGCCTCCTTATAGATACAATGGTAGATCAGGCGCATGGTTCCGCTGTTCTCACAGGTCAGCAGGGTAAGCTCTGTTTTTTCTCCCTGTGCTTTCACGGAATTGTCATACGGTCCCACGACTTCCCATGAAACGACCTCATACTGATGCACATTTCCCTCTTTATCCGTAATCTTTACCACATCACCCTCTGCAAGCCTGTTAAGGTACTTGAAATAAGTGCCGTATCGACTCCCCCTGTGTCCGGCAAGCACACAGTTCCCCTTGCTGCCGATTGCCGCAGTATCGGATATATGCCCGATCCCATAGGCAAGCTGTTTGCTGTCCGCACCTTCCACGACGGGATATTTCAGCTCTAAGGCTTCTATCTCAATCAGTCCGATCACGTCCCCGGACGATAGCATGGCTGCATCCTCTTCACTAATGGGGGCTTTGGTATCCGCCGCCTCCGTTTCATTTTCTCTTTCTTCCTCTTTTTCATCATCCTCCATATGCTCCTGTTCCACACTCTGCTCAAACTGTTCTATCAGTTCATTTGTCTTTTGGTTCCCGTAGAAATGATAGAAAAGGGGGACTGACATAGCCGCCAGTCCCGCCGTAATAAATACCGCTGCCAAGATTTTCCGTATCATCTTCCCTCTTTTCCGGGCGGAAAGCTATGATAACTGTCCGGCTCTGCCACCCTTGCATTGTCCTGTTCTTCGCACAGGTCTATATCCTCTGTCTTTCCGTTCTCAAGATCCAACTGTACATTCAGCTCATTTAAACGTGCCACTTTCTCATTCAGCTCCCCTTCCTGCGTGAATGGCTTGTCATATTCCTGCCTTGACTGTTCCATGTCACGCTGGTACTGCTCGATGCGCTTTTCCAGCTCTGGTATGCCGACAGGTATGCCCTGACATAAGTTTTCCAGTTTTATCATGTTCCCCACAGGGCTTGTGGATAGTTCCGCCTTGTAGTCGGTCTTTCCACGCAGCACCATATAATTTACTCCGATAAAATTCTTTTCCACCAGAAGCTCAAACCCCTTAAAATTGCCGATGTGGGTAGTTTCCCCGTTCTTGCACTGGCTGACCATCTGCAGCATGAACGTACCGCCCTCCGTGCGCTCCGTGAATTTTACGCCTTTTCCGGCAGCATCCACGGTAACCGCAAAATCCGGCTCTGCAATGAGCGCTGCCTCTGCGGTTTTTGCGTCCTCACGCACACAGGCTAGTTTTGTCTCAGACGCCTTGATGAGTTTCGGGTAACGGATCATGAAATTGTCCTGTAGGGAATACCTCTGGCTGTCATAACTGCTTTTCAACATTTTCAGCCGCTGTACGTCATTTTCAAGCTGCATTTTTTCCTTAATCAGCGGGTTGCCTGTCGCTACTGCTTTTATTTCCGCATAAGAAAGGGTTGCCTCGTCTATATCCTCACAGGTTCTTGATACTGCCTTGCTTGTCATGACCTGCGAAATGAAACGCTGCTTGTTTTCCACCAGCGACCAGGAATAAGCGTCAAAGGTTCCTTTTGTAACATAGCGGTAGATTGCCACCTCGTCATTCTCGTTGCCCTGCCTTACACCACGCCCTTCCCGCTGCTCTATGCAGGAGGGCTTCCACGGGCAGTCTACATGGTGCATCGCCGTAATGTGCGCCTGCACGTTTACACCCGTTCCGCACTGGTCCGTTGAGCCGATCAGTATCTTCTTTTTGCCGCTCCGCATATCCCTGAAAAGCGCCTCCCGCTGTGCATCGGTCTTTGCGTCGTGTATAAAAGCGATTTCCTCTGCCGGGATTCCCTGTTTTACCAGTTCGGTTTTCAGGTAATTGTAAATATCAAACTGACCGCCGTTTTTGATGCGCTCCGCCCAGTCAGGCGTCCATGCCGTTTTTGGTGTGCCGATGTCCGAGAAAATAAGCTGGCAGCCGATCTTACCGTCCTTGTTTCCGGCAAAATATTCGGCTGCCACGTTTGCTGCTACCTTATTCAGTTTCCCGTCCGGGTTGTCCGGCGCATGAAGTTCCAGAAGTCTTGCGTCCGTCCCTAAAAGCCTTGCTTCTCCCGTTATTTTGAGGAAATTGTCCTCTTTCGGATCAACGCCGCCCCCATGAATTGCCTCCGCACGTTTCGCAAATTCCTCCATGACCTGTTTCACATACCAGTCCGGCTCGCTCTCCACGATGATCGGCTTTCCGCTCCTTAATGCGGGTACTGGGAGGTTTAACATATCGGGAGTCTGCACGTCTGCCACCTCACGGAATGAGGTCATAAGCTCCGGCACGTTTGTGAACTTGTTGAAACGGCTCTTGAAGCGGAAACCGCTGCCCTCAACGGTCAGTTCCAGTGCGGTTGTCACTTCCCCGAAGTTCGACGCCCATGAATCAAAATGGTAAATCCCCATCCGTTCCAGTGTCCTTTTCTGTAAATAAAGCTGCATCACATACAGCTCACACATGGTATTGCTCACAGGCGTTCCGGTTGCGAACACAATGCCCCTTCCGTCATTAATCTCATCGAGGTACTGGCATTTCAGGTACATATCCATTGCCTTTTTTGAGCCTGTACTGGATATGCCCGAAACATTGTTGATTTTGGAGAAAATCGACAAATTTTTAAAGTGGTGCGCTTCGTCCACCATGACGGAATCTATGCCCAGTTCCTCAAAGGTAATCAGGTCATCCTTGCTGCTTTCATCCGTAAGCGCCTTTAGCTGTTCATCCAGTTTTTTCTTCTGTGCCTCCATCTGCTTGATGGTCCACTGTTCCCCGTTTTCCGACTTGATTTCATCAATCGCATAGGAGATTTCCTGTATCTGCGCCTGCAGCATACGCTCTTTCCGCTCCTTTGAGATCGGTATCTTCTCAAACTGCGAGTGGGACATGATAACACAGTCATAATCCCCTGTTGCAATGCGGGACACGAACTGTTTCCTCCGGCTTTTCTCAAAGTCACGCTCCGTTGCCACAAGGATATTTGCGGACGGGTAAAGCCGCATGAACTCCCCTGCTGTCTGCCCTACAATGGACTTCGGCACCACAATGACGTTCTTGTTGGCAAGACCGAGCCGCCGCTGTTCCATGCACGCTGCCATCATCGTAAAAGTCTTTCCAGCCCCTACACAGTGCGCTAACAGGGTGTTCCCGCCGAGAAGGACTCTTGCGATTGCATTTTTCTGGTGGTCACGCAGCTTAATCTCCGGGTTCATGCCGGGGAATGTCAGGTGCGAACCGTCATATTCCCGCAGGCGGATATTGTTGAACGTCTCATTGTAATAATCAACATATTTCTGCCGCCGCTCCGGATCTTTGAATATCCAGCTTTTGAAAGCCTCCTTCATCTGGTTCTGCTTTTCCCTTGCAAGCATGGTTTCCTTTTTATTGACCTCATAGTGGTATTTGCCCTCCCCGTCGTCAATCCTGTCCCGGACGGTAACGGTACGCAGGTTTAAGGTTTCCTCAAAAATAGAATAAGCGTCGATTCTCTTTGTTCCGTAAGTCTCTGTTGCCGCAATGGAACCGTTGTCCATACTTTTTCTTTCAATGAACCAGTTCATGTTGTAAGTGTTGAGCTTTAACTGTATTCCTGAATTTGTGTACTGTGTCCGTACTGCCCTTGCTCTGGGCGGTGTTTTCAGAAGCTCATAGATGAACTGCTCATAATCCTGCGGCTCAATCCATGTGGTTCCGATGCGCACGTCGATTTCAGACGCATCTAGTCGCTCCGGCTGCACACTTTTAAGCGCCTCCACATTTGCACCGAACAACTCCGGGTTCTCTTTCTGGTAAGCCTCCGCAATCCTCAACTTGTCACGCACATTGCCAGACAGGTATTCATCTGCTGTTTTCCATCCCATGTTCAGGTTGTCGGGGTTGTATTCCGTAGGTTCCAGATACACAAGCCCTTCCAAGTCTTTCAGAAGTACCGACCTTTTTATTTCCGCCTCCGCATCCGGTGAGAGTATGCTGCCTTCCGGCAGGCTTTCCATCTCATTACTGATGTCGGGTTCATAAATGCTCAGCATAAACGGGATATTGACCGTCCCAAACTCATTAACGGATACATTCAGCGCCTCAACCGCCGTCTCCACACGCTCCACCTGAATCTTTGCACGGATCGTCTGTTTATAGAACATATCCGCTTTTTCTACCCTCCCATCTTCGTCCACGACTTCAAGGGAACATAACAGCGGATAATCCGCATCGTCACGGAATGCCTGCTGGTTCCCCCGCCCGGTCAGCGGTCCATATTTTTTTACATAAGAATCGTATTTGTCATTGAGAAGTTTCTGCTGTGAAGCTAATTCCTCGCTGCTGCACCCTTCCGTCTGGATAAAGATAAGCTGTCTTGTGATTGTGCGGATTTCATCCATGTTCCGTATGCGTTCCTCCGCCGTTGCCGACACTTCCTTGCGGTACATGACGGAGTTTTCACGGTAATAGAGTTTTCCGTCCACAAAGGTATAGGTGTAATTCTTCACATCGGGATCAGCCTCAATGATGTCCTCTGTCTTTTCCTCCTCCCCTGCAAGTTCCGCCACATCGGTAATCCTGCCGGAAATCTGCCCTACTGCCGTTTTCAGTGCGTCTTTTAAGTCGAAATTTTCATCATGGTTGACACAGCTTGTGTATTTGCTGCCGTTCCCGAACATGCGGGTGTCATATTCCATTGTTCCGAGCATCATCTCCGGATGCTCCGCAAAATAGGAGTTTACCGCAATGCCGTTTTCCGTCCTGCCAAGATGCACCCAGTCCGGCTCCGATACAATCTTCCGTTCCCTCTTTTGCAGGAATATAATGTCGCTTGTGACATCGGTTCCCGCACTGTCCTTAAAGGCGCTACTGGGAAGGCGGATTGCGCCGAGCAGCTCCGCCCGTTCCGCAATGTATTTCCTTACTGAAGGGTTTGCCTTGTCAAGTGTTCCCTTGCTTGTGATGAATGCCACAATGCCGCCCGGTCTGACCTTATCCAGTGTCTTTGCAAAAAAGTAGTCATGGATACGGAAATTGTGCTTTGCATATTTTGCATCATAGAGCTTGTAATCCCCGAAAGGCACGTTGCCCACCGCAACATCGAAAAAATTGTCAGGGTACTGTGTTTCCTCAAATCCCTTTACCTTTATCTGTGCTTTGGGGTATAGCAGCTTTGCGATCCGCCCGCTGATGTCATCCTTTTCCACGCCATAAAGCCTGCTCTCCTGCATGGATTCCGGCAGCGTTCCAAAAAAATGACCGACGCCAAGCGCCGGCTCTAAAATGCTGCCTTTTTGAAACCCGAATTTTTCCAGTGCGTCATAAACTGCCTGCGTGATGACGGGGGAAGTATAAAATGCCGTATTGACTGTTTCCCTTGCATCCTCATATTCCGGCGTGGAAAGGAGTTCTTTCAGCTCCGCATACTCTTTCTGCCAACCCTCATTCCTTTCATCAAATGCCTGCGGTATGCCGCCCCATCCTACATAACGGGCAAGTGTCTTTTGTTCCTCCGGTGTGGCGTTCCTGCCCTCATGTTCTATCTGCTTTAACAGCCGGATTGCCTCCACGTTCCACTGGTATCTTGTTTTCTGCCCGCCTTTGGGAAGTTCTTCGTCCTCAAAATGAAAATTCCCTTTGCGCTGCCTGCTTGTGAGGGCTTTCACTTTATCCTCAAACTGTTTCTCTAAATCGGATTTTTTCTCATAAGGCGTTCTGGCATATTCCGCTGCATACTCATTTATGCGCCGCTGTATGACAAATGATTTTGCCCGGATCAGGTATTCCATGATGGAATAAAGCTGTTCATAGGTTGCAGAAAGTTTTTTCCGCTCCCCGTCCTGTGTCTTGAGGTCTGCCACAAAGGAGTCCCTGCTCTGCACATACTCCACCAGACCGTAAGCATTGTTATGATATGCCTTTGTCTGTTCCTTGTCCTCCATGTGGTTTATGGTGCGGTTCAGAAAATACAGCTTATCCTCTTTTGTCAGGCTGCTTTCCGACACCATCTGCAAAAACGGCTGATATGGCGTGACTGCGGAACATTTTGTCAGATAGATTTCCAGTGCGTCACGCAGATCCTCATCCATTGCCTCCACCTGCCGCAGCGCCTCCGGGAACAGACTGCCCGCAGCGGGCTTTGCCACACTCCCGTCAGAATTGATAATGTCCCCCTCCACACGTTCTGCCGTTTCCGGCATTTTGGGTGTATCTGCCTGTCCATTTTCCTGTTGTATTACAGGTGTTTCTTCCTGCACGTTTTCCGCTGTCTGTTGCGTTTCCGGTATTTCTTCCGTAACTTCCTGCTGCTCTGGTTCCTGCCCTTCCTGTATTTCCTCCGCCTGTCCGTCAATACTGACTGCCTCAAAATCCGGCTCCTGCCGCATACGCTCCTTGTACTCATGGTAAATCTCCATGAACCACGGCATGGCGGCAAACGCTTTTGGGGCTTCTTTGAAACGCTCAAATATCCCTTCTGTCAGATAATCATTTTCCTCTATCATGTGAAGGATCAGGTCAGCACAGTAACGGTAATCCACACGCTTTTCCCCTTTTGTGCCATCCGCCCGTGGATAGGAGATTTCAATGCCGCCATTATCCCTGCTGATTTTGCATTTTCCATAGGAATTGTCTGTATATTCCGACATAAAGAAGCCTTCCCGCTGTTCCCCATATACATTTGCAAGGAATCCGGCTTTGCTCTCCATGTTCATGTTTGTGGTAAAAATGTCATAGATCAGTGTCTTTACGGAGATATACTGGATTTCTTCGTTGAAATATGCCTTTAACGGTTCCAGCCACAGGTTTTCCTCCTGCTTTTCTGATTCTTCGGCGGTAAGCTCCACTGTGTCAAAGGTTTTCCGGTGGATAAATTTATCCTTGTCCGGGTTATGGCTTGAATACCTGTCGTGTTCAAGCTGCCCCATCACATCATATGGAATCCTGTTATCCCTGTGTGGTCTGTCAAACACAAGCACTTCATCAAACAGATAGTCATAGAACTGCCTGCCATGCCATACGTTTTCCCCGTTGCTTGCAATGACCTCATCATAGGCATCGTCCCATGAAACTTCCATCTGCTCCTGTATGCCTGTCTGTGCAAAAACCATTTGCAGGGTGTTTATGCGGTTCTGCTGATGCTGTCCCGCATCTTCCGAAAGAAACTTATCTGCCTCTTCTTTATAAGTCTTTATCCATGATACATTCGGGCGTTCTTCCATCACACGGTCAATTTCAGAATAAGGCGCATATGTCTGGTATACACCGTCAGCAATCATGCTTTCCACATAAGCCGCACAGTCCCACCAGTCAAGCTCCGTTTTCCATTTCGTGCCTTCCCCGTCGTAATATTCAATGGAAATGCCCTCTTTTGTCTGCTCTATGTCACATCTGCCGTAACGGTTTTCAAAATGATTATCTATGCCTGCAGCGTAAATATTTTTGCCGAGCATCCTTTCAATAAACTGTACCTTGTCACTCATGGGCAGCTCTTTTGTGAACACCTCATAAATCAGCATGTTTGGGACCGGACTCCAGAAACTCTTCTGGAAAAACTCATCCATAGCCTCCTGCCACACAGCCGCCGATACTTTTTCAGGATCAAATGCCTTTGGCGGGGTATAATATTCCCCTGTCATTATCAGCGCACCCAGTTCACGCTCTATGGCTTTCCAGTTCATATAGCTTTCTTTTTCGATCCCGCCCTCACGCCACTCAAACCGGAATCCCTTTGCATGAAACGAGTCATACCCGTGCAGCCCGTCCCCCTCAAGGGGCCAGCCTGCACCGCCCTGTCCGTATTCCTTACGGATTGCCTTTACACGTTCACCCGGATCGGAAATATCCTGAAACATTGCATAGATACGCCTTTTCCCATGTTCAAACCCGCTGCCATGCATAAGCGCCTCTTTCACATATTCATGCGGCACGGTAAGCACCTGTTCCGGCTTCTGGTAGGAATATTCACTGGGCAGTGCCATATCCCCGTTTTGGGCAATCAAAAAGGAAGCCTGTTCATAGCTTCCTTTCTGTGTGTCAGAACTTCCTAAAGAATTGATTTCACTCAGTTCCCGTTCAATCTCCCTGTCAAGTTCTGCTTTCCTTATATCCTGCTGTTCACTGTCCCCTAATGGAACTTCATCACTACTTCCTTCATCACGATTTCTTCTGCCTGCATCCTCGCCTGCTGGCGTAGCTGCCACATCTCCATTGTCGAGTTTCTGTCCCCCGGCGGGTTGTTTTTCAGGTAGCTGTTCTCCAGTTCGTCCATCATCCGGTTCGCCTCGTTCTCCACTTCCTGCATCTTCTCCGCCAGTTTCCCGAACCTCTTTAACGTCCGGTATCTGTCGTTGTGGTTCTCTTTCAGGTACTCCATCGCCCTCACTGCGAATTTCCCCAAGTTTGTCATGCTCACCGTTTCCTCCGGTGCCGTAAGCAACGGGTACAGCATCCCGTCCGCTCCCTCGTGATACGTCATTGTTATCTCTGCCATTTGCAATACTCCTTTCTTCCATCTGCTTCAAATCATTTGCAATGCCTCTCAGCACTTCACAGGATATATCGCTGAGCAGAGATCCTAAACGGTAGACTTCCTCCTCTTTCGTAAATGCGGTAATAAAGGAGAAATCCTGTTTTTCAGTGGGAAGGTCAAAGCCGCATCTTGTAAATACCGCATACATGACGCTTCTTTTTAACGCTTCTACTGCCGTAATCTCTTGCACTCTGCCATTTTCTGTTATCTGTTTGTTTCCTGCTAAATTCGTGAACTCAGTGATACGCTCACTAAATTCTGAGTCCATTATGACTCCGATTCTGCTTTCTGTAAAGTCTTTTAGGAAAGATTTATCAGATTCTTTTCCTTCCGTCAGGACAGTCCCCTCTTTTTCCCGTATCCATGCAGAGTAGGCTTTCATGGTGTTCTTATCAAGCTCCCATGTCAGGCGGCTTTCCCTGCCCCCGGTATCGGATATGTCGAAAACATACCGCATATCCGGTTTTAAGGCTCTTGACGGGAAGATTGCGATACCCTTGCTGCCACGCCTTACATACCGCCCTACCTTTTTCCATGTGTCGAAGTCTGCAATCAGCTTTGCCCCCGGTCTCTGCATATAGACCATGAGGATATTGTCAAACTCATAGCGGTAGAGCTGCCCCGTAAGCCTGCACACGCTTTTCCATGCCCGCCCGTTTCCAGTCACTTCATCTATGGCAGCATCATACAGCTTTGATGTCTTAGTGTCTGCACTCATATACAGCCCCCTTTATCTGTTTTTCTCCTTTGGCGTTTTTACTGCCTCATGTTCCTCCATTTCATATATCTGTCTTGCATATTCCAGTTCCTTTTCCTGAAAAATTTCATAGAAGAACTCTGCAAATCCCTCCCCGTCTGCACGTTCCGGTGCATCCGGCAGGAACTCGCACCACTGTCTGCACGCTTCTTCCAGTACCATAGGGAAAATCTTCTCCCTGATCTCACTTGCCTTTATATCATCAAATGTCATATACTTTTATACCTCCAATATTGATTGCCTGATATCTTTTCCGTCTATCTCGTCCCCAAGACAGTCCCATCCTTCGTATCTCTGCCTTGCAAACAGTTCTATCCGTGGTAAATCCCCGCACAGTTCCACAATCCGCTCCCGTATTTCATCCGGCTTTTTGCTGTGTTCCATGATCCTTGCATCGCACACCTGCGGTACATTTATGGAAACCCTCTCTGGTCTGCCTTTTGTGCCGAGGATACAGATTTCCGAACAGGAACGTGTCCAGAAACCGAGTCCGAAATAAAAGGTATCTGCCTTTTTATTCCTCTTTACCCAGTTAAATCCGCAGGTCTGATAACTGAACCCCCACCGCTCCATAACCAAAAGCCCTTCTGTAAGGAACGGAAACGTCACCCACAAAAAAAGCACACAGTCATCAGCGGCAATTGTCCCGACAGGCAGCGAACATATATCTTCTATATTCATTGTGTGGTAATGGTCCTCTGCAACCCCCTGTCCAACTTTCCGGTCATATTTCCACGGCGGATCAGCATAAATGATGTTATATTTTCTTTTTGCGCTAAACATCAAGTATTGCCTCCCTTATATCCCTTCCGTCTATTTCATCTCCCAGACAGTCCCATCCTTCGTATCTCTGCCTTGCAAACAGTTCTATCCGTGGTATGTCCCCGCACAGTTCCACAATCCGCTCCCGTATCTCGTCCGGCTTTTTGCTGTGTTCCATAATCCTTGCATCGCACACCTGCGGAACAGCTTTTGATACCCTCTTTGGTCTGCCTTTTGTACCGAGAATACAGATTTCCGAATTGGAACGTGTCCAGAAACCGAGTCCCATAAAGAACGTGTCTGCTTTTTTATTCCGTTTTACCCAGTTGAACCCGCAGGTCTTATAGGTAAATCCCCATGCCTCCATGACAGATATTCCTTCAATTAAACAGGGGAAAGTGATCCACAAAAAAAGGATACAGTCGTCATCGGCTATTCTTCCAACAGGCAATGACCGTATATCCTCAATATTCATTGTATGGTAATGATTTTCTGCGCTTCTCCCTTCCCCTTTTTTAGAATATACCTTATACTGCCACGGCGGATCAGCATAAATGATGTTATATTTCTTTCCCAATAAAACTAAGCCTCCTGTACCTTGATCAGCGTGGAAAACAGCCTGTATTCTTCCTTATCCATCTCCACGGCAAAGGAAACGGCATTTTCCCGGCGCTCTGACCTGTCCGCTGCTTTCTTTATCTTCTTTGCCAGACGCAGGAGTACAAAGTTCTCTTTGGAAAGCTCCATGCACTCCTTAAAGGGCATTTCCTGTGCTTCAAGCTGCCCCTGTCTTGCCTGTATTTCCTCCGCAAGCCTTGATTCAACTGTCATTACATCCGCAGTGTCTATGGATACTTCCGCCTTTGTCCTGCCGGAACGCTCCCACTCCTTATGAAGCAGCTTTACCAGATGCTCCATGTTTCTAACTGTTTCTTTTCCTGATATTTTTTCCATATGATTTCCCCCTTTTCAACGTGATTGTCCTGATATTTTTTTCTGTTCTTCTTTCGCATGGTACATTCCGTCATACATTCCCCTGTCAAGCATTTTATCGAACACGTCCGGCTCACTTGTCCCAAAATTATTTTCAAGACAGTCCCTTGCTGTGTTTCTTACCCTCTCCGGCAGTCCCTCTTTCTGCTCCACATTCTTCTGCATCCAGAAATCCTTCCGTATCTTATCCCGCAGGTCTGAAACATTCTCCACCCTGTCAGGCTCTCCATACTCCTGTTTGAGAATGTCAAAGTCAATCCTTGTAATGTCATTCCCTAAATAAACGCCATGATCCCACTCTATGCCTGTTACCATGCTGTCACTGTCGGGACGTTCCCCTTTTGGGTATCTCTCATAAAACCGGACACCATTCCCCACTATGATCTGGCTGTCCCTCATGCTCATTAACAGCAGATTTTGTGGGCTTAACGCTGCAAGCACACGGTAGTCATTCCCGTTCATGTTATGAAGCACCTCCCCGGCATGGAAAGTATGCTCCACAGGCTCATAATGCAGGTAAGGGAACAGCGAATGTCCGTCCGGCTTCATGTTGTATATCCGCAGAACGTCAAGACAGTCCTTAGAGCAGCGTTCCGCATCAAAAGACCATTCGCCATCATTAAATCGTCCTGAAAGGAACTCCCTTAACTGCGGCTCACTCCCACAAAATGACGCATGGATACTCTTGTTTGCCGCAATATACAGATCGCTCCAGTCCGCCTTTCCTGCCTTTGTTCCATACAGTGTGCCTATGGCTCCTGCCATATCCTCTGCATGTTCTCCCCACAGCTTTAATGCTGCCTCCATATAATCTGTAAGGTTCAACAGATAGTTGGTTTCCGTCCCTTTCCGGTTTTCCACCACCATAATCATATCTTCTAATTTCATGCTTTCCTCCTTTTATCCGCATAAAAAGACAGCGCTTATCGGCACTGCCCTGTCTCCATACCAAACTGGAACAAAGAAAGCTGCCCGTCTCCCTGTACCTGTCCCGGCTCTTTTTTCCTGTCATTTATGATATTCATCATCCGTGTGGCGCACTGGGCAAAGGACTCCAGATAACCCTCCGGTCTGCCCGCATGTCGGCGCATTGTAATCAGATCCCCATCTTTTATGGCTCTTGCAAGCCCGGAGGCATACCCAAGCACGTTATGCAGGCTTATCTGCTTCGCCTCTTTTTCCGTCAGAACATCCTTGTTTGCAAGGAGATAGAAAAAGTTGGGATCGGAAATATAATATTCCAAAGCCTGCGCCGCACCGTCTTTTATCTCACCTGCCCTTGCCATATAATTTTCGCTTACTTTTGGCGGCACTTCCCGGTAGAAAACTTCCGGGTATTTTTCGTAATCCGTGCCGTATTGCTCCACCATCTTGTTTTTATAGTACATGATATGGTTCCTTACAAGGTTCATGTTCGTGCCATCCGCATAGGACGGATCACTGCCGCCATGTTCTCTCAGGTGTTCCCACCGTTCAAAGGATTTTGCAAGTTCTTCCGCAAGGTTCTCTGTCTCTTTCTTTTTTGCCATATACACCGCCTATCTAGGTCTGCCAATGAACACTATGGAAGAACGCCCCTGCACTGGTCTGTATACTACCCCAAGCCTTGCATTTGCCGCCTCAACTACTTTTCCATTGCCCACATAGATTGCCACATGTGTAATGTTCATAAAGCGCCCGTTTCTGTCATAACTGTAAAAAATCAGATCCCCCGGCTGCATCTCATCATAGTTCACAAGCAGGTTGTTGTCATAGCACAGCTTTCCCTCACTTGCCGCCGTATTGGAACCCTCGTACATGATGCTTACCCCCGCACTGCGCCATGCGTAATAGGCAAGGGAGCTGCAATCATAATAGTCCCCGCTGTCACGGTATGCCTGACTGTACGGATAGCCTACCTTTGACAATGCAAACGCTACTACCTTCTTTCCGTTTTCGTCGGAAATGGCATCCACGATTGCCTGATACTGTTCGGGAGAAATCCCCTCCCCCGGATCACCGCCGCCGCCAGTATAGCCGATCATTGCAAGATATTCCGGCTTCATCAGTTCGGCAAGCATCGCCTGTTCTTCCGCATTGAACCCATAGACCGAAATCATGTCATAACACGATTTCAGTTCCACATTGACCTCTTTGACCGTTGTGGTTGTCGTGTTGCCCTCATCGTCGGTCTCCGTATCGGTTCTGCTGGTAATGGTGTAGCTGCACATATCGTCAAAGACAGCTTTCAGGTTCTGCTTTGCCTTATCCGTCATATCCGTTGCGGTATCACCGTCCCCATGCTTTACCATGTAGACCATGAGTATGTCACAGAAATTATCCGGTGTGCCGGAACCCTCAAAATTGACATAGATTTTTTCACTTGTGTCATATCCGGCATAGTCCGCAAGTTCCGCATTGACCGCATCATTAAATTCCGATACATACGCCGATAGGACTTCCTGTGTCGTTTCCCCCGATGATATGGACGGGAAGAATATCGCCAGCGGCGAATTGTAAATAATCGCTATGACTGCAATAACCGGAAGTGCAATAATCGCCACGATTGCAAAAAGCGAAAGCAGGAACAGCCCCACATACCGCACGATATACTTTGCCATCATGGAAAAGCGCATTAATACAATGTCCTTTAAGGCTTTCCCGATATTATCCTGATTTTCTTCCTGCCGCATTTTTGCCACAAACAGCTTTATCATACGGTTCCTTGTGGAATTTTTCACATCACGTTTATCCATAGCGATCCCGACAGCCTCACCCGCCGCAATTCCGGCAAGTACGCCGCCCGCTCCTGTGCCTGCCGTAGCTGCCGCCGTTTTTGCCGCAGCTTTTGATGTTTCTTTCGCAACTTTCTTTCCTGTCTCTTTGGCAGTTTCCTTTGCTGCTGTCTGTGCGGTTTTCCTTGCTGTTTTTACCGCACTTTCTTTTATGGCTTTCTCCCTGATACGGCTGCCGGACTTCTTTTTCTTAATCTTCTGCGCTTTTGCTTTAGCCACTTGTGAACGATACAAATTCCTGCCTGCACGGGCGGCATTTGTGGCAGGCTTCGCCAGCGTGTCAGCCGCCATATATGCCTCATAAACCTCGCTGCCGCCTTCCATCTCATCTAATGTGGTTTTAGCCGCCACCGAAACAACAGCAGATGACACCGGGGTTTTCTTCTTGATAGCCGCCTCTTTCTCCGCTTTTGATTTACGGTACGAAGCAAACCCCGTTTGCTTTGCATACATACTGTTTTCTTTGTTCACGGACTGCCGGACTTCCTGCTCTTTTCCCTGTCTGCCCTGCGTGTTTCCGTCTGTATTTCTGCCCCGTGTACCCGCACTCTCCCTTTTATCCTGTGCAGCGCCGCTCTCTTTTCTGCCCGGTACAGTCCCATATACGCTCCTGTCCTGTACAGTGACACTCCCTTTTCTGTTTTGCACGTTTCCATTGCAGCTTCTGCCCTGTGCGGCGCTGCTCTCTTTCCTGCCCTGCACAGTGCCGTTTCTGCCCCCGTATTCCATGCTGTCAGAAACCGTTTTAGTCTGTCCCGTTTTTCTTTTATCCGTAACATGGACAGAACTCTTTTTCAGCTTTATCCTTCCGTTTTCTACAATGCTTTTCTCTGCCACTGTTCCGGCAATCTTCGGACCATGCTGCACGGTAAGGACATTCCTGCCCTTGATCTTCGTTTCAGGCGTTCCTTTTACATGAAGTTTGGGCTTTTCCTTTGTGTGGATCACCATCGGCTTGTCATCCACTTTCTTAATGTTCAATCTACACCACCTCCGTTTCAGGGCAAAAAAACAGCACCTAAACCATATGGCTTAAATGCCGCAAATGCCGTAACATTACCTTGCTCTCTGCTGCTTTTCCCCATGAGCAAAGCCCGAATCGTACTTTCCGCCCTCAAGGTTTTTCAGGAATAATTCCCGTCTGCCTGTTCCAAATTCTTCATACATTGCCTTTGTCGCTTCGCTTTTGATACTGTCAGTTGCAAGTTCATTTCGGGACAGCGCATAGAAAAGACTGAACTGGTTTTGCAGACGTGAATGGTGTTCGTCCAGCTTCTTCATCTGCCCAGGCGTTCCATGCTCCTGCTCTAACCTTTTATCCGTGCTGATGCCCAACGCTTTCAGGCAGTCAAGACAATTTTCGGAACATCTCTGTTCGTCAAACTTCCATTCCTTATCCGTGTTATAGCCTCCCTGCAAAAATGCTTCCAGTTGCTTTTCATCCGCACAGTACCTTGCAAAAAGTGTTGTGTCCTCCGCAAAACAACTCTCCATCCACTTTTCTTTTCCCCCGCATGTCCTTCCAAGTACCGCCATATCCTCCGCAAGTTCTTTTAATGACAGCCAGCTCTCTTTCTCTGCAAAATCAATGAAAGCAAGTAAATCCATAAGTGAATTTGTCTCGCTCCCGTTGTGGTTTTCCGTCACAAGAATTATATTCGTAATATTCATAACAGCCTCCAATCTGTAAGGACAGAGCCGCAAGCCCTGTCCTTAACCCTGTATTGTCAAAATGTGACTATCTATTGCAGCTCATCATTCTTTTTCTTCTCCATTGCAATCTTCTCATGGATATTGGTATTATACAGATTATAGAGGTCTGTCCCTTTCTCAATGGTATTGTCAAAAGGAATTACCACGTTTCCGCACTTCATAAGCCCCATTCCGCTTGATGTGTTGGTTACGAACCGCAACTGCGCCTCCGACACGCCGATTACCTCTGCCATGCGTGAACTGTCCGTATTCGCCTGTTTTAAGAGTGCCACAAACTCCGAATTGGCAAGCATGGTTGTCGCCGTATAGTTTTGCAGCAGGTCAACGATATTTTGAGTGATCCCGGTACACAGACCGCCCTGCTTACGCACCTTCTTCCATAACTGCTGTAAATACTTAGCGGAATACTCCGAGTTTAACAGGACGTGGAACTCGTCAATGTAGAGCCATGTTGCAATGCCCCTCTTTCCGTTTGCAATAATACGGTTCTGTATGCTTTCCATCATTACAAGCATGGTAATTGGCGAAAGTTCTGTACCCAGATCACGGATTCCATATACTGTAAAACGGTTATCCACATCTACATTCGTCTGGTGGTTGAAGATATTCAATGAACCGTTGACAAACAGTTCCAGTGACAATGCTATATCCCTTGCCTCGTCCTCCGGCTGGTTCATCAGTATTTCATAGAAATCAGACATGATTGGCACATACTTTTCCCTGTTCCGTGCAATCTCAATGTAGAGCTTGCGCACACAGCGGTCAATAATGGACTTCTGCCTTGAATTAAGGCTCTCACCCATGCACTGTTCACACAATCCGAGCATAAATTCGCCCTTTTCCCTTATCATGCCCTTGCTGTCGTTCAGGTCAAGACTCCATACGTCCATGTCAAGCGGATTGACATAGTTATCCGTATAGGTTGACATATTCACCACCGTGCCGCCGTAAGTCTGCGCAATGTCAAAATATTCGTTCATCGGATCAATGACAATAATCTCATCATTGCCGGATAAGAACACATTGCCCATTTCCATTTTACAGAAGAACGACTTGCCCGAACCGGGAACACCGAACACAAAACCGTTGCCGTTAATCAGCTTTTTGCGGTTCCCGATATTGATGTTCTTCGACACCTGATTGATACCGTAATAACAGCCCTGTTTATCGTTCAGCTCCTGCACGTTGAACGGCATAAGCACCGCAAGGCTCTGTGTCAGCATGGTTCTCATGGTTTCCACCTGTCTCACGCCAATCGGAAGTGCGGTATTTAAGGACTCCCTCTGCTTCAGATAGTGTTCCTCTATCGTGACAGAGTTTCTCTTGCCTATGGTTTCCACTGTCTCCGTCATGCTGTCAAGTTCCTCTTTCGTGTCTGCCATAAGGATAATCGTCACGGACACATAATAAAGGCATTGGTCATTTTCCCTTACATCGTCCATGATTTCCTCAATCTCTTTCTTCTCAATCCGCTTATTGTATGAGATTTCCGATGAAAAATCGTTGTTCTTGTTCCTCACACGCTGCTGCTTGATGATGTCCGACTCAATGCCGAGGTACTTCTTCTGCAAAATCTTTGTTGTCATGTCCTTTGGGATAGGGACTACATCAATGCTTGTAATGGAATGTACCGGAAGGCTTGTGATCTCATTCAGGAAACGGTCTGAAAGGCTGGACGGGTATTTCTTGATGAACAATGCACGGCAGAATTTCTTTTCGTCCTTAAAATAATCCGGGTAAAACTGTATCATGCTGTTGCACAAATCATTGCGGAAGTCCGCACCGACCTTCTTCGCCTCCCTGATGTCAAAGTCAAAGCTGTTTTCATCCCCCAAATGATAATAGTCATACAGGACTTTAATCCTCTCATTGCCGGAAAGCGGCACGATCTCAGCGCCAAGTTCCCCGAATGCCTTATGCACCGATGCTTCAATGGTTGCAAACTGTGCTTTCGCCTCCTCAAAATTCTTGCGCTCAATGGTAATGGTAAGATAGCGCTCCTGCTCTATCCCCTGTCTGCCCTCATGGATTTTCTGTTCCATGATGTCGTTGTAAATCCTGCGGAAACCGTCATAACCGTCGTCCTGCCGCTGTAAGAACACATAATCCCTGACCTGTTCCATATCCTTGTTCTTATTGTTGATTGTGATTTTAAAACTCACATCCAGCGAATTTAAAAACTTACAGTACCGCTCAAAAATGTCAATCTGCTCTGTTTCATTTGTAGTGGTGTAATTGATGTCCTGAAAACGGTAGCACTTTGAGAAGCGGTTCTTTGCCACCTCAAAAATGCCGTTCTCTGCCACCTTCATGATCTCAATCGTCTGTTGTATGGATTTCGGAGCCTTGTAAAGTGGTTCGCTTGCTTTTTTCAGCTCCTTGAATCCGTCTGCAAATAAGCCCAAATCTGACCTCCCTTTCTATGCTGTTTTCAGCATTGCCATAAGGCATTGCAGCCGGAAAGTCCCGGCTGCATGATACCAGAACTTTCCGACCAATAAAGGTCAGTTATTCCATTATTGTTGTTCCCTGTCTTTTCTTAGTGTCTTGCTCTGTACACGGTCACACCGATTACGGCTGCGATAACTGCTACTACAGCAGCCACGATTTCTCCTGTTCTCTTTTTCATGCACACGCCTCCTTCCTGTTTTTTACGTTTTCCCTAATGTCTTGCCCTGTAAATGGCTGTACCGACAACGGCTCCCACTACAACTGCAACAATCCCTGCTACAACTTTCACTGCTTTCTTCCTCATTCTCATTTCCTGCCTTTCTTATTTTTTTTACCTGCTTTCTTTTTCCCGCTGCCTTTCTTTTTGTCCTTCTTTTTATCCGCCTTTTTTGCTGTTTCCTCTTCCATGCGGATTTCACGGATTGTTTCCTCTCCTTCGGTGGACGCATAGGCAAGCGGGCGGTTGGCAAAGAGCATACGCATCTTTCTTCCCATATACTCATAAAACCCCATTCCGTTGAAAGAATAGAACCCTCCAAGCGCTATCGGTGCGGCAACCGGGATTGCCACATACACACTGGGGGTAAGACCGATATAGCGGTATAACAGCAGGACAATCCCGCCGCCCGCCACAACCGACGCCACGGAGAAGATAAGCTGTTTTGCTGTCAGCCCCATGACAACCGATTCCTTGTAACGGTCTATATCCTTGTTGATTTCAATTACCATCTTTATACCTCCTGAATAAGTTCCCTATCTGCTTTTTTCCTTTTTCTGCGGCTTGCGGCTCTCCTCCTGCATGGGATACAGTTTTCCCATTTTTTCTATCATTTGGTCATCATACCCCATAAGTTTCAATGTTCTCTGCACTGCTGAAACATTTGACCGGCATGGCTTGCGTGCGCCATTCCCCATATCCGGCACAGGATTCCCACACCGTCCGTCCCCTTCAAAACCGCCTGCTCTCCAAAAAACATCCTCTCCGATTTTCTTCACAAGTTTTTCAAACTCTACACTGGATGGTTCAGGATTTTTGCCCATAACTGTCTCCTTTCCAGCCTGCGGGACTCTTTTATTTCCTATCTGCTTTTTTCTTTTTTTCCCTGTTTCTTATCCAGTCCGTTTTCCTGCTCATATGCCGCCATCCCGTCCGGGCATAGTTCACGCATCTTTTCCATATCGAACAGATAAAGGGGATAACTGCAATAGCCGCTCTGCTGCATCAGTCCGGTAAACTCCGCAATCCCGTTTTTTACAAGGAAGTCCTCAAGCTCCGGCATGTTGTTCGTATCCACGAAGGCACAGTAGGGAGGGACAGCGGCAAGCAGGTTTACCGTCACATCGCCGTAAGGCTCCGGGAACCCGTCCTCCTCTGTGATCATTCCTACATAAAGGCTGTTGTTGTCAACGTAGGTGTTGACTGTCAGCGTTACATTCTCCGTAGTCCCGAAACTGGTTTTCAGTTCCAGTGTCCCCTCCGTTTTTTCTTCCTGCCCCTGTTCCTTTTCCTCCGGCTGTCTTGTTTCCGGTTCAACTGGTGTATATTCCGATCCATTCCGTTCCATGATTTCCGCAAACTGGCAGATATGGTACAGGTTATTTCCTATTTCCGTATGGTATTCGTCAATATAGCGGCAGACACGCTCCTGCTCTTCGCCATCCGAATACTTGATTTTGATTTTTTCCCCGTCTGCAATGCGGAACAGCTCATCATACCTGCTGTTGATGAACCGGATACCCTTTTCTGCCTTGCTGATATGGTTATCAAGCCATTCCTTCACATAACAGTGGATTTCAACATTGTCACTTTCTTTTTCAGGATTGCATCGTACAAGATATGCGTGTTTCTCCGTTTCCACACGGAAACCGTACTCCGTCCCCGGAAATCCATTTTGGGAATGCTGCAATGAAAAATCCCGCATTATATCCAGATTTTCTAAAACGCTGTTTTCACCGGAACACAGAACTTCTTTTAACTCCGCTTCAAATTCATCCGTTTTCAAACGGTTGTTTAATTCATGGAAATCGGAATGAAATTCATTGTCTGCCCCATATCCGCCCTGTAAGATTCCGATACTTCCTGTCTGTCCCCGAATCTGCATACTCTGTGTGTAAGTGTATTTCCGTTCTGCCTCTGTCAATGGTCTTATTTCCATACTGCCCTCCTATAATCCTAATGCTTTGCTTGTAAGCGACTGCGCCCCTTTCACGCTCCCCACGGTAAGGGCAATCGTAAAGGTCATCTCACACAGATAGATCAGCGTCTTTGCCCAGTCCGAGTAACTGCCCGTAAAGGACGGAAGCCCCGCACTGATAAACGCATTGCACAGCATGATTGCCAGTGCCATCGTGACCGCCTCAAACACAACGGATAAGAAATATTTGGCATAGGTGCTTGCCGTATTCGCCACATTCCGGTTGCCTGCCAGTGTGGAAAAGGCAATGGAACCGATTGGCACAATGACCATGATCTTCAAAAAACGGAAATACACCGTGTATATCATAAAGAAGCCACAGATAATGACAATGACACTTAACAGCGCCGCCAGTATCAGCATGATAAGCCCCTCACCGAAACCTAAATCCTTAATAATCTGTGCCTGTGTACTGTCAATGGTAAGCGTTGTGTAATTTCCCGCCGACAGTGCGTTTACAAGGTTCCCGATTGTATTGAAGAATGCCTTCATGATAGTGACATTGTTTGCCACAAGCCATTCTGAAAGTCCGAGCCTTATCAGCATACGCAGGATCACCTCAAACCGCATCTCTTCACGCACGTCCACGCTCTCCGAACAGAACCCTATCACGAAGAACAGCACCACAAGGGACGAACCCACTGCCACGAATACAGGTTGCACACTCTCCACCAGCCCCCACGGACCGCCGCCCTTAAAACTCACCGGGGACTGCCCCAACAGGGCAAATACAAGGCTTACCTGATTGTTCCAGAAACCAAACACCATTTCCAGAAGGTCCAGTATCTTTTCCCCTAACTTGAAAATATCCACTTAATCCTCACCTCTCTCCTTTCCGGGAAAGGGCAGTGTCCCCGCCCTCCCCTGCTGCTGTTTTTTCTTAGAAACCGAGGAAAGAAAGAACCGTGGAGATACCTGCCATCATAATTCCGGCTACAATACCCTTTAATGCCGAGTTCATCGTGGAAGAATCCTGCTGCTGGTATGCCTGTGCAAATTCCATGACGTTCTTTGCAAGGATAATGACACCCACCGCACCGATGACCGCAATCACAAGCGTCTTTAAGTTGTCAAGCGGCTGTGTGATCGCACCTGTTCCTGCACCTGATGCAAACACTGTCATAGGCAGTCCGTTGACCGCAAGGTATGCCGCACCGCAAAATGCTGTCACTGCCTTTTTTGCTCTTGATAACCTGCTCTTTCCTGCCTTTGCCTCTGCTGTCTGTGTACCTGTTGCCATTGTCTCTGAAATAATCTCTGTTCTACGCATAAAAATAATCTCCTTTTCATATTGGTTTTTAAATTGTTATTGACTGCTCTATCAAAACGGGTTTTCCCGGAAAACTGTTTAATCGGGCTTTCCCCGATGCGCTGCTGCTTTAACCACCGCCTTTCCAATGGGAACTGTCCCTAATTTTCTGAATGCCTTACTGTCTGGAATGTTTTTCTGATCTCACGCATCTTTATGACATCTGTTTCCGGGTAGAATACCGCCAGTATGGTCTTTGTGGGCATACCGAGCGCAATCATCTTATGCAGCTCGTCTTTCTGCTCTTTGGAATACTTCCACTGTGCCATACGGTTCATAATGGTATCTTCGCCTTCAAGCCTGCGCCCCGTGGTTTCCTGTTTCGGTACAGCCTCTTTTGCCGCCTGTTTCGGCTTCGGTTCCGGCTCCGCTGTCTCCTGCTCCGGTTCATCTTCCTGTGCATACATAAGTTCATTATCCTGTTCCCTGTTGAGCTGTTCCTTCTGCTCCTGTTCTTCCATGCTGATGAAGCGTTTCTTCATGCCAGCGTCCGTGAGAAGCTCAAAGTCCTCATAGTCGATTTTGTCAATATAGACATTCTCGCCTTTCTTTTTCAGCCCCTCATAATAGGAAAGCGCCTTCGGTGTCAGCAGTTGGTATAGCTGCACCTGCCCGCCCCCTCTGCCTCCCGGAACATGGTCATACGGTTTTCCTTTTCCGTCGGCGGTCTGGTCAAATGCCGGGTGTCCGAATGGTATGAACTTGTTGTCCATAATCGGATCAAAACCACGGATAAAGATAATGCACTTTTTATTGTCAAGTTTCCGCACTTCGTCGGGTGTGAACAGTTCCCTGCCAAGCACGTCATAATTGCGTGAGGAACTTCCCTGCCTTCCCTTTGTCTCTCCGCTTGATTTCTTGTCAATCGTACCTTTGCCGAGCAGTTCCGAGACATATTTGTGCGTACTCTGCTCATTGCCGCCGAGATAGATAAACGTGTCGCAGTTGCCGGGTATGGTTTCCCATGTGTCCTTGAAAAGCGCCTTTAACTGGGCAAAATTCTGGATAATGATGATACTGGAAATCTCCCTGGACCTCATGGTTGACAAGAGGGAACAGTAATCATCCGGCAGTGCGACATTTGCAAACTCGTCAAGCATGAAGGTAACATGGATCGGGAGCCGCCCGCCGCAGTTGAAGTCCGCCTGATAGTAAAGCTCCTGAAAAATCTGTGTATAGAGCATTCCAATGATAAAATTGTAGGACTTGTCGGAATCCGGAATGACACAGAAAAGCGCCGTTTTCGTCTCCCCGTCCCCGTTCACGCCGATACCAAGTTCCGCAAGGTCTAAGTCATCCCTTGACAGGAGACGGAGTACCTGTTTGTTTTCCAGAAAGGCAAGCCGTGAGTTTGCGCTGATGATAATGGAACGGACGGTATCGCCCGCACCACGCATACACTTGTTGTACTGTTTCACCGCAGGGTGCGCCGAGCCGAGCTTTGACGTTTCCTCAAGGAATTTCATGCGCACATCCAGTCTTGAGGGTTTATTCTGTTCTGTCACTTCCGCCTCACCCAAAAGCTGTAAGACTGTCTCAAAGTTCCTCCTTGCGGGCGGTTCTTCCAGCCACACATAATAAAAGATTGCCTGTAAGAACAGCCCCTCCGCCTTTTCCCAGAACGGATCGGAGGGTGTTGCGCCCTTTGGCGTGGTATTGCTGATAAGGTTCGTAATCAGCTTCACCACGTCCGTTTCCTCACGGATATAGGAAAAGGGATTGTAACAGTCCGACTTTTCCATTTCCAGAAGGTTTATGACCTTTACGCTGTAACCGTTATTTTTTAACATCTCCCCGCAGCTTCGTAAGATTTCCCCTTTGGGATCGGTACAGATAAAGGAACAGTTATGCGGCATCTGCATCAGGTTC
Source organism: Lachnospiraceae bacterium (assembly GCA_009774245.1). GTDB lineage: Bacteria > Bacillota > Clostridia > Lachnospirales > Lachnospiraceae > COE1. The sequence continues at coordinate 20,519 of VSNM01000038.1, read as the reverse complement.
GGCTTTACCTCATAAAAGGTCTTTCCTGCACCGGAACCGCCGCAGATTAAAATGTTGCCGTTAAGTTTCAGCCGACGGAAGTTTAATGACATCTTCACGTTCTGGCTCAGGATACGGTTGAAATTCTCGTCCTTGTCAGCCAGTATCTTGTTTGCCATCTGCGGAGATTCAAACCTTGCCGTTCCAAATTCCTTTCCCGGCATGAAATTCCGCTGGCTTGTGATATACATTAAAAGGGCGGTAGCATAGACAATTAAGGCTATCACTACCGCTTTTAAGGTTGTTTCATTATAATAATTTGCGAATGGTTCAGCGCACACACGGTTGAAGGACTCCAGAAAGGCATTCATTTCCATTCCCGGCTCCCATGCGCCATTTAAGAGATAACCCGCATAGGCGCACAGCACCGCCCCCAATACGACGAACCATACAGACACTTTTTTCTTGTTCTGTACCATAGGCGGCTACCTCTTTGGGGGCGCAGGCGCTTTTTTCGGTGCAGGCTTTTTCTTCCGCATATTCTCTTTTTCCTTTGCTTTCCGTTCCACGTCTGCATAGCGTTTCCGCACTTCCGCACCCACGCTGTCATAATGCCCTTCATACAGTTCCTTACCTTTCATGGTTGCAACTACCCGGTTGTCTGCGGAATAAATCTTGTAATCCTTGTCACGGTCAAGAAAAGTCAGTATGGTCTTGCCCTCATGGATTTCCATTGCCTTATCCTTGTTGATCCATACATACTGAGCGTTTTCGCCCCATGTTCCCGGTATCCTTGTCTTTATGGCATGGTCATTTTCCTCCGTTATCAGTTTCTTTGTAATGGTAATGTCAGCAAGGTCAGGATTCTGTGCGGCGGCTACTGCCTGCATACGCTGTGCAAGTTCCCTGTATCCCTTCATGCGGTTTAAAAATACGTCTTTGTCCATCAGGACTTTACGCTGCCCGCCTTCTTCTTTGGAAAGGACGCCGATCCGCTCAAGCTGCCCCACTACCTTTTCCGCCTGTTCGTTTTCAAGGCTGAAATTCTCCTTTACCTCCTCCACACTGATGCTCTTTTTCTCCATAGCGTAGTTGCCGACTTTCTCAATCAGCCCTTCCAGCGCCTCCCCCGCCTTTGCCGCTTCCTCAGTGTGGAGGCTGTCGTTTCCCTTTTTCTGCTCTTTCAGAAATGACAGCACCTTATCCATTTCTTTTTCATCACCATTTTTCAAGTAATCGTCAAACGTGGCAATCCTGCCGGATTTCAGTTTCTGTATCATCATGTTTACCCGTGGGACTGCCTCCGTATGGAAGATGATCTCACTCATACCGTCCTTTTTGTTGATGTCAGGCAGGACGGAATAAAGAAGCCCGTATTTTTTCGCCATCTTCTCCACTTTTGCCCTGTCCTCCGTCGGGAACTGGAACACCTGTAAGTCCCCGCCTTTCATAAGAAGCCTGCGCATATCTGTCTTTCCCAATGTTTTCTCATGGTCCATGACCGCAATCAGGAAATCCAGCGCCTTTTTCATCCCCGCTATGGTGCCGCCGCATACTTTCATCGCAATCTCTATCCCGTCATAGCCGACACGGATAATCTGGACCGCCTCCTGTATTTCTTCCGCCATATATTCCACCTCCTGTTATCTTGCACCTTTGTTAAGCTCTGCCTGTTTCAATTTCTTCCTGTAAAGGGATTCTAAATCTGAACCAAAATAGGAAGTTTCTTTCTGCAGATAGTCTGTCGTAATCATATTTTCTCTGCAATATTCCAGATACTTTCCAAAACCCTGCTCATGCAAAACTTTTTCTTTCTCATACTCTCCAAGCATCGTCCAAATATCATGGTGCCGTTCGGCTGTCATAAAAATAATGTCATAACCCTTTTCCAGTGGGAAAAACACCTCACTATCAAAGTGAAACCCACATGACTGCGTTGCTTCCTGCGATTTTTCCAATGGGTACAATATAAGATAATCATCTGCCTGCTCTGCATAAGCAATCACATCCTCCGGTTTTTCCGGACTTCCTTTTATTAAAATGCATGTGATTTCATAATTTTCTTCCCCTTCCAGTTCCTTATATTGTTTTGTTTCCTTTAATAATTTTTCAGAACAGACTATCAAATTTTCCTTATCACAATACTCACCGGGCAAAAGATACCTCTTTCCATCACGGTTAATGACATGTGTTTCATATCCTAAAATCTTCAATGCTTTCTGGACCGTTTCCAAATGTTCCGGTTCAGGCTGACACACTCCAATTCCGGCATAAATCTCTATATCGCCATACCATGCCTCCCCTTCAAAATTGTCCATCCGAAAGAAAATATCCTCATAAATTTCTTCCAACGGTTTTTTAAATTCCTCATGATACCATGCTACAACGCTGTTTACCCCAGTAGTTTCCATTTCCTGCTTCATTCAGCCGAAACCTCCTATAAACTTGCTTCTTTCTTAACCCGCTCCTGCATCTGTGCAGTATCCGTCCGCCGGATTTCATCCTCGCTCATGGAAATGCCGCAGGCAGACAGCAGTTCCGATAAGGTCTTTACTGCCTGTTCTTCCTGCACACGGTACATTTCAAGCGAAATGAGCAGGTTTTCAATCCTCTGTATCCAGTCTGGCACAAAGCCTGTGAGCGTCTGGTATTTCCTGCATACGGCATTCCGGTCTGCACCTTCATCCATAAGCTCATCAATCAGCTTGTTTGTCAGTTCCCTGTCATTCGTCCGGAAAGCAAACTGTACCACAAACTCCTTGTCCCTCTCTGTCATGGATATATTTTTCTGCCGGAACAGTTCCGCCGTTTCTGTTACTGCAATCAGCCCCATTACTGCCCCTCCTTCATCTTATTTTCATAGACAGCGATGTTTATGATCTCCTCCATCTGCACCGCCGGGATTTTGCTGTTGATCAGCACAAGCAACTGCTTTTCTGACAGCCCCTTTTCAATGGCACACCTTATCTGCACAAGCTGTTCCGGCGAAAGGTCTTTTTCCGCAAGCAGCTTTACGATGTCCGTTTTCTTTTTGAGGAACAGGCGGGAGAACATGGAACCCATCACACTTCCCCGGTCTTTCCTCTCCATGCGCTCCACCGGGACAAACCGGACAATATTACCGTCTTTATCCACTACTGCAGCATGGTATTCTATTCCGGGGTAAAGCGCTGATTCCGGCACGCCGGGCGCACTGCCCTCTGTCTGTTTTTTCGGCTTTTCTTCCTTTTCCGGTTCTTTTGGCGCTGCCGCCGCATCCGGCTCTGCCCTGACTGCCTTTTTTACCTGTTCCTCCAATGCTTTCCTCTCCTTCCTCATTTCTTCCATCTCCCCACGCAGTCTCGCAGCCGCTGCCCTCGCCTCGTTCAGCTCATCCTGCTGTTTTTCAAGCAACTTATCCTTTTCGGAAAGCTGTGCGATAAGGTTGCCCTGTATCTGTGCATCCTGCCCCACAGTCCCGATTTCCTTGAGTTTCTCATTCAAAGCGTCGTACCGTTTCTCCTGACAGGAAATCTTCTCGACCACTTCACGGATCTGCTTCATAAGCTCCTTTGCATATTCCGTATCCTGCCCACTCACTGGCTCTGCCTCTTTTATCCGGCAAAGCACCTGTGAGAAAAGGCGTTTCATGGTATACGCTGTATTCTCCGCACTGGAAAGCACTTCGGTTATGGTGTCCATCGGAACCCCTTTTTCATAAAACTCCAGTGCCACCGCCATCTGCTCGCCGCTTAAACCATCTTTTAAAATTGCCGCTTTTTCCTCTTTACTGTAACCGTTGCGCAGGCATCGGGAATACACACGCATCTGCCTGTAATCATACCTGCCGCTGCTGTATTCCTCTGTTTCCTCCTTTGTCAGACCGAACCGCAGGTCATCCTCAATAAGCCTTATGATTTCCTCGGTGTACTTCGGATTCTGTTTCAGCCTGCCAAGATATGCTTTCAAATCCATGCCGCTAAGCACTGTCCGTTCCTGCATAAAACCTCCAATCCTGCCCGTTTTGGGCAAAAATTAAGCAGCCCTTCCCGGCTGCCATGCCTTACCTGCTTTTTTCTTTTCGTCCCCTCTGCTTTTCCTGTCCTTTTTCCGGTTCCGGTTTTCCTGCCCTTTCCCCTGCCGTAATCTCCGCAAGGATACGGGCGGCGATCCGTTCCTCTTTCGCCACAGCCTTTTCTTTTTCCCTTATCCGTGCAATCTCACTCCGGTAATGTTCCTTAAATTCCGCAAGCTGCCCTGCCGTGTACCCTTCCTTTTCAAGCCGTTCCGACAGCTCCATATAACGCATATGCTCTTTTTCAAACAGGTTCTCCCCCCGCTGGAAACAGTTTTCACATTCTTGCAGTCCTTCCAACTCATCCGCAATGTCAAAGAGCGGCTTCATCCTTGCACGTTCCTTGAATATCCGGCTTTTTTCCCTTGAAGTCTCTTTCTTCCTGTCCGCCATCTGTAATGCCGCCTGCCTTATATCCCCCACCGTGGAGGCATCGTGTCTTGTAAGGAAAAGGTAATCTTCCTGAAGCTTCTGCATCTTCCTGATGTCGTCACGGTACTGCCAAGCCTTGCTGTACGGGCGTTTCTTTAAAAGTCCGGTTTTGTAGAGCCTTGCAAAATAGCGTTTCTGTATACCGGACATTTTCGCCTTTTTATAACGCTTTACCCGGCACCGCACAATCCTTGTCTCCTGCACCGCCTGTATCTTCTTATAGGAAGAAAGACTTTCCTGCTCAATCCTTTCCCGTATGCGTTCCTCCGTGTAATTTTCCCCAAGTGACTTACACCGTCTGAACCTGCTCATACCCATAGGCTTGATTGCAAGGTACTTTCCCTCTGTCCGGTATGCGTTCTTGATCCCGTACCCCATATCGGAAAGCACGGATAAAAAGGACTCATAGGTTGCCGACTGTATGATTGCTGCGTCAATGTCACGCTTTATCATGTCCGCCCACACAAATTTCCCGTCCCTGAAATCGTTCCATTCCTTGTAATTCTCGGACTTCTTCGCCCTGTCCTCCGATATTTCAATCGTGGAAAGCCCGTATTCTTCGCACAGGCGGTTCGTGATGGGCTGTATCTCCTTTGCCCAGTCCCCTTTCTTGTAGCGGTACTTCCTGCCATCCCGGAAACTGACGCTGTTAAAGATGATGTGACCGTGGATATGGTCCGTATTGTCATGCACCGCATACAGCGCCTCATAATCTTTTCCAAGATATTCCTTTGCAAATTTCCCGATTACTTCAAAGGCAGTCTCCGCATCCACTTCCCCCTCCACAAAGGATATGATGAGATGGTATCCCTGCCTCTGGTCTGTCTTTCCAAACTGTTCCTTTGTCTGCCGCATCTGTTCATACACCTGTTCCTGCTGGCAGTTCAGGGAACCAACAAACCGCCCTCCGCCCGTTTTCTCCGGCACGGTGATATAGCCAAGCGCCTGTTTCAAGTGTTTCCCCGCATATCCTGCGCCGCAGTCCCCGATATAAAGTATCTTGCTGATTGCCAATCTTCCCCGCCGCCTTTACCTTATTTTCCCTCTGTCCTGTTTCTTGTCCGGTTCCATGACATACTCCTGCATCTCATGTGTGCAGGGAACATATTGCTTCATTGTCTCAAGACAAAAGAAAACATCCGCTTTCTTATCCGTGGATGCTGCATAAAATTCTTCATAAGAATATGGGTGTTTCTGTTTCCCATAATAATCTGCCGCTGTCATTCCAAGTTCATCTTCACGTTTCAGCCGCCTTACTATTTTATTGAAGTCCCCATCTTTTTCCGTAAATTTCCTTACTGGCTTAAAATGACAGCCCTGATAGAGAAAATAGCCGCTTTCACGCAGGCGTTCTTCCTGTGTTTCCGTTAGTGTTTCCGTCAAATGGCTTCCCCTTTCCTTACATGTTGCCTATCTTATCCACCGCCTCCCTTACGGTCACGTTGAGTTTTTTCATATAAGCGCTTAAAAGCTCCCTGTCCTCCGTGCGGTACAGCTTTGAATTATAGTTCCTTGTGATCTGGTTGATGTTGTTCCCGATTGCATTGACTTCATTAATCAGGTCTTTTAAAAGGATACGGATTTCAGGATAGTCATTTGGTTTCTGTGTAATCAGCAGGCGCAGGTAATCAGCTTCGCACATCCCCGCCGCACCCGCCTTATCCGAAAGCACCTTTGCCTCACACGGCATAAGCCGCAGCGTTTTCCTTACGGAATGTATGCTGTCCGCCATTTACCTTGCCCTCCCTTTCTTCTGTTCAGGCTGTTCCTTTATACCCTGTACCAGTTCCTTTACCGCCCCGTCAATATCCCCCTTTGACTGTAGACTCTGAATTAACTGTTCTGCAAGCATCTGTGCCATATGCTCTATCTGTTCTGCATACTTTGTCCTGTCAAACATGGCATCCAGTATCTTTTCGTCTGCACATAACTCCTCGTAGCGGCTGTGCTGGAACACAAAATCCGATAAATTATCCGAATTGTCCATATATGATTTTGCATCCTGCAAAAGCTCATAATTCCACTCTGTCACAGAATCTACAAGATCATCTATAGTTGTTTCTTCCCATACTGTCCTGTCTGTTTCTGCACACAGATCCCCACGGCAAAGCTGCCCGTCCTTTTGACCGACTACATAACCATGACCGTCCATATAGCCGCAGATCAGATTTGCTTCTTTCTCATTCATTTGAAAAGATATGCCGTTTTCTTCCATGAACTTTATAAGTTCTGCCCCTGTCGGTATTGCTTCATATCCTTCTGCATCACGCTGTTTGCCCTGTACCTGTGAAAGATACATCTGCTCGCCTGTATATCCGAAATCCTCATAACCGAATTGCAGTGCTTTTTCTTCCCCCAGTTCCAGTTCTTCCGCAAGAACTACAGCACCAAAGTAATTTACCCTGACACTTTCCTCCACGGACACCGGAAAACCGTCGTCATCACCATACCGCAGCTCATAGCAGTGCATCCCCTCCGGCACTGTTTCCTTATCCACACGCAGCTCCGTGAAATACCCTTTCCTGCCCAACAGGTCTACTTCCTCAAGCACCTCTTTCTGAACGTCAATGACTTCCATCTGCAATCACCTCCTTATCCGTATGATACAAAGTCACTGTTTCCCGCCCCAGTCCAAATTCCGATAGGAATTTGCCAGATACGCATGAGAGACGCCTCATGCCTCTGGTTAGGGGACTGCCCCTAAAACCCCGCTGATACATATAGTGAACTTAAAATATGATATGATATTTCTAATTTGATTTCACTTTTTGCAATCATTTTCCTGTTCTGATAGCACTTTTTAAGTTCTTTTTTTCGTGAACTTCAACGCCAGTCCTTCCGCCCTTTTTCAGTGATTGTGCTTTTTGCAATCATTTTTGCAGAATGATTGTGCTTTTTCAGTTCTTTTTTGGAAAATGAACTCACTTTTTGCAATCAACCCTACCGTGCCATTTCCCGTTTTGGCGTGGCTGCACACAGGCATTTTTTCGCTTCCTGAAGCCACTGGTTATAGTCCTTGAAAGGCTTTGGCGGCGGGCAGTCCTCCACCTCATAATCCAGCCCGTAGTATTTTTCCATGAGTGCATCTGCCGCTTTCCTGCCCGGTCCGTCATTGTCCAGACAGAAAGAAATCTTCCTGACTTTTGGGTGTTCCTCTAAGAATGTGGCAAGCGGAGCATCGGAAAGCATCCCAAGAGCCACCTTGTTTGTCTCATAATCCCCACGGATCTCCACATAGCTCATCAGGTCTATCGGTGCTTCAAACACCATGACTTCATCGCTTTTTCCATACCAGATATTGAACCCGTAATTCTTGTCATTGCCCGCCACATCGCACTTGAACGGTTTCCCTTCCCGGTCAAACACTCCCCTCATGCTTGCAAAGCGTGTTTTGCCCTGCACATCGTTCCCTTTAAAGACAATGTTGTGGTGACTGCGCTCTTCATAGATCAATCCGCAGCTTACAAAATAATCCACTGTATGCCTGTCAAGCGCCCTGTCCCCTGTCAGGTACGAATACAGATAGTCATTGTTCTTTGCACGGGCAGGGAGTACAAACGGCTTTTTCTTTTCTTCCGTGGAATGCTTTCCTTCTATTTTTTCCACATACACATTGGCACTCTTTTTTTCCCAGTCCCCGTCCCTCCGGTATCCGGAAAAATCAAGCAGCCAGAAAACAGCGTCCTTGACTTCCATTCCTGCAAAGACACGCAGGAAATCTATCTGCGAGCCGCCGTTGTTTCCCCTATCATGTTCCCTTGACCACCGAAACCAGTTCGTGCGGTTGTAAATCCGTATCGAATCCATTTCTTTCAGGGTGTGGTATCTGCCTATCTTTTTTACGGTGTAGCCGAGGCTTGCCGCTACTGCCGTTAAGTCAACGCTCTTTGCAAGCGCAAGTTCCTCTGCCGTAAAACTTCTCCTTTCTTCCATCGCCTCACCTTGCTTTCCCTTTTTCTGCCACCATTGCCGTTTTCCCAAAATCCAGTTCATTATAATCCGCAGTAAAAGAAAATGAGGGATACTGTAACAGCTTTTTTTCACTGAAACTAAAATACTGGCTGTTGTCACCGCCTACGATCACATGGTCAGCAAGCCTTATCCCCATAAGTTCCGTCAATTCTAAAATCCTGTGTGTTATTAAAACGTCCTGTCTTGAAGGCACAAGCTCACCGCTTGGGTGATTATGCACCATGATCATTCCCGCTGCATTGGATAAAATGCTTGACTTAAAAAACTCCCTCGGTTCTGCAATGGTCTGGTTAATTGCGCCTATGCTCACAATGTTACAGTTAATAGGGGTTCCGTCTGATTTCAGGTTGATGACACACACCACCTCCCTGTCCATTTCACACAGGAAATCCCCCACTACCTTTACGGCATCTTGCGGGCTTGTGATCTTATGGTCTGAAAACAGGGGCGCATCCTTTACCAGCCTTACCGATACGACTTCCAGTTTAAAGGGTTCCTGTTCCTGCATCTGCATTTGTTTCCTCCCCTCCCGGCTCAATACGGATAATAAATTCCCCCTCCTGCCGCTGCACCAGTTCCAAAAGCTCCTTTACTGTCAGTTCTTTTGCTATTTCTTCCATATAATAGCAATCCCCCTATCTGGACTGTTTCGCTTCATAGACAAGCCCCTGTTCTGCCACAACACCGTCCAGCCTTTTGTTTGGCGTGTCAGTTGCAAGCGTGATCCTGCGCAGGTCTTTGTCATAGTGGTATACCTGATTGGAAAGCCTATCTTCCAGATCCACCTGATCCATGTTTACCTCAGCAACCATCTGTGCAAGTTCTTCCGGTTCTCCCATTTCTACGGATACGGCTATGACTTCATGCACGGAAGAAGGCAGGATATACAGGTCACTCTCTACATTTTCTGCCAGTTTGTGCAGCTTATCTTCATAAAGCATGGAAACCGCACCATCTATCCTGCGGTCATTTGAAATAACCCACATGGTTTCCTGCGGCGGCATCTCCCCGATCATAAGGTCTGCCATTGATGGCGGCATACCGTCAGCCAGAAACATCTCCCTGATAACTTCATTCATTGATTTTATTACGGGCGGCAGTATGCGTCTGGTGTTTTCCGCAGCAGCCTTAAATAACTGTTCTTCATCCATCCCCAGTTCCTTTGCCAGTCCATTGTGGACTACCACGCTTGCAATGCCTTTGTCCTCCACGTTTACCACCCATCGGTAGATAATGGATAAATCCTGAAACTCCCTGTGCGGCATTTTTTTCAGCATATCCTCATTCTGCACGGTATTCACAAGCTGGAATATGATATTGTCTTTTGCCTTGCGCATATCAAGCGGCGAGACTGGTTCCTCCTTAAACACCCTGTCCAATGCATCTGCTGCATTCTGCAAGGATTCCTGCAAGTCCCCCGTCCTTAAATATTCATCGTAAATGTCATTGATATATATGGTGGGGGAATCTATTTTCTCCCCGTTCTCCAGTAACTGTAGCCCGTCCAGTTTACGGTTGACCTTTTCCACCAAAGCAACCTTTACCTCCATGCCCTGATAATCTTTAGGCATATAGGATAAAAATTTCTCTGTTACCACATCTTTGAAGATCTCATAATCCATCATTAAATCCTCTCCTCCTTTCCTGCCCTCCTGTATTCCTGCAACTGTTCCAGCCTGAAACTTTTGCATTTCATACATTCCGATGCAGTGCAGCATAAAGCGTCCACAGGCACATCAAGAGCCTCTGCAATCTTTTCAAGGGTAGCTGCCTTTGGAACCCTTGCACCGCTCTGGTACTGTGCCATGCGCACATCCCCGCAGTTTAAGAAGCCTGCTTTCTCACCAAGTTCCTTTAAGGTCATTCCTTTCTGCTTTCGGTAAAACCGTATCCTTTCCCCTGTTGTCATGTGTCCTCCTTTCCATGCTGCAAAAAAGGCGGGACACATAAGCCGATCCTGCTTACATGCCCCGCCGGGTTCATGCACTGTTGTTATTCATTACTTACGCTTCTGCGCCATCTTTTTTCTTCTTCCAGAAGATGATGCCGAGTCCGGCAGCAACAGCCGCAAGCCCGAACCCTGCAAATACCCACGGGTTCATGTTGTCCCCGGTCTGCGGGAGCTTCGGTTCCGTAGGCTTGTTTGTTACTTCAAGGGTGTACTCTACCACTCTCGTTTTTCCGTCCTTGTATTCAAACTTCACTTCCTTCGGCGTGGAATCAAGGAGATACCCTTTCGGAGCCTCCACTTCCACCACGGTATAAGTGATTGTATCCTCATACTTGCCATCCTTAAATGTTGCAATCGGAAGTTCGCCGCTTTCAGCATGACCATCCTTGTCCGTTGTAAGCGTCTCGATCACTTTCCCGTCCTTGTCACGGATTTCAAATTTTGCGCCTGCAAGCGCCTTTCCGTCCTCTGATTTCTTGCTGATGATGATTTTTCCAACTGCTACTTCGTCCTTCATTGCCACTTTTTGGATTTCATCAGTCTCCTTTACCTCAAACTCAATGTCCTGTGCAATTACATACCCAAATGGCGCTGTTTCTTCACGCAGGGTATATTTTCCGGCAGGCAGCTTTTCAATCATGTGCGGCTCTTTGCCGGAAGTCCACTTCTCAATCAGGTTGCCATCTGCATCAATGACGGAAAGAACTGCACCCTCAAGCTCATTGTCGCCCGTGATGTCAGTCTTTGAAATCTGGACTTTGATCGGCTTGTTCTCAAACTCTGCATCAAATTCGATTACTTTCTTATCGTCACCCTGATAAGACGCATCCACGTCGAATACTTTATCTGATTTCACATATCCCTTTGGTGCTGTCATTTCCTGCACATAATACTTTCCAAGAGGGAGGTCAGACACAAATGTCAGTTTCCCGTCCTTTCCGGTCACGCCACGTTCAATTTCAGTGCCAGCCTTTACAATAACTTTACCGTCTTTATTCACAATGTCCTCTTTAGCAAACAGACCGAATACTGCACCCTCAAGGACTTCTTTCGTGCCTGCCTCTTTCTTTACCACTGTGATCTGCACTTTCTGTCTCTCATTGCTGATGTTCATTCCGGCATAAACCACTTTGGTATCCTGATCGATATAGGAAAGGTCTGCTTCGATTGGTGTATCGTCCAGAACGAATCCTTCCAGTGTCTTTGTCTCCACAAGGTAATACTTTCCAAGCGGCAGACTGTCAATGCTTGCATAGCCTTTCTCGTCAGTGACAATAGTTGCCACAAGTTCGTCCGCCTCATAATAGATTGTGTCAAGTCCGTCCGGGCTTACAATGTCCTCCGCTGCATAGACTTCAAATTCAACACCCGCAAGACTGTCCTTAAAGTAATTGAAAATGAAATCATACCAGTGTCCTTTCATAAGGGTAGTGTCCGTTACAAATTCTCCGTCCTTGTTGATGATGATTGCGCCTGTCGGAACCTCGTCTTTCATGACTGCACCCTGAATGTCAGCGGTATCTTCCACTGTAAACCGGATTTCCTCTGCTTTCAGGTAGCCGTAAGGCGCAAACTCCTCACGGAGCGTATAAGTCTCCCCTGCCACAAGTCTCTTGATAACATGAGCTTCTTCTGCAACGGAAGTCCATCTGTCAACCACGTTTCCATCCTTGTCAATGACTGTAAGCAGTGCGCCAGAAAGCTCTGCGCCGCTTGCAATGTCCTCCTTTGTAAATTCAAAGGTTGTAGGCTCATTCAGAAATTCGCTGCTGTATTCTGCAACTGCTTCATGCTGTCCCTGATACTCTGTTTCAAAAGTGATTACTTCCTCACTGGAAACATAGCCTTTCGGCGCTGCCATTTCCTTTGCCTCATAAACTGCAAACGGGTAATCCTTTATGAAAGCGATCCTGCCGTTTTCGTCAGATGTTGCAGTTTCAAGGAGTGTGCCTGCTTCAATTATTACTTCCCCATTGGCATTTTCAATGTCCTCTGCGGCAAATAGACCGAACACTGCGCCCGCAACTGGTGTATCTTCTTCTGCATCTTTCTTAATGACTGACATATCCAGTTTCTGTCTTTCATTGGTAAATGTCACGCTTTCATGGATCACCGGGGTTTTATCGTCCACATAAACGAATGTTACAAGCTGCTCTTCCCCGTTCAGCACATATCCATAAGGCGCTTCTGTTTCCACAACACGGTACTGTCCGAGCGGAAGTCCTGAAATGCTGGCTTTCCCATCTTCCCCGGTGGTAAGCGTTCCTACAAGATCGCCTTTTCTGTAATACTTTGTCCTGTTGCCATCCTCGTCTGTCTGCATGTCAGTAGTATAAATGTCCTCTGCGGCATAGACCTCAAATTTTGCCCCTGCAAGGGAACCTTCCTTATATACAAATTCCTTTTCTTCAGAATCAGCAAATAAGCCGCCCTTGTAACCATCAAGGATTTCGCCTTTCTTCTCCACTGTCAGTTCCCCGACAACAGGTTCGTCCTCATATTCCACGGTGATGATTGCATCATAAGTGTCAGGATCGGTTTCATAGAATGTGTCAGAATCAACCGATACTTCCACATAGTTAGTGTTCAGCACATATCCATGAGGCGCTTTTACTTCCTCAATGCGGTAATTTCCAATCTTCAATACATCCGGCAGGATTAAGTCGCCATCCCCGTCCGTGAAGAAGGAAGTGTGCGTAACCTTTGACGGATAAGTTGTGACCATCTTGACATATTCGTTTTTGTCAAGGTTGAAAATCTTGAACTCTGTATCAGGGATAAGGACTGTCTGCTTTGTGTCAGCGTCCTTCTTGATCACACGCAGCTTTGCAGTAAATTCACGGTCAATGAATACACGCCATACCTGCGGCTCTGTCGGGTGGTTCTCCACAATCCTCACTTCAAAAGGTCTTACTGGCTGCATGTTGTGTGGAGTGACTGTTTCTATCACTACATAAGTCCCGTAAGGGATAGGCTGTGTCACGATATGCCCCTTTGCATCCGTGAAAAGGGTAGTCTCTCCCTTGCTGCCGATTTCCACGGGTTTTGCGCTGTCAAAGTCGTAACTTCCATCTTCCAGTACGGATAAGGAAGATTTCAGGTATGCGGTAAAGCCTGCGCCGGATAATACAGGAGCCTCCGTATCATCCCCGTTGTCGGATACTTTGATAAGCTGGAACGGCTGCTTGATGACCTGCTCTGCCGATGTGGTGCTTCTTGACACTTCCGCTACCAGATCGCCCTCATAATCGCATACAACATCATGTTCCTCTTCATCAAGGAGATACCCTTCTGACGGTGTGATTTCCTTTACATAGTAATCGCCAAGATAGAGGTTCTTTACCTCCGCATTGCCGCCCTCATCGGTTGTCAGTGTCGCAACAATATCTCCCGCATGGAAGATAATGCCTGTTGCACCGTCCGGGTGTACAATGTCGTTGCGGGCATATAAGCCGTAAACAGCGCCCTCCAGTTTTGCGTCGCCCTGCGGAACTGCCTTTCCTGTCTCCTTATCTATTTTGTAGATGTGGATTTTTGCGGTTGTCCTGTCATTTGCGAAAGTGTGTGTAAATGATGCTTTTGCAGTAGTCTCCGGCAGGTAATTGAAATCAAAGCTGTATATATCGGAGCTGTTCCTGTAATATGCGTAAGGAGCCTGTGTCTCTGAAATATAGTAGCTGTTTGCAATCGGAAGGTCTACCGTGTAAGCGGCGCTGCCATCCTCCCCTGTCGTAACGGTCTGTAATGCAGTACCCTTTGTCACAATGACCTGTCCTGCATAATTCCTGATGTCATTTCCCGCATAAAGCGTATACTGTCCGCCATCTAACGGGTTTGCTGTCTCGGAATCTTTCTTTGTCACGGAAACTTCCGCTTTCTGACGGGTATTAAGCACAGTTGCCGACTCATACTGCACTTCCACCATCTGATCCTTATATTCAATCTTTACCGTATGCGGCTCTGTATTGATGGTATATCCGTCAATGCTCTTTGTTTCCGTAACCACATACGTTCCAAGATGAAGGTCTGTAAGAACCACCTGTCCGTCACTTCCGGTCTGTAAGTTTTCCGCAATCAGGTCCCCTTTATTATAGACTTTTGTACCGTCTGCCTTGTAAATGTCTGCGCCTGCTGTCACTTTGAAAACAGCGCCCGGCAGTTTCTTTTTCTCATAAGTGAAGTTGCTGCCATTCCATCCGGTCAGGACTTCGCCCTCTTTATAAATGGTGATTGCCCCAAGCTGCTCTTTGTCCGTCGCACTGATCCCGGTTGTCTGTCCTGCCTTTACGGTCAGCGTGTGGACTTTGCCGCTCAGTACATATCCCTTTGGTGCGGTAATTTCCTTCACATAGTACGTTCCCGCCACAAGTGCATTGGATTTTGCATAACCGTTTCCGTCCGTAGTCATGGTGTCTACCTTATTGGTGCATCCGCTGTCGGAATAAATCCCGTATACGGCACCTTTCAGCTTCACGCCGCTGGACTCGTCGGTCTTTACAATCTCCCCGTAGCCGATGTTTTCCGTCTTTACCTTAAAATAGGCATGGATAGGATCGGCGCTAGGTCTTTCCGAGACAAACTCCTGATAGTTCGCTTTTTCCGTCAGCCAGAACACACAGCTTGAAGTCGTCTCTACTTCGCCTGCCGTGGAGTTCATGGTTGCCATTGTCGCTGTCGTGTTCACTTCCTTACTGGAAATGGTGAGGCTGTTCCCGTTCTTTTCAACTTTGAACCCGCTCAGCGAAATGTCAAAACTTCCAAGTACGCCGTTGCTGTCGTTAAGGGTTTTTTCAAAACGCTGGTTCCCCTCATTCCATTTCAGCTCATAAGTTTCCGCACCGCTCTGTGTCCTGCTTGCAAAACTCGGTCTTGTGGCATTATAAGACTTGCTGATGTTGTTTTTCAGGCTTGTATAATAGGCATAAGACGATGACGGATTCGGAGCCGTATCACACAGCTTTCTCGCTGCTGAATCCCCGCTGCCTGTGCCGAACAGGTTCCCCACGATCACCCACACCATTGCCTGTGTCGCTATGAACTGGTCACACTGGTCATTTGAAGGCGGCGTTGCGCTGTTGCTGTTAAAACCAAAATAGAGGCAGTAACTTAACAGCTTCTCCTGCTGTGCCGTCATGGAAGTGCTTGAATTAGGGTAGCTGTTCATGAGCTGCCCGCCATCTGCCGCCAGTCCGAAATTCATGCAGTAGGCGGCGTTTCCGTCCAGTATGGCATACAGGATCTTCCCGTGGTCATAGCCTGCCTTTAACTCGCTTACCTCACCCGATGATCTTGTCGATGCATACCAGAAAGCGATGTTTGCACTGGAACTTGCCGCAAAAGCAGTCGTCCCGTTGCTAAACAGCGTGGTAAAGACCGTAAGCAGGGCTAAGAATCCTGCCATAAATCTTTTCATTTTCTGTTTCATTCAGATTTCCTCCTTATAATAGGGCAAAAAAATAACAAGTCATATAAAATGGCTTGTCATTTTCCGTTTACTGTTATTCTTTTTTGAACTTCAATCTCTGTCTGTTTCCCTTTATATCCGGGCGGAACCCACATATCAAAATTTGATAGACAGATAAAGGGAAACCGAACATTTTTCTTTTGAAATGCCCGACCGCACTTCACATACCAGTGAGGGACTGTCCCTTACCGTCTGCCCGCCACGACACCGAACATTGTCAGTACAACCCTTGCAACAAGTGCAAGCAGCAACAGGAACAGTTTTGCTATCCCAAGTACCAGTTTCAGAAGCATAAGCACTGCCTGCAGCATCCATTTCAGTATGGTAAGCAGTACCACCGCCGCCTTTTTCAAAACCATTCCCACCATCAGCATTTCCTCCAATCCACGGTTATCAGCCAGTTTATCATGACTGAACCGCCCGCTGTCCTATATCAACTATCGTAATGCACGACAATACCAAGTGTACCCTCTGGTGCTGCCCGTTGTCAACATGTTTTCATCAGAACATCGGTATGCTCCCTTACCTGTAACAGCGGAACTCATAAAAATCTGTCCCGTTCAGGCTGTACACCCCTGCATATTCGATATAAAACACAGGCTCCGTTTCCAGCATCATCATCCCCGCAATGTAATCCGCTATCCCGTCCTCACTGCCAAGTTTCCTGCCGGACGTGGTGGACGCTTTGTTTAAGTCTGTCTCCACAAAAACGCTGTAATACCCCAGTCCGTCATACGGATAATAGGAATTGTATTCTTCCTGTGTTATCTTCCCCTCTGACAGAAGGTTTGCGAGGTTGTCCGTGGTGGTTATCATCCCGCCCGCCTGACACTTTGCAACTGCCTGACTGCATACGGATACGGGATTGTATGGCGATACGGTCACTGTCTGTTCCTGCTGTTTGATTTCTTCCGGTTTTGTCTCTTCCGGTTTTGTTTCTTCCGGCTTTGCTTCACACTCCGTCTCTTCCGGTCCTGTTTCTTCCTGCCCTGCTTCTTCCTGTTTTGGCACATCTGCACTGTTTGGTGCAGGTTCCGTTTCGGTTTTCTGCTCCGGCTGGCTTACAGGCTGCGGTTCAGGCGTTTCTGCTGCTTTCACATCCCCCTCTTCCGTTTCTGTTTCTTCCGGCGTTTCCTTTTCGGTCTGCCGCTTTTCTGTTTCCCCCTCCCCGGTCTGCACCGCCGCAGGTTTATTTGTGTCCCCTGCTATATCCGTTTCCTCAGTGTCTCTCACTGTTTCAGTCTTTTCCGTCTCCATATCAGCCATAAGATTGTCCTTATTGCCGCATCCGGCAAAAAGCATGATACCTACGGATAAAATCAGAAATAATCTCTTTTTCATATGAATCGCCTATCCTTTCCTCATAAGGGAAAGGCAGGCTGTGTCCGTGTGCCGCTGTTCTTTCCCTTATGAAAAGACTCTGCATGGTCTGCACGGGACACATATCAGTTTAGGACTGTCCCGTATTCTGTGCATTGTTTCCTCCTATCATTTTGCTTTGTTAAACTTACCCCAGTATGCAAGCATCCTTTTCAGCTTCTTGTCGCTTGCATATGCCTTGTAGAATTTCAATCTCCACATACCCATCACCTCCTTTCAATGCTGCCCTTTTTCGCCGGATCTCCTTGCTTTATCTTCAAGGATCAGCCGTTTCAGATAAGCGCCGCTTTTATTGTTCTTCTCAAACCATTCCCTAGCTTCTTTATCTGTTGTGGGATTGAATTGCAGTGTAAATCTCAATACTTTCTTGCGGTATGCCTCTGACATTTCATACCTATGTATTTTTCTTTCTTCTTCCGTCATCTTTGCTCTTTTCATTCGCAAACTCCTCTCACCGTCTGCCTATGGAAACGCCGACCATTATCAGCATAATCCTCATAACCAGAGCAAGCAGAAGCAGGAACAGCTTTACGATACCAAACACCAGCTTCAATGCCGCAAGCACCACCTGTAATATCCATTTCAATATGGTAAGCAATACCACCCCGGTCTTTCTTAAAACTATCCCTGCCATAAAACATTCCTCCTTGTTTTCCGTAGGAAAATGCGACTGCCCTTGCAGGAGCAGAGGAATTTTCCTCCTATCCCCAGTTATCAACCAGTTCCATCATGGTTGGATCTGTGGTTTCTTCTGTGCTATCGGCTAGTGTTTCCTTTGCCACGCTTTCCATGACCATCCTTCCCATGCTGCCCTCCGCCACCCGTGCCGCCCCGCCTCCGAGGGCAGCACCGAGCAGCATGATGATCTCATTCTTAACATCATTCTTTAGTTCTTCACGGATACCATCAAGGTCACTCTTTGAGATATACTGTTCTTCCTTTTTCTTCCGTTCCGCTGTCTCTTTCAGCAGATCTTCATTCTCAAAACTGTTTGCATAGAAGTCTATGGCATCCGTTATGAACTGGTTTACAGACTTATGGATCTCTGTATTCAGTTCCGCAAGCACCTTGTTTACCCTGCGCTGCTGCTCATTGTCAAGGTTGAGGCGGTAACTTCGGTAGACAATATTTGACTTTGCCATATACCCCACCCCTATCCTATCTGGTTACGGTGCTTTGCAAGGAAAACCCTGCCGAGCTGCTCATACCCCTTTGCATTTGCTTTGATGTCCTCAATGTAACGGATATTCCCACCGTCATGTGAGCCGAACAGCCGCATGACCGCTGCACCCCCGCCCACGAACACAATCGGTATCACATCAAGGTTGTAACCGTGTTCTTTCAGGGTATTGTAGACTTTTTGTGCAAAATCACGCAGGCAGTCCCTTACAATGTTCATGTACTTATCCGGCAGCGCCGCTTCTCCGGTTGCCATGACCTGCTGTATCACGTTTTCTTCAAGCTCCTGTCCGATCTGCCTGTTACATTCCTCATTGATTGTCCTCATGCAGCGGATAAGCCCCTGCTGGCTTGTGATACACTCTGCCTCATTCGGCTTGCCGTTCTGTATCGGCATGATGTCAATCGTCCAACTGCCTATATCTACCACCACCACACGCTCCGGCAGGGTTTTCAACTGTTCTGCAACCGCCGCATAACATTGTGGGAACACGGACACCCTTGCTATCCTTGCCGTATACTTCTCTTTCTCAAAGAAGTAACTGACTTCTTTATTCTTTGACAGATAATCAATGAAGTCCTGCTTCTCTGCGCCGAACCTTGTCAACGGAAGTCCTACCGATAAAAGGATATCTGTATTCCTCATTCCACGCCTGTTCAGCTCCTTTGCAACTGCCGCAAGGGTAAGCAGGTAGAAGTTATCATTCTCAACTTTTGTATCCCTGACTTCAAGACGTTTCCCGCCTACCTTGTAATACCTTCCGTCCAGTTCCACCAAATCATCATAAAATGCAGGTTCTGTCGTTATTTCCTTTACTCCTGTCGTAAAAATCTGCGTTGCTGTTTTCATGTTCGACCAGCCATGATCGATCCCGATTACTTCAATATGTTTTTCCATCGTGTTCTTCCTCCATATTTTTTTCATGTAGACTTATCTCCTTAATATCTTTTTCATGCAGGGAAAGCAGTACTTATCTGACTGTCTGTACGGGCATCCAAAGCACATATCTTCTTTGTCCTGCTCCGTGATTTCAGGCTTGCTTTCTTCCTTAACACATTTCTTAGCGAGACACTGACGGTTGTTTCCGTGAAAGAATTGACAGCGCATACAGCTTCTTAAATCGTTTTCCAACTTTACCTGTGCCGTAATAATTCCATCCGGTTTTGGAGCGTTCTGCATCCTTACGTTAATTCCCATCCACGCCACCCGCCTCTCTTGCGGCGGAAAGCCTGTATATCTCTTCTAATTTCCTGTCTGCCATCCCTGCTGATCTTGCAAGGGAAAAGTATAACAAAAGTACTACTGTTACAATGATTACTGCCCCTATCATCTGCCGCCCCTCCTTTTCTGTTCCGCTTTCTTCCTCTGTTCCGCCTCCATCTGCCTGACATACTCACGAATGTCAATCAGATCCTCTAGGTCATAGATTTTGGAACCCATAGCACGGTCAACATTTTCAGGAGTGCATTCGCCATGTTCTGTTAATGCTGCTATTACTTTCTGCTTAATTTCTTCCTGCACAGAGTCCGGCATTGCTACTATATAGTGTGGCGGCAGCTTTGAAACTTCTGTTATTACCTCCTTTTCATATCCATAACTCTTTTCAAAGTCACTTAGAAACTGTTCTTTTACCAAGACTGCATTTGCCTTGTTTTCCTCACTGGCTAACTCCACCAGTCCGTCTAGGAACTCAACTAGCTCTCTCTTTGTAAAACCCATCTGTTAATCCTCCTTCTCCCAAAATAAAAAGGCAGGAACAGATTAGCGATACACAAACGGAATATCCGTTTTAAGAGCTAATTTAGTCCTACCTAAATAATCGTTGTATTAAGTTTTCACCTCTCATTCCACTAAAAGCCAAAGCCCGACCATATTTGTATCGACCATATTTGACTTCCGTAATGTAGGTTTTGAATTGTTCAGCGCTGCCCATTCTTAACCCCAATTAGGTATAAAAAATAGGACTAAATTAGGCTTAACCCCTTGATTTTACTGGGTTTCTTCTAACTTAGCCCTATTATAACACGGGCATCAACGTAGCCTACGCCGGCTTTATCTTCCCGTTCAATCCGATAAGTATCCCTTGCCGACAGGTAAACCAGGTTGA
>VSNM01000037.1 GCA_009774245.1 Lachnospiraceae bacterium | reverse complement strand
TCTTTATTCAGTAAAATTATCCAGTCGAACTTAATTAACAAACTCAGATTGTTTACTTAACAATAATTTTAACCTACAAGAATAAAATTTTGGTTTTGGCTCTCCAGAACTAAAGACCAGGTTATTTCAGATCATTTTTGTATTTTATTTTTTATTAATTCGGCTTTTTTAGAAAACATAATACTCAAAAAAGCATATGCACTTAACGTCAATAAGGAATGAAGTCGAAAAATAATCAATACAATAAAAACAATAACCCAACCACATAAAATAATATTCATTTTATTTCTATAAAAATTTCGTTCCTCTTTGGAAACATAATCATTAAATTGGCAACTATATTCCAAATAGTATATTATGCTAATCGAAGCCAAAATCAATAAGAAAGCATTCATATCACTCATTATAAAATACTTAGTCAAATAAAGTACAAATGTAAAAACACCACATGAAATAGTAAAACAATGCCAATAGTTTTTCATATGTATTCCACCAATATACGATCTCGTAGAAATGAAAATGCCAAAGAACAGTATACATTCTTTTAGCATTTTCATTTTGAGCGCTATAACAAAACACACTAAAAAACAAAACATCATTTCTAAACACGCTTGTAATCCATATTGATAAATTTTATAATCTTCCTTAGACAAATCCTTGTTTTTACATATAAAACCCATCAATGCAGTTACTAAAAAATCCATGTTAAAACTTCCTTAAGCGTTTTAATTCTTCTGGCTTCTCCAAGTCATGATAAATACACATACAACGAGAGTTTGCAGCCATCACGCTAAACATCATTGCAATTAAACACATAACGTTTTGAAGATTATTTTTTATCCATTTCATATTAGTCCCTCCCTAGATATATTTTATTATTATTTTTTTAGTAATCATACACTCATTTTTATCATTAATTTTTTTCCATGTAACTTTTACGAGGTTATATGTAACTTTTACCTATCTTTTGTTATCAATCAATATAAATATAATTTTAAATTCCTCTTGGGTATTTTCTATTACTACCGATCCATGATATTTATGTACAATTTTTTCAATAGATCTTAATCCAAATCCATGAGTAGACTTATCTGGTTTCCGAGTTAGAATCCTTCCAGTTTTATCTTTTATTAACTCACCATCATATGAATTTATGACTGTAGTGATTAAGATGTTTTTGTCATATGCCATATATATTTTTATATACTTATTCTTCATTTCAGCATTGTTTGCCTCAATGGCATTGTCTAAGACATTGCCAATTAATACACTGAGATCAGCCATTTCAAACGGAAGCCATACAGGTATATGTACATCAACAAAACACTCAATTCCAAGTGTTTTCATCAAAGAATACTTAGCATTAATAATCGCATCAACAATCAAGTTTTCCGTTCTGGATATATTCCAGTTTTTCCTATTATCCTCAACTAGATTATCTAAATATTCTTCCGCCATTTCATACTGTTGTTTTTGTAACATACATAATAATGAAATAAAATGTTGTTTTATATCATGTTTCGCATTATGATATTCTGCCATCGCAATTTTATTTTCTTGAATATTCTTGCTATATATTTCTAACTGTTGTGTATATACAGCATTATATCTCCTCAGAACTAGCTCATCAGCTAATAACAAACATAATCTAAAAACCAGAAAATTAATGAACAACATTATTATTACACATATTGCTGATTCTTTTATTGCTAATCCCTGTTCCAGTAAACTTCCATACATAAAGATTTTGTAAACAATAAACAGACTACCAATGGGTAAAAATAAAAGCATAAGATAACATTTCATAGGTAAATTTTTTATATTCTCAATTTGAAAATATCTACTCAAACAGTATATCAAAATTAAAACAATAATTTCTGAAATCAATGCTCCTACTGCTTGAGGATATTGATAATCCATACCCAACGCTATAAAAAAATAACCAACTAAAAATTCTGATAGCGTCCACAAAATACTTAGTATACCGGACAATGCAACTTTTTGAATAGCACTTCCCTTAAAGCAAATTAGCGAAACCAAACTATTCAAAATCAATCCAACGGCCAAATTTATGTAGGAAGGAAAGTTAGACTCTGTAAATAAAAACATCTGCCATGCCATATATACAAAATATATGATCCAGTTAGCCACTCTTTTTCGCTTTTGAAAAAATCCTGAAAAGTAAACGTTTAAAATAATAATGCAAATAAAAGTTGCTATAATATATAACAGTAAATTTGTCTTATAACTAAACAATTATCGAATCTCCTTTTATCTTACAGTATAATTCATTAACAGTTTTTCTTCGATTTTCACTAATACTTAACACTGTCCCATCATGTAATTGCATTGTATCATACATATATACTTCAACGTATTTGGG
Source organism: Lachnospiraceae bacterium (assembly GCA_009774245.1). GTDB lineage: Bacteria > Bacillota > Clostridia > Lachnospirales > Lachnospiraceae > COE1. Next base: position 51,568 of record VSNM01000037.1, on the reverse strand, counting down.
ATTAACTAAAAAAGATTGATGTGTTCTAAAAAAATAAATCCCCTTTTGCTTCAAATTTTGCTCAATCGAATTTAATTTTTCATAGCACTTTCTAATTTCCGTTCCAATATTAATATATGTTACTCTCTTATCACTTTGAAAATATATTATTTGATTGAGTGGCAATCTGTAATGTACTTTATTGTATTGAAACTGAAAAAAATGTGGTGTCTGTCTAATTTTATCTATTGCACTTATGAAATACTTTTCAAATATTTCATTTGAAATAGGTTTTGTAATAAAGCGAAATGCAGATACTTCAAATACTTCTTTTGCAAAACTTTCATGATTTGTCACATAAATCAATAATACATCTTTGTCAAACAGTCTGATTTTTCTGGCAGCATCTACCCCATTTTCACTTTTCATCTCTATATCAATATAGATAATATCATACTTTGCTTTCTGATTTATAATATAATCCGTCAATGTTAATCCATCAAAGAACACATCTATATTTATTGATACACATAATTTTTTACTAATTGCTCTTATACGTTCTTCTATATCAGAAGTTATTACTTTTTCATCATCACAAATAGCTATTTCGATCATTTTCATCATTCCTTTAAGCAAATTAAGCTCAGGTATTCTCCATTAAATTTAAAGCATGTTTTATGATCTGCTCTAAATCGTGCCGTTTTCTTATTGGACATTCAGCTAAAATTTGACCCATAGATAATGTATTGTTGTCTTTACCAGTAATCAGATATGTTATATCTATACCCAATTTAACATTTAAGGTGTGTAGCCTTTTTATCGAAAGACTATTAACACCTCTTTCTATTTTCCCATAATATGCAGTACTAATACCAAGCATCTCTGCCATTTGCTCCTGCGTATAATCTTTTTCACGCCTTATCCTACGCAATCTCAGCCCTATTTCTACATACAAATTACCTTCGTCTGTATTTAATTCTCTTACTTTGCTACTTTCTCTTTTACCCGCACTATGACTTTCATTGGAATCTTGTATCATAAAAATCACCATTCCGCCGCCTTTGGCTGGCGGCACAAATAGCAATGAAAGTATTTCAACTCTCCACGTTGTGCCGTAAAATATCCTGTAAGAAGCTATACTACAAAGCACGGGAGGAGGAGTTGTAAAAACCTTCTCGTTTTAGACAGCATAAAAATCAGTGTAAGTTCTGCCTTTTCAAGCACAAATTAGTGGTACTCCGAGTCCGTACACTAAGAATTGTTTAAGCGCCTTAGTTTAATTGTGTGGCAGTTCAGTCAATGGCTTCTTATCTTTTACGAAAGGAGTCAGACTCATGAGAGTTACTTATCAAACCTGTTGTGGTGTCGATGTCCACAAATCTTTTCTCGTCGCCACAATCATCAAAACAACTGGCGGGATTGAACCTTCTTATCAAAAGAAACGATTTTCCACCTTTAACAATTCTATTCTTCTTTTCAAGCAGTGGCTGTTGGATAACAACTGCCATGATGTCTGTATGGAATCCACTGGAAAATACTGGATCCCTGTCTTTAATCTTCTGGAAGACGAAATCAATGTCACCATTGCTAATCCCAAATGGGTCAAAGCTGTAAAGGGCAACAAAGATGATGAAAAGGATTCCAAATGGATTGGGGATTTATTCCGTCTGGGACTTGTGAAAGGCAGCTACATTCCCAGCAGGCCAATCCGCATTTTAAGGGAATATACAAGATACCGTTATAAGCTTGTTTCCTGCCGCTCCAGTGAAAAAAACAGATATCAGAATGCGCTTACTGTCTGTAATGTAGCTTTAGATTCTGTAGTTTCCGATATCTTTGGGAAGTCATCCACATCCATTATCGACTATCTGCTTCAACAATCAGGTACGTCCATCAACCACAAAGAAATCGCATCCAAACTTCTAAGGAGCCTCAAATCCAAAGAAGATGCTGTTATTGAATCCATCCAAGGATATCAGATGACTGATGCCCAAAAATACCGTATGCGCCTCGTCCGCGCACATATGGATTATATCACAGCTGAGATCAATGATGTTGACTCTATGATAGAAAATCTGATTTCTTCTGATCCTGATTATGAAAATGCCGTCCAGTTACTCTGTACCATTCCGGGTGTCAAACATGATAGTGCAGTCACTATCATCTCCGAAATCGGTATTGATATGTCTCAGTTCTGCACATCAAAACGCTTATGCTGCTGGGCCGGCCTTACGCCGGGCAGCAATGAATCTGCCGGTAAGAAGAAGTCTGTCAGGATCACACGTGCCGGAGTTTACCTCAAACCTGCATTGGTACAGTGTGCCCATGCAGCCGTGAAATCTGACAAGTCTCCCTACTACAAGAAAAAATACGAAGCACTTGTTAAGCGTCGTGGCAAGAAAAGAGCCATTATTGCGATTGCCCGTATGATTCTCACCGCCATTTACCAGATGCTGTCTACAGGCGAGATATGGAATCCGGGCGACTTATACAAAATCGATATGCCGCAAGCCCTTGCTGAGAAGCAAAAGGTTAAGGCCATCAAACAGGCTAAAAAACTTTTGCTGCGAGAAGGAATTATTTCCGAATCGCAATTAGTTTCCTGATTTTTATCCAAACATATATTCTTTTGCAAAGCTACCCTATGATAGCTTGTTTAAGTGTGCCATTTATCGGCTGTCCTCTACTTTCTTTCACACTAATCTCCTTTTAAAATGTATAGATTAATAATACATTTACTTATAAGACTTTTTAATACATATATACTTCCTATTTAAAGTCATATTTATACATTTTGAAATACTATTTCTGCCAATTAATTATACATGATTTTTTACCACATTCTTTTTTCAAGTAATAATTACGATTTTATATGTAATTTTCACAATTCCATTACTGTCAATCAGGCAGGGAAGATCTATCTTGCCCTATTCGCCGCGCCCATAACCGCTTCTGCGGCATACTTCCTCTACGTAGAGCTACGCATAAAAAAAGTGGCTGAATTCAGCCACTCCATTCATAACAATTCCCATTTATTTATAACTACTTTTTTACCAATCCAAACAATTTTATCAATCACAGGACTGCTCAAGTTTTCTTTCTATTACATGCATTGGTTGTGAAACAACCGTGCAACCATCGGAAATGTCTGTACTAACCACGGCACCTGCTCCAATTTTTACGTTGTCACCGATCTTTATACCTCCAACGATAATTGCACCTGCTCCAATCAAACAATTATTCCCTATTATAGGTGCTTTTTTATTTACTTCTCCAATAGTTACATTCTGATAAATCCAACATTCTTCACCTATTACTGCATAACGAGAAATAAAAATCCCATGTAATCCATGAGGAAGCACTGGCACACTATTGAATATTGTGTCGGGACCAATATATCCTCCATGACGATGTGCATACCTACTCATCACAAATGTCAAAATATCTCTATATAATCCATTCTTCGCTTTTTTTTGCAACCGATATAATCTCCAAAAATTACTTAAATTATTGCCTCTTGAATAATCAATAATCTTTCTCCTTAAACTCATACTCATCTCCTTACAACTGTTAAACTAAAATTCATTTTTTATTATTCTTGGAAGTCTATTTCCCATTCTGCTTAAAATTTCGTTTGAAATAGTATCACAATTAAAAGAAAAATCTTCTACAGATATTTCTTCATTACCAGACTTTCCAATCAATACTGCCTCATCCCCTATTTCCATATCACAATTTTCTTCCAACTCTACCATTAATTGATCCATACATATTCTGCCAATTATTCTAAATCGCTTCCCACGAATTAAAACATCAGCATAGTTAATATTTCTAGGAACGCCATCAGCATATCCTATTGCAATAACCGCAACCTGTTTCTTCCCCTCTATTTTATATGCTCTACCGTATCCAACAGACTGTCCGTTGTCTACGCTCCTAATCTCTATAACTCTTGATTTTAAACTCAAAACTGGTTTCAGCTCCATGCTGCCCTTTGTATTATCACTATAACATCCATATAAAATAATTCCTGGTCTTACATAATCACATTCTAAATGACTATAATTAATAATTCCATAACTACTTTGTATATGAATTGGTACATTATACCCATTTGCTTTCAGCCAAGAATTTAACTGCATAAACTTTGAGATTTGAAACTTCGTAAATTCAACATCATCTGAACTAAAACTATCTGCAACACATAAATGACTATATATTCCTGTCACATTTAAACATTTAGACTTGACTATTTTCATAATCTGACCTTTTTCGTTGCAATTAATACCTATACGATTCATTCCAGTATTTATTGCAATATGCACATCAATTGACATCTTCTGCAATTCCAGCTTTTGTGCATAATGAAAATCAATTATTGATTGTGTCAATTTGAACTTTTCCAATAAGTATGCTTTTTCTGGTAATGTATAACCCAAGATAAGTATTGTTCCTTCTGCCATTAATTTTCTTAATTCTATTGCCTCCGAAAGAGTTGCAACTGCAAAATCATGAATACCCACTTTTATTAATTCTGGAATTACCACTCGAATCCCATGTCCATATGCATTAGCTTTGACAACAGCCATTATTTTAGTATTTTGATGAAGTATTTTTTTTATTTGTAAAACATTCCATTTCAAATTATCTAAATCAACTTCAATCCATGCTCTTTCTTTTAAACACATTTTAATTTCCTCTTTCTAATGATAAAACTACAAACTGTAGCTACTGCTACAGATAGCAGAATCACACATATATACTGAATAAATGTATTCTTTATCAATACCGTCGTGCTTCTTGTATATTTTGCTATTCCTCTCAGTAATATAATGATTGCCGGGTGAATCACATAAATCATTCCTGAAAAATCTCGCATCCATACAGCAGCTTTTGTTTGAACTAACAATAAAAGGTGGAACAAAAAATACATTGTTGGAAGCAAGAAAATGTACATGCTATTGTGTTTCTGCCACCCAATCGAATACGTTATATATCCTTCTAGTAACATAAATAATACTGATACTGAAACTCCGACTACACAATCTTTAATTCGATAATGGCCCTTCTGCAAAGCAATAAATGTTCCAAGAACTAAAAATGCAGGGGCAAAAAAGACACCATTTCTTGTATAACTGCTTATTGAAAACACTACATTAAAAATTGCCACTAATATAGGCACCTTACTTGTAAATCCGTAATAACTGTCCCCTAACAGTCCAATAACATACATTGCCATTGAAAACAATGCTGCCCCTGCTACACTTTTTTTGCACAATCCTATTATAATAATGCAACCGATTATCATTGCAGGAAAGTACCATAAATGATAAAATGTACCGTCCATAATTAACATTTTAATTATATCCCAAAAATCTATTCGGAAATTACCCGCATATAAATTTATAGGCATGTACAAAATGGTTGCCCCTAAATACATCACTCCATTCTTAATTAAATATCTATATATTTTTCTTTTTGTCGCAAATCCGTTTTTAATATATGGTGCTATTACAAAATATCCTGTTATCATAAAGAAAAAAGGAACTGCTACTCTGCCTAAACAATAAGTAATTAAATAATCTATATTTTCATTCCAATATGATAGCGGCGCTATATGGATAGCTACCACCAAAAATGCAGCTATCATACGAAAATGATCTATCCCTCCATACCTTTTAAATTTCATCGTTCTCTCCATAAACTTACTATCACACCACCTTCATTTGTACCTGAGATTAAGTAAGGAACTCTTTGTGGAATATCTAATTCCAAACTTTCCGAAGCTTCTATTTGCATATAGGAAATTTCTATGTCTGTTCCACTGTAATGATAAATATATGGTGCATTAAAGCTTGTTGACTTTTTTAGAAACTCAATGTATTCCTCCAATACCAAGTTCAGCTTAGAGATAATCATAGAATGCGGAAATCCCACATAACGAAAATGCCACGGTTCTTCACCAATTCCTGTAATACGTTCTTTTCCAGCTATATATCTCTCTATGAAACCATATTTAGGAGCAATTTGTCTGAATTTATCACAAAAACCTGTTCTGGGAAAATCTGGGCAAACATTGTCTATTTGTTTTTGCGCTTTTGCTAAATCAACCGCTAAACCTGTCTGATGTTCACTATGCCCCGGAACTGCAACAAACTTATTCGTATATTCTATTCCTTCCTTTTGAATTGACATATTCCATATTTCTTCTTGTTCTTCCTGTGACCTAAAACCACTCACTGCAACAATCTCTCCTTTGTAATGCAAACTTTCCAGTAATTGTTCAAGAATCGTTGCCGCTTGATGATTCAATAATATCTCTCTATCACCAATCAATATTGTTGTCATACTTTTCTCCATTGGAAAATGTGTCAAGGGATAATTGGAATTAACAAGAATTAAATTTCCTTTTTTAGTATCCTCTTTTGATATTTTAACTTTCACAAATTTCTCCTCCTAATTCTAATAACCGTTCTACTATTTGCTTAAAAGTAATGCCCGCTGCTTTCATCATATTGGGATATCTACTGTGGGAAGTAAAACCAGGAATAGTATTTACCTCATTAAATACTATTTCCTCATTACTTGTCAGAAACATGTCTACTCTTGCAAAATCTTTACAGTCCAAACACTTGTATATTAATTTCGCCGTTTCTTTGATTCTTTTTGCTGTTTCATCACTAATTCTCGCTGGAACATGAATTGAAGAAGTTTTTAATGAATATTTTTCATCAAAGTCAAAAAATCCTTTTGATAATTCTATTTCATCAATCTCACCGACAATTAATTTTTCATTACCCAATACAGCACACCCTACTTCAAACCCTTCTATAAATTCCTCAATAATGATGTTTTCATCATAAGTAAATGCTCTTTCACAAGCTACTATAAATTCATTACAATCAGATATTTTCGTAATCCCAAAAGACGAACCAGCTCTTATAGGTTTTACAAACAGCGGGTAACCCATTTCATTCGCTTTATTCATAAATCCTTTTACATCCATTGATTTATTTATCGTAAATGATTTTGGAACTGACACACCGACTGTTGAAACCATTTTATGGGCTCTATCCTTATCCATACATAATGCAGATGCTAAAACACCACAACCTATTATGGGTATGCCTGCCAATTCAAACACTCCTTGAACCGTTCCATCCTCTCCATTTTTGCCATGCATTATAGGAAGCGCCACATCAATATGCTTTTTCTCTAATTTTTCATTTCTAAAAATCACAACACACCTCTCTGTCCGATTTTGTGATACATAGACAGGTACACAATACTTTTTATTGCACCAACTGTCATCTTCTATTATTTGAGGATCTCCCTCAAACAAAAACCATTCCCCTTTCTTTGAAATTCCAATTAAAACCAAATCATATCTAGTCTGATCAATTTGTTGAATCACAGCACTGGCTGACTGCAAAGATACACTATATTCTGGAGAACATCCGCCAAATAGAACCGCTACTGTTTTTATTGATTTCGATTTTTCTTCGTACATTCTCTGATCTATCTTCTCTTTTACCTCCTTTGCATTCGGTATATTTTTTGCGACTGATAAATTCATAATTTCCTCCTAAAATGTTTAATTTCTTTTTTCCACTTCTATATTCTCAGAAAGCTCATAACCTATTTCACAGCAATTTCTATAAATCTTTTTTTCTTCAACCTTTATTTGTGTTTCATTTAATATTTTATTCTGAACAATATCTACCTCCTGAAAAATTTTATCATTGCTTCGATAATATACAATGTTTTGATTTGTTATTTCATATCTGTACTTCAATTTTTCACTTGCAAAAATTTCACCATATATATTATTTTCATCAAAAGAAATAACAATTTGAAAACTAATATCTGTATCATTCCTAACTTTTAAATCTAACCACCCCTCCGAAATAGCAGCATCTACACCTATTGGTGCATCACTCGGAGGCTCTGGAAAGTCTTTTTTTCTATGCCCATGTCTTTCAACAATCGTAAGTGGTGTATGCAAAAACAACCAAAAAAGCAAATTGCTCATTTGACATAATCCACCACCCAATTCAGCCGTTAAAACACCATTTGTTACAGTCAACCCCTCTCTAAATTGTTCCTTATCATCCGCTTTCCTTACTATTTTCCAAAAAGAAAAAGTTTCTTGTGGTTCGATAACCAAGTAACTTAATGTCATAGCAGCCAATTTGAGATTGAAAACTTTATTTTCCTGATAAACCATATCAAATCCGGTTTTTTCATTGTACATAGGGCAGCTTGACTTAAATACATGATAAGGCAATTGCTTCATTGATATATTGTTGGCATACTTATTTTTATCCAATGTCATACCAAGATAAAAAACCAATTTTCTTTCTTGTTTTCTAATTGGCAGTAACCATGGAAAAATTTGAGTAATTCTTTTCCTTTCCATATTGCATTCCTTTCAAAAAGCCTGTCTATTTTGGTACTTATCTTACCAAAAACAAACAGGCTTTATTTTAATATTAAATTATTTAATTCCTAATAAAATCCTAAGATTGTGTTCTGCACTGCTTAAAGAATTATGGGAGTACAACACAAAATATAGTCACTTCATTATTGCTCTCTGCTATAATTTCTCCTTTATGTAAAAGAACAATCTCTTTTGCTATGGCAAGACCTAAACCCGCTCCACCAGTTTTTTCTCCTCTAGCATCATCCAGACGGAAAAATTTTTCAAAAATAGAATCTAGTTTTTTTGCTGGTATAGTTCTTCCAGAATTTTTAAAATATATTCTCGTTTTTGCACTTTCAACCTCTATCCAAATTTGTATTTCTGTATCTCGGTAACTATATGCAATGGCATTCTTTAAAATATTATTAAATACTCTAGCAAGTTTATCAGGATCACCTAAGATCATTACATTTTCTGGAACATTTAGTTTTATTGTGTTTCCATGCTCTTGCAACAGTGGATAAAATTCATCTGCCATTTGATATAGCATATAAGAAAGATCTAAGTTTTCTTTTTCTAAATCAATATTTTGAAGATTATAACGAGTGATTTCAAAAAACTCATTAATTAGTATTTCCAAACGACGAGATTTTTTTAAAGTAATATCTACATATTTTATCCTCTGTTCTATCGGCATATCCGGCACTTCTCTTAATAAGCTCAAATAACCTATAATTGATGTCAATGGTGTTTTTAAGTCATGTGCTAAATATGCAATTAAATCATTTTTTCGTTCCGACTCTTCTTTCAATATCTGCTCATGTCTTTGCATTTCACTCTTTATCTCTGCCATTTGTGTAGAAATCTCTGCATATTCCTTTGGAAATATTTCTATCGCCTGTTTCTCCTGTGTCATGTACTTGTAAATCATATCACTCGCTATTGTCACAGTTTTTTGCAGACTGGACTTTGCAGATAGTCGAATAGTTACAAAAACAGTTATAATCCATGCCAAACAAATTAAAATAAAGACTCCTAACAAAAGGTATTTCAATTTATACCATTGAGGTCTGTGTATGATTCCATCTTGACCAGATTCTGGTATATAATTGAATTCTGTAATCATATAGTTATGTTCAAACCAATCTACAAAGCTGCCATTCCAAATGTAATCAACCAGATAGAAAATCATTATGCAAGCACATATAGTTATTATACATATAAAAGCAATCTTTATGATCTTAGGTCTTTTATTTTTCAATTTTATATCCGCACCCCCATACTGTTTTTATATACTTAGGCTCTTCAAAGGAATCCTGCATCTTTTCTCTCAAATGACGTATGTGTACTGTAATTGTATTATTGTTTTTACAATAATACTCATCACCCCATATTTCATGAAACAATTCCTCTGAACTTACCACTTCTCCCTTTCTCTGGCATAGAATTCGTAAAATAGAAAACTCTGTAGGTGTTAGTTCCAATTTTTTTTCATTTAAAATACATTCATGTGTTTTTATATTAATCAGAAGCCCAGAATGCGATATAACCTCTTCTTCTTTTTCTGTACTGGTATTATACTTCTTATATCTTCGTAGCTGTGCCTTTACACGTGCAACTAATTCTAATGGTAAAAATGGTTTTGTTATATAATCATCTGCACCTAACGTTAATCCTGTTATTTTATCTATTTCTTGCGATTTTGCTGTCAACATAATAACAGGAAAACAATATCGTTCTCTTATTTTCTGACAAATCTGCAAGCCGCTTATATTTGGAAGCATAATATCCAAAATTGCAAGATCAAATGTTTCAGTTTTAATGTATTTCAATGCATCTTCGGCCGTATAATATTTATATACCTCAAAATTTTCATTTTCCAAATATAAGGCAACTAAATCAGCAATTTCTTGTTCATCATCAACAATAAGAATCTTCTCACTCATGAATCCATCTCCTCACTTAAATAAGTATATATACAGCTTATTATATAGATAAATACTTCTCTTTTCAAGTATTTTACAACATCTTGCTTAACTCATTCACTAATCTTATGACTTCTTCATAAACTGATTGATACTTAATCTGAGTAATGATATCAATATACAATTGCTTTTCAAATATTTCTGTTTCAAACAAAAAATTTTTTTCTATTTCACCTATATACTGTTCTGACGTAATGCAACTGATTTTTTCTATACATAAAGAATACTCCTGTTTTATCTTTTCAAATAATTCTTCACTTAAAATTTCAATAGCTTGTTTATGCAGTTTTTCCCCTATGTTATGCCAATTTTCCAACTCTATTTTTGCATTATCCTCGCTCTTTAACTGTATACAAACATATTGTCTTTCACTATCATAAAAAATTCGCTTACAATGCACATCACATTTTTTATCTAAGATAGTAAAATAAACTCTCTCTAATATATCTTCACAAAAAATAAATGATAAATCATCAACAACACGCTTTTTTAAACTGCAATTGTTCATATTTCTTTTTATCATAAAGATTTTTTCAGTATTATATGCAAGGGTACAATACTCTTTACATTGAACTTCCGGAAATATTTCACTTGAAGGTCTTTCCCCAAAATTAACGGAACCAAATATTTCTGCAATTAAACTTTCTACATACTGATATGTAATATTTCCTATTACAACCAGTGCGATTGGGCTATTAGAATAGAATCTATTAAAAAAACTTAAAACTTTTCCATAATCCAAAGCATATAAATATTCTTTTTCACCAATTGGAAAGTAAGCCTTTCCATAAGATAGCTCCTGCAACAATGCAGATTCTTTTTTATCAAATGAAAATCTATGAAATTCATCTATAACATCATTTAAAATCATTCCAAAAAGACTCTCATCTAATGTTTTACCCAAACAAATATCCCGCAAAATTTTTAAGCTATTCTTTAAGCTATTTTCTTGCCCTCTTTTTAATTGAATCTTAAAACTTGTTGAAGTAAAACTTGTATTCCCCCATATATACTCATAATTTTCACGTGCAGTCTTTGATACTCGATCAAATCCCAATAGCATATGTTCCAAGAAATGAGCCACCCCTCTATTATTACCATCCTGTTCTGATCCTACTTTCACCAATAGCTCAACATACGTTTCCTCTGAACTATCTACTGGATAAATATAATGTCTAACTCGTTTATTTAATGCTATTCCTTGCATTATAATCTTCACCTTTTTCCTTTACCATATACTTTTCAGCCTGTAAATTATACAACTTCTGGAACGCTCCATGACTGTTTATAAGTTGCGCAAAATCTCCGCTTTCGACTAAATTACCATTATCCATTACATATATCCAATCTACCACTTGTGCTGTCGTTAACCTGTGTGATATCATTATGCAAGTTTTTTTATTTATCATTTCTAATATTTTTCTATATAGAACATCTTCTGCCGCAGCATCTAATGCAGCCGCTGGCTCATCCATAACAATAAGAGCTGCATTAGAAAAATATGCCCTACTTAATGCTATTTTTTGCCACTGTCCTCCTGACAAATCAACACTATCCTTCCAACCTCTTTGTAATATAGTATTGTATCCATTAGGTAACTTACATATAAATTCATCCGCATCAGCTTTTTTAGATGCTTTTTTAATATCTTTCTCATCCATAATGGCACCAATGTTCCCTATTTGAATGTTTTCGTTTACACTTAATGGCAATTTTAAAAAATCCTGAAACACTGCACTGATAAGTTTTCTATATTGTTGAACATCATATTTTTTAATATCTTGGCCATTAACTAATATAGTCCCCGAAGTTGGTTTGTATATTCCAATTAATAGCTTAATTAACGTTGTTTTACCAGACCCATTGAACCCGACTATCAAATATGATTTTCCTGCTTGAATACGCATATTTATATTTCTCAATACCATTTTGTCACAGCCAGGATATTTAAAACTAACATCTATAAACTCTAAAGTTTCAATATGATCAATAGAAATCTTCTGTTCAGAAACATCCAGTTCGTTCTTACTCAAAAATTCAAATAGTGTTTGAATGTATAAGTTATCGTTATAGATCGTAGAAAGAGTATTTAAAATACTTCCTGCATATTCTTGAAGTATATCAATGGAATTGATATACATTGTAATATCTCCCACTGTGTTCCCTTTCCTTAACGTATCAATTATGACATATAACTTCATAACATATGTTGCTATATATTGAATACTCCTAGCCAAAGACGATTGACACAAATTCTGTTTTCTTACTGACTTGTTTTGTTTTATATATCTATCAAGTATAGAAGTAACTTTATTTTTCAAAAATTCTTCTATACCATATAGCCTTATTTCCTTGATGTTTTCATACTTTGTATATATTTCCTTCAACACCTCTATCAATCGCAGCTTTTCTATTCTTGCATTGTATATATTGTGCAGCCTATCATATATTTTATTATTAACACAAAATACTGGTAGATATGCAAGTAATACGGCAAATACTAAGACTTTATTATAACTATATAAAATCCCTATCACTCCAAAAAGAACTACTAGATTTCTTACTAGTAATATTACGTTTTCACTTACACTAATAGAGCGAGACAATGCCTCATTATTTATTTTTGACATTTTATTATATACAATAGTATCATCAAACTGCTCCATTTCCATTTCATCAACCTGATTTAAAACCCTAGCTGTAATATATTTATTAACATAATCGGATTGCATATCTTTTAGATAAGTACAACAAGAATATAATACATCTGTAATTATTTGTAGTAATCCATGAAAACACAGCCATATAATTACCATGTCTAATTTATCTGTTTTTAGATTTATTAAAGAATTAATAAATTCCTTCCACACTAATAAACCACATGGTACTGCTAAACCGCTTAATATATTACAAATGAGAAGTAACGTAAAATTCTTTTTTGATGCATTCCATAAAAATTCTATTGTATTTTTTGTGGAAATAAAATTTTTTATATACTTATGTTTAAACATAAAATCCTCCTCATTAAAAATGGGGGGATATACCCCCCACCACCTAAGTAGTAATTTTCTTGCCAAGAGAAAAACTACTACTTGGGTGGAATTGCACTGCCCTAAAACAGCTTCTGACATTAGCCGATAGAAATACGGTTAGTGCCAACTGCATCTGAACTATTGTATGAATAGTTTCCATTGCAATTGCAGCCACAATGTCCACAAGCGTCAACAGTCCCTCTTGCTGATGAGAATCCGCTGGAACACATACAAGCTCTCATCTCTCCATACTTAGCATCTACACCAGTTGCAACAGTTCTTCCTACAGGATTAACTAACTTCATACCACACACCTCCCTTCATAGCAAATTTATATTAAAGTGCAGTTTTACACTATAATATACGGTTTATCTAATTTCCAAACGGTTGATATAGTCTAACGATTCCGGATCATGTTCTAATATTTCATGATACTGTATCAATCCTCTTTCCATGTTAAAACGTTGTGAATTACATAATGCATGTTTATTTTCAATTTCTATTCCATTCTCATTGTAACACTCTGAATAACATACACTACACAGATGAACTGCCCAACAATTATTACAATATTTCACAGATTCATTCATAAAATCTTGTATATAATGTTTTTTAACAATATTAATATCTACACCATTATCAACATCTCCTATATATGGGGAAAGTCCAATTCTTTCGCAAATTTTAAATTTACCATCAGCAGTTATATAAATTCTCCTGCTGCCTGGTATACAGCAACCATTGAATGAAAATGTATCCATTGGCTTATCATGCAATCTCCTTAAATGGATTCTAATCAAAGTATCCTCTATTTTTTTTGCAGTAAAAATTCCTCCTTGCTCAAGTTCTTTTCCACCATTAATATGCTTTTCTGACCATACTCCAATCGGATCAATTTCTTCAACTGTTAATTTCCGATATTCATCCTCATTTTCCCCTTTAATTTTTCCATATTGGACATAGGCTACATTCTTAACTGTATTTTTAGGCAACCATTCTAATGAATTGAAAAAATTCTGTATTACATCAAACTTTTCAACCCCATAGGGCGGAGTCATTACCATACTAAAGTTTAATCGTGTAGCGGCTTCTTTGCCTAATGCCATTGTAATATTCTTTAAACCTTGCATGACAATATCAAAACTGCCTTTTCCATTAGGAAATTTTCGATAACGATTTTGTATTTCTTCTGGACCATCCAGGCTGCATGTCACTACAAAATCTGGTATACTAGCTATATACTTAGCCTTTTCTTCATCCATAAGAACCAAATTTGATGTTATGGCAAAGTTTATTTTTTTATTTTTTATTCCCTGACAATACTCAACACACTGCTTTAATAAATCAAACATGAGAAGTGGCTCTCCCCCATAAAATGTAACTGCCAATTCATCGCCCGAATGTGCCACTCCATAATCAATCGCTTTTTTTGCAGTTTCAAAAGACATATCTTGATTGCCAAAATTTCTAAATACGTCATTCTCTGCCCCATAAATACAATATTCACATCTTAAATTGCATCTCTCTGTTAATTCAAGTGTAATCTGTCCCAAGTCTTCATTTATACATTCTTCAAGCGACTCTATATGGTTTCCATGAAAGCCTTTTACTTCTGGTGCCTGTAAGATATTTTCTTTCTCTACCGCTTCTTTAATTTCTGATAAAGCTGCCAGCAAATCTCTGTTATTAATTCCACACTCTTCCAGCCTCTCAAAACTCTTACCAGAAAATAAGTGTAACAAAATCTTATATACATTTTCCTTGCACTGAAGGACTTTTCCAGTGCCTGTATCATAATAATAACAATTCTGTTTTGTCCTAAAAGGTTTTCCGAGCCTTGCATAATTATCATGTGTCAAATTTGCAAAGAAAGCACCATATTCTCTTATATTTTCCATAAAATATTGCTCCTTCCATCTACTCACTAGCGACAATGTCATTATATGACAAATTTTTTATTTTCTTCGTTCCATGTAAAAAAACAGAGGTTTTGTGTAACTTTTACGATATTAAATTTTCTGCAAAAAAATAATTCTCCTGAACCAAACTTTAGTTCAATTCAGGAGAATTTCATTTCTATCGGCTTTTCCACTTTTACAGACACATTCTTTAATGTTTTATTCTTTGCCGCTTCTTTTGCTGTTTCCTTCTAGTGAAATTCAAACGCATCTGCTCCATACTGCTGCTCTGCCACCATTTCAAGTTAAGTCGGATTTACAGCTTCCATGTTGCCAATGCCCGTTACCTCTCGTTCTACTTTATCTATCTTGTACTGTTTCACATCTGTGGAAAGCTACTCTGTTTTCGCTATGGCGGCATCTACAAATTTCAGTATACCAGACAGCACTTTCCCTTTGTCTGAAATTTAATTCTTTATCTTTCAGATCTATATTCCCCTCTGCTGATTCTTTACAATTTCATCACCCCCCTGTTCTGCAACCTGTACCTTTTTCTCCGCAAGGCGGGCTTTTAAGGACGGTTTTGCATTCTTGTCCTGTGCCTTTTTATTTTCCTCTTTTTGTGCTTTTTCCCCGGCACCATTGTTTAAGATATTATCAATCATGTTGTAATTCTGTTCTTCCATTTCCTCAATCTTAGCAAGAGGCTTGTACTCCGCCAGCTTTTCGAGCAGTTCATTCGCCCGCTGTGTTTTCTCTAGTACATTTTCCACAGAAATGACTTCATTCAGCCATTCTGTCAAGTATTCCACATCTCTCTGTCCGATCATTTCTGAAATTTCCGATACATTTTCAGTCATGCTCTGGTGATTGTCATGATAGGCATTCGTATCATAGCTATAAATAAAACGGTCTATCTCCACCGCAAGCTGTTCTGCAGGTGTCAAATCCGGCATACGTTTTTCCCATAATTTCGCTTCCAAATCCTCACTGATATTGCCCTCAATTTTCATATCCGGCAGTTTTGCTATCAGTTCCGCTATCATTTCCATTGCCTGCGGACTGCCTTTTATTTCAGGGATATAATCCAAAACATCAAGTTCAAATTGATTTCCGCTTAAAATATCTGTTATAACATCATTATATGTTTCTGTTCCAGGCGTATGGATATTGATGCCGATTGCAGGAATACCGTTCATGCGCTCTGGTGGTATCTGTTTCCATTTCGCAACGGCTTCATCTACTGTCACAATTTTTTCATGAAATTCCCCGAAATTATGAAACTCACCACACTCTGCCACGGTTAGCGTAACTTCCGATGCTGCTTGTTCTGGGAATAATGTTTCCCGTAATCCCTTATATTCAAAGTTATCCCCATTAAATACGATAATCTGATCCGTTTCCTCATTGAACTCTATAGAAAAGTCCAGCCTTTTGCCCTGCTCGATATAGGCATGGTCTGCTGCTTCTATCCGTTCCCCGTATTTCCCCATTTCAACAAAAGGCTTGTCACAGTCCGCATAGGCTTTGCACAGCCCTTCCGCATCCAGCCCGCTGGTGTTCTTAAACCACCGTTCCTCGTCATTCATGCGGATATTGAAAATACTTACTGGCTCCTTCTCCCTAGCTTCACGAACCCCCTCCAGATAATCCTCCACCTGCGGAAGATAAGTTTCAAGCGTTCCCGTCCTTTGTGCAGTAATCGGGTTAATATCCACTTTTACCCGTCCGATATGGAGTGCATCTCCATTAAATGCATCAAACAGAACATCTTCACGCTCACTTGTGGAAAGCTCCACAACCACGTCAAGGTCAGAGCCATCACGCTCCAAGCCCCGACAACGGCTCCCTGCTACTGCCACATCCACAATCTCCGCATCAATGCCAGCTTCATCTAACTGCGCCTGCACATGGCATTTTACGGTATCCTCAATCTCTGATGGGTTCATTTCGCATATTTCATGGAAAAATTCGTTTGTCTTTTCTTTAAAATTTTCTACAATATTTCCCTGCAAAATATCTGGCACAATATGCTCAGCTTCCTTCTTGTGGATTGTGTCCACATCTTGAACTGCATTTGCAATGCTTTCTGTCAGTTCGTCAAAATCAATTGGTATTATCTCATCATCATCGCTAATGCTGCCCCCTGCACCATTTTCAAACCGATCTTCTCTTAAATCATCTACGATATCATCAGCAATCACCTGAATATCCACACCGGTATTTTCATACACACCGCCTTCAACCTCCTTATAATCCATATCCATAATGGAATAATCATAGCCACTCTCTGTTTCCTGTATACTGACAAAGCGGTCTGCAATCTGAAATGCAAACTTTGTTTCTTTCGCTTTCTTCGGCTCTGTCTGCTCTCGCTTTTGGTCAGTGTGTCCTAAAGTGTTTTTACTATCATTTAAGATTTTTTTCATATCTGCAAGAACCTGTTCCGTTTCATCTCCGAGGTCAATAATTTCGTCACCGTCCTCCATATCTGTTAATTTCGGTGTTTCTGTTGACTCGTCCTGCTCTGCCTGTGTTTCTGGCTGCTCTGCTTGTATTTGTTCCGAAGCTGGCTGTTCTATGACAGTCTGCTCTGCTTCTAACTTCAAATCATTCTGTAATGCAGAATGATTGACATCATGTTCAGAAGTGGCATTCCCCACAATTTCTTCCTCCTGCTCATCGGCAGCTCTTGCCTGTTCAATGTCTTTATACTCACTTTCTATCAGACTGAGAAAAGCCGTCCCCATTTCTTCATAAGAAACCTGCTTCTCGGCATTCTCAAAAGTAACTGTCACAGCATCTTTACCAAATACTGCAACGGCATCATTTTCACCTACTCCGATTACCCGTTCATACCCGCCTATGAAAGCTTTTGCAAGCTCCTCACGGATATCCTCGCCACCCTGCATACGGTGGGCTATATCATGTATTGTATCATCTGATACTAAGCCATTCCCAAACAATGCTTTTTCAACCGGCTTAAATTTATCAATATACCCGTCTTCAAAAAAGCGGTATCCCAGATCTTCCATCTCGTCCCATGCAAGAAACTTTTTTGCAATCAAAGACGCATTGTCTGTTTCAAGGAATTGTTTTTCTTCGTCGGTAAACCCATTTTCCGCCTTATCTGCCTCCTGCTCTTTTATACCTGTCAGTTCATGCATAAAATTAGGAAGTTCCGTAAAGCCGAAAGAATCTACAAAATGTGCACTGTTCTTCCCATTCTCATGCAGCACCACAATATCACTGACGGAAAGGGAATGCCCCTTATAATCTGCTGGGTGGTCTATATTGAATTTCTCAAATAGCGCATTGAGTTTCTCCCCCTGTAACTGTCCTTGTATGTCTGAAAACTGCCCTGTATAGACAAGGTTATAATTTTCCGGCTGTATTTCCCTGAAATCATCCGACAGAATACCCCTTTTCAAAAGTTCCGCTGTGCCTGCAAAACGTAAATCACGAAGCTCTGGATTGTCTTTTAACTGGTAAATGCCGTATTGACTGGTATCACCATATAAGAGCTGTACCTCCTTGTCAGCCTGTTTATCCAAAGAACGTGAAACTTTTTTATCAGCCTGTAGTTCCTGCAACTGTGCGTCAATTCCCATGATAAGCTCTGATGCTGTCCTGCGGATTGTATCAAGGGAAGATTTCAGCCCCTCCAGCCTGTCCGCAATTTCCTCCATTGTTAGTTTTTCCACTTTTTTTCTTGAATTTCCATTTATATCTGCCATATAATTTCCTCCTTAAAAACAGGAAACAGACAGGTTTCCCCATATGTTTCTGCTGTCGGTATTCTGATTTGCTGCCTATAAACATACTTCTTTCTTTTTCGCCGCTGCCTTATCCGGTTCTGGTGCTTTTTTCTGCTGTTCCATTTTTGCCTTCATCTGCGACAGCTTATCCTTTACCGATGAACGCCCGCCTTTTTCTGCTTCTTTTTTGACCGTAAAGCGGTCTGAGAGCTGATCCAGTTTTTCCAGCGCACGGTCAACTGTATCCATATTTTTCTGCAAATGCGCCGCTCTACTTTTAATGGGTCTGTTCATAAGCCTTGTCAGTGCAACCCCCTGTTTTTCATCCGAAACTTCCTTTGTGCCTTTTCCCACGATCAGCCTGCCTACGTTGGAAACGCTGTTCCCGATCTGCTTTAATTCGTCCCCGATACTATCAATCTGGTTAGCTGTTTTATCGTAATCCATTTTAACCTCCTGTATCTTTTCCTGATAGTCTGTAAGCACTGGCCTGATGCCGGACAATCCTTTCTGTACTGCTATACACATTGCCGCTTTTCCCTTTTCCTTAAAAGCATGAACCGCCTGCGCCGCTGTTTCCATCAGACGTTCTTTTACTGATGAAAGCCGTTCCGACAGTCCCGTCGCTTTCTCCTGAAGCTGTGCCACTTTGTCCATAAGACGCTCTGTGACCGTTTTGGGCTGGCTTTCCTGCAATTTTGCAAGCTGCTCCCTCATGCCCTGCAATTCATCTGCCACGATGCTAAGCTGCATCTGCATCCCTGCCAAATACCCGAACATCTCCATAAATCCCTGCGATTGTTCTCCCATATCCTGCTGGCTTAAAAGCTGCATGAACTGCTTTATCACGTCACTTTCCTCCATCCCCTGTTTTGTGTTCTGTTCTGCTGTATTCATATTTCTTTACCTCCAATTTTTATTTTTTACCATATATTTGCTCTATTTAATAATCAATGACTTCCTTATCAGGAAATCATCTGATTCACCCATTTACCGTTTCCTGCACCTGCGGATCTCCACAAAATTCCGACATAAGGCTGACAATTCTTATGTCTATTCCATCGCAAAAAAATGTCAGCCTGTAAGTCCTCCCGTTTGTCCGTCCCTTATTTTTATGCTGCAAGTCCATGCAGGTTTATCCACTCTATGACAAACCAGAATCCAAGTCCCCGATTATCCGGTTTCCATATATCTTTTTCATTAAATGCGCCGCCACGCATCATATAGTCGATAATTTCAGGATTGGAAAGTTTTTCTGCAAGCTCCCAACGGTTCGGCGATTTCTCCCTGTGGCACCCAAAACCGCAGGAAACGCACCCCGTCCTGCCGCACCCTGTAGTGCCGAATATGGTTTTTCCGATATCAAATATTCCCATTTCCATTGTGTTCCCCTGCGGCAGTGCTTTTCCGTAGTCTGCTGTTACTTCGCCGTATACGTCTGCAATCGGGATATGGTTGTGGAAAATATATTCCAATACGTCCTGTTCCGTCCAGAATGACATCGGATTGCTGATCGGGCTTTTCATGTCAAAACCGTTGTAACCGTTTTTGAGCCAATTTGTTGTCCGCAGCCTGCTTTCACTTGCCATCTGTGCTGTCATGGGCATTTTTCCCGTCCTTTTTGCGTAGCTATGCATAGGGGATTTTTTCATAATGGAACAGCAGCGATCCGCTATTTCAAAGGGCGCTTCCAAAAAGAATTTGTAACGCTCCTTGTTATACATCTTTGAATATTCCGATGTTTTCACACCGTTTTCTTTATGCGGATATTTCCCCATAAGCGTCAAGTAACGGACAGGTGTCTTTATATCCGTGCTTGGTATCTCCCCACGGATAAGACTCTGGTAGGCGGCATTTTCTCTGTCCTCACGGCGGTCTATACCTACTAAATCCGCCATATAACTGTGATTTGGGATTTCTCCCATACGTTCTGCATTTTTCTCCCGTTCCAGAAGCTTCTCCATGTACCGCCTTGCGCCGTATACGCAACCTGCTACTTCCTTACCAATCATGGGATAGCCATATTTTATGATGACCTGCCGAAAGTTTATCTCCGGTCTGATAATCTCTACATTTTCCTGCTGTCTTACAAACTCCCTGACTTCCGGATATTCCAGACTGGTATCAACGTAGACTGCACTAATTTTCGGGTACATTTCCCTTGCGATATGTAACAGTACTGAACTGTCTTTTCCACCGCTAAACGCGATATATACGCCGTCCGTACCGTAATAATCCACCCATTCCCGTATACGGTACTGTGTCATCCGTATTTTTATGGAGAGCGAGAGGGACTGCATCTGATATAAGTCGCTCATTGTATGTTTGTTCATGTTTCCTCCTGAACAGAAAAGTACCGTCCTGTATGATTTACAAGACGGTACTTCCAAAATAAAAAGGTGTATGATATTGATTTTCCATTTATCATACACCTAAAGTTACTGTTACTATGTATTTTTATTATGAAATTTTTCAGCTAAAGCAGTCTTAGTAACTGTATCAGCTCATGCTGGTTTTCCGGATCAGATGCTGTTAATCGGGTATCAAATTGTACAAACCGATTTGTATTATAAAATGACAGCAGCTTTTCCTCATTATTTGCTTCAAGAAATACTACCAGACCTCCGCCCAGATACTGCATTCTCTCAATGATACCCCAAGCCAGTTCAAGCAGTTCCGCTCCTGTAATTTTTTTCTCCATGCCTCCTGCATAATTTTTTCCAAGCTGTGCTATCAAATATGCTGCCATCGTATAGGTATCAGATTTTTCATCCAGTTCACTGATCCGCAGCAGTTTTCTTTTCGTGGTCTTACTTACTGTTTCACCTCTGACAGTTAAAGCTTTCAACGCTATCGTAAAATACCCAAGCAATGCTCCGTTTTCCTTAGAAAAAACAAGATATGTAACAGACTGGTTTTTCTTTGTAAATTCTATGGAGCTGTTTTTCAAAAAAAGCTCCAAATCAGGATTCTTAGGGCAGGAAAAACCGGAGAGGACTTGAAGCAGTCTGTCCTCTCCAATTTTGGGATTGTCATTTTTAAGATAACGACGAATGTTAATGACTGAATATTTACTTGTTAATGACATTTGATTTCTCCCATTTATCCATTAGTTCTATCAGCTCCGCATCGTCCTCAACGTAATTTGCTGCCACCGGAATACGGACAGGACGGTTTTTAGCAGATTCTTCAATTGCATTAACAAACATCTCCACCTGTTTCTGACCAGATATAACAAAATTTTTCGTAATACTTGAAGTTGCCATAGAAACACACCTCCTTTATCAGTATGGCTCATTTTTTACTGCTTACTCTGTTTCAGCACAAGCTGCATACTTTCCTACTCATATTTTATGATTTTACCAGCAATTTTGCAATCAAATTTTTGTGAATTCTATATGACTGCCTCTTTTCCCTTTGTTTTATCAGTTCCGGCGTTTCCCATGCCTGCCACCTGCTCCTTGTACGTTTCCAGTTTTTCTTTCAGCGATGCCTTCGCAGTTTTGTCAGTGTTTCCGGCTGCCAGCTTTAACCCGTGCTGACTGCCATTTTCCGTTGCCTGTTTCTGCCTCTGGTCATTATGTTCTAAAGTGTCGGCTGTCGGCTGCTTTGGCATTTCATTGCCAACCTGTGCATCATTGCCATTTTCGTCCATGTTGAGCAGGGCATTGAGGGCGGAAAGGCGGTCTAGTTTCTCTTTCAGTTCCGCTTCCTGTGCAAAAGGTTTTGTCACTTCTGATTTTGCAGTTTCAAGCTGCCGCTCCACATTTTCCAGTTTTACCTTTGCATTATCAAGATCTTTTGGCATGGACTCCAGCGCATGGTTGATACGGGCAATGTTGCCGAACGGGTCAGAGCCGATCTCAAGGTTATGGGAAAGCTGCCCTTTTAAGTTCATCACAAATTTGTGGTTGAACGAATCAAAGGACACCGCCATCTTAAACCCGGCATATTCCCCTACCGTTGCAGGCACATTGACCGTTTTCATCTCCTTGCACATCTCCACAAGTGCGGCTCCGGCTTCTTTTTTATCCGTATAAGCCTTATCCCCAACTTTCATAAAAAACTGCTCTTTATCTGCCGGCAGGTTTGCTTTTGCGGTCTGAATGTCCGCTGTCATGCCGCTGATTCTCTCTTTCAGAATGGCTATCTGCTGTGGGTAATGCTTGGCGATATTGTCCTCAAGGCGGTATTTCTGGCTGGTATGATTGGCTTTCATCAGTTTCAGCTTGGATACCTGAATATCGAGATCCATTTTTTGCTTTATATACGGGTTTCCGGTAGCCAGTGCTTTCACCTCCGCATAAGTTAGTGCCGCCTCGTCCACGTCCTCACAGCTTCGTACCGGGGATTTGCTCGTCATGATTTGGGAAATGAATTTCTGCTTGTTTTCGATCACCTGCCATGAATAGCTGTCGAATGTATTTTCCGTTACATATCGGAATATCTTGACTTTAGGATTTAGGTTGCCCTGCCTTAAAATACGCCCCTCCTGCTGTTCTATGTCGGAAGGACGCCAAGGCACATCAAGATGATGTAAGGCTATCAGTCTGTCCTGTACGTTTGTCCCTGCGCCCATTTTCTGCGTAGAACCCAATAAAAAACGAACCTGCCCGCTTCTTACCTTGCCAAACAGTTCCGCTTTCCTTGTTTCCGTATTCGCCTCATGTATGAACGCTATTTCCTCCGGCGGCACTCCTTTCCCAACCAGCTTGTTTTTTATATCCTCATAAACATTAAATGTGCCGTCCCCTTTCGGTGTCGAAAATAGTGATAGGTAAGAGTTTGATATTATCTCTCCCTTTTCCCCCACTCTAAACCGTGCATGAACCTTTCAGCTCACACGGCTTGCCATCAAGAATGGATAAATTAACAGTTTAACAGCTCTCAACAAAAGCAAGGCTTCTAAGCTTCAACAGCTTCTCTGACCGTTTTATGTCAAGATTCAACTTTCCCATTTCCACAATAAAGGTATCTGTATTTCTGATATACAATAATTCCTGCACTTTTCTACAGACAAGCAAAAGGTTACTGTATTTATCAGTACCTCCCTGCTCCTTTGGAATCTTTCTGATACATACAACTTCTTCCGTTTCCATTTGGTTTCCAGTGACCGCACACTTTCCTTTCTGCGCTGAATATAGCGACAGCCTGTTATCATTAAATTCAATGGATTCTCCCTCAACAGGATTTCTCATTAAACCATGCAGGACTGCCATATTAACTCCCTCCAGCTTCTTGTGTACTAATTCCCTCCCTTTTTCCGTGTATGAGTTTGCCCCATACGCCTTTTGCATTGGGTGGGAATGTCGCACATACCCTATCGGTGCAAGGGCAAGGTCATTCACATATCGCATTTGGTCACTTTTCCCATATTTTTCACGGATAACATTTGTGATATGGACTGGGATTTTATTTTTCCTGACTTCTTTAGCGGTTTTTATCCGCTGTCTCATTCTTGCTTTAAGGCTCTTTTGGACTGAAAAGGCGATTGGTCTAAAGTCCTCACTGGCTCTGGTTGCCATACTGTAATAATCATGGACGCCCAGCACAAACGAATTGTACCTGCTTACTTCGGCGTAAATGCAATGTGCCTTGTTCGGCGGGTATTCGATTGCATAAATCAGTTTCTTCAATTCCTCTCTTATCTTTTCTATTGATTTTTCTCTGACATGGCTTTGCACTACGTACCGTGGCTCTCCCTTGTTGGCTTTATTTTTCCGCTTTCCACGGGGGATCACTTTCATTTTAAACCCAAGGAACTCTGAATATTTCTCTTTAAGATTAACAACCTTCGACTTTTCCGGGCTGATGTCAAGCCCAAGGCGGTCTTTCAGCCACCCTTTTGTTGCGTGGAACAGTTTTACTGCACTCTGGTAATTACTCGTGAAAATCTTGAAATCATCCGCATATCTGACACAGGTAATCTCTTTTAATCCGCTTCTCCGCAACGAGGCAAACTTATTTCCTCTGGCTGGACTGCCGTTGGTATTCCGGCGGTCATTGAATGGATATTTTGTCGGAATTTCCTCCCATTGGCTTGCAAGCCACCAGTCAAGCTCGTTCAGTACCACATTTGACAGTAACGGCGAAATAATGCCGCCCTGTGGTGTTCCTTTCTCCGGGAAACCAATTCCAGCTACTTCTGCTTTTAGCATCGTTGAAATAATAGAAATCAATTTCTTATCCCGGATGCCGAGCGTCCAGAGTTGTTTTAACAGCTTGCCATGGTTTACGTTATCGAAAAATCCTTTAATGTCAATGTCTACCACGTAATGCAGGTGGCTCATCTGCATATTTTTATATGCCTGTGCAATCGCATTTCCTGTGCTTCGGTTTGGCCTGAAACCATAACTGTGTTCATGGAACTTCGCCTCACAGATAGGCTCCAATACCTGCAACACACACTGCTGCACCAACCTGTCCATGATTGTGGGAATCCCAAGCGGACGGGTTTTCCCATTCCCTTTTGGTATCTCCACCCTGCGGACACTCTGCGGTCTGTACCATCTGAATTTTTCCTGTATCTTGTTCACCAGTTGTTCGTCAGTCAGCTTTTCAATGTCATCGATTGTCTTTTTGTCTGTTCCCGGTGTATGGCTTCCTGGATTCTTCTTCAGATTCCTATATGCCATACGGATATTTTCCGGCATAGTTATGATGGAAATGAGATTGCGAAATTCTTTCCCATCCATACTGTCACGGTATAATCCGTCCTGAATCGACTGAAAATCGTAGTATTCTGCATGTCTTAGTTTTGCTTTCTTTAAAGCCCTTTTTCCTGTTGTCATAGTCGGCTCACTCCTTTCGGGTGTCGCCTTTCTTAGTCCTACTCGAACCTATGATGTCTGTTAATAATGCTCCTTTCATTTTATTTATCACATTCCTGACTACAGCCCGTCCCTCCACCGCTTACTTTTTTCACGGCTTCTAAGTCCTGTTATCGCTAACGGACACGGTACCATGGCTGCACTTTCCTCCCGGATTAAGAAAAGTTATGCCACACCCCCAAGGCGGCGACATGGTTTTCCTTTTCATGCTTCACAGCGTGCAATCGCTCCACATCCGGAACTTTCTACGTTCCGATATTCCTATCTGTGCATAGCTCTTTTAGTGCTACCCTTTTGGCCAGTGTGCTTGCCGGTGCCTGTAACACCGCAAGGTCTTTCATCGCGACCTGCTTACTGAACCTCACACACGCCACTTTCGCGGCAACGGCATTTCTACCGCTCTTTCTTCTTGACCATTTCATTCGGGGTTTTGTCAGTGGTAGTCAGCCACATTCTCGCCATGAGAGCTTTATAGACCCCCGGCCTATAGACCGCACCATCCACCTCTGGACAGCTTTCCACATCAGCATTCAGCCTGTTTGGACGGTTCTCAGCCGACTTCAACGTGCTGTGCCAGCTTGGGATATTGCACTCCCTCGCCTCCAACGTAGTATCAGGTGAGCGTTTCCGGGCGTTACCCCTTCATTCCACTCTTCGGAATATCAGTTAGAGAAAATCTCTGTTTTCTCCGCTATTTTTACCTCCTCACAGGGCATAGCCCCATTTATAGTTTGTATAGCAACGTATCGCTTCACGGTCACAAAAAAGTAATTGTGTGGACTTCTGTTCCTTTGTCTGCTCCCATATCTCAAATGCCTTTTCGACACAGGTTGCCGCTTTGGAAGTTTCATTGTCCGGCAGCATATCGTTGATAAGGCGCTGGTCTAATGCCAGTTTCCGCCCGTCATTTGTGATTTTCAGCATATTATCCTGATGTGGCTCAACAAGCCTGTTGCGTACTGCTTCCGCCCTTTCTGCAAGGGAGGATACCATGTCTTGCTGGTACTCGCTCGGCTTTAACACCACGTTTTCATATTCCGCTTCCGGTACGGGCAGCTTCAACATATCCGGTGTCTGAATGTCTGCGCTCTCCTTAAAAAGCGCAATCAGCTCCGGCAGGTTGAAAAACTTTGCGAACCTTGTCTTTGCCCTGTATCCGGTTCCCTCCGGGGCTAATTCTATCGCTGTCTGCGTTTCCCCGAACGATGCCGCCCAACTGTCAAAATGCCCCAGCCCCAGCTTTTGGAGTGTGCCATACTGGAGGTAGCGCATATTGGTGTAAAGCTCTGTCATGCTGTTGGAAATTGGCGTTCCTGTGGCAAAAGTAACCCCCTTGCCGCCAGTTATTTCATCAAGGTACTGGCACTTTGCAAACATATCCGAGGACTTCTGCGCCTCCGTCTGTGCAATGCCCGCCACGTTCCGCATCTTTGTGTATAAAAAAAGGTTTTTGTAATTATGCGACTCGTCCACAAAAAGCCTGTCAACGCCAAGCTGTTCAAAGGTCACTACGTTGTCTTTCCTTGATGTGTCATTCAGCTTCTCAAGCCTTGCCGAAAGGGATTTCCTTGTTTTTTCCATCTGCTTGATGGTATAGCGTTCCCCGTTGTCGGCTTTCGCCTGCTCTATGGCAAGCTCAATCTCACTGATCTGACGCTCGATCATGGCTTCCTGACGCTCGATTGACAGCGGGATTTTCTCGAATTGGGAATGCCCGATAATCACCGCATCATAATCACCTGTCGCTATCCTCGAACAGAACTTTTTCCGGTTGGCAGGCTCAAAATCCTTTTTCGTTGCGGCTAAGATATTTGCGCCGGGATATAACCGGAGAAAATCGCTCGCCCACTGCTCCGTCAAATGGTTCGGCACTACAAACAGGCTTTTTTGGCACAATCCTAACCGTTTACTCTCCATTGCCGCCGCTGTCATTTCAAAGGTCTTGCCCGCACCGACACAGTGCGCCAGCAGGGTATTGTCCCCATATAAAACGTGTGCGACTGCGTTCTTCTGGTGGGGCTTCAATTCAATGTCCGGTGTCATGCCGGGGAATTTCAAGTGCGCCCCGTCATATTCCCTCGGTCTTGTGGAGTTGAACAATTTATTGTATTTTGCCACCAAATCCTGCCGCCTGTCCGGGTCACGGAAAATCCAGTCCTTAAAGGCTTCCCTTATGGTGTCCTGTTTCTGTGCCGCAAGTGTGGTTTCTTTTTTATTGAGGACTCTCTTTTCCTTCCCGTCCTCCGTGATTGTGTCATATACACGGCTGTCCTTTAAGTTCAGCGAATCCTCTAAAATCTGGTAGGCGTTCCTGCGGCTTGTCCCGTAAGTCATGTTCACAAGGGCATTTCCAACATCCGCATTTTTGCCCTTTACGTTCCACTGCCCGGTCACATCCGAAAACTGTATGCCCATGACATTCCTGTCAAACAGGTGCTGCGGTGTTTCAAAGGTGTCACGCATGAAATCCTCAAGGTACTCCGGCTTCACCCATGTTGCGCCGATACGGACCTCAATCTCGCTTGCGTCAAGCTCTTTTGGCTGCACCTGCGTGAGCGCCTGCACGTTTACGGTATATTCCGGGTGGCTCTCCGCATAGATTTTCGCCGTTTCCAGCTTGTCACGGACGTTTCCGCTTAAATACTCGTCCGCTGTTTCCCACTTATCCGTTACGGGATTCTGGAAAATAACCCCTGTCAGTTCCTCTTTTATCGTATCAGTATCTTTCCCGGACAGTTCCGCCATATAGCCAAGGTCAACTTTTGCTTTCTCCGACAGGGACACCGCAAGGGCTTCGGCTGCCGTGTCAACGCTTGTGACAGCCTCCGCTTTTTTAATGGTGCGTTTTGTGAACATATCCGCTTTGCCGGTAAATTTCCCTTCCTCGTCCGTTTTTTCAAGGGAACACAGCAGACAGTAGCTGCTGTCCTGGTTAAACGCCCTCTTGTTGGTCTGTGAATTGATACGCCCATATTTTTTGGAAAAAGCATCATACAGGGAATTTAATTGCGCCTGCTTTTCCTGAATGACGGTATCCGGGTATTCCTGAAGCTGCACGCCTATCAGCTCCTGTGTGCAGTCCCTTATTTCCACCATGCCCTTAATGCGCTCCAGCATGGAGTCTTTCATATCCACAGGCTTCATAATAGAGTTTTCACGGTAATAAACTTTATCGTCCACAAGCGTATAGCTGTAATTCTTTACGTTTGGGTCTGCCGGAATGGTCTGGTCTGCAAGTTCACCCTCAAGCTCATCAAGCTCTACTTCCTCAATCTCCCCGTCAATGCGGCTGACGGCTTCCCTTAACTGCTCCGCAAAGGGTCTTGTGGTGTCGGGCTGGCAGGTGCTTTCCATGCCGTAGGGACCGGAAACCATTTCCATCTTCCCCACAATCATTTCCGGGTGTCCGGCAAAATAGCTGTTCATGGCAATGCCGTTTTCATCTTCTGAAAGGTGTACCCATTCCGGCTCCAAATCCATAACCCTGTCACGTTTCTTTAAAAATAAAATATCAGAAGTGACTTCCGTCCCTGCATTTTCCTTAAAAGCAGTATTCGGCAGTCTGACCGCCCCTAAAAGCTCCGCCCTCTGTGCAAGGTACTTCCGCACTTCGGGGCTTTTCTTGTCCATCGTACCCTTGCTTGTCACAAAAGCAACCACGCCGCCCGGACGCACTTTGTCCAGCGTCTTTGCAAAAAAGTAATCGTGGATCAGGAAATTATTTTTGTCATACTGCCTGTCTGCCACCTTATACTGACCAAAAGGCACATTGCCCACCGCTACGTCAAAGAAATCGTTCGGATAGTCCGTTTTTTCAAAGCCGGAGATTTTAATATCCGCTTTTGGATAAAGCTGTTTTGCAATCCGCCCGGTAATCCCGTCCAGTTCCACGCCGTACAGTCTGCTCTCCTGCATCTTCCCCGGCAGCATACCGAAGAAATTCCCGATGCCCATTGCAGGCTCTAACACATTCCCTTTTTCAAAACCCATATTTTCTAAGGCTTCATAAATGCTGCGGATAATGACGGGGCTTGTGTAGTGGGCATTTAAGGTACTCTCCCTTGCGGAAGCGTATTCTGTATCGGACAGCAGGCTTTTTAATTCCTGATATTCCCCCGCCCATGCGCTTTTGCTTTCGTCAAAGGCATCGGCAAGACCGCCCCAGCCGACATACTGTGATAATATCTTCTGTTCCTCTGGTGTGGCAATACGGTTTTCGCCCTCAATCTTCTCAAGGGTGCGGATTGCTTCAATATTCCTTTTGAATTTTTCTTTTGCACCGCCAATACCGAGGGTATCGTCTGTAATGTGGAAATTGACAGCATTTGATTTATCAATCTCCGCTGCTTTCTCCGGCTCTGCGTGTTCCTGTTCCCCAAAGTGCATTTTTTCTATGACAATATCATAGGGAAGCCCGTTTTTATCCCCCGGATATACGGTTGATTCTGTGGTAACAGGCGGCTCCGTCAGGGTATTTTCTGTTTCCTGCGCTAACAGCCGTTCAAAATTCTCCCTGCTTTCTGCCCTGAAAATCGGATAAAGCAGCTTCGGGTCACGGAGCTGCACTTCCATGTCAGAAATATTTTCAATGATAAACTCCGTCCCCTCAATGGTCACGGTATCGCCAATCTTGTAATCTGGTTCAGCGTCTAACTTCTGGACATTATGTCCAGAAGTTTCCTGCTCCGGGACTGACAGCTCTTGCTCTTTCTGTGAGAATGCTTCCCAAACCCTCTCCGAAACAGCAGAAAAATAAGGAGATTCATCTTCCATGATTTCATACTCAATCTCCTTCAAATTTTCAAGGCTTTCTGCCCTTGTTATCTTTTCATGGTATTTAAAATACAATGCTTCCCTGCCAAGAATACCTTCCAGACGCTCCAGCTCCGGCTCTGACATCCGTTCCCATATATCGTCCTTTTCCGTATGAATGGTAAAGCCTTCGCCGTCATCATGGTATTCAAGAGTATATTGCAGGGAATCATGCTCCCCACGAATGTCACATTCAAAGTCATATACCGTAGTCCGGGAACCTGCAAAATATTCCCTTCCAGTCATAACCAGATTCTGTATATCGTCTGCGGTCAGCGGCTTTTCTGCATGATCCTTTTTTATCTGCCCGTCGGAAACTGCCTTTGCACGTTCCACATATGCCCACTCTGCCGCTTCCTGCCTGTCGGTTTCCTTTTCAACCTGTTCCAGATATTCCCCGGCTTCTTCTCTTGTTGCAAACGTGTGTACCGTTCCGTCACTGTCATGGTAATATTCATCACGGATATCGTCCCAAATGGCAAAAAGTTTTAACTTTTTATCTTCTCCTGATGCAAAGGCATCGCTCGTTTCCGTGACAGAAAATTTTTTGTATGGTTCAACCTCGTTTTCTTTTGCCACCTGCTCCGCAAAGGCAAGCATGGCATCCACTTCTTTAGCTGCTTCTCCATTCTCCAGCTTTTCACGGACTGCGGCGGCATCAATGTCTGAAAAATCATCACTGCCCTCAAAACGTGAAAATACCTCCGCTTCGTGGCGGTCAATATCCCGCATGGCTTCTATGTTTATGAAATCATCTTCTATTTCCGCCCTGTCCGGCTTATGGTCATACTCAAAGCGTGTATTTCCGTTTACCTCTGCATAGAAGAAAGCACTGTCCTCTATGGAATTGCCAAGCACATATACATCATCACCGGACTTCCATTCATCTGTTTTTATGCACTCCTGCCCGTCAATAAAAATGGTATCGCTTAACTTTTGGACATCATGTCCAGAAGTTTCTTTCTGTGCCTGTTCCTTTTTGTATTCGCTCTGTTTCTGCATGGAGCTGAATACCATCTCATCATATCCGGTTACATCAATCAGGTCAGCATGGGTATCCATGTATTCCTGTGCCAGCTCACGGTTGAGAAAAAATCGGTTGTGTTCCGGATAAGGTATCAGAAGCCCGTCCTCTGCCGTTGTAACAAGGCGGTAACGCATACCCTCCCTGCCATCGGCATATTGGTGTGTGTAAAAACCTATCGACGGCTCTGAAAAATCTTCTGACGATTCCAGTGCAACCGTGGTTTTTTCCACGATTTCTACATCAACAGCAGCAAGTTCAGAAGCGTAATCTTCCCCGCTTTCCTTTGCCTCATCCAGTGTTTCCGATACGGAAACCGGGTCTGCATCTGTATTGTGGGTGTCATAAAGGGCATAACCACCTGTTTCCCTGTCAATCCAGAGAAACTCCCCATTAGGCAGCTTTGCGCTCCATTCCGTGGGCTGTCCGTTATCATCGTCCATGTCATGTACGATATGCCAGTCTAATTCCCCCTCGGAAGTATCTGAAATATCATTTTGCGCCTGTGCTGCAAGCTCTTTTTCATGTTCGATATATCTTCTTGCCTGGTTGATAAAGCCATTCAGTACCGCCGGGTGGGTATCCACTATCATATCCCTGTTTTCCCACATGGCATACGGCTCGATCTCCTTTGCCCATTCCTTATTTTCATCAGACAGGCGTGCATCCTGCTGTTTATGGGCTACAGTATTTGCAAGTACATAGCTTACACGGTCTATGCCATATTCCTTAATGACTTCCTCTGCGGTATCTTTCGGGAGCCGTCTGCCGTCAAACTTTTCAGCAATCTTCCTCTCTATGGCATCCTTACAGGCAGTCTTTGTGTCACGCTCTATCTTTGCCTGCGCCTTTTCAAGCTCTTTCTGCGCCTGTTCCTCTTTATATTCCGCATAGGCTTCTTTTCCTTTGGGGGATAAATATTTATCTTCCTGAATGAGTTTGCGGATACGCTTTTCCACAGCTTTCCACGGTAACAGCACAACCGCATAAGGTTTTGATAAATTTCCCTTTTCCAGACTGATGCCCTTGAAATCATGATCCTCCCAACTGTGGTCAGCCCCGGCAAGCGCATGGGAACAGCCGCCCGTGCCATATTCATGCTTTAAGAAATCAGCCGCTTCTTTGCTGTCATGCCCCTCCATGAAATAATCATAAATACGGAATGAGCCATGATGAAAGCCGCTCCCGCCGCCGAGCCTGTGGTCTATCTCGTCCTGTGTAATAAAATCTTCTTTCTTCACTTCCACATGGTCAGATACCGGGAATGTTTTCTTCTGTAAAAGCAGGTTGTCAAGCTCTGCCCGCAGTTCCTCTTTGGACATAATGGAACGGAAACGCAGCTTTTTCTCTCCGCTTTCAATCTGTGCCAGTGCCTTATCCATATGGGAAGCTGCCATATCCACACCCTCCGGCGTTGACAGGATATCCACTAACCTTGCATGGGAATCCGGATAATTTGCAGCTTTCATTTCCAGTTCTTCGGGCATTTCCCCCATGCCGTCACGGAAAAAGAAATACAGATGGTTTGCAATACGGCTGCGCTCCACCTCGTCTACAAGGTAGGCTTCATTTGCGCCCATATAAACGCCGTTTTCCACCTGTGAACGTATCTCCTTTTCAATCTCCTGCCAGCCCATTGTAAGCACCGGGCGTTCCAATGCGGACGTACCATGTCCGATGCTCATACCCTGTTCATCAAACCACACGGATACCTGTTTTCCCTCAAATTCAAATCCCTTTCCGGTAGTGCCATATTCCTTTTTCAGAAATTCCGCCATTTCCTCCGGTGTCTTGCCCTGCTGATACTTGGCATAGATGCGCTTGCGGCTGTTTTCCCTGCCGCCCCCGCTTCTTAGTATTGTGTCAATCTGCTCTTTAGGCATGGCTTCTTTTTTCGGTTCGTGGACTGGTTTTTCTGTTGAAACAATGCCCTGCTCTGCCTCTTTCATGGCGATACTGCCTACCTGCTCCGTAAACATGGAAAACAGGTCAAGCTGCTGGTACATCCCGTTTGTGTCAATCTGCTCCGCTTTTTCCCCCGGAAGCAGGTATACATCATCTTCGATATAGGAATTGACAAAGAAACGGGCATCCTCCCATGACAAAAGGGTTTCGTTTTCTGCCCCTGCCTTTCCGGTCATGTTGATATGAAGCCCCTCGTCGTCAGCATGGAATCCTATGGAAGCGCCCGCCACCTCCAGCCCGTAATATGTTCCGAAATGGAAACAGTTCTTAAAATATTCCGTTTGCAGTGCTGCATCCTGCTCCATTGCGAAATAGCCTGCAATCTCCGGTCTTTTATGGATTAGGAAATCATCCGAGCATAAAAGCCCTTTCTGAATCTCCATCGCTTTTTCTGCAAAGTCCAGATTCTCCAAAAAAGAGCCGGATAATGAATTTTCCCCGCTGATGCGGTCATTATCCGGCTTTTCCGTTTCCATATTCAGTTGTGTTTCACCGCTTACAGGCTGTATACCAGCTCCGTCAGTACGGTTTCCTCCGCCGAGTGCCTGATTGCGTTCATCTTCGCCACCCATTTCATCTGGTCGGACGCTTTCAGCGCCTCGTCCACTCCCTCGGCTTTCGCCATCTGCTCCGTCAGGAAGTCCATTCTCTCCTCCGCCTGCTCCTGTATTTTCAGACAGTGCGCTTTCAGTTTGCCCGTCAGCAGAAGCCCGCTGTAAATCCCCCTCCGGTGTTCCTCCAGATAATTCCTGTGCATCAGCCCGTACTTGGTCAGCGGCTCCTCCGGCTCGCTGTCCGGTATCAGGTTGGGTATCAGATAATCCCCGTTCTTCTCGTATGTCAGTTCCATGTGCAATGCCCTCCGTTTCTATATTTTTAACAGCCTGTTCCCCTGTCACATATATGGGTATATCCGTTCTTGTCTGCAAATCACTTTCACGCTTTAAAGCATTATAGCGTGGCTCTGGCGTATTTGCAAGCACTTTTTCAGGATTTTTTTCTATATTGTCAATCTGTACCCCGTTCGCCTTTTCTTTTGCCTTATTTCGGGCAATATGGCGGTCATAAGCTGCGACCGTTTTTTCTATTTCTATCAGGAGGGGCTTGCATATATCCGTAGTGGCATTGCCAATCACGGATAACGCATTTGTCGTGTTAAACTCGCTGATATAGTCAAAATTCAGTTCGTCCTTCCACAAGTCCATGTCAGCGCCGCACCGGGACAGCAGGGTATAGGCAATGCTTGCGGAAAGTGTTTCCCTAAGCCGCAGCCCCACGTTCAGTTCGTCAAGTTCCTCTAAGAAGCTGCCCTCCTTTGCATAGGACATATCCTGCATCAGTTCCCCGTAATAATCTCCCGCAATCCTTTCTGCAATCTCTATGAGCCTGCTTTCAAAGGAATTACTGCTGTCCGTTGCACCATAGGTCTTTTCAAGCTGTGCCAGCACAGTGTCCTTATGTTCCTCCCGCATTTCCCATAAATACGGGTCTTTGCCTATCCTCCTTGCCTTATGCACGTCTGACACATCAAAAACGTATTTCAGCCTTGGGCGTTCACTTTTCCTGTCAAAAAGCGCAATCCCTTTTGCCCCACGGTTTACCCAGCAGTACATTTTTTCATTCCATAGCTGCATCGTGGCACAGGCATTGGCATCCGGTCTCTGCGCATAGATAAGCATCTGGTCCTCAAACGGATAACGGTACAGCCTTGCGGCAGTGGTCAGGTACTTTGCCCATTCTTCCCCGTTCTTTGACATCTGCCTTGCGGTTTCCTCTGCAAGCATGGAGATTTCATGGTATTTCTTTGAAACATAATATTGTTCAGCCATCCGCACCCTCCTTAATCATAAAACCCGTTTTCCTCAATGCCTTTTTCCAGAATGGACGCTACCAGCGTATCCAGCTCCACGCCGTTTATTTCGCTGACCACGATCAGCTTTGCAAGGGTATTTTTTTCCACCGGGACCGTATAGCGTTCCTGATCCGGACACAGTTCACGCACACAGACACCGAGCGCATCCGCAATCTGGCAGAGCGTGGTTATGTCTGCCTCACGGATGCCCGCCATAATGTCCAGCAGCGTATCCTCACGGACACCAGACAATGCCGCCAAACCCGGTATGCCCATATCCATGTCTTTCATGGTATATAAAATCTTATCGCCTGTACTTAAAACTCCTGTTCCCATTGCCAATCCCCCTATTCTGCCTTGTTCCCGAAAGAAAAAGCCGTGTTTTCTTTCGCTTTTGTTGCTGTAAACTTCGCTTTCACTTCCGCAACCTTAGACTCCAGAACCGAGAACATGGCTTCCACCTGTTCCGGTGTATAGCCATAAGCCGACCTGTTGGCAAGGTTCTCAATCCTGCCGATGGCATCAATCGCCTTGTTCATGCGGTACTCCCCAAGACGGATAAATTTCTCCGCTTTGGTTTCGTCTGCCTTTGTTGTATTTTCTGTTACATTTTCCATAACTTCACTCATATTTCAAATCCTCCATGTTTTTATAAAATTGAAGGGCATACAGATTTTCCGTATGCCCACAATAAAAATCAGTTTCTGTTATTTTTTCTTATTGGGAAATTCCAGCCTTATCTTATACTGGAAGCCTTTGACTTCTTTCCCGTCTTTGGTATAGGAATAATCCTCCACGCCCTCCGGGATAAGGTACGCATCATAGCTGCCTTTCTTCCCCTTCAAGCCTTTTACAAGGGTCTTTTTACCTTCCAGCAGGCTTTTTACCTGGCTGTCGGTAAGCACTGCCCCCATTGCTCTCGACACATTCATTCCGCATTTATTTTTGCAGTAAGCACCGAATTTTCCTTTTACCACATCACCGCCGCACTTCGGGCATTTTCCCAACGCTGCCTTTGCGTTTTGTTCCTGTGCGCCGCCTCCGAACATGGCTTTCTGCTCATCACTGACACAGTGATAAGTCTGTACAAGCCTGTTTACCATATCTTCTATGCCGTCCATAAACTCCTGCATGGAATACTCACCCTTTGCAATGAGCGTCAGCGCATTTTCCCAATCGGCGGTAAGTTTTGGCGATTTTACCACATCAGGAAGCACGGTAATGAGCTTTACCCCGTCCTCCGTTGGTATCATCTGCTTTTTCTCCCGCTTCACAAAACCGTCCTTCACCAGCTTTTCTATAATATCCGCCCTTGTTGCAGGCGTACCAAGCCCCCTGCGCTCTGCGTCTGCCCCGATATCCTCTGATCCGGCACGTTCCATAGCAGACAATAAGCTGTCCTCCGTAAAATGTTTTGGCGGCTGTGTGAAATGCTCTGATACCTTTGTCTGCACTCCGTCAAATGCCTGTCCCTCCGACAGTTCCGGCAGCTTTTTCTCCTCTTTTTCCTTATCCTCCACTGTCTTATAGGAACGCCTGAAAGCCGCTTCAAAGTCTTTCCAGCCATTTCTTGTTACGGATTTACCGGAAACCGTAAAAACAGAACCGTTACAGTCAAACTCCGCCTTAACCGTTTCATACTCATGCTTTTCCCCTGTGGCACAGAGTAAGCGGTTTGCGGCAAGGGATAGGATTTTCATTTCCCCCTCCGGCACAGCGGAAAGGTCAGCGGCGGCAATCTCCATTGTGGGAATAATTGCATGGTGGTCAGTTACCTTCTTACTGTCCATTACCCTCTTAATGTCCGGTTCTGCCCCGGTCTGTTCCTCAAAGAGAACCGCTTTGTAAACCGCCCCGATCACAGCCTTTGCCGTATCTTCCATATCGTCCGATAAATACTGGCTGTCAGTGCGGGGATATGTAACCAGCTTTTTCTCATAAAGGCTCTGCGTGTACTCTAAGGTCTGCTTTGCGGTAAAGCCGAATAAACGGTTCGCATCCCTCTGTAATGTGGTAAGGTCATAGAGCTTCGGCGGCTGTACGGTTTTCGTTTCCTTTGTGACGGATACAACTGTTGCGGCTCTGCTTTCACACGCTGCAGCGATGCTCTCTGCCTGTGCCTTGTCATCTGTCCTTTCCGTTGCCGCATCAATCCCGTCCATCAGGATATGCGCCGTATAATAGGGTTCTTTTTTGAAATTCCTTATTTTTTCCTCACGCTCCACTAACATTGCAAGCGTTGGTGTCTGCACCCTGCCGACCTTTAATACTTTCCCGCCATATAAAACCGTAAACAGCCTTGTGCCGTTCAGTCCCACAAGCCAGTCTGCCCTCTGCCTGCACAGTGCGGAATGGTAGAGGTTATCATAATCGCTTCCCGGACGCAGGTTCTCAAAGCCCTCACGGATTGCGCTTTCCTCCATAGAGGAAATCCAGAGCCGCTTAATGGGTTTTCTGCACCCTGCCATCTCATACACAAGGCGGAAGATAAGTTCGCCTTCACGCCCTGCGTCCGTTCCGCAAATCACAGCCGAAACATCTTCCCTGTGCATAAGCCCCTTTAACACCTTATACTGCGCCACTGTGCCGCTTTTTACTTCTGTCTGCCATTCCTCCGGTATCATGGGCAGGCTCTCATAATTCCATTTTTTCCATGCGTCAGAATAGGCATCCGGCTGTGCAAGCTCCACCAGATGCCCGATGCACCATGAAACAACGAAACCGTTCCCCTCCATGTATCCGTCTTTTCTTTCATCTGCGCCGATCACATGGGAAACTGCCTGTGCCACGCTCGGCTTCTCGGTTATCACTAACTGCATTTTATTTTCCTCCTGTCAATTCAATATCACATTCCACTTCGTTTCCCCATACGTCAAACCCGTCTGTCTTTCTCCGGGCAAAAAGCTCTATCTTTGGTACACTGCCCATAAGCCGGTTAATCCTTTGATGCACCTCTGCCGGTTTCCTGCTGTGTTCTTCAATATGTGACATGACTACCTGATGCACCCCTGCATCCACACGCTTCGGTGCGCCTTTTGTTGCCAGAATACAAAGCTCCGCATTGCTGCGTGTCCAGTATCCCATGCCCCAAAAGAGCGATTCCTTCTTTTTATTCTGCTTCACCCATACAAACGCCACTGTTTTATAGGTAAAGCCCCATGCCTTTATTACTTCCAGCCCTTCCAAAAGGCAGGGGAATGTTACCCATAGAAATAAGGCACAGTCCTTGTCTGCAATGTCAGCAACCGGAAGTGCCTTTATATCTTCTATGTCCATAGTGGGATAGTGGCTCTCTGCGCTTCTTCCCATGCCTTTTTTAGAATACACCCTGTAGTGCCAGGGCGGGTCCGCCAGAATAACGGAATACTTCTTTTCTCCCATGCTGTCGGTTACTCCTCCCCATTTTCAAAAAAATCATCTTCGGAACCGTCCTCCGGTTCTTCATCTTCATTCTCGTATTCCTCCTGATCCTCCTCGTCCTCATCTTCGTCCTCGATGAAGTCCTCTTTTTTCTTACGGACTACCTTGAAATAATAAGCTCCTCCGATAAATGCTGCCGCAAGTGTGCCCATGAGGATATAGGAAATGACTGGGTTCGGTTCTGCCGCTTTTTCCTCCGGTTCAGTTTCTTCTGTGCTTTCTTCATCTTCCGTATTTTCTATTTCTCCGGTATTTTCCTCTGTCTGCTGTTCATCTTCCGGCTTTTCCCCGTTATTGTTTGACAGTGCGCTTTCCCCTGCCGGGATTGCCGATTCCAAAGCTGCGGAATTTTTCGGCAAAGTATCACTGTTGCCGGAAGTGGCATTTAACAGGTCATTTTCCGTAATCTCCGTAAGGAAATACACCATTTCCTCCTCCCCGTCACGGTCAATGATAAGGTAGAAAACCTTGTCCGATGCCGTCTGGATTGTGTAAAATTCTTTCCCCTGTTCTGACTGTTTCTTTTCTGTATCCCCGCTTTCTGCCTTTTCTTTCTTTTCTGCCGCATCCGCTTTGGCAAATTCCTGTTTCTTCTGTTCCTCTGGTGTCTGCGAAACGGTGTTCCCGTCACCGTCTGTTTTGGTGTGTTCCGTTACGGTGGCTGTTGCGTTCCCCGGCTTGGTGGCTTCGGCATTGACAGGGAGCTGCTCTGCCGGGTTCTCATCACTCTCATCTGCCGGGTCTTTATAATAAGGGTTTTTCGTTTTATAAACTTCCGACATATTCCCAGCATTGTCCATTGCGGAAATGGTAAAATACTCATACCCTGCGTCAAACTGCTGTAAACGGATATTCAGTGTGCCGTTTGTGAACTCTGTAAATTCATACCCGTTCACATAAACCGCTTTTGCGCCG
Source organism: Lachnospiraceae bacterium (assembly GCA_009774245.1). Lineage (GTDB taxonomy): Bacteria > Bacillota > Clostridia > Lachnospirales > Lachnospiraceae > COE1. The sequence continues at coordinate 11,676 of VSNM01000037.1, read as the reverse complement.
GAGTCCGTGTCATGTACCTGGACGCTCAACAGCCCGTCGCTGACTGCCGCATTGAGCGTGGGCTTTGTGGTATCAAAACATTTGACTGCCCTGTTTCTTTCATATGTATTGCCTTTCTGGTCTGTGACCTGCACATAGACAGTACAGTTTTCGGAAATTTCCAGCTTCTTATCTTCCGTCACGTCCGTCCAGCTCCCGTTCTGCCCGACCTTTGCCTGAATTTTTGCAATCTCAAAATTTCCCGTATGCGCCACGTCCGCCACCTTGAACGTGACAGTTACGGTATCATGAAACCAGCCGTCCGGCTTGTTGATGCTGATTGACACATTCGGTTTTTTATAGGCACAGAGCCTGTAATCCTCCACGCACACCTTACAGTTACGGTCATATTCATAAGCGCCGCATTTATCCCCACAGGTACATTCCGGTTCCGGCACTTCATTTCCTGAAACGCTTTCCCCCTCTGTTTCCTGTTCCGTTGATCCCGGCTCTGATGTTTCCTGCTCCGTGGTGCTTTCCTCCGTACTGCTCTCCGTTTCTTCCTCTGTGCCGCTTTCCCCGCTGTCCTCTGCCCTTACAGCAATGGCATTGTTCCCGTTCATGGAAAATGCTGCTGTGGGCATACAGAATAATACTGCTGATAAGATGAGCGATAACACCGCCCTATAACGTAACTTCATTTTTTTGTTCATGGCTTTCTGCCTCCCTTTCTGTTTGCTGTTTCTGTCCTGACTGTTCCTCCTGCTCTTTTTTCTTCAGCAGGCTTAAAATTTCTTCCTCACTGACTTTGTTGAGCAGGATTAGACGCTCCAGAGAAATTTTATTTTTCTCAATAAATTTCATCTTCTCCGCATCCTCCGCCATCTGTAACTGGCTTTCCAAATCCTTCTGCTTTCCCTGCAGGTCTGCAAGCTGCCCCCGTACTTTGGAAAGCTCCTTTTCAATCCTTTCCTTTGTCACACTATACCCTTCCTTTCTGCACCGGATAAGGTGCTTTTTATGTCCGTTTACAATTAAAACTGATAATTTCCCGCACGATTTTTACAATTATGATTGATAAAATGCCTTTTGATTTTATCCGGCATAAAAGCAAGGCTGCACCCAAACGTACTCACTCTAAAATACCTGTCGCAAGCAGATATACGTTTCAGAAACAGCCCCACATTATCAAACATAATTGTCTTTTTCATACTGTTTTTATCAAACTATTTGTCACTTTTTTTGTTGAAACAGCTTTTATCATTTTTAATTGTAAATTATCAATCTTTTTTGTAACTTTATCAGTTATAATTGTCACTCAACATTTTAATTTCCTGATAAGCGACCGAACGCATAAAAATGACTCTGCCAGTAAGACGTATTGATACTGGCGTATTTAATCGGATCGCCGCAGTGTATCATTGTCCCATTGCCGCAGTATATCCCTACATGGCTCACAGGCCCCGCCGAGTTGTAAGTGCCTGTGAAAAAGATAATATCCCCCTCTTTTGCGTCTGCCGCCGAAACCGGTGTACACTGGTCATAAATACCCTGTGCGGTAGTCCGTGGCAGGTTATGCACCCCGCTGTTGGTAAATACCCAGCAGACAAAACCGGAACAGTCAAAGCTGGTGGACGGGCTTGAACCGCCCCATACATACGGATAGCCTAAATACTTTGCGGCTTCCTCCATAAGCGCCTGCACTGCCGCATCATCGTAGGAATCAGGCGGTATGGCATTTCCCCCGCCGCTTCCAGACGCTGGCGTTTCCCCGTAGAGCGTCCCTTCCCCTGCTTCAAAATAAAATAACGGGTTATAATATTCCCCGTTATACAGACATTCGATATGCAGATGGCTTCCGGTACTGCTCCCTGTGTTCCCTGTTGTCCCTATGCTGTGCCCATGCTTTACGGTCTGCCCCGCACTGACGCTTAACGTGTCCATGTGGGCATACTTGGTACAGTAACCGTTGCTGTCCTCAATCACAATATAATTCCCGTAATAACTGTCGTAAGCAGCCGTTGTGACTGTGCCATCCATTGCCGCAAGGACGGTTGTTCCTGTCGGAACTGCAATGTCAACGCCCCTGTGGAGCTGTTCCGCCCCCGTCACCGGATTGATGCGGTAGCCGTAATAGCTGCTCACATAGTTGTACCAGTACAGGTTCAGCGGCGTATAAAACTGCTGTGTCAGCCCATGCGTTTCATTATAAAGCGCATAGATTTCTTTCTGCTCACTGTCCATGTGTCCGGCAACCACCACATTTAAGTCTTTGGCGGTCAGCGTGACTTCCAGTATGGTTACGGTATATTCTTCTTCCTCCTCATAAGTGTAGGTTTCCGTGCTTGTTGTGCCGTCAGCATTGGTTACGGTGCGTGTGCCTGTCTTTGTAACTGTCCTTGTCCTTGTTTCCGTTGTAGGGTTTAAGGTTAGCTCATACATCTCGTCAAAAAGGCTCTCGATCTCGCCCTGCACGTCTGCCGCCGTAAATTCCGTATGGACTGCGGAAAGGTAGCTGATGAGCGCAAACGGGTCATGACCGATTGCATCAAGGTTGTAGCGGTATTCGTCATAGTCCGGGTAATCCGTTTCTATGGAATCAATCTCTTTCTGCAATTCCATTTCAAGCTCTGAAAAAGCCAAATCCGCAGCGTCAATCTCTGCCGGGACGCTCATGTAGCTCCCTGCCAGCGTGGTACTCATGCCCTCCGAGAACATCGCCCCGCAGGACGATATGGAAGTCATTATCATAATAAGAAGAACCCCAAAAGCCGCAACTGTTACAAGGAGTGAAGCGTGTTTTGCCGCTATCTCCTGTATTTTTTTTGCTACCGTCGTAGTGAAATTGGCGGACTTCACAGCCGCTTCCTTTGTATTCTTCGCCGCCTGCCCCGCCCGCCTTGCTTTTGCATATTCACGCTTGATGCGCTGTTTCTGCATCCTTTTCTGCAACTGTTTCTTTAAGGTCTTTTCCTGCATTTCCGGATTTTCTTCCAAAAACTTCTGGTAGCGGAAACTGACCTCCTTTTTAAACTGTTTTTTCTCCAGCTTCACCACTTTCTTACGCTGCCGCTGTTCTTTGTTCTTATAATGCCGCTTTACAAATCGGTAGGTATCTTCGGCTTTCTGTTCCGTCTTGTGTGCACCCTCCACGCCGGAGTTTTCCTTTTCCACTTCGGCAACCTTGCCATGCGCAAAGTTTGTAAACTCCGATCCGGTTCTGCCCGCCATCTTCCTTACCGGGTTATCCTCCTTAAAAGGCTTTTCCTTTACCACTGCGACAAGCACATATTTCGCCCTGCCCGTCTTTTCATCAAAGACACGCTCTAAGGAATATTCCTTTTTCTTTGGCAGCTTCTTCCTTGCGGCTTCGGTCTTTTTCCCGGCTTTCTCCGCTTTCTTTTGCAGCCTTTCTAATTTCTTGCTGCCCTGAAATTCCGGTTCTGTGCCATCGGTGAAGGTATTTTTTTCAGCAAAAGTATTATCCTTTGCCTGATAGTCACGCTGAAAGTCAGAGGTTTTTGTGCGTTCCCTGTCCTGACGTTCACGCCTGCGGTATCTGCCTTTTTTTTCGCTTTGGTGGTAAGTGTCCCTGCGGCGGTAATCGTCCTTAAACTCTTTTGTTTCTTCGGTCTGTTCCCCTCCGCCCTCCTCCACAAAAGCATTCTGCTCCTTTGAAAAACCGTCCTGCACTTTGCTTCCAGCATTATCACTGTCCGTCTTTTCTTTATTTCCCATAAAGCTGTTTTCCTTTTGGAACTGCCTTTGCTGTCTGCGCTTTCTTCGGCTACGCTCTGTTTCCTGCCCTGCTGTTTTCTTCTTGCTTCTCTGAAAACTGCCCTGTCTGTCCAATTTCCCGCCACTGTTCGGTTTATATTCCAACCTCTGGACATCATGTCCAGAAGTTTCTTTTTGAAACTGTTTTTGCTGCCTGCGTTTTTTCTGGCTATGCGCTGTTTCCTGCCCTGTGGTTTTCCTTGTATCATTCTGAAAATTGCTGTGGTTATCCTGAAAGATTTCTTTATCAGGCTTATTCAGTGATTCCATATGATTCTGTTTTACACAATAGCTGGCATCGTGTCCAAAAGTCTTTGACTGCCCTGACTTCTGGACATTATGTCCAGAAGTTACATCTGCATCCCTCGGCTGGTGTGCGCCGGACTGTTTCTGCTTCATTTTCTGGACAGTGCTTTTCCCCTTTGTGGGACTGCCGCCCGCAAAAGCATTTTTATCCTTTGCAAATTCAGCCGTCTGCTTTTTCTTTCTTTCTGCCATTTAAACTCCTCCATTTTATCTGCTATCTAATGACTGGCACTTTCTGTACCCTTTTGGGTCATAATCCTTAAAATCTTTTACGGAATGGAACAGCCATTTATTGTTTACCCATCTCTGCATCTTCCGGGTTTCCTTCGGCGCAGTTGGCTTTTCATACACCATCACATACGGGTCATACCCCATGTCACGAAGCGTATAAATACGGTATAAATCCTGTTCATGGGTGCTTCCGTAGTTGGTAAGGACGTAGACACGCCTTTTCCTCTTATCCCTGACTGTCGTAAGTTCTGAAAATTTCTTAAAATACGGTGTCAGGTCATCTTCCGGGTTATCCCATGCAAAATGCAGCATTTTTGTACTGATTTTATTGAGTGCCGCCACTTTTTCCGGCGTAACCAGCCGCACGTCAAGCCCCTGTGTAAAGTCCACGTCCGCCCCGCTGTCCGCAAGCTGTCCTAAGAGCCTCTCCCAATCCGAGCAGGCTAAGATGTTTGCATCAAGGAGCTTGATTTCTTTTTCCCCGCCCCAAAATTCGGACAGGTCAGCCACCGCTTCCGTCTTTCTTCCCTCCTTCTCCCCGACAATGCAGAATCCGCATCCACGGGGGCATCCTCTGGAAAGGAAACCGTAGGCTGTGCCTGCAAACTGCGGGTACAGCCCATAATCCGGGTGTGTATGCTCTATGGCATCGGGCAGCTTATTGTCAAGACCGTAGCCTGTGCCGCCTTTTATGACATGGTAAGCCTTTACGCTCCCTGCATAATCTTTAGAGTAAGTGTCCGTGAATACCCTGCTCATATAAACAAGGTCATACCATTTCGTACTGTCGTACCATTCCACCATATCGCCCCTTGCCTTATGGTAAGCGGACAGCTTCATCAGGCAGAGGTTGGGGAAACGGTGTCCGTCCACGTCAATCAGCCCGATTTTCAAGTTATCCTGCCTCCTTCTATATTTTTTTCTTTTAACCTTAATGCTCTTTTGGTGTCAGGATACATCTGTCATTCCATACACACCGTTCTGCACATTCCCCGTTCTCCATATCTGCAATATATTTTAAGACCGGGTAAACCTGTGCCGGTACAACTGCATTTCCCAAACATTTAAGGCGTTTTGCCCTGTCCTTAACGTCCTGGCACAGACGTGGGATTCCGAGCGGTTCTATGCCCCAAAGGAGATGTCCGTCCATCCCTGTGGGAATCCCATCAGCCATTCCACCCACTCCGGGTTGAAACGGTACGACGGGGGCGCTTCCGGCTCCAGAAAGTAAATTATCTCCGACAATGCTGCCGCCCAGTATCCCCCGTCCTTCCGTTTCCTGCGGAATGAGCCTGTCGGGGTAATGCATATCCTTTGTGTTTTGGGCTTCGTGCCTGTGTCGGACGCAAGGGGAGTAGGAAACATCAATCCCGATGATGAATGTCCGTTTGCGTTCATGCCACGCGCCGACGGCACAAGCAGGAAGTACGAATGTCCAGACGGCATATCCCGCCTGTTCCAGGTCAGAGAGCGTTTTGTGCAGCCCCATATTGACGAAGTTAGCAACATTTTCGCCAAGCACGAAATGGGGGCGCAGCTCGTTAATGATGCGGCACATTTCCGGCCAGAGGTAACGGGTGTCTGTGAAGCCCTTTCTGTATCCGATAGAGGAAAAGGGCTGGCAGGGGAATCCCCCTGATAATAGCGTAAGTTCTGTCTGTCCTGTCCTTTCATAAAAAGCCTCCTTTGTCAGTGACTGGATATTTCTAAAACGTGGTACGTCCGGCCAGTGCTTTTCCAGGACGGCTGTGGGATAATCCGCCCATTCGCACTGGCAGACAGTTATAAAGCCCGCAGCTTCAGCGGCAAGGTCAATGCCGCCTATCCCACTGAACAGGCTTAAATGCGTCAATGTTTTTATATTTCATTCCCCCTCTTTCTGTACGCTTTCTTCTGGTCTTGTGTTCATGATCGCATAGGTCTTTGTATCTGTCGGGTACTTGTCGATAAACGGGATAACCACATTATCAAACAGGATAAGCCCGCTTCCCGGCTCGGAATTGGTCACATGGGCAAGCTGCTTCTCAGACAGCCCTAACTTGTCGGCAAGTATCGCCTGGTCCTTTGCGTTCTGGTTTAAGAGATAAACAAAATCGGAGTTGCCGAGTATGCCCTCGATTTCCTCCGATTTCAAAAAATCACCCACATTCTGCGTCAAGCCTGTCGGTATGCCGCCCCATTTTCTGAACCTTTTCCATATTTCCACCGAATAGATTGCTGTCTGCCTTTCTTTTAAAAGCAGGTGGAATTCATCACAGTAGTACCGTGTGGCAATCTTACGCTCCCTGTTCTGCGACACCCTGTTCCAGACTGCATCCTGCACGATTAACATTCCAAGCTCCTTGAGCTGGTTTCCCAAATCCCTGATGTCAAAGCACATGATGCGGTTCTGTGAATCCACGTTTGTACGGTGGTTAAAATAATTCTGCGAACCATGCACATACAAAACAAGGCTGTTTGCGATACGCACCGCTTTCTGCTTCGCCTCCTTCTGCATTTCCGGGGCTACGTCCTTCGGCTCATACTTTAACAGCGCATTATACAAGTCCTCTAAAATGGGCATATTCTCCGGTTTCGGCTCTGCAAAATACCTGTCATAAATATGCTTGATGCAGGTGTCGATAATGCCTTTTTCGTCATTCTCAAGACCGTTTTTCCCTCCTGCAATCAAATCACACAGCGTAATGATAAAGTCTGATTTCAGCTTTAACGCTTCCCTGTCGTTCTTATGGGAAAGCTGAATGTCCATCGGGTTTAAGAAGTCCTTTGAATTGGTGGCAAGCCTTACCACCTGTCCATTGAGCGCACCCACAAGGGCAAAATATTCTCCCTCCGGGTCACAGACGATCACATCGTCCCCTGTCATAAGGAAACAGGATAAAATCTCCCTCTTTGCGGAGAAAGACTTCCCGGAGCCGGGTGTGCCGAGGATTACCCCGTTTGGCGTCCTTAACTTTTTCCTGTCCGCCATAATCATGTTGTTGGAAAGTGCGTTCAGACCGTAATATATCGCCGGGGCAGACATGAAAAGCTCCTGTGTGCAGAAAGGAACTAAAATAGCCGTACTCTTTGTGGTAAGCACACGCTCAATCCCCGTATCATTGCAGCCAATCGGCGCACTCGCCATCAGCCCCTGCTCCTGTAAATACTGCATACACCTTAAATTACAGTTTGCCTGCTGGATAATGCCCGACACCCTCTGCGTGATGTTCTCTAACGCCCTCTTGCTCCTGCCGTAGCAGGTGATGAGGAAAGTCATCTTGATAATCTTCTGGTTGCTGGTGTTCAGATCGTCAAGCAGCTCCAAGGTATCCTTTTCATAAGTGATGATGTCCGTGGGCAGAATGTCCATGTCATAGCCGGAGCGCACCGCCTTCTTCTGTTCCTCAATCTTCATTTTCTGAATGTTCGTGAGTGCGCCCTTCAACATCTTGATCGCCTTTACCGGGTCCATCGTCTGCATATGTAGCGTAACTGTCAGGTTGTCATCAATATCAAGCAGCTTTTTTAACAGCTCGTCATTAAACCTCGGCGCAATAATATCGAGATAGTGGACACTTCCGTACATTTTCCCGGTCTTGAAGCGGCTCGGATAACGGAAATCAAACCCCGGCGGCGCTATGTAGTCCTTTACGCTCTTTCCCGACTCTGACAGTTCTTTAAAGGAAAAACGGAAAGGCTCCATTGTATCCTGATTGAAATACTCATGCAGGACACGCAGGCGCTCCTTTCCGTCAAGGCTTCTGGCATGGGTGCCGAGGTTCAGGAAATTCTTAATTACATCGGCTTCTATGCTGCCAAGTTTCGCCTTTGCCTCCTTGTACCCTTTCGCCTCTATGCCAAAAATAAGGTATTTTGATTTAATAATTCCGTTGTTCCCTTTCGCCGCCTGTTTCTTTAACATTTCCGTGTATTCTTCACGAATATCGTCAAATTCATCACCCTGCAGGGGTATGTCAAACTGCTCCATCAGCGTCTGTTCGTTTACCTGCCTGTTGAATAAGAACAGCTCGAACCGTATGGACGGGTCAAAGTAATTGATAAGCCTGCTGTACTCCTCTAAAATCTCACCCTGATCCTCTATCTCCAAAAGGTCATAATTGATGTCAAAAAACTCAGCCATTTTTGTATAGTAACCGGAAGATACCTGGCAGATGCCGTCACGGTACATTTTTTTGAATGTAATCGTTTTCTGTGCGGTATCCGGTTTTTCCTGTTTTTTGTCATTCCCGGCAAGGGTGCTTTTTAACTCCCTTAACCGTTTCTTCTCTGAAAAATTAAGCCCCGCTTTTGGCTTGGCTTTGCTGCCCTGCGGCTTTTTCTTCAAGATAACGCACCTCCTTCTTTAATTTTTCCCTTTCCTCCAGCTTCTTGTAGAGGTTTTCCGATTTATAGGGACGTATCCCCGGCGTGAGCAGCTTCTGCCTAAGCATGAAGTATAATATTTTCTCTGCCGGGAAGCCGTCTTTTTCATACATTGCCAGAAAGAAAAACGGCAGCATGAGGGCTACCATGATAAGCGCCGAAGCCTGTGTACCCAAAACGCCCTTTGTCACAAGGTAAAAGGGTATCCCCACCGCCGCTGCGCTCCCAAAGCAGATAAGCTGGCGTCTGGTAAGGTTCATTGCCACTTTTGTCTTGATGCCGCTTAAATCTTTTGGCACTGCTACTGATATTGCCATAAGCATTTCAGACCGGAAATTTTTACATTCCGGTGTTTCCTCCTTTCCGATGATGATATTAAAACCATTGTCTGGCTAATGGGCATTCAAAATTTTAGACCGATATCGGTCTAACATAATTCATGCCGCTTAAAATATAAGACCGATATTTCACTGAATTTGTTGATATTCCGTTGTTTTAGCTATAAACAATCGGCATAATCTAAAAATTTCAAGGTGTAAAAAATTATGTTATCAATCCATATTTTGGCGTTTTGTAATGAAAATACTGCCTAAAACACACTTGAAACAACTGGATTTTTATTTAGCCAAATTAAGATTAGACCGATACTTTGAGTCTGGAAACAAGGAAAATCAACAGTATTTTCAAATTGTCGGCATAAAAAATCAAGCGGCATGAAGCACACTTTTGGCGAGCGAACCTGTCTTGAATAAACTGAAGCACAGGATAACGGTATAAGCCGCCACTGACCAGAGCGCCGTATGCAGGTTTCCCGCCACCGCAACGCTGGCAACGAGTACCGAATAGATGCCGACACAGACCATGATAAAAAATCCCTGAAATGCAAGGGCGCAAAGCCCTTTGATATAGTTGTTCCCGATGTTGCCCCATTCCCGGTTGCTCAAAGTGGCAAACGGAACCGGAGCCACTGAAATATAAAGGTATATCTCTATCATGCGCCCATATAAAATGACGGTGATGAGGACGGACATGATTTTCATACATAAGCTGACGATCATGGTTTCTATCCCAAGCCCGATCAGTTCCCCAATGCCCATAGTGGAAAGCTGGTTGTTGAACATGGTTGTCAGCGTGGCTTCCACGTCAAGGCTTGTCGAGCCTGATATGGAAACCGCCGCATTGGTCACGATATGGTTTCCCACATCGAAAATAGCCATCGTGATGTCAAAGGTCTTGCTTAATAACATCACTGCGGCACACGCTTTCACGAGGTAGCGGAAGAAAAACTCACTCCCTACCTCGTGCATATTGTTTTTGTCCATTACCATCGTTATCAGCTCATAACAAAGGATTGCGCTGATAATCAGTCCGGCTATGGGTATCATGACATTCTCTGACAGGCTGCGTATCATGGAAAAAATACTCCCGTTCCATGTGCTGGGCGTCTGCCCGACTTCCCCGGCGATTGTCCCGACCTTATCATTTACGTCCGTGAACATCGTGCCGAGGTTGTCAAGCACCCACCCTTGCAGCATTTCCTTTATAAATTCAGTGATTTTGTCAATGATCGCCCCCATGAATTATGAGAACAGGCTTGTAAGCTGTGGAATCACCGTCTGCGCCACGATTACAATGCCACCGCCCGCCATGAGTTGTGTTATCCCCAATTAGTAGGAACAATACAGCTTTCTGGCGGGCGGCGGCACGTCAAGAAATATATATGGAGTTTTTAAAGAACCTCCCCGGAGCGGGGAGCGGTCAGCCTGTGACCTGCTCCACTTCCGGTATGGGTTTGAGATTAAAATGAATTTCGATAGAAATGTGTCTTGTCTTATCGCTGCCTATGGTTTCATGGACAACGATTTCTTTAATCAGGCGGTTTAAGGTGGAAGCGTCCAGTTCGGTGATGTCCCGGTATTCCTGTATGGATTCCACCCACTGCCTTGCGTCCACGGCAAGCCGGATTTCATCGGCAAGGTGCTTCCTGCCTTTCTCGACTTTTGCCTTTAATTCCGCCTGTTCCTTCTGCGTCTTTTCCAGCAGGAGATTGAAGTTTGCGTCTGTGATTCGTCCGGCAACCATGTCCTCATAGAGCCGCAGCACCATCTTTTCCAACACTTCAATCCGTTCCTCGTCTTTGGCAAGGGTGCGCTCCATCGCTTCCCTCTGGCCTTTCTGCTCGGCTTCGCAGGTGTCGGTCAGCCGCCCGGCCACCGCTTCACTGTCGGTCAGGGCAGCGGCGGCGCACTCCCGGATTTTATTCAGCACAAGGGCATAGAGCGTGTCATAATCAATCCGGTGCTGGGTGCAGTGCTGTTTCCCAAAGGCATTGTAAGTCTTGCAGGAATAAATCCTCTGGGGGTGCTTGGCATTGGTGTAGCGGACAGTCAGGGACTTTCCGCACTCACCACATTTGAGAAGTCCGGCAAACAGGCTCGGCTCCCCGGACTGCCCCGGCCGCTGGCGGGATTTCAGCTTCTCCTGCACGATGGCAAAACTCTTTTTGTCCACCAGCGGCTCATGCGTCCCTTCCACCACAATCCAGTCCTCCGGCTTCTTGTCCCGGATAGTGCCGATTTTAAAGCGGTACTCGGTCTTTTGGGAAGCGATTGCGCCGGTGTAGACGGGGTTCATCAGGATTTCCTTAATCACTGTAAAATCCCAGATGTACCGCCCATTCTCCGGATCTTTCTTCTCCCATTTGGTGCGGATGTTCCTGTGCCCACGCTGCCGGTTCCACCATGTGGGGCAGGGGTGCTTTTCTTCCTCCAGCCTGCGCCGGATGTAGTTGGGGCCGTGCCCGTCCAGCGCATACCCGAAAATCAGCCGGACAACCGGGGCGGTTTCCTCGTCTACCAGCAGGCGGTTCCTGTCCTCCGGGTCTTTTTTGTAGCCGAAGGGGGCAAGGCAGCCGGTGAACTGGCCTTTCTGGGCTTTCAGCACATAGGAAGAATGGACTTTCTTGGAAATATCCTTGCTGTACATCTCATTCAGGATATTTTTGAAGGGCGCAATGTC
>VSNM01000036.1 GCA_009774245.1 Lachnospiraceae bacterium | reverse complement strand
CTGTTACAATTGCACCCAACTCTGCTATATGTTCCATTCATTCACCTCGCAAAATTTCCATTTTTCGTTGGTTCTATTATATTGCATTGTCTTTCCAGATGGAATAAGTTTTCACAAAAATTTTCCATAAAATATCAATATCTGTTGATTATCCCATTCAGGTATCTGCTTATTCCCGCTTCTTAATTATTCTTTCTGTTGTTTTCTCTTTTCTGTGACCGAAGGCTCGTCACTGGCTAACTCAATCACATCCAGTATGCCGCAGTCCAGCGTTTCACAAATGCGGACTAATGTATCCATGCTGATATTTTTCCCTTCTTTACTCATGTTGGCAATCATGTTTGTAGTCAGACCGGCGGCAAGTCTTAAATCCTCTTTCCTCATGTCACGCTCCACCAGTGTATGCCAGAGCGGTTTGTAGCTGATGTGCATATCTGTTTCCCTGCCTTTCTCCACTGTCGGGAATATTTTTAAATAAGCCTTAAAGCTTGGCTTTTATTATAACATCATTCTTGTTATTTCACAAATATTTCTTGACTTAGCCGTTTCCGTCTGGACTGTGCTTTTCCTTTCTGATTTTTTACATTTAATTCGCCATTACATGCCTGATGGAGGGTGAGGGAAGGCTCAAGGATATTGCCATCGCGGCGGGATATGCGTTGACGCCGCTGATCGTGTGTCTCAACATCGGTACCATTTTCAGTCAGTATGTGACGCTCGACGAGGGCGGATTTTACTACATGATCATCGCGTTTGGTGTGGCGTACAGCCTGATCATGGCGCTGATGGGAATTATGCAGGTGCACAACTACACGCTCGCCAAGACGCTGGTCACGATATTTCTGACATTTGTCGCGATGCTGATCATTATCTTTGTCGTGCTGCTGTTTGTGGATCTGATCACACAGGTGTACAGCTTTTTCTACAGTATCTATCAGGAACTGATTTTCAGACTATAGGGGAGGAGGGGTCAAATGGCAAAGAGCAAAAAAATAGTAATAGCTGTCGTAACTATCATTCTGGCAGTCGCGGTTATCTTCTTCTCGCGCTGGCTGATACGCTATTATTTTTATAACGACTACCGTGATAAGCTCTCTTCCTATGAGTACGAGGAGGGAACACGGTTTTGCAGAAGCAGTTTATCGAGGGCGTTGAGCGGAGCGGTATCGTCGGTTAAATCGATAAAGTGACAGATGTGTCATTTTATACATTATGCACATTATTTATTATGTATTAACAAAAGGAGGATGAGAAAGTTGAAGGCAAAGAAATTACTCGCTTTATCTTTGACAGCGGCTATGGCGATGAGCATGGCTGCGTGCGGAGGCAGCGGCGCGGACAATGCGGCGGGCGCTTCAGGCACAGACGTACAGACAACAGAGTCTTCAGTCGAGGAGAGCACGGCGGCGGAGACAGAGACGGCGGCGGATGCACAGGCGGTGGCTCCTGCGGGGGATGTGAGCATTGACTTTGAGGATGGCATCTATGGATTTGTGGGGATTGATAAGACTGTGAATCCTGTCGCGGATGACTCAACACTTTCGGTGGCGGATTTTGCTGGTTCCAAGGCATTGAAGGTCGAGACAAACGGAAAGGCGCCATATATTGGAATACAGGTGGATGCGCTGCTCGGCGACAAGGCGTCAGATGTCAGGAGCATTGAGATGTCGCTTGGAATTGAGAATCCCGATGGCCAGTTCAACGCTGTGTCGGGAAAGATCTATGCATTCCTTGGTGTGGAGAATGAGCGAAAGGACGGGGACTGGTCAGTATACCTGGAGACGGCAAATCCCAAGACTGCAGTCTATGAGCTTCCTGACGATATGGCGTTCGGGGAAGGAAACTATGTGGTAGTCTCCCTCGAGACGGATAACGGCAAGGATGCGGGAGCCACACCTGCGATATTGTATCTCGACAATATTGCGTTTAAGGATGCGTCGGGAGCTGTCATCGCGGCAGATACCTCTGCGGAATTTGCGTCGGCGGCGACAGGGGATGACCGTTCGAACCTTGCAGGAATCACCGGCGAAGTGGAGTTTGAGGGCTTCGCGGCGAAGGGAGACGGCTGGGCGCAGGATGGCTTTGACATGACAGAGGATATTATCGCGGCGCTGGTGCCGGGTTCTGTCGTTGAGGTTTCCTTCACGAGCGAGAGCGGTGATCTGTGGCTTGTGATGCCGGACGCGGAGGCAGGCTGGATGCGCGTCGGCGACGGCACGAACGGTCAGGCGGTCACAGACGGCAGCAAGGCGTATATTCCATATGAAATGATCGCGGAGTACTGCGGTGATGATGTATTGACGTGGGGTGCGAGAATGCAGTGCGAGGCATCCGGCGCGTGGGAAGTGTTTGGCGTGAAGGTTGGCATGGATAACGAATAATATGGAGGTTGAGAGTATGTATAAAAATATAAAAAGATTATTGGCGCTTGGACTGAGTGTAACAATGGCTGCAGGGCTTACAGCGTGCGGCGGCGGCTCCGGTGACAGTGCACAGACACCGGCGGCGGACACCAGCAATGAGGCGCAGACAACACCGAGTGCAGGCAGTGATACAACACAGGCCGATGCGTCTGATGATACTTCTGCAGCGTCATCGGGCGGACACAGGGTAATCAAGGTGGGCTGCTGGTATCCGCACTATTATGACAGCACGCACACGAGCATTGACGACAACCCGAGTTATGACGATCCCGAAGAGGCACAGATGCAGTTTGACAGCCTGAAGGCTGTCGAGGAGAAGTATGATGTGGAGATTGAGTTCGTGAACCTGACCTTCAATGGGGTGAAGGAGTCAATCAATACTTCCATCCTGGCAGGGCAGCCTGACTGCGATATCTATGAGGTGGATCTGCAGTTTGGTATTCCCGCGGCGCTCAACGGATTTGCCACAAACCTTGAGGAAGTGCTGCCTGAAACCGCAGATATCGTAAGCAATCAGGAAATTTTCTCAAAGGTAGATCTCGGCACAGGCGACGGCACATATCTGTTCCGTTCCGTGACGGCGTCCTCACAGCTTGAGGATACCTACATGCTCGCATACAACAAGCAGATGCTCGACGAGGCAGGACTGGAAGATCCGAACGCACTCTACGAGAAAGGCGAATGGACATGGGATAAGTGGAGAGAGTACATGCTCGCGCTGACACAGGATACAGACGGGGACGGTGTGACAGACGTGTACGGTTACGGTGCGGCATGGACGGTGCTGTTCACCAACCTGCTGATGAGCAATGGCACCGGCGTTGCCATAGGGCCTACGGAGTCCTTCTCGAGTCCGGAGGTTGCTGAGGTGCTTGATTTCATCTACAATATATGTCGTGATGAATCAGGCAAAAAATACATCGCCATTCTATCTGCGGATGTATCAGAATGTCGTACTGGCACTTGCGGAATACGGCTATTCTGCCATTCTCGAGGTGATCACGGATGAGATGCTGGCAAAAAGGATACCACCCAAAGTGCTGACGGACAGCAAAGTGGACAGTATCATTGTGATGGGGCCGATCCGCGAAGATTATCCGAAACTGATCAGGGATGTCACGATGCCGGTTGTCTATCTTGATTTTTATGACGAGGATCAGAGTATTCCCAGTGTTGTCACGGACAACGTGTATGGGATGTACTGCCTGACGCGCTATTTAATCGAGAAGGGACACCGCAAGCTCGCCTTTGTGGGTTCCATCGATGCGACGCCAAGTATCCTCGACCGGTATCTCGGCTATTATCGGGCGCTTCTGGCAAGTCACATCGTGCCGCGGGAGGATTATCTGATTCCGGACAGGGGGGCGGACGGGCTTTTTATCGACTTCAAGCTTCCGTTAGGAGATATGCCGACCGCGTTTGTGTGCAACTGCGACGATGCGGGATATGTGCTGATGGAGCGGCTGCGTAAGGAAGGGTACCGCATACCGGAGGATGTCTCAGTCGTGGGGTTTGACAATTATACATTTTTGAGTTTTGCGTCTCCGAGGCTCACTACGATCGAGGTGGACGTCGTGGAGATGGCGGACAGGGCAGTCGAGCTGCTTGTCAGCATGATGCACGGCGCTGATAAGGAAGGCAGCAGGATTGTCGTGAGCGGCAGGCTTGTGCTCGGGGATTCAGTTGCCGGGAGATAGTGGAATGGCATGAAGGGGGAGGTGCTTCCCCCTTTTTGCTTTATGCACACGGATGCCCGGCGCGCGAGTAGTGGAGAACGACATTCCCCTACTCGATCGTATTGTATATATCAAGGAAAGGTAGTGTATGATGATGAAAGGGTGGCGGCGGAAAACAGTGAGCCTCATTCTGGCGATATGCCTGACGATGGCCGCGGCGGGGTACGGTAATACAGAAAGCAATGTTATGGAAAGTGACATCGAAGAAGACAATGCTATGGAAAGCGCTGTCATAGAAAGTAGCGATACAGAAAGCAGTGTAATGAAGAGTAGCGATACAGAAAGCAGTGTAATGAAGAGCAGCGATACAGAAAGCGAACCGGAAAACAGCAATATGGAAAATAAGAATAAGGATATGGAGGATATGACTGCAATGGGTATTGTAAATGATATGAAGATCGGCTGGAATATAGGAAACACACTGGATTCCACCAGAACAGACCTTACAAGGATTGATGCGCCGTTCAAATTTGAGACAGCGTGGGGCAATCCAAAAGTGACGCAGGAGTTGATTGATTCTGTGCTTGACGCGGGATTTAATGTGATTCGCGTACCTGTCTCGTGGACAAACCACATCGGCCCGGAGCCGGAGTATCGGATTACGGATAGCTGGATGGAGCGTGTGAAGGAGGTCGTTGACTATGCGTACGACAAGGGCGCGTATGTCATACTCAATATTCACCATGAGGACTGGAATTATCCGTATTATGACAATCTTGACCGCGCATCCGCCGAGATGGCAGCCGTGTGGGGACAGATCGCGGAGGTGTTCAGGGACTATGACGAGCACCTGATCTTTGAGGGACAGAATGAGCCGAGAAAAATAGGAACGCCGCTCGAGTGGAATGGCGGTGACGCGGAGGGCTGGGAGGTTGTCAACAAGACAAACAAAGTATTTATCGATACGGTGCGCGCGTCGGACGGCTCAAACCCATACCGCATGCTGATGATTCCGGGGTATGCGGCGAACTGTTCTGTCGGCATCCAGCACATCGAAGTACCGGAAAATGACAATCGTGTCATTATTTCGGTCCATGCGTATGAGCCGTATGATTTCGCGCTGAATAAGGACGGCAGGAGCGAGTGGAACCATGATACGGAGGAGATCGACAGACTGATGCGCGACTTGCAGACGCTGTTTCTCGACAAAGGCACGCCGGTCATTATCGGAGAGTTTGGCGCCATGAACAAGGACAATGAGTCCGCGCGCGCTGAGTGGGCGGAGTATTATGTGAGCGCGGCAAAGAAAGCCGGCGTTTGCTGCATCTGGTGGGACAACGGGCTCTTTGAGGGAGACGGCGAGCGCTTTGGCCTGTTTGACCGGCATACATACGAGTGCAGATATCCGCAGCTTTTGGATGCGCTGATGAGGGGCGTGGAATGAATAAGGCTTCTGATTAAAAAACAGGGATATTGTGTGCATAACATTTCATCTTTTTCCAAATACTACTTAGGAACTATAAATAAATAACTCATCAATTTGACTTGTCTAAATGCCCATCTGCGGCATCAGATAATCTTGACGTAGCCCGCTACGCCTGCGATTATCTTCTTTGCAGATGAACATTTATACGGCGTCAAATTAACAAGTTATTTATTTACAATTCCTTAATGCTTAGAAACTATAAACAACAAAAATTAACAGGTATTTGAAACGGAGGAAATTTATGATCTTAACAGAAAAAGAAATCGCGACAGTCAAGGATCTACAGACGCAGGAGCAGACCTGTATCGAGAAGTATCAGCGCTATTCCGGCGAGGCGAAGGACACTGTCCTGAAGGATTTGTTCAAGACGCTGCAGACCAAGGAGCAGGAGCATTACAAATCCCTGCAGCAGGTGCTTGGAGGCACGGTTCCGTCATGCAACTGCAATGACACAGATGGCAGAAACTACAGTCCCAAGGCGACATATGACAAGATGACCGACTCCGCGGACAAGAAGACAGACAATTTCCTGGCGACAGACTGTATCGCGTCAGAGAAACTGGTCTCCTCAGAGTACAACACCAATGTATTCTGCTTCAAGGATTCCAATATGCGCAAGCTGCTCGCAGATATTCAGATCGAGGAACAGAATCATGCGGAGATGCTCTATAAGTACAAGACCGTGAACGGAATGGCGTAATGGGTTTCACTTGACACAAAGGCGGGGAAGGGCATGGATTTTTTAGCGCGGAGCGATTACCAGAGAGTTGTACTGTATATTCTGACATCGGTGTCAGTCTTGTTGGCGTTGAAATATCTTCTGCCATATTTCCTCCCGCTGCTGGTGGCGCTGCTGATCGTGGTGCCGCTGCAGCGGTTTTGTCTGCGGCGGGAGAGGTCTGTCGGGAGAGGAAATGACAGGCTCAGGAACCGATCGGGACAAAAGGGATTTATGGCGGGTGGAATACTGTTTGGCATCATCCTGCTGGTGGCGCTGCTGATCGTTGGACTTGGCACCTTCCTGATCAGCAGGGCTAGGATGCTGGTGCAGAACGCGGATTTCTGGACGGACAGCATCGCGCGGCTGATTGCGGGATTCAGCGCGGAGATCGAGGACTTTTTTCAGTTACAGCGGGGAACTGTTGAGGTCTGGATCTCAGAGAGAGCAGCCGAGCTTGGGGAGTGCATCACAAGATCCGGCAATGGACTGCTGAGCGGAGGTCTGCGTTATCTGTCTGTGGCAGGGCGCGCGGGGACCTTTGTCGTGGTGAGCTTCATCTGTGTCGTTCTGTTTGCGCGGGAGATCGAGGGCTGGCAGCAGGGACTGCTGTATCTGGCGGCGATCGAGCCGGCGATCGATCATATCCTGTCCATCATTCTCCGCATCGGAAAAAAACTCGGCAAAATGATCAAGACGTACTTAAAGACACAGACCATCATCCTGCTGTGCATCAGTGTCACCGCGGCGGCCGGCCTGTATCTGGGCGGCACGGCAGAGTGCTGGTTTTATGGAATCCTCGCCGGTTTTATGGATTTTCTCCCTTTTATCGGGACCGGGATTGTGCTCATCCCGATCGGGGTGATGAGTTTTCTGAGGGGAAATATCGGCAGCGGGGTTATTATCTTACTCACGTATTTTATGTGCGTGATCATCCGGGAATTTCTGGAGCCGCGCCTGTTGGGAAACGGTCTGAAATTTTCGCCGGTAGCGATACTGATCTCCGTGTATGCCGGTGTGATTTACTACGGCATTGGCGGCGTCATTCTGGGGCCGGTGACACTTTTGGTACTGGTGGAGCTGGGGAGGGAGATTTTCATTCCTGGACAGGCGTAGGTTTTGCCAAAAGCGGTTGACAGCCAAAAAAGAGAAAGTGTATACTCATAGTTAGAACTGTAAAGAGACAGGGGAACTAATAAGGAGGTGTTATTTGCCATGCAGAAAGGCAGCGAGAGCAAGGCGATAACGATATACGATATAGCGAAGGAAGCGGGGGTATCCCCGGCAACGGTGTCAAGGGTGCTTACGAACAGCGCGAAGGTGCGGCCTGAAAAACGGGAAAAAGTGGAGGCGCTGATCACCAAGTACAATTTTAAGCCAAATGCGCTGGCAAAGGGACTTGCCGACACCAAGACGAAGATGATCGGGGTGCTGGCTGCGGATATCAGAAATCCGTATTATGCGGCTCTTTTTGTTGCCTGCGAGCAGTCGGCAAGGGAGGCCGGATATACGGTTGTGCTGTACAATTCGCTGGGTAAGACGGAAAATGAAGTGGAGCTTCTCGGGAAACTCCAGGAGCAGAAGGTCGACGCGATCATACAGCTTGGCGGCAGGGTGGATGATCTCGTATCCAGCATCGAATATGTGGAGCTCATCAATGATATTATGTCCACCATCCCTGTGATCGTGACGGGAAAACTCGATGGCACCCGTTGCCATGTGGTTCGCATCGACAGCATGAAGGCAGTGGAGCTGTTGATGGAACATCTGCTGGGGCTGGGGCATCAAAAGATTGCCATGGTCGGCGGCAGACAGGATGTGCTCGCCACGTTTGAAAAATCTCAGATGTACAAGCAGATTCTGCGGGAGAACAAGATACCATATGATCCGGAGCTGGTCATGGACGACGGGGGCAGTTATGATTTTGAGACAGGCTACAGGCAGATGAATGAGATGCTTTCCAGACGCACGGATATGACAGCGGTGATCGCTGTCAACGATTTTACGGCGATGGGAGTCATGAAAAGCCTGAAGGAACACGGTATCCGCATACCGCAGGACATTTCCGTCGTGAGTTATGACAATACATATATGGCCGAGATGGTGGTACCGCCCCTAACGAGTATCGACTACAATTATGAGGAGTTCGGGAGAAAGCTCATCGATACCTCGATTGCCATGATCGAGGGGAGAAAAAAGGACACGCTGCGCATGGTGATGCCAAGTCTGGTCATACGCGAGAGCAGCGGGGCGGCGCCGGACAGGGTACGGAATCCGGCAGACTGATGTGGATATCAGTAAAATGAATGCGATTTCATAGCAGAGAGTGCAAATAGGACAAAAAGTCCTGGATGCACTCTTTTTTTATTGAATTGCAAAAAGCGACCAATGGTCATGATGTACAATGTGCACAATAATGCACATTAAACAATGTGAAAATTATAGAAAGTGACTTTTACGGTGGAAAAATATATTGACTTTTGAAAATGATAGTAATATTATGGATATATGAAATCGATTTCAAGCAGTCAATTTAGTAACGAGGGAGGTAATACTATGGGGAATACAAAAACCAAGGTGAAGAGCAATTATAATGCAAGCCTCACCTTTTTCCAGAAGGTAAAGAAATATAGAGTCCTGCTGCTGATGTGTCTTCCCGCCGTTCTGTTTTTCCTGGCATTCAGCTATGCGCCGATGCCCGGTATCTGGGTTGCGTTCGTGAAGTACAATTACAGAGACGGAATATTTGGAAGCAAGTTTATCGGTCTGGATAACTTTGAGTTTCTGGCGACATCAGGAAAGCTGTTCAGCCTGACGAAGAATACGATCCTGTACAATCTGGCGTTTATCCTGCTTGGCAATTTCCTGGCGGTGTTTGTGGCGATTCTCCTGAACGAGATGCGTAGCAAATGGTTCAAGAAGGTTTCACAGACGATCATGTTCCTGCCATATTTCATATCACAGGTATTGGTAGGCGTTCTGGTATTTAACCTGCTCAACTATGATACGGGTTTTGTGAATGGTATCCTGGCAAGTCTTGGTCTGGAGAAGTGGCAGCCATATTCTGATCCAAATGTCTGGCCGCCGATCATGGTCATCGTGTACCTGTGGCAGCAGACCGGCTACAACTCTGTCGTGTATTTCGCCGCGATCATGGGTATTGACGGGGAGATGATGGAGGCCGCGAAGGTGGACGGCGCCAATGGATTCCAGAGAATCCGATACATAATTCTTCCGAGTCTGAAACCGACGATCGTTATCCTGCTCCTGTTTGCACTGGGCGGCATCGTGAAGGGCAACTTCGGATTATTCTACAATATTGTCGGCACGAATCCGATCCTCTACGGCACGACGGATATCATTGAGACATACGTATACCGCGCGACGATGACGGACTTTAACTTCTCGACAGCTTCCGCGGTGGGACTGTACCAGTCTGTGATAGGTTTCATCATCGTTATGACTGTGAACTTTATTGTAAAGAAAATAGAACCGGATTATTCACTGTTCTAGGAGAGGAGGAGCAACATGGCAAAGAAAGAAGATAAAGACTTAATGGAATCAGGCGCCAAAGTAAAGCTTGGCACTTCGGATAAAATTATCAGGGGATTTGGATATGTGTTCCTGACACTCTACTCCTTCTGCTGTATCGTGCCGTTTATCATCATTGTCAGCACATCCTTCACCAGTGAGTCGGTGATCAGGGCGGAGGGCGTGCAGCTTCTGCCGAAGGATATCACACTGACAGCGTATAACATGGTCACAAAGAGCGGCGGGATCTGGTGGTCCTATCTGGTGACGATTATTCTGACAGTGGTCGGGACGGCGATCGGATTGTCCATCATCGCCATGACAGGATATGCGCTGCAGAGAAAGGACTTTCCGTTTCGAAATGCAATATCGTTTTTCATCTATTTCACGAGTCTGTTTCAGGCGGGACTGGCACCGTACTACCTGCTGATGACACAGACCTATCACTTGAAGGACAGCTATCTGGCAGTGTTGCTGCCCCTGTTGATGTCGCCGTGGCTGATCATACTGATGAAGAATTTCGTCAAGTCGATACCGCATGAGATCACGGAGTCGGGCAAGATCGATGGCGCGGGGGATATGAGGATTTTCGTCTCCCTGATTCTGCCGATGTTAAAGCCAGCGCTTGCGACGATCGGACTGTTTCTTGCGCTGGGCTACTGGAACGAATGGTATCAGTCGTCACTGTTTTTGAGCTCAAGGGTTGCGGTGAAGCCGCTGCAGTTTACCCTGTATGAGATCGTGAACAAGACAGACGCGCTGAAAAACTCTGTTGCCGGCCAGTTTATCAACCTGGCGGATATTCCGCAGGAGAGTGTGAAGATGGCAAACGCTGTGCTTGCGACAGGACCGATCGTGCTGCTGTATCCATTTGTACAGAAGTACTTTATCAGCGGTATCACCGTTGGTGCTGTCAAAGGTTAGTGTGAAGAGATTTACTAAGGCGGCAAAAGACGCCGCCTAAGAAAATCTAAAGCTTCACACAGGAAGAACGCAAAGGGCAGCGTTCTTCTGGGTGTACTGAGAATATATATTTAAGGCTATGGCTCCGCGGGGGCGGAGATAAGTAATATAAATTAATAGGAGGACAAATAATGAAAAAGAAAGTATTGGCGTTACTATTGACAACTACTATGATCGCCGGGCTGACGACAGGCTGCGGCGGAAATTCGGACTCAGGTTCCGGTTCAGACACAACAGGTGACACACCGGCTGCGGCGGACACATCTACATCCAACGACAACGCATCTGCGGATAACAGTGCATCGACAGACAACGCATCCGGCGGTGAAAATGCATCTGCCGGCGATGCGGCAGCTTCATCTGATGATCCATGGGCAAATGTGGACACATCAGAGCATGTTGTCATTACATATATGACAACCGGTGAGACACCGACCGGAACAAAGGATAAGTACGATGAGATGATGACAGAGCTGAACAAGATTCTGACAGAGAAGTGCAACGCGGAGCTGCAGACCTATTTCATCAGCTGGACAGATTATCTCTCAAACTACAACCTGACACTGGCGCAGATGGATGGTACGGTAGATCTGGTCGGAACAGCTTCTGACTGGCTGGATGCGTGGCCAAACTCCAAGAATGGCGCATTCTTAGAGCTCTCGGAGGATATGTTGAAGACGTATGCGCCGAAGACATGGGCAAGCGTTCCCGCGGAGAACTGGGAGCTCTGCAAATATGACGGCGATATTTACCTGATTCCCGAGGACAATTACGCGCAGTGGACGAACCACGGATTTATTTATCGTCTCGACTGGGCAAAGGCGGCAGGTCTTGCTGACGGTGTAAAGAGCTGGGAGGATCTGACAACATACTTTAAGTATGTGAAGGAGACCTATCCTGACATTATCCCGTGGGATTCAGATGGTACACAGTACGCGCAGATGGCAGGCGGCTGGATCGCTTCCCACTCTGACTATGTGCCTATTGACGGTATCAACTCCGCTGCAATGTGGGGTGGTACGAGAAATGACCTCTACACGGTATATTCTCCGTTTGTGACAGATACAGATTCCCTTGTGGAGTTTGCGAAGATGATGAAGGAGTGGGATGAGATCGGCGTATGGCAGACGGACGTCCTGAACAATACCTCCTCAACAAACCGCGATGACTACAGGATTGGCAAGGTTGCAGCAGAGCAGCACCATACACAGACATGGACTGATCTGGTCAGCCACACACCGGCAAACACGATCTATGATGATGATCCGAACGCGGAGACAGGTTTCTTCTATTTCGGGCAGGAGACAGGCAATGTGACAGCGCTCTCCATCACACATGGCGCTATGGCAATCTCTGCAGGCAGCAAGAACCCGGAGAGAGCATTGATGGTATATGATCTTCTGAGAAATGATCCGGACTGCTACAAGCTGTTCTGCTATGGTATCGAGGGTGTATCTTATGAGGTGACAGCGGATGGACTGAGAACAACTCCGGAAGGTTACAATCAGGATACGGACAACATTAACGGCACGACAAACTTCTGGTGGGGACGTAATGATGACCTCGAGATTCTGGATGCAAGCCGTGACTGGGATAAGATCAACGCACTGTACGACGAGTATGACAAGCTGAAGATCGAGTATCCGTATGGACAGTTTGTAGTGGAGGTTGACAATATCCGTTCGCAGATCTCCAACATCAACGAGATTAACACAAACTACATGAAGCAGATCGCGTTTGGTAAGTATTCGGGAACAGCGGAGGATATCGTTGCGGAGTATCAGTCAGCATTGAAGGCAGCAGGTATCGACGAGGTGACTGCGGAGTTACAGAGACAGTTTGATGCGCTTTATAAATAGTGACTTGCAGTGACGGTTTAGCAGCTAAGGGGGGTATGACTACTGTCATACCCCCTTCTTATGTGCACGGGCGCCCAAAGGAAATATGTCATGACGCTCGGCGCGCGAGTAGTGGAGAAGATCGTTCCCCTACTCGATTGCGCAGCCCCAATTGACTATTGTTTTTACAAATGATATGATTTAGTAAAGAAAGTGGTTTTAAAGAGTATAGAGGGAAGGTGCATTATGGGACGATTTGAGATCAGGGACAATTTTTATCTGGATGGAAAACCGTTCCGCGTGATATCCGGAAGCATCCATTACTTTCGTGTGGTGCCGGAGTATTGGCGGGACAGGCTGGAAAAATTAAAAGCGATGGGCTGTAATACGGTGGAGACTTATATAGCGTGGAATGTCCATGAGCCCCGGAAGGGCGTGTTTGATTTTGACGGCAGGTATGACCTTGTGAAGTTTGTGAGGACGGCGGAGGAGCTGGGGCTTTACGTGATACTGCGTCCATCTCCGTATATCTGTGCGGAGTGGGAGTTTGGAGGACTTCCCGCATGGCTGATGGCGGAGGACGGGATGCGCCTGCGGGCATGTCATGAGCCGTTTTTAAAGCATGTCAGGGAGTATTATGACAGACTGTTTCCTCTGATCACACCGCTTCAGATCACAGAGGGCGGACCGGTGATCCTAATGCAGGTCGAGAATGAATACGGGTATTACGGCGATGATACCCATTATATGGAAGTGATGCGCGATATGATGCTGGAGCGCGGTGTCACAGTGCCGCTCATCACCTCGGACGGCCCATTTGAGGAGGCGCTCTCCTGCGGCTGTCTTGACGGAATCCATCCGACCGGAAATTTTGGCTCGCGCACAAAGGAGCGGTTTGCGGTGCTTTCGTCCTACGCGAAGGGCGGTCCGCTGATGTGCGCGGAGTTCTGGGTGGGCTGGTTTGACCACTGGGGAAACGGCGGGCATATGCATGGCAATCCGGAGAGTCCGCAGGATTTGGACGATATGCTGGACATGGGGCATGTCAATATCTACATGTTTGAGGGCGGCACGAACTTTGGCTTCATGAACGGTTCAAACTACTATGACGAGCTGACACCGGACGTGACCTCGTATGACTACGACGCACTGCTCACCGAGGCGGGGGATTTTACAGAGAAGTATTACAAGTTCCAGAAGGTGATCAGCAAATACGCGCCGGTTCCCAAGGTGGAGTTTACAACAAAGATTCAGAAAAAGGCGTATGGAAAACTGACAGCCGTGTCACAAACGGGACTGCTGCAGAACCTTGATAATCTGTCGGAACCGATCACGGACAGCTTTCCGGTCTGCATGGAAAAATGCGGACAGAGTTACGGCTATATCCTCTATCACTCGACACTGCGGCATGAGCAGAATATCGAGCGCATCCGCCTATGGGGGGCAAATGACCGCGCGAATATCTTCGTGGACAACAGGCGCGTCGTAAACCTGTACGACAGGGAGCTGGACGGCGAGTATGACGTGCTCTCGGGAAAGGTACAGAAGGCGCAGGACGCGAATGCGCCGTCCGCCGAGGGGGAGCCCATGGCAAAGAACGAACCGGTTACGTTTGCGCCGAATGCGCCGATTGACATTCTTATGGAAAATATGGGGCGCGTGAATTTCGGGCCGCTGATGGAACGCCAGCGAAAAGGCATCGCGGAGTGCGTCCAGATCAACGGACATATTCATTATAATTGGACGATGTATCCGCTGCCGCTCGACAATGTTGACAGGCTTGATTTTGACAGGGATTGCACAGAGGGGCTTCCGACATTTTATCGGTTCGTGTTTGCGGTGGAGGAGGCAGGAGACACGTTTCTGGAGCTTGACGGCTGGGGAAAGGGCTGTGTGTTCCTCAATGGATTTAATCTCGGCAGGTATTGGGAGATCGGACCGCAGAGACGCCTGTACATACCGGCGCCGTTGCTGAGACAGGGAGAAAATGAGATCATAGTGTTTGAGACAGAGGGCAAAGCGACAGGCGTGATCGAGCTGAAGGACGAGCCGGATATCGGGTAAAATGATAGGCAAAAAGGAAGCGAAAAGGGATACTTCACATAAGGAAGTACCCCTTGGGGCATTTTAGGAAATTTGTAAAGACGGTTGGCTATGATGAATTTGTAGGAATAATTTAATATACTTATAGATTAGCAGAAAATTCTCTCCTGATATCAAAATAAGTCGCAGATTATTTTCTCCTCGGGTATAAAAGAGGAGCCCGTAAAGTGCAGATATATTTGCGCTTTACGGGCTCCTTTTTTGGCGGTATTATAATAAAGTTACATGAATGATATTTTAATTGACAATTTTGTCCCTTGTATGATTAGATGAGGAATGATAAGATATTATTGGGTAGCTGTTAATATTTTAGAGATATTGTATTTTTTTTATTTTCTTCGAATTATTTTCGTAATTCTGGTGCGTAACAAACTAATGACGGGCGAAGTAAGTCTAAAATTGATGTTCTGTAACTTGCTGTGAGGAAATTCAAATTATAATATGATGAGAATAAAAAGATGGACTAACTCTTTGCAATCCTGTAGTGAGGAGTTTCATTAATGTAATAATAGTATCATTTACTTTTACAGAGGAAAACAATGTATCAGATTGGAATATGTGATGATGATAAGGTTTTTTGTGATAATTTAGCACATTTAGTAAACATGTTTTCACAACAAGAACGGTTGATTATAAATATTGAATATTTTCATAGTGGGGAAGCTTTAATAGATTATATGGAAGAGCATCCGCCTTTTCATTTACTATTTCTGGACATTGAGTTTAAAGGAATAAATGGTGTAGGTGTTGGAAAGACAATTCGAGATAGATTTAAAAATGAAATGACTCAAATTGTCTTTGTTTCTATTAAAGAGAATTACGCAATGCAGTTATTTCGAATCCGTCCATTGGATTTCTTGATAAAACCGGTTTGTAGAGAATCGGTTTTTCATGTTATGTCAGAGTACAGAAGGTTATTTGATGGAGGTAATACTTTTTTTAATTATCATATTGGAAAAAGTATTTATAGCCTGGCAGAAGATGAAATCAGATATTTGATGTGTGAGGGCAAAAAAGTAAAGATGGTCACAAATGAAGGGATAAAAGAATTTTATGACACTATGTCAAATGTCGAAAAAAGGATTTCTAATGACAAATTCTATATTGTACATAAATCTTATATTGTTAATGTAAATTATGTCAAAGAATTTCGACCAAACGAAGTTATTATGGTGGATGGGGAAAAGATACCAATAAGTCAGTTATATCGGAAGAAGATTCGTGAAAAGATATTGGAATGGAATATAAGTACAAAAAGATAGGATGAGAGTATAGAATGGAAACGGATAACATTATATTTAGGCTAATCTATTATATTTTGAGTTGGTATGTAGATATACGGTTTGTTAATTTCATATTAAAATCTAAGAGAGAACCGTTTGTTAGACCGTGGATTATTTATATGATAGCAGGTACTTTTAATTGGCTGATTTCCTATTATTGTACTGATTCTTTAATGATAACAATGTCAGCATTTATTAGCATTTTGGTTCTGGTTGTTGTGATTTATGATGGAAATATTTTTAGTAAGTTGGTGGTATCACTTATCGTACTGACGTCTGGTGTGGTAGTAGAAAATATTGTATGGAGAGTGTTTGCTGGAATGGATGCGGCACAGAGTGCTGCTGGAAATTTAAGCTCAAATCTAATCAGGTTGATTATTATTTTTACGCTGGAACGTTATATAAAAACAAATAAACAGACACGGCTGCCAATTGGCAGTTTCCTAAACATGATGATAATTTCTATTGGGGGTGTTGTCCTGGTGAATTTATTGATGCAGGCTAATCTGGAAAATCAATTTGCTATGGCAGGAATGTGTATTGTAGCAATTATAAACATTTGCACATATCATTTATATGTAAAAATAAACGAGGCATGCAGTCAGGAGATCGAACAAATAACTATGCAGCAACAGATTATTATGTATCGACATCAATTTGATTTGATCGAGCAATCAGAAGAAAAAATACGATTACTCCGCCATGACCTGAAAAAACACATGTTGATGTTGACGCAGTATATGCAGAAAGGCAATTTTGAGGAAGCTCAAATATACGCGGAGCAGATTGCACAAAACGCTAATGTGTTTGGAGAATATATAAAAACAGGAAACAGTGGGATTGATTGTATTGTAAACCATATGCTTGCAAGAGCCGATCAGTTGCAGTGTAAAAGGAATATTGTTATTCAGGTTCCGGAAACTTGTTTTATGCCTGATTTTGACTTGAATATGCTATTAGGTAATCTTCTTGAAAATGCACTGGAGGCTGTGGAAAAAGCAGAGAACAAAAGTCTGGATCTGTATATTTCTTATATGAAAGGTGTACTTTACGTTAGTTTATATAATACATATAATGGTTTGATAAAAAAGAAAGGTGAAGAATATATTACTACGAAGAATAATCATTGCAGACATGGTCTGGGAATGAAAAGTGTTCAGAATATTGTGGAAAAATATCACGGTGAGATGAAAGTACAAAATACAAAAGATTGGTTTAAAGTAGATATTATTTTCTATATAGATGCTGTGTAGGGATATTTCCTTATATGGCATTTTTTTTAATGAAAGATTAATTTTTCCAAGTATATTATTGATTTTTCCAAGTTGCGTTTTTGTGTCGTAATTTGTGATAAAATGACAATCAAAGAAATAATATAGTATATGTGCATTTAGAATGTGCGGATTGGAGCAGGTATGAAAAGAATTAAATCAGCAGCCAGTAAACTTGTTTTTGATATTGCGTTACGTATGGCAGACTTTAGTATCAACAATTATGTAATTGGTAATAAAAGGGAGTGGTTAGATAATGAAAAAAGAGTTAGTCATAAAACATGTAAGATTGACTTTTGATGAATGGAATAAATCTATACAGAAAAAAAATGTATACCTTTATGAGGATAAAGACAATCGATATGGATTTATTGAAATTGTGCATGTTAAAAAAAGACAAGTGTGGAGCATATTTGGTAGAGAAATTATAGTTGCAGATAATGGTTACAAATGGCTTGTTATCTCTCCAAAGCATGCGAATTACGTTATTACAATGTATATGGATAATAAAATGAAACCTATTTTATGGTACATTGATATAATTGACGAAAAAGGAACAGATAGGGATGGTGTGTTTTACTATAATGATATGTTTTTAGATATAATTGTTTCAAGTACATTTCAAATAGTAGAAGATGATCGTGATGAACTAGAAATGGCACTTAAACAAGGAATTATATCAAATGAACAGTATAAGATGGTTAATGAGATAGCTTGTGCTTTAACTGATAAGCTAGAAAAAGAACCAACATGGATTTTAGATTTGAGTCAGGATATATTAAGAAAAATAAAAAAGGAGATACAGGAGAATAACTGTTTAATATATAACTCAAACTTCGCACTTGAATAAGTGCTTGTGTACCTTGAAAATTCAATAATTTCTGGCAAAAATATAGCATGAAACCTACTGGTTTGGGTATAATTGAGTTGTGAAAACAATTAAAAACCGGAGGGCTCATGCTATGAATAAAAGTATAACACAAGACATCCAGAATGAAAAGCAGGTATCTGAATCTATTAAGAGGTTTTTCCACAGATTTCATGTTTATTCCGCATTAAAGCAGTCTAATGCCTATAAAAGGAAAGGCATTCCTGTTATTGAAGTTTCCAGTATCTATGTCTCCTGATATTTTCAAACAGGAGCATGTATATGAACCTTCTCACCGGCAAAAATGCACCTCCTTTTGCGAAGGATACCGTATACCGTTTTATGAAGTCGGTTCAGATTAACTGGATACGTTTTACAACAATACTTGCAGCACGCATTATAAAAAACGCCATAGTCCCCCCTGGATTCTGAAGAACGCGTCAACGTCCTGACAATTGATGACTCCATGTTTGAACGCTGCCGTTCAAAGAAAGTGGAACTGCTTGCAAAAGTATATACCACGCAAAGCATGCATACAAATTGGGGTTCCGCATGCTTACACTCGGCTGGACAGACGGGAGCACCTTTATTCCGGTCACGTTATAAGACCATTATTAAATTTTTTGATTTTTGTATTTTTTCCCTAAAACCAGACTCCTTCCGGCTCGTCTTTATTCCTTTTATCCAGAAATTACCTTACAGCGTCTTTTATAACACGCGATCCCGTATTTGCGGATGGTTGTCATACCATCATCAACCAGTTTTTCCCCATAGTTCCGGTCATTGATCTGCTTCATGGCCTCCCTGCATGCGGTGTCAAATGACGCATTTTCCGTATATTTTAATTCAATGACAATACCTGTTTCCTGATCTTCAATTTCTATACTGATGTCACTGTAACCATCGCCGGACTCAGCGTTTGACTGGACATCCCATCCGTCCATGTTTCCAAAAAGGCCGAGTAATATCCCGTGGTAAAAGTTTTCCTTCATTTCCTTTTTTGTCTTGCCGGCAAGGCCGGCAATGGTATCACGGATACTGATTGTTTTTTTCAGGTATGTATTAAATCCCTCCTCAATGGCCGCCGTGTCGTTTTCCAGGAATGCCCTGCAGAAGCCTTCCAGGTTTTCCATGTTTTTTTCGGTTTCCCACCTGAACCATTCACGGATCTGACGGATAAAAATCCACCGTATTTCCCTGTTCGGGATAACAAGTTCAGTCAGTTCCCCGGTCTGTGCACTGCGCTGTGTCAGGTACCCGGTTGTGAAGAGGATACTCCACAGGTTATCCGGATTGGAATCAAGATCCCGGTAAGTCAGTTCCTGGCGGATTGTCTTTTTAATGCTGTTTCCGTTAACCAGCTGTTCGATGTCGTTTCTGTCCGCTGTTTTCGCCCTGCTTAAAAATCTCCTGATAATGTCATTGCTGCTCGTGTTTACCCAGTAATTCTGCGGTTCCGTCACACTCCCGTCACGCAGGTCGCCGCAGTAATTGATCACATCCCACGGACAGTATATGCCCAGACTGCCAAACAGATAACCGTCATACCATTCCCTGACTGCACCATACTGGTCTGAAAACCCATAGTATTCCAGCATCTGCCGGACTTCTGCATCCGTAAAACCAAAATATTCATTATAACGCACATCTTTTACAGTATATACCTTAAAATTATTCAGCCCGGTAAAGATACTTTCCCTTGATATCCTCAGACACCCTGTCAGCACTGCAAATTTCAGGCTGTCGTTTGTCTTAAACGCACTGCCAAACAAAACCCTGATGAGTTCCACCATGGAATCATAATATCCTGCCCGGTATGCCTTATCAAGCGGCACGTCGTATTCGTCGATCAGCATGACCGTACCCTGTCCGTAATGCTTCTGCAGGAACTGCGACAGCATCAGCAGGCTGTCTTTCAGCAGGTCGTCTGACATGGTAAATGTGCCTGTTTTATCCGTTCCGATAAGTGCCTCATACTGGCTGCGTTCTGTATCATCAATCCGGTCGCTTTCCAGCAGGAACCGGAACCGCATCGCCTCTCTCCCTATGATTCTCCGAAGCATTACTTTTGCCTCTTCAAAGTTTTCTCCTGTTGCCCCCTTTTACGTAATTGAAATCACAGGAAATTTCCCCATGTACTCCTCACACAGTTCTTTTTCCCCTGAAATCTCAAGCCCGTCAAAAATCGTGGCGTTATCAAACGGCTGAATGTCGCTGCCCGCTTCAAAAAAATATCTCAGCATGCTCATGTTCAGCGTCTTTCCAAACCGTCTCGGACGCGTAAACAGGTTCACTTTTCCCAGATTCTCCAGCAGTGTCTTAATCAGTCCGGTCTTATCGACATAATAGAATCCCCCTGTACGCATTTCCATAAAGTTTTCAATTCCCATGGGAAGCTTTGCCTTTCCTTCCATACCTTACCCCTTTCCCAGAAAAAATTGCATTTTTAACAGTATATCACATCTTATAAAGTAAATCACACTATTTTGAACAAATGCAGGGAAAATGTACCCTGACAGAATCTGGCTCCCAGGGAAGCCATTGGAAATTTGTTCAATATATCCCGCAGCCTGTCCGGCTAGGCTTCTCATCTGCTGAAACATATCCTGCGCGGAATTCCATGTTGATTTCCTTTAGTTCCTTTTTCCCGTCAATGTAATCCTGATACATCTCCACAATTCCCGCCCTGCACCCGTCACAGGACGCAGAAATGTTCCCGAGCGACTCTGCCACAAGCTGCTCGCGTTCTTCCCTTGTGGTATCTTTGATTAAATATCCTGACATATGTATCTCCTCCGCTTCATGTCACCTTATAAAATGCGTCCATACATGTCCCTCGGTTTCTGGGAGGCCAAACTGTTCCCTGCCCAGTGCGATACATTTCATCAGGAATGTCATGTTCCTGGCGAGCACACGCATCGTCTGCTTTCCTTCCTCGTCCATGTCCGCCTGTCCCGGCTCCCTGCCGTGGATGCTGTTCCAGTACTGGCTGGAAGCAATTGGCATGTTGGAGATGGTAAAATATTTGTTGAGCTCATCAAATGTTGCCGAACAGCCGCCCCTTCTTGCGCAGACGACGCTCGCCCCCACTTTCATGGTCTTGTCAAAATGCGTGCTGTAAAACAGGCGGTCCAGCACGGCAATCAGGGTTGCATTTGCAGAGGCATAATAAACCGGGCTTGCGACAACAAGACCGTCCGCCTCTTCAAATTTAGGGGCGAGCTCATTCACGATATCATCAAACACACATTTTCCCGTCCCTGCGCACTGGCCGCACGCGATACAGCCTCTTACATCCTTATTCCCGACCTGTACAATGTCTGTTTCAACGCCTTCTGCGTGGAATACCCCTGCTATTTCATTGACCGCAATGGCGGTGTTCCCGTTCACCCGCGGACTTCCATTAATAATCAAAACTTTCATTCTGTCTTAATCCTCCATTTTCATATATTTATCTTAACCCGAAACCACCCTGCACCGTTTTTTATAGCACGCGATTCCAGTGTATCCTTCCGTGATTCATCCTTAAACCATTTCCGTAATCTGTCTGACTTCCGCATCCGTAAAACCAAAATATTCCTTATAGCACACGTCTTTTACAGTATATACCTTAAAATTATTCAGTCCGGTAAACAAGAGATCTCCTTTCGGAGATGTCTGAGAAAAACGCCCTTGGCGTTTTTCCGATGTCTCGGCATTTGCCGAGACATTACTTTCCTTAGATATCCTCAGACACCCTGTCAGAACTGCAAATTTCAGGCTGTCATTCGTCTTAAATGCGTTTCCGAACAGGACTGTTTTATCGACATAATAAAACCCCTTTTTCTTTGATAGCGCCGCTAAAAAATCGGACGCATAGTGGGCTATGCAACTGACTTTTTAGCGGTGATAGCGGAGAAAAAGACAAGGAATAGGGTAAGTTATCTCTACTCGATTATTATAGTTTATATTTCTATCGTCTCTGTGCGAATCATATCCCCACTGACCGTCACTGTCAATGGCGCTTCGTCTGTGGTGGTCCCGTTGTCGGTGGCATAGATCACAAGCTGCCCTCTGTACGCCCTGCGGTAGTCTGCGGTGTACTCCGTGACGTCGGCGAGATCTCCGTTCTCGAGGCCGAGCAGCGTCCCGTTGGCGACAGACACATGGAGCAGCGTGGAATCGTGATATACGCGGTTTCCATTTCCGTCGAGCATGGTGACTTCAAGCTGATGGATGGGATTGCGGTAGCCGACGGCGTCCGCAATGATATCACATGCCTCCTGATTCAGGGTGTATTCCTCTATTGACATCTGACAGGCCGCCATGGTCGTGTGCAGGCTGTGACTGACACTGATGTCATTTTTGCTGCCCTTTGCTGTCAGGACTCCCGGTTCGAACCGAATTGTTGTGATCACGCAGTCCTTATCCTGGTCTTTTTCGTAAGTGCCGAGTTTTTTGTTATTTAGAAACAGATCAAACGATTTTAAGTTTGTGTAGCATTTGACAGTGATCATTTCCCCGGCGCAGTAGTTCCAGCTCTCAGCAGATGGTGCAAACTCGCAGGCGTAGGCGTCCTCTGCGGTTTCTCCCCAGAATGTGACACAGTTGTCACTTTTTCGTATGGTGGTCAGGTGTATCACAGGTGTATCTGACCAGAAGCTCTGTCTGCGGTAATAACCTGGTTTCTCGAATCCTGCGAGTGTGATGAGTCCCGCGCTGGAACCGTGAATTGGCCAGCCGTGCGCTTCGCCGAGATAGTCAATGCCTGTCCACAGAAACTGACCGGAGATATATTCATTGTCGGTCACCGCGCGCCAATCCTGAAGGCGGTGGCCGTTCTCGCTTCCGAGGAACGGCTTGTCGGGAAAGGCAAGATGGTGTTCCGCATACAGATTTTCCCTGTAATTGTAACCGGCAACGTCGACGGCATCAATGAAGCCGAGCTTCGCGGAGAACTCAGGGAAAGCGGCTGCAAGCGTTACGGGATGCGTGGTGTCAGCGGATTTTGCGATAGTGCACAGTTTTCCTGCAAGCACTGCGAGGCGCTCTACGTTTGGACGCGCAGGATTGTACATGCGCTCCGCCTCCGGCTTGTTGGCGTCATTGTTACCGGTAACGCAGCTGTCTGCCATGGACATAAAATCCGGATGGCAGTAGGGATCGTTGGGATAGTCGATCTCATTGCCGATACTCCATAGGATCACGCTTGGATGATTGCGGTCGCGCCAGATCATATCCACAAGATCGCGCTCATGCCACACGGGAAAATCAGTGTAATAGCCCTGATGTTTTGGCGGATAGACATTGTGCCCCTGCCACCATTTGTTTTTCGGCCCTTCCCACTCATCAAAGGCCTCGTCCATCACAAAAAAGCCAAGGACGTCGCACAGCGCGTACAGCTCGGGCATGTGCGGATTGTGGCTCATACGGATGGCATTGCAGCCCATTTTCTTAAGCTTGATGAGCCTGCGGCACCAGATCTCATAGGGGACGGCGGCGCCGAGACAGCCGGCATCGTGGTGCAGACAGACGCCCTTGAGCTTGTATGATTTTCCGTTGAGAAAAAAGCCCCTGTCGGGGTGAAAGCGGAAATTTCGGATACCGACTTTCATCTCGTGAACCTGATACGATTTCTGGTAGGAGATGTATGTTTTCAGGGTGTACAGATTCGGAGCTTCGGGAGACCAGAGCTTTGGAGCCTGTATCGTCCCTGCGTTGGTTACCTGCATGGAGGTGTGCGCCTTGATGGTTGTCTGTGATACAGCCTCGCCCACAAGCGTTCCCTCGTCGTCGAAGATGACATTTGTGACGGTGACCAGGCTGCTCTTGTCCGTCGCGTTTTCCAGTTCGTTGACAATCTCGTAGTCGGCGCTGTCACTGCCGACTCTCGGTGTGTGGAAAAAGATGCCGTTGTCGACGGGATAAATGTTTTCTGATATGGAGAGCGCAGCCCGCCCTGTGATGCCGGAGCCCGTAAACCAGCGCGAATCGGACAGCTCGCGCCGGTCGACATACACACTGATGATATTGTCGGCATCAAAATGAAAACAATCGGACACATCATAACCAAAGGAGATATAGCCGTTTGGACGCTCGCCGAGGTAGGTGGAGTTGCACCAGACACGGCTGTTTTTGTAGATGCTGTCAAAGTGGATGCGAATGTGCTTTCCCCTCCAGGCTGCGTCAGGGGCGATGTGGATGCGGTACCAGCCGATGCCGCCCGCGAGATATCCGGTGCCGCTGGAATACTCTTTTGAAAAGGGCATATGGACAGACCAGTCGTGCGGGATTGATACAGTCTCCCACGCATCGTCCGCATACCATGCCTGCCACGCATCGGGGACATCGCCCAGATGAAAGCGGGCATGATCGAGCGGTATCGTCAGCGTATCGTTGATTGTTTCCATAAGAATTACAACTCCTTTCGGTATAGAACTGCGCTTTAATAATGTAGAGATTTTCTTTTAGAGACGCTCTTTACGGTTGATTATATCATAATCACGCGTGCATTGCTATAACATTTATGTACGGTTATGATTTTTATGATTTTATGATATTATGATATTTATGATTTTAATAATTTTATTGCTTTTGCTCATTGGAGATGTTATACTGGCGGTCGAAAAGACTGACCGCTCAGTATAATGTGATGCGCACAAGCCACATAAATATAGCCACTTCGTGGCTGCGGCTGGCGCGATACTCACGGCAGATTTCATAAAAGATGCAGCCGAAGCCGGAAGAAGTTTTATTACACGAAAAGCAATGGAAGAAGAGCAATGGAAAAAGAAAAATTACTCCGTATCCTGGAAAACGGGAAACAGATAGGAATAAGCAGGATTATTGAAGTGGATGGAGAGCAAATTGTATATACCTGCGCGATGCAGAAGAAGCAGGGCAGGTATGTCATGTATACTGACGAATATAATCTGAATACTTTTTATGCACACGGGCACCCAGAGGAAATATGTCAGCATACGCTGACGGGAGCCCGGCGCGCGAGTAGGTGAAGCTGGCTCTTCCCTACTCGATTGCAGATGAGATGGATGAAAATACAGAGACAATTTCATGGTATGATAATCAGGCCGACTGTCTCAGTCATTTTCGGCCAAAATATGGTATTCAGTTCGAAGAGCTTGGCATAAGCAAAGGACAAAAATTTTTTCATATTGATTGTTAGGGGGAGCACCATGACTACGTTTTATTTTATACGCCATGGCCAGATGGATACTTCCATGGCCGGAGAGAAGTTTTATAAGGGATTTGCCTTTAATATGATGACTTTATCAGAAAATGGAATCGAACAGATCCATGAGACGGCGAAGGACGGCAGGCTGCGGAGCGCCGAGCTGATCATCACATCGCCCTTTGGCCGGGCGATGCACAGCGCGGCTATTTTGTCAAGAGACTTAAATCTTGAGCTGCGGGTGGAAACGGATTTGCACGAATGGCTGGCAGACGGCGTCTCCTATGAATTTCTGCCTGCTGAAATGGCAGAGGCATCGTACCGCAGCCTGACAGAACATCACGGACAGCATCCTGAAGGAACGCAGCCTCTCTGGGAATCCGCCGGGCAAATGAGAGAGCGCGTGACAAAGGTTTTGGACAAATATAAAGATTATCATGCCGTCATCGTGGTGTGCCATGGAACACTGATGCAGTATGTCCTGGGAATCGATCATCCGGAAAACGGGCAAATCGAGGCGTTGGTTTACTGACATTTTTTTGTCATTGGCACTCCTGTTTCATGGCAAAATATCCAATGAGCACTGTCCACACGTAAGCACATGTTTTGGGAATCATCAGCATTCCGATCATGGGGATGGTATTTGCCCACAGTACTACGGGGATGTAAAAACCAAAACTCAGCACAATGGTTAGCCACATCCAGCGGAACCTCCTGTCCTCATGCTCCTTTGCGCTGCGATAGAACAGAATGATGATCAAAAGTCCCAGCAGGGCAAAGGGAATGTTGCGATAAATTCCCCAGGAGAGAGGCGCTTCGGCGCTCAGCCATTGGTTTTGGGGCATCATGCACAGAATAATCCGCACACCGGCCAGAACGTACACGCTGGCTGTCAGTCCACGCTGCCCCCTGATCTGATATCTCTGCCGCCAGACATAGTAAAGCAGCACATAGAAGATCGTCATGGTAACTGAGGTAATCCACTTTCCAAGCCCCAGGGCGACAGTATAATTTTCCAGACCAGTGGTGCACAGAGCCAGAGCGCGAGGAATGAGGTGGAAAGCGTCACCGGCTCCCAGCACGACAGCCATCCAGCCAAACAGGCGAAATTGGCGATTGTCCTTGCTACCGCGGATCATTAAAATTCCAATGGTGATCACGGAAATCAAATATACAGCGTCAAATAAGGTTTCTACGATTGCTTGCATAAACTCTCCTCCTCTTAATAAAGAATCCTCCGCACAATCTCCAATACAGCATCAGGATTGTAGTCCTGCCGCAACAGGGCGGACAGCATCAGTGAAAATAAAATATCTGCAAACTGCTCCACTGTGAACTGCTCCGAAAAGGCGTCAGGCCGGATGTTGGCATCCCTTCTCAAGACAGAACACAGTCCGCCTAAGATATGCTGCCAGGTCTGCTGCATCCGCCGTTTGCCATCCAGCTTATCTTCCTGCATAAAGCCCAGAGAGTGAAGCGTGAAAAAACCGGGATACTGTCTGCGGCCGTATTCCATTCGCTCGTACATCCAGGTAATACAGGACAGCGTATCCTGAAATATAGCTTCGTCCTCCGGCTGGTGGAAGATCTCATGCCAGACGCTTTCCACCGTGGCGCTCATCAGCGCAGCCTTGGAATCAAAATAATTATAGATTGATCCGACAGATACCCCGCAGGCCGACGCGACAGAACGGATACTGACGGCGCTCCAGCCCTGCTGCTGAATCAGTTCCCGGCTGGTTTTCAATAGTTCTTCTTTTGATGTCACGATTGTATTCATCTGATCACCTCTAATCATTTCAAAATATAAACACTCAAACTGAACAATGTTCATTATACATAAAATGTATCGCACTGTCAAGAGCGTTGTATTTTGTCTGCATAAATAAAATAGTAGAAAAATAATAGAAAATTATATATAATGAAAGAAAACTGATTTGGGTGTGGAGGGAATCATGAGAGAACAATACATTATCAATGCGCAGATTTATATGGAAGGACAGTTTCGGACAGGAGTTCTGGAAATCCGTGAAGGGACGCTCCGGTATTATCCGGCAGGGTGTGAGATTCCGCCTGATGTGGAGGTCATAGACGGCGCCCATAAGAAAGTGGTTCCCGGATTTATTGACATTCATACCCACGGAGCGGTGGGGGTGGATGTCAACGGGGCGTCCGCGGATGATTTTGAGAAGATTGGCAGCTTTTTTGCAGAGAATGGCACGACTGCGTGGCTGGCTTCCGTGCTGACGGACACATCGGAGCAGACAGAGCGGTGTATAGATGCATACAAGGCATACAGGGACAGTGCACGCAGTGGGGCGCAGCTATTGGGCCTTCATATGGAAGGACCGTTTCTGGCGGCGGAGTACAAGGGGGCGATGCCCGAGGAGCTGCTGCGGAAGGGCGATATCAGCCTGGTGGAGCGCTATCAGGCATTAGCGGAGGGCGCGATCAGATACATCACAGTCTCCCCAGAGGTGGAGGGTGTGCCAGAGCTGATACCGGAGCTGACAAAGCGCGGTATCACAGTGGCTATCGGGCATTCTGGCGCGGACTATGCGACTGCGATGGACGCGATCCGGCGGGGCGTGCGGGCAGTTACCCACATCGGAAACGCCATGCGCTTGTTGCATCAGCATGAGCCGGCCATCTGGGGCGCTGCGCTGGAGTCCGACGCATACTGTGAAATCATCTGCGATGGACGGCACCTGCACCCGGGCACAGTCCGGCTGATTATAAAGACCAAAGGAATCCATAGGGTTGTAGCCATCACAGATTCGATCATGGCCGCCGGACTGCCGGATGGCAACTATCATCTGGGCGTCAACAGCGTGGTCGTGAAGGACGGGGACGCCAAACTGGCCGACACGGGCGTGCGCGCGGGCAGCACACTCACGCAGGGGGCGGCGCTGGGAAATCTGCTTGCGTTTACGGGGCTTCCACTGACTGATATCCTGCCGATGCTGACGGAAAATCCGGCGAAGCTGATTGGCGTCTATGACAGGAAGGGTTCGATTGCCGACGGCAAGGACGCAGATCTGGTACTGTTAGATGAAAAAAATGAGATTGCCGACGTGTATATCGGTGGAGAAAGAATGACATTTCAGTAGTTCTATGATAGAATATTTGTGCAGAGTTTCATTTATACTCACGACAGATGAAATCTGCCGTGAGTATTGCGCCAGCCGTAGCCACGAAGTGGCATATTTCCTTATGCGGCTGTGTGCATAACTTTATACTGAGCGGTCAGTCTTTTCGACCGCCAGTATAACAAAGGGGTGGGATTATGACATTGCCAAAAGCAGAATCATATACAATTGATGACATTTATGCGCTTCCGGAAGGCTGTCGGGCAGAGCTGATCGATGGGCGGATGTATAATATGGCCGTGCCTAGTTTCGCACATCAGAAATTAGTGCACTTGTTCGATCGGGTGATCGGAAATTATATTGATGCCAGGGGTGGAATGTGTGAAGTCCTTCCTGCACCATTCGCGGTATTTCTGAATGCAGATGACAAGAATTATGTCGAGCCTGATCTCTCTGTGATCTGCGATCGTGACAAGATTGATGAGCGAGGCTGTAACGGCGCGCCGGACTGGATTATCGAAATTACGTCCCCGTCAGATCCGCAGAGGGACTATGGTATCAAGCTTTTTAAGTATCGTACTGCTGGTGTGCGTGAGTATTGGATCGTGAATCCACAGAAGAAAACAATCACTGTTTTTGATTTTGAGAAAGACCAGCGCTCCAATCAGTATAACTGGGACGAAGATGTGTCTGGCTGTATTTTTGAGGATTTGACCATTAATCTTGACAAGCTGTATAGCAGGGGACAGAAACGATAAAATAAATAAGGAGGACGCTATGGAAAGAGAATGGATCAGCGAGGTCTACGAAAAGATTCTCGCAAAGGAAAAGAAGGTCGCGGAGCGGAGCCGGAACAAGATTCCCTACACGACAAAGGACGGTGTGTTTGACGACAGGGGAAAGACGGAAATCTGCTGGTGGACAAACGGTTTCTGGGGTGGCATGATGTGGCAGCTCTACCACGCGACGAAGGAGCCCGTCTATCTGGAGAACGCGCTGCGCACGGAGATCAAACTGGATGAAAACCTCATGAACCGTCAGGGCATGGATCACGACAGCGGTTTTAAGTGGCTGCCGACAGCAGTCGCACACTATCGCCTGACAGGAGACATGGCTTCGCGGAACCGGGCGCTGCTCGCGGCGGACAACCTGGCAAGCCGCTTTAATCCGGTCGGGAAATTTATCCGCGCGTGGAATAACTGGGACGGCAATGAGGATGGTTCCTTTGCGGGGCGCGCGATCATCGACTGTATGATGAACCTGCCGCTTCTGTACTGGGCGGGCGACGAGCTGCACGATCCGAAGTTTTATCACATCGCAAAGATGCACGCGGACACTGCGATGAAACACTTTATCCGTGAGGACGGTTCAGCGAAGCATATCATCGAGTTTGACGCCGAGACCGGCGCGTATCTGCACTCTGTCGGAGGACAGGGTTATGGACATGGCTCCTCGTGGACGAGAGGGCAGGCATGGGCTGTGTACGGTTTTGTACTGAGCTATATCCACACGAAGGAGGAGCGGTATCTTGCTACATCGAAGAAAGTGGCGGATTACTTTATTGCCAATATCCCCGCGTCAAAGCTGATACCAGTTGATTTCAGACAGCCCGAGACGCCGGCTTACGAGGACTCCACCGCGGCGGCGATCGCGTCCTGCGGTCTGCTTGAGCTTGCAAAATATGTGCCTGAGAATGAAAAGTCCAAATATGAGGACGCGGCACTCGAGATGCTCAGGGCGCTCGCGGAGAAGCGCTGCAACTGGGACGAGAATGTGGACAATCTGGTCGAGAAGTGTACAGCGGCATATCATGATGCGGAGCATGAATTTTCGATTATCTATGGGGACTACTATTTTATAGAAGTGATCTGGAAACTGATGGGGAAGGAATTCTTCATCTGGTAAAGAGCAGTATTAGAAAACGAGGTAATCAGTGTGAAAAATGTATTTGAACCGAAGCATGTAGACTACGAATTGAGCCCGTACACCGGACTGACGCGCGAGAGCTGGATCGAGGCGGCGGAGTATCTGTTAAATGGAATCTTTCAGAATATCAAGGATTTTGAAGATCCTGTCGTGATGCCGAGAAAGGAGACAAAGGTGACATACCCGCACAGTGCCGACGCGGTGTGGGAGTTCAAGGCGGAGTATTTTGAGGGGCTTGCGCGTTCCCTTTTTATCGCCGCGCCGCTCATTCATATCAAGCCGGAGCTCGTATTAAATGACATTAGTGTCAGAAATTATTACAAGAACCAGATCCTGCGGTCATGCACGCCGGGCGACAGCGTGTATGTGGGAAGTTACGCGGAGTGCAAAAAACTGTCCCAGGATACCAATCCGTTCCGCGCGTTCCAGCAGACTGTTGAGACGTGCGCGCTTGTCATCTGTCTGTGGATGAGTAAAGAGGAGATATGGGACACGTATACAAAGGCGGAGAAAGACATCATCGCGGATTTCCTGCTCGAGTACGCGCATGGAAATACCGTGCCGCAGAACTGGCGGCTTTTTAACATGCTTGATATGGCGTTCTTGCATATGGAAGGCTATGCGATCGACGCGGACATCATGCGGGAGCACGCGCAGGCGATTCTTGCCTACTATGCGGGGGACGGCTGGTATCGCGACGGGCATTCGTTTGATTATTATTCCTGCTGGGCATTTAATGTCTATGCGCCGCTCTGGAACCAGTGGTACGGCTATGAACACGAGCCGTATCTGGCAAAGCGGTTTGAGGAGAATTCCAATGCGCTGATGCGCACGTACGCGGACTTTTTTGATGCGGACGGCTATACAAATATGTGGGGGCGGAGCAATATCTACCGGAACGCCGCCACCAGCGCATTTGACGGCAATATGATGCTGCAAAATTATGAGGCAGATCCCGGACTTGCAAGGCGCATTTCGTCGGGTTCCCTGATGCAGTTTATGGGGCGCGAGGATTTCCTGTACAAGGGAATTCCGACGCTTGGATTTTACGGGCAGTTTACGCCGCTCGTGCAGGGCTACTCGTGCGCCGAGTCCCCGTTCTGGCTTGGCAAGGCATTTCTGTGCCTGCATCTGCCCGCCGACCACCCTTTCTGGACGGCGAAGGAAAACAACGGGACATGGGAAAAGCTGGGTGAAAAAGAAGTCAGGACAACGAACTTGAACGGTCCGGCGTTGTGTTTTAGCAACCACAAGGCAAACGGCGAGACGATTTTGAGAAGCGGCAAAGTCGTCAAGAGTAAGACGGACATACATGGTATGTGGAATTATTCCAAGCTGTGTTTTAACACAAAATATCCATGGGAATCCACGCCATGCGAAGCTGCGGAGTCAGCGCCTCTCAACTGCGTGGAGTCGCAGCAGTATGTCCTCCATGACGTGACGACAGACACATACGACAGGGCAAATGTGACCTTCTGGCACGGGGAGCGGGACGGAGTGCTCTACCGTAGGCAGTTTTTCGGCTATGAGTTGGAGACGGAGTGCCACTGGATTCAGGCGGTGAACCTCGCTGATTACACGGTGCCTTACGGTGTGGTGCGCGCGGATAAGCTCCGGCTGTTCAAGAAACCGGTCGAGCTGACACTCGGGGCATACGGTTTTCCCGATAACGGAACGGAGGTCATCACCAGGGAGCGGGAGTACGAGGGCGGAACGGCGCGCGCTGTCATTCTGAAAGGGAAAGATTTCACAGGGCGGGAGAAACAGCTTGCCATGACAATTTATGATGGCTGGGACAGCCTGAAAACGGTGAACAGCATCGGCACCAATCCCGACTCGGAGCGGTCCGTTATCGTCTATGCAGAGACGGCGAGGCGCAGCCACAATCACTATGAACAGGCAATCCTTGTCTCACAGGTGATCACGAAGGAGG
The DNA here is from genome assembly GCA_009774245.1 of Lachnospiraceae bacterium. Classification (GTDB taxonomy): domain Bacteria; phylum Bacillota; class Clostridia; order Lachnospirales; family Lachnospiraceae; genus COE1. The sequence goes on along the minus strand of VSNM01000036.1, from coordinate 23,764 downwards.
AACTGGCGGATTTTACGGACGACGAACTGTTTCCGATTCTGAAGATCACATACACGGACCCGCAGGCGAAGGGCGGCTATGGGCCAGTGACGATCACGCACAGGGACGGTGAGATAAAAGTGATTGATTTTGATGGGATTGAGGGGCAGCTGATGCTGTAAGGGGCTTTGCTGGAAAGCACCCAAAGATTGTCAGGAGGGAAAATGATGAACAGAAAAATGAAACAAAGAACATTACCGGGAGTACCGTATGCAGAGGAGCGCAGCTACGAGTCTCGAAACAGGCAGATTGCGCGGGGCGCGGCAGCCGAGGGTATGGTACTGCTGAAAAATGATAATAATATTCTGCCATTGCCAAAGGGTACGGCGGTTGCCCTGTATGGTGCGGGAGCCGCCCATACATTAAAAGGCGGTACAGGTTCGGGCGATGTCAACAGCCGCGGGACAGTCAGCATTCTGGAGGGGCTGACCAATGCCGGGTACAGGATTGCCACGAAGGGCTGGCTGGACGCATATGATGACGCTTATAAACAGGCGCGTGCAGAGTGGCGCGACGCGATCTGGCAGAAAGAGGCTAAGCTGCGGGAGGCAGACAGCTCCAACTTTCACTTTTTCTATGCCTACAGCACGGTTCCGTTTCTCTTTCCAACGGGCGGGATTCCCGAGAAGGAGGATGCGGAAGTGGCAATCTATGTCGTGGGCAGACTGGCTGGAGAGGGAAAAGACCGCGTGAACGACGGCGGTGATTATATGCTGTCAGAGCAGGAAGAGAAGATGGTAGACCAGATCTGCTCCCTGTATCCGCATGTGGTGATTGTGCTCAACACAGGCGGAATGATAGATTTGTCCTTCGCCGACCGCTATTCCAATATTGAGGGAATCATCTATATGCACCAGCCGGGTATGGAGGCTGGGAACGCGCTGGCTGATTTGATCAGTGGAGATGTGGTTTGGAGCGGCAAACTGACAGACAGCTGGCCGTATGCCTACGGGGATTACCCGAATGCGGCCACGTTTTCCCACAACAACGGAAACGTTGATAAGGAAGCGTATGTGGAGGGAATCTATGTGGGATACCGTTATTTTGACACGTTCAATGTTCCGGTGCGGTACTCTTTTGGGTATGGTTTGTCCTACACGGATTTTGTGATCGAGACAATCGGAATTGAACATTTTAATCTGGGAACACAGGAGGCGGAAATCGGCGTCAAGGTAAAGGTGACCAACATTGGGAAACGTTACACTGGCAGGGAGGTTGTACAGCTGTATGTCTCCTGCCCGCAGGATAAACTTGACAAAGAATACCGCCGCCTGGTGGGATTTTACAAGACAAAACCGCTTGCGCCGGGCGAGAGCGAGGACAAGACGGTGCGGTTTGCGGTCAGCGCGATGGCTTCCTATCACGAGGGACGCTCTGCGTGGCTTTTGGAAGAAGGGCGCTATGGAATCTTTGTCGGGAACAGCCTGGACAGCTCGGTTTTCTGTGCCTCCGTCTTGATGGACGGAGAGGCAGTCCTGATGGAGACAGAGCACATATGTCCCTTGCAGGATACCTTAGATGAAATCAAGGCAGATGCAGGGGAACTGAATGTGCGCAGGAATGCCTGGCTCAAAGAAGCCGGAGACAGGCCGGAAATCACGGTGCACAATTTTGACATTGTCAAACGGGAGGTTTGTTATGAGAGGAATTTCCGCGATTTTCCGGACGAGGTTGCGGCGTTTGTGGACCGTCTCACGACGGACCAGCTGATTGAACTTGTAACCGGGGATATCTCCAAAGCGCAGGGCTGCAGCATCGGCGCGGCCGGGAACAGCGTGCCGGGTTCTGCTGCGCAGACAAGCGGGTGCGCAGAGGGGCTTGCAAGCATCGTGCTCGCGGACGGGCCGGCCGGACTGCGGCTGAACAAGACCTATCAGGCTGTTGACGGAAAGCCGATATCCATGCCTTTTGAGATGGCGATCGAAGATGGATTCTTTGCCAGGGGGGAGATGGAAAAGAAGGGAGAGACGTATTACCAGTACTGCACGGCGATTCCAGTGGGAACAGTGCTCGCGCAGAGCTGGGATACCGAGATCGTAAGAGCGTGCGGCAGGGCAGTCGCACAGGAAATGGAAGAGTTTGGCGTCACACTCTGGCTGGCTCCCGGCATGAACATTCACCGGAATCCGCTGTGCGGCAGGAATTTCGAGTATTACTCCGAAGATCCGCTGCTCTCGGGTGTCATCGCGGCGGCGATGACGGTCGGCGTACAGTCCCAGGCCGGGTGTGGCACGACGATCAAACACTTTGCATGCAACAATCAGGAGGACAACCGGATGCACTCGAACAGCATCGTGTCGGAACGCGCGCTGCGCGAGATCTATCTCAGAGGGTTTGAGATCGCAGTAACGAAGTCCCAGCCAATGGCGATGATGACAAGCTATAATCTGATCAATGGCGTCCACGCCGCGAACAATTATGATCTGTGCACCAAGATTGTCAGAAATGAATGGGGCTATCAGGGACTGATCATGACCGACTGGACGACGACGCACAATGATCCGGACTGTACAGCGAGCGGCTGTATGAGGGCCGGAAATGACAGCATTATGCCAGGCTGCGACAGCGATCACGAAAACCTGAGAAAGGAACTCGAGGACGGCACGCTGGATATCAGGGAGCTGAAACTGGCAGTAGGACATCTGGTAAATATTGTCTGGAATTCAAATCAGTACACGGCGGAGTAGTGACGATGGTTTTATCACAATTGTTTCAGCGCCTCCTCAATCTGCGGCGCCCTTCTCTCGTACACGGCGATGACTCTGGCGATCTCATCGGTGCCAAGGTGTTTGCGGTTCTCGGCGTAGAGCGCAAGAAAAAGCCAGAGCATATGTGCCTTGGCGATGCCGTACAGGAGATGTTTTGAGAAGCTGTAATCCTCAAAAATATCAAGAAAATCCGTGTATAAAAAATACTCGTAATACCTGTTCAGAAGATTGTCCAGATAGGGCATCTTCTGATACAGGCTTTTTTTCAATGCGGCAAGCTTCTGTTCACCGGCGGCGGGATTGGTATGTCGGAGTGCGCCAAATTTGCGGAGATATTTTTTACACAATCGGTACAAAAACGGCGATATTGTCCGCAGGCTCGGGTGATAAAATCCATTGAAAAGCAGGGTATTCATTTTTTTAAAATCGATCTGATAAGACTCCTTTGTGGTGTAATCCAGAGGACTGGGGAGCGGGGACTGCGACAGACAGGCGTTCTGCGCATCGCGCCCGTACTCCACAAATGCCATACTGTCAAAGGGTGTGCCGTTTCGCAGCAGCTCGGCCAGCTCGTCTCTTGACTGGAGCAGATAATCCAGAAACTCCCTGTCGTCGTTGGTCGTGTTCACATCATAGGTTACACTGCCCTCCGATTCGGTAAAGTCAAACGGTTTCTTATCAAGGACAGACACCAGAAAAAGCCTTGCGGACTCGGGACAGGCAAGGTAGAGCGTCTCCTCACAGAAAAATTCAAGGTTGTACAGCTGCCTTGGAAACTGGATGCACACGGCGGGCATGTATTCAGTCCCATGTTTTTTCTGCATCGTGCAGAGGTGGTCTAAGCCCCAGAAGGGACAGCCGTGGGGCGTGCTGCGGAACGCGACGAGCTCCTCTGTCTTCTCGATGGAGCAGCGCAGCAAAGTTCCGAATAATCCCTTCTCATTCAGATATTTCATGTACATGTCATGGTCGATGGGAACCTTCCAGCCGCGGCAGCAGTTGAAGGAGCAGTCTGCGCCGGTGCAGTGAAATTCATTTAATATGGAAATCCGTTTGATCAGCATGAAATCAACACCTCTTGAAAATGTACTTTGTAAAAAGTATCGTTACTATTTTAAAGGATTCGGGCAGATTGCGCAAGTTTTTTGTAATAGTTTAAGTAACAGTTCATTCCAGGACTTTGCACTACGCTGCAAAGTCCGTAAGAACGCGTAGTGGTTGAGATGCATCAAGCTATCGCGAAGCGATTTTGCATAGCTTGATGCGTTACAGTTCGGCAAGGCTGAACTGTAACAGTTCAAAGATATTATAGAGCTTGACAAATGGAAAAATGTTTCATACAATTATCCTGGATACAAAGAAACCAAGAATATTTTTTCTTTGATTCGCATATGATAAGGAGGCTAATGTGTATTGGAATACACATGGATAAGCCAGCGACTATGATGAAAGGTAGTATTCCTATGGAAATGAAAAAAGTGAGTATATCGGCAAAACGACAGATAACGATTCCTCAAAAATTTTTTGCTATGTTGGGGTTTGATACGGAAGCAGAATGTATGGTGCGTGGGAATGAACTTGTTATTCGTCCTGCAAAAACAAATACAGGCGGGGAATTTGCGGAACAGATATTGGCGGATCTGATCGAACAGGGATATAGTGGTAAAGAACTGCTTCAGCATTTTAAGCAGGCACAAAGTCAGGTGCGGCCGGCTGTAGAGAAAATGATAGGAGAAGCAGAGAGAATTGCGGCTTCGGAATCTGAATATGTGTCTTATGAGGAACTTTTTGGTGGGGAGGAAACATATGACTGAGGTTCGTTTTCTTCCTCCCGCAGCAAAATTCATAAAGAAACTGCGAGATAAAAAATTAAAAAATTTATATCAGGAGGCAGTAGACAAAATTCGGGAAGATTATACAGTTGGTGAAGCCAAGACGGGCGATCTGTCTGGTGTATATGGGTATGATATTTATTATAACAAGACAAACTATGAGCTTGCATATACAGTGGAGTATTTGGAAAATGAGATTATTGTTGTTATCATGGCTGGTACAAGGGAGAATTTTTACGATCAGTTAAAACAATATATTAGAAAGATATGAATAAATGTTTGAGATGGATTAGAGGTTTTATATGCGCTACATAAAGATGAAGGATGCAAGGCCTGGGATGTGTCTTGCTTACAATATGTATGATTCGGACGGGCATACGCTGATCTGCAGCGGCAGCACGCTGTCGCCATTTTATATCAAAAAGCTGAATGAATATGGGTTTGACGGCGTGTATATCAGCGATGAGCTGTCAGAGGATATCAAAATAGAGCCGGTGATCAGTCCGGATCTGCGCACGGAGGGTATGACGAATGTGCGGGAGAGCAATGTGGACGGCTGCAAGGGTGTGGCGAAGAAGATTGTTGACCAGGTGCTGACAAAAGGGGCGCTATCGCTTGATCTGACAGATCTGCGCTGTTTTGACGGGTATACGTATGCACATTCCGTCAATGTGGCGGTACTTGCGTGCATTATTGGATTTGGGATGAAAATGAACGAGGAATCGCTGGAACAGCTTGTGACGGCGGGACTGCTTCACGATCTGGGGAAACTTGTGATTCCGCCGGAGATTCTGAACAAACCGGCAAGGCTGACCAGCGAGGAATACGAGATTATGAAAACGCATTCCACACTGTCATACGAGATCATCAGGGAACGCTGGGACATCTCATCGCAGGTGAAGGCGGCGGTGCTGTATCACCACGAGAATGAGGATGGCAGCGGTTATCCCAAGGGAATTGATGGCGACAGCATGACGATGTTTACCAAGATTCTGCATGTGGCGGATGTGTATGACGCCCTTGTGTCAAAACGGCCGTACAAAAATCCGTATTCGCCGTATGAGGCGTGTGAGTTTCTGATGGGAGCGGGCGGCATTATGTTTGACACGAAGGTGGTCGAGTCGCTCCTGCTGTATGTGCCGTTTTATCCGAAGGGAACGCAGGTGGAGCTCTCGGACGGCCGGCAGGGAATCATTGTCGAAAACGCGGGAAGCAGGAACTTAAGACCGCTGCTGCGTCTGATGGACGGAACGATGGTCGATATGCTGGAACAGCAAAACTATAATCTCACGATTCTGCACGGAACGAACGAGGATGTGATTGATCCCTGCGCGGGGGAGGCGGAGCGCCGCAAGATGCTGTCCCCGTCTAAGAAGTATCACATCATGATCATCGATGACATGCTGATCAATCTCCAGGCATTTCGGGGATTTCTGCAGAATGCCTATGATCTCAACTTGCAGACCACCGTCGGACAGGCATTGCTTCATTTAAAGCGCGGGGCAGAGCCGGACCTGATCATTCTGGACATGGATATGCCGGAGATGAACGGTATTGATGCGTCGGCAAAGATCAGAGACATCACAGGGAATTCTGTTCCAATACTGTTTGTCATAGACAATTACGACAAGGGGCTTGTCGCGCGCTGTCGCAGGGCCGGGGCAGCGGGGTACATCGTGCGTCCCTACAAGCCGGTCTATGTGAAATCGGAGATTCGTCGCATTATCGCAGGACAGAGTATTACGGAATAAATATAGAAAACTATTGACTTTAGTACTATTTGAAAATATAATAAATGAGTTGATTAGAAAGCGCATGCTTTTACGCATGCGCTTTTGTGTGTACACGGGTGTTCGAATAAAATTTGCCAGCAGACTGACAGACACCAGTGCGCGGCGAGTAGTGGAGAAGGACATTCCCCTACTCGATTGTATAGACATGAAAGGAAATTATAAAATATGGAAACATTAAAATTTGATGAATTGAACCTGAGCCCTGAGATTTTAAGAGGGGTGAAGGAGATGGGCTTCGAGGAGGCGACACCCATACAGAGCAAGGCGATTCCCGTTGCCATGACAGGTGTGGATGTGATCGGGCAGGCGCAGACGGGAACCGGAAAGACGGCAGCCTTTGGAATCCCGATACTTGAAAAAGTAAAAAAGGAGATCAAGCACCCGCAGACATTGGTGCTGTGCCCGACGAGGGAGCTGGCAGTGCAGGCAGCGGAGGAAATCCGCAAGCTGGCGAAGTATATGCATGGTGTGAAGGTACTTCCGATCTATGGCGGACAGGATATCACGAAACAGATACGGGCGCTCAAGGGAACGCAGATTATTATCGGTACGCCGGGGCGTGTGATGGATCATCTGCGCCGCAAGACGATTCTCTGTGATTATGTGGATACGATCGTTCTCGATGAGGCGGATGAGATGCTCAACATGGGATTCCGCGAGGATATTGAGACCGTGCTGCAATATGTCCCGAATGAGGACAGACAGACGATCCTCTTCTCGGCTACCATGCCGCAGCCCATATTAGATATCACAAAAAATTACCAGAAACCCGACGTGAAGATGATTAAGGTAGTCAAGAAGGAGCTGACCGTGCCGAAGATCGAGCAGTATTACCTTGACGTGAAGCGCAGGGACAAAGTGGAGGTGCTCTGCCGCCTGCTTGACTATCATGAGCCCAAGCTTTCCCTTGTATTCTGCAACACGAAGAAGATGGTGGACGATCTGACAGAGGTATTAAAGGGCAGGGGGTACTTTGCGGAAGGACTGCACGGCGATATGAGCCAAGCGCAGCGCGACCGCGTGATGAAGAGTTTTCGGAGCGGCAAGACCGACATCCTGATCGCGACCGATGTCGCCGCGCGTGGAATCGATGTCGATGATGTGGAGGCAGTATTCAACTACGATATTCCGCAGGATGATGAGTACTACGTACATCGCATCGGCCGTACCGGGCGCGCGGGGCGTACAGGACGCTCATTTACATTTGTAAAGGGCAAGGAAGTGTACAAGCTAAAGGATATCATGCGCTACTGCAAGACGAAGATCTATGCGATGCCCGTGCCGTCGCTCAACGATGTGAACCAGATCAAGATTGAGAAGGTGATGGACAAAATCGGTAACGTGATTGAGGAGGAAGATCTGACCTCCATGATCAATACCATAGAGAAGCAGATCAATGAGTCTGATTACACAGCCATGGATATCGCGGCGGCCTTTCTGAAGATGTACATGGGACAGCAAAACGAGGCAAATGAATCAAATGTCGCGTACACATTTGATAATACGGGCGCGGAGGAGGAAGGAATGGCGCGTCTGTTTATCAATATCGGAAAGGCACAGAAGGTCAGGGCGAAGGATATCCTGGGCGCCATAGCGGGCGAAGCGAATATTCCCGGAAAGCTTGTGGGGGCGATCGACCTTTACGACAAGTATACGTTTGTGGAGGTTCCCAAGGAGAATGCCGCGGATGTGCTCGCGGCGATGAAAAATGTCAAGATCAAGGGCAAGACGATCAGCATCGAGCCGGCGAATGCAAAATAAATGTCTATGGCTGGAAAAAGAACAACGGATTGAGAAAACCTCTCTGATACAGTATAATAGGGTATCAGGGAGGTATCTTTATGAAGAAAATACTGATCGTTGAAGATGATATTACCATACAGGCGCAGCTGAAAACCCTTTTGTCCGGGAATGGATATGAGGTTCTTGCGGTTATGGATTTTTCCCAGACAATCCAGCAGATCAAGGCGTTTGTTCCGCATTTGGTTATTTTGGATATAAAGCTGCCAGGAAACAATGGCTTTGAGATATGTTCGGAGATTCGCACTTTTTCAGATATTCCGATTGTGTTTGTGACAAGCAGCAACACAGATATGGACGAACTGAACAGCATTATGCTGGGGGGCGACGCTTTTATTACAAAGCCCTACAACACCGCAATCCTGCTTGCCAAAATCGCCGCACTGTTAAAGCGGGCAGACCCGTCCCCGCAGGCAGAAATTTTGACATGGAATGGGGCAACGCTGCATTTGGAAAGCAGTGTGATCGAATACAACGGGCAAAAGGCAGAATTGACCAAAAATGAATTGAAAATCCTGTACTATCTTTTTAAGAACGCTGGGAAAATCTGTTCCCGAAATGACATTGTGGACTTCCTATGGGATAATCAGCTCTATGTCGATGATAATGCCCTGAGTGTCAATGTCACCCGTATTCGTGATAAGCTCAGTAAGATCGGGCTTACCGACTATATAAAGACAAAACACAGACAAGGATATATCATATGAGTGGAAAACGATATCTCATAAATCAAATACCGGTGATTCTGGTAAACCTTATGGGGATGCTGGCACTTGCCTTGTTTTTACTTGCAAGTGGAAACCAATTTCAAACGGTTCTGTTTATCTTTATGGTCTGGTTCATTATTTTAACCACGTATCTATCGGTTGTTTACTTTGTGCGAAAAAGGTATCTGAATCAACTGCTGGATATGACAGAACAGTTAGAAGAGCGGTATCTGATACCGGAAATAGTGACGATTCCGGAGCAGGCAGACGATCAGGTTTTTTATCAGATTATGAAGATGGCAGAAAAATCCATGCTTGAAAAAATAGGCGCAATACAGAATGAGCGAAAAGAATATAAAGAATATATTGAGCAGTGGATACATGAAGTAAAGACACCGATCACAGCAATGAAGCTGCTTTGTGAGAATAACCGTTCCTCCTTTGCCAGAGAGATCCTGGCAGAGTTAGAGAATATCAATCAATATACGGAACAGGCACTTTATTATGCCCGAAGTGAACATACGGAGAAAGACTATTCTGTCCGTGAGACAGACTTATGTGATGTTGTGCATCGCGCAATCGCGGATAACAAATATCTCCTGCGCCAGAGCAACATGGCGATTACGATCGATGCTATAGAAACCAGGGTGTACACGGATGATAAGTGGGTGCGGTTTATCTTAAATCAGATTATCGGCAATGCGATCAAATACCGCACCGAACAGCCTGTCTTGCGCTTTTCTACAACAGAGACAAACGACAGGGTTGTTTTGTCGATCAGCGATAATGGGATAGGGATTCCGCCAAGCGATTTACCCTGCGTTTTTGAAAAGGGATTTACTGGCAAAAACGGGCGGACTGGAAAAAATTCTACCGGAATTGGTTTGTATCTTTGCAAGCGTCTCTGTGATAAGTTGGGGATAGGGATCACTGTTCATTCGGAAAACGAAGGGACAACGATTGCACTTATTTTTCAGATGAACGATTTTATTACATTTTTGTAAGAACTTCGTAAGAAAACCTGATACAAAAAATGAAAAGCACCCCTTACAATAAAGACATAAAATATAAGGAGGCTTATCAAATGGACACAATTTTGAAGCTGGAGCATATCCGGAAATATTATGGAAATGGCGGGAATATTACCAAAGCCATTCGGGATATTAGCTTTTCCGTTGAAGTCGGGGAATTTCTTGGCATTATGGGGGCGTCCGGCTCTGGAAAAACAACGCTGCTCAACTGTATTTCCACCATTGATACAGTGAGTGCGGGGCATATTTTTCTGGAGGGGACAGATGTGACAGAAATCAAACCAAAATCCCTTGCCCGTTTCCGCAGGGAAAATTTGGGGTTTGTATTTCAGGAGTTCAATTTGTTAGATACATTGACAATTTCAGAAAACATTGCGCTGGCACTGGCAATCAATCACACACCTGCCGGGAGTGTAGAACCCCGTATTTTGGAGATGGCGGGGAAGTTAAATATCAGTGATATCCTAAATAAATATCCATATCAGGTATCCGGGGGACAAAAGCAGCGCTGTGCCTGCGCAAGGGCAATGATCAACAACCCCAAACTTTTGTTGGCAGATGAACCCACGGGGGCATTAGACAGCCATTCTTCACAAATGCTGTTGTCTACGATCCAGAGTATCAATGCGCAGCTTAGGGCAACCATTCTTATGGTAACGCACGACGCTTTTACAGCCAGTTATGCAAGCCGTATCCTCTTTTTGAAGGACGGGGAAATCTTTATGGAGCTGCGCAAGGGGAATGACAGCAGAAACGCTTTTTTTGATAAAATATTGAATGTCCTTACGATCATTGGGGGAGGGCAGAGCCATGTATGTTAAACTTGTGATTAAAAATGCAAAGCGGTCTGTAAAAGATTATCTGGTTTACATTGTCACAATGACCATCTGCGTTACTTTATTTTATGCGTTTCTCTCCATTTCCAGCAGCTTCTATAACCCGGATATAGGCAGCGAGTATGACTTTACGCTGTTAAGCGATGGGATGAAAGCGGCAATCTGCATGATAACATTGCTGCTGTTATTCCTGATACGGTTTGTCAACCATTATATGCTCCGGCAGAAACAAAAAGAGTTTGCCATTCAGTCTGTCATGGGAATGGAACAAAAGACCATTGGACGAATTTTCTTCGCGGAAACACTGATTATGGGAATGATTTCAATTCTGATTGGCATTTTTTTCGGTGTCTTTTGTTCCCAGTTTATAACGGCAATGCTCCTTACGGCTTATGGCAAGCCCTATGAAATATCATGGACTCTATTCCCGGATACGGTTTTATGGACGGTGGCATTTTTTGTTATTAGTTTTTTGGCGGTGGGAATGTTCAATACCCGTACCATTCAGAAAACGAAAATTATCACGATGCTTTCCGCAGAGAAAGAGAATGAGCCAAAACTGGGAACGAGCCGTTGGATTTTCGTTATGGCAATCATCTTTGAGCTGTTTACGGTATGGGCATTGATTACAGGAGTCATAAAAGCTCTGTTCTTTTACGATTCCCGTTTTCCAATCCCTGTACAGCTCATGTATTTTGGAAATATTCTTTTTCCCGCTGTCACTTTGGGGTGGTCTCTCTTATGGCTGTTTCAGAGGAAAAAATGGGATGTTCAGAAACTGCTTTGCGGTTTATTAGCCTGTTCTGTATTCAATACGTTTGCGGCAGTAAGCGTACCGGCGCTTACCAATCAGTATTATCTTCCATTAGGAAACGGAATGCTCAGGCAGTATTTGTTGTATGCGTTGGTTGACCTGCTTTTTTTCATCGGTGCATTGATTTACCTTGCCAGTAGTTTTATTGTCATATGGAAAGAAAAGTCACCGGAACACAGATACAAAGAGGAAAATCTGTTCTTTTTGGGGCAGATTACATCAAAATTAAAGACAACCAGTAAAACAATGACGCTGATCTGCATAACCCTTGTGCTTGCTATTTTCCTGTTTATTGTCGCGCCCATTTTGACGGGCTGGGCATCTGGTTTTCTGGACATACGTTCTGTGTATGATGTACAGATTTCTTCAGAATACAATGATGTATATGACGAAAAAGAGCTGTCGCAGGATAACTATGAAATCGTTACAGATTTTCTGGATGAACATGATATTGAAATTGCCTATGACTGTACATTCAATTTATATCTTCCGAAAAAAGCTGATTTTCACAAGCGGATAAAGTATGACTTTCCTGTCGTGGCGATTTCTTTAAGTGATTATAATGCCATACGGAAAATGTTGGGATATGAGCAGATTTCTTTGGGAGAAAATGAATTTGCGACACAATGGCAGACGATTGCGACGGAGGAAGAAAGAGATCGTTTTCTGTCAGAACATACAGAGGTTTTGACAGATGGAGGAACATTGCATCTTTCCGGGCAGCCTTATTATGAGGAAGCGATGGGAGAAACAATTTACAATTCCTATACAGATGTCCTTTATGTGTTCCCGGACAAAATATGTGAGGAATTGCTGCCCGTTATGAGAAACCGTTATATCACAACAACCGAGAAAATTTCTTACGACAATGCATGGGAACTGGAAAGGCTTTTTACAATAGAATACCCAGAGCAGACAGAAAGCGGAAATTCGTATTGTGTGCGTTTCAGCACGCTGCAAATAAATAGTGCGATCGCAGATGGCTTTATCCTGCAGACAGGAATGATTTATGGCGCTGTCGTACTGATGGTAATCTGCCTTACAGTGCTTTCTTTACAGCAGCTTTTGGACGCAGGGCAATATCAATACCGCTTCTTAGTACTCCGAAAATTAGGTGTAGAGGAGCAGCACATCAATAAACTGATCCTGAAACAGCTGGGTGTATGGTTTGGACTTCCAGTTATCGTAGCAATCGTGGTGGCCGCTGTTGTGATTGGCTATTTTATCCATACCATATCGGCCGAAATTTCTGCGTATATCGGTTTTACCGCATTGATGTTACAGATTGGGGCTACAGTGGGAATCTTGGCAATTTTGCTGCTTTGCTATTTTATCAGCACATGGGTTATCTTTCGGCGTTCTGTTCATTCATAGTGTGGCAGTGCTGTATTTATAAAAGGTATCTGAAAAATAAAGCCGGTTTGATCTTGACATACCAGATGTTAAGTGATATATTTATCTCATAAAGATACAAATATATCACTTAACGGAGGTGTAATATGAAAAAGAAAGTGAAGGTTTTAATTGGCGCGGGTATTTTCTGTCTGGTAATGTTGCTCGCTTCAGTGGGTTACGCAGTCGCATTTAACGGCTCGCGGCTTGTCGTACCAATGGATTTTTCAGAGTATGAGTTTACTGTAAAGGATTTGCCGATGATTGTCTCGGTTATCTTAGTGACGCTGTATGTATGCTTCTTGGTCGTTTTGGCGTCTACTGCCAACAGGAAGAAGAAGGTCACGAGAAAACTGAATCCCAGGCTGGGCTTTTTAGGGTTTCTGGGGTTTCTGGGTTTCATGGGTTTCTGGGCTGCGCCTGCCGAAAAGGCGGTTGGCTCATTTCTGTATTTTTGTTTTTTCGGGTTTTTTGGTTTTTTCTATGAGGGAAAGATGTCAGACACCCTTATGGATGAGCGGTATGTGGAAAACAGGATGCGGGCGCAGCTGAATGCGCACAAGGCGGCGGTAAACATTATCTTTCTTGCGCTGCTTGTATTGGGAGGAGGTTTCATGGGAAATGTGGAATTCTCCCTGATTGCATTTGAGATCATTGTCGCGCTTGCGATCGCACTCGATCTGTTTCTTGGTGAGTTTTTGCTGTATCGATATGATTATGATGATAAACGTTGTGAAAGTGAGGAATAGATTGTGCCGGACTTTGAGTGCAGATTGAAAAAATACAGACAACTGAAACAAATGACGCAGGAGGAGCTGGCGGATATAGTCGGAGTGCGCCGGGAAACGATCATGCGTCTGGAAAAAGCGCAGTATAACCCATCGTTAAGGCTGGCGGTCGAAATCTCGAGAGCCGTCGATGCGCCGATTGAGGAGATATTTATATTTCAATGATGAGGAGCGGCGGCAGCGTGTGCGTATTTCCCGATGATCCTGAATTTAACAAAGATTTATATACAGTAAAAGAGATAATGTCAATTCTGCAGAAAAAAGAGGCCGGATGGGAACAGCTTCTTGAGGAAAAATTATGTTTCTTGGAAAAGGATGCTTTGGAAAAGGTATGGGGAATCGTATGAAATAAACAGCAGTGGCGATATCGGTTTATATGAAATGTAGCTTATCTGGAAGGTTGGTCTGCTTTATGCAGGCCGACCTTTTTATGCACAGCCCCGTGCAGAGGAAATATGCCGCTAAGGCGGCGCACGGGGCGCGCGGTGAGTAGGGGAAGATGGCTCTTCCCTGCTCGATTGCACACGGGCACCCAAAGGAAATATGTCAGCATGCAAATGTGTCAAAGAAAATACTGCGAAAGAGGAAAAGGGTAGTGTTATATGACGACGCAGGCTTATCAGGAGTACCAGCAGATAATAGACAGCAATGCATCCAAACAGGCAGAAAGAGGGATTCAGAGGATACGAATCTCCATATCCGAGAGCAATGAGAGCGCTTCCGCTGATTCTATTTCACAGAGAAATATGGAACTATTTTCTGCGTATGAAAATAAGAAAATAGAGCAGGTAATAGACGTTTCGGATAGAACAAAACTTCTGATCGACGCGGTTATCGATGTAGACGGCATTCATTGTGTAAGTCAATATGAATATTTGACAAGGGATATTACTGAAGAGATACGTGCAAAGCTCTTTAGGGCAGTATTTTTAGATGCAGCAGATCAGGCGGAGTATGATGAGCTGAATGATGTCTGGACACTGGACATTGATCCTGACATAAGAAATTATTTCCTATATCAGGTTAGTCATTCAAATGGAGGAACCACTGTTTCAGGGGAACAGATTATGATTCTGGGAAACAGGTATTATGACCTGTATCCATTTGAGGATAACAGACTTTCCGCGATTTCAGACGGCAAGGTTGATGTTTCAGCAGACGGGGCAGTTGACATATGTAAGCGAATTGTGAGTGCCATCGCAGACGCCGATGATTACATTGCGGATTATGTTCAGGTATACGGGAATCATGGGCGGAGACCATACTATAAAATTGTATTTCAATATATGTTGGATGGTATGCCTGTATCAGCATATAACGATTTAACCTTTTTATATGATAACAATGGTATTGAAATGGTAAAAGGGTCTCTGTTTTCTTATTCTTTCGCCGGATGAAGCTGTAAAGAGACTGCAGGAACAAGCGGATTTGCTTGATTTTGAAGAAAATGATCAGATCATGGTTTCCAGAATTACTTTGGAATATATTGTAGCCAATTCGTCGGAAGGAAAGACGCTGATTACACCTGTCTGGAGATTTTGGCTTGGCAGTGATGACGATGAAAGGAATTTTCTGCGCCATAAAATACTTGCTGTTTATGCCCTTACAGGTGGATTAATCTGGGAAGAGCGGGGGCAGACAATGTGAGCAGGTATGAATGCCCCGAAAAATCCATCTGCGCAATGAACTTGATCATTGCGCAGGTGGATTTTTGCCTGTTATGGGAATGGAGAGAACATGATTCTGGCATATTTTGATTGTGGACATGCCCGAGGCATGATATAATGAATCGTATCAGGGAGTTCGCGGGTGGCGGACGGGTTAAAATCATACGAAGGGAGAAAGCGTATTTATGGCACTGAACGAGTTTCAGTATGTCGTTGACGGCGATGAGTGGAAAGTGGTAATCAGATAGAGGGAGGAAATGACTGCAAGATGAATTATTATTTTATAGACTATGAAAATGTCCATGCAGATGGATTTACCGGGGCGGAAAGTCTCGGGGAAAATGATGTAATCTGTGTAATGTACACGGAACAGAGCAAAGCGTTTTCACTGGAACTGGTGGAGAAGATCGCGAGACAAAACGCAAAGCTTGAGTCCTACAAAGCGGGGAGCGGGGCAAAAAATTCGCTGGATTTTCAGCTTGCGTCTTATCTGGGGTATATGATCGCCAGATGCGAGGGCAGGGACGACTGCTTTTATATTGTTTCCAAGGATACGGGATTCAATCATCTGGTTGATTTCTGGGCGGAGCGCAATGTCACGGTGAAAAGGGTTCCAAATTTCGTGGGCGAGGAGAAGGAGACAAAGGCAGCAGTGGTTGCGGAGTCTGTCGAGGAGGAACCCAAAGCCAAGGCAAAGGCGAAGCCAAAAACGAAGGGCAAGTCCAAGGTGTCTGATTCAAATAAAGCCACGAAAGAGGAACTGATGCAGTATCTCACGGAGGAGGAATATTCGGACAAGATATTGGAAATCTTCAATAGTTATAAAACGAGGGTAGCCATCAACAACGGCCTGAGCAAGGAGTTTCGGGACAGCCAGAAGAGCAGCGCGATTTATAAGAAGTTAAAAGTGTTGTTGAAAGAAAAGCAGAAGTCGTAGTGATGGGTGTATGGAAAGTGGCAGCGGTGCGTGATTCCGTTGTGCGAGCCGCTGACGGTCGTGACACCGGAATCTGTGGCGAGGCTGATCGCGTGGGCGGTGGATGGGAAAGGAGACATTTCTGAATGAAGGAAATCTTGTTTCACGGTTCGGAGTTCGTTATTGAGACGCCGGTTTATGGTAAGGGTGCCAAAACGAACGATTACGGGAGAGGATTTTATTGTACGCAGAATATTGAACTGGCGAAGGAGTGGGCGTGTGCCAAGAATAAAGATGGTTATGTCAATCAATACGAGATCGATATTTCGGGGCTTTCCATCTTGAATCTGAATGATTCACAATATTCTGTTCTGAACTGGCTTGCAGTACTGGCGGATAACCGCACTTATTGGCAGAACAGCAGTATTGCCGAGGAGGCGAAAAGGTATCTTAAAGAGAATTTTTTGGTTGACATCAAGGAATACGATGTGATCAGAGGGTACAGGGCAGATGATTCCTATTTTTCTTTTGCGCAGGATTTTGTGATGGGGGCGATCTCCCTTCAAAAATTGTCTGAGGCCATGAGGCTGGGAAAGCTTGGGGAGCAGGTGGTCTTGAAAAGTCAGAGGGCATTTGGCAGAATCGAATATAAAGGAAGTGAATCTGTAAGCGCAACAGAATATTATTTAAAAAAGGCAGTTAGAGATAGGGAAGCCCGAAGAGAATACAGAAGATCAAAGAAAACACAGGCAGACATTCAGGAGATTTTTATATTAGATATCATGAGAGAGGGTATGAGGAATGGAGATCCACGCTTACGATGAAGAGTATTTGTGGCTGGCGCAGAGGGTGCTGGGAGATGCGCTTGATTATGCCGTGTATTCCTGTGAATTGGATGCAGATCAGTTTTTTGGCATGTTTTTGGCATCTGGAGTTGCAGAGCAATTTGGGAATGGAAACCCGATGTATGTTGCAGGTATGACGGGGTGTGAACTGGTGAAAAAAGTAGTTTCAAAGAGTGGTATGAATATGCAGGATATTCCGGAGGAGATGTACCTCGACAAGTCATCAGAATACTGGGCGGGGTGGGCACTGGCTTATTATCAGTGGTATACAGGAAAATCTTTTTCCAGAATTCATCAGGCGGTATCAGTACGGGATATTTTGTACCTGTATCCGATGCTTCATGAGGCAGATATCATGAAATTTGTCGAAATTATGAACGAAAAGCTACAAGCGTTTTATGTGGAGACGAATTTAAAACGAATACGTAGACTTGTTCGATTATCGCAAAGTGAGCTGGCAGAAAATTCAGGAGTTTCGCTCCGGCAGATTCAGCTTTTAGAGCAAAGGGAGGAGGATATAAACAAGATACAGGCAATCAATCTATTCAAATTGAGTAGAATACTTGGCTGTAAATGCGAGGAATTGTTGGAGATATGAGATTGGATGCATTTTGCATACAGAAATATAAAGGGTTCCGAATTTTAAGAGCAGCGCGATCTATAAGAAGTTAAAAGTGCTGCTGAAAGAAAAGCAGAAGTCGTAGCAAAGATGGGGGAGCGATGGGTGTATCGGTAAAGGGACGGAGGCGGATTTCGTATCGGGGGCAGAACTTTGTGTGGTGGGTTGCGCCGGACGGGGACGACTGCGACAGGATTTATCTGAATATTGTCTCTGAGGACAAAAGCATAGTGCTTGCCTACAGGGTGGACGGCGAGAGCTTTTATATCATCAGCAAAGGCAGACGCCTACATGGGGAGGAAACATCTGGAAAGTGGCAGCGGTGCGCGATTCCCTTCCGGGAGCCGCTGATGGTCGTGACACCGGAAGCTGTGGCGCGGATCATCGCGTGGGCGGTGGATCGTGGGAAGGAGGACAGGGCTGAATGAAGAAAAGAGTGCGGACAATCACAGTAAATGGACAAAAGTTTGCATGGTGGTGTCTGATCAAAGAGCATGAGACTGTAGTAAAACTATCGCCGCTAGAGGATAAGACTTCCGTGATCAGCGTTTTCTTTCCAGGGGAAAATATCAGGGATGGCGTGAGCCAATTTATTGAGGGCATTGTCATATCATGGGTGAAAACAGGAAATTCCCTATTAGACCAAATGAGTCAGTATAATGAAAGTTTACTGATGGTCTCGGATGGTGAAGAGTGTTGTATCAAAATCATGGAGCCCCGAATGGCAGGGTTACTGATTACTTATTTAACAGAACAGAATTGTTTATGCGCAGAGGCGTGCAAGGAGGGGCATAGCCGGGCTGCACATGTCCCGTCCGGAGGCTATTTTGCGACGCGCAGGAGTATTCGGCTCAATGGATATGAATTGCTTTCGCAGATGGGATATCAGGTTTTAGAAGTGCATAAGGGTTATTGTTGGTAAACACAATCCCCCGCCGGTGAGGCGGGGGATTTTACTTACTGCAATACTTTATTGGTCTCGATAATCATGTCTTCCACATCTTTTGCGAGCTGTTCCAGATCCTCCATCGACTTTTTGATGCTCTGGCTGTTGTCGGAGGTGGTCTTTACGCCCTCGATCGCGCCATCTGTCACGGTGATGAGCTCCTTGACGGTGGTGTCAAAGTTCTCGATCGCGAGATTGACGTTCTCGATCGCATTCCTGATCTCGTCGTCGTTTTCCTTGGCGCTGCCGACAGAGGTCTTGGAGTTGTCGGACAGCTCCCGGATACTGGACGCCACGACGGCAAAGCCGCGCCCTGCTTCTCCGGCGCGGGCAGCCTCGATTGCCGCGTTGAGCGAGAGGAGGTTGATCTTTCCGGCGATCTTCTCGACGTTCTGTGTCATTTCGTTATATTTTGCGATGCTCTGGTTGATCGCCAGCATCGCCTGTGTGATATTCTGGTTCATCTGGTTCAGGTCTTCGATGCGCCTTGACACGTTTGCCATCTCCTGCGAGCTGCGGCTGCTCTCCTGTTGAATCTGCTCGGTCTCATGCTTCACGGCTGCGATGTTTTCATAGAGCTCCTTGAACACGCGCATCAGCTCGTCGTTCATGGCCAGTACTTTTTCGTTGACCTCGTTTACCCGCTGCCGTTCTTCCTGTATCGATTTCATCATAAATTCGTGGCAGTTTTCGGGTGTATTTAAGCCGCGCGCGATCGCGATTGCCATGTCGCGGCAGGAATGGTAGCCGCAGGAGTGGCAGTCAAACCGCTTCTCAGCGTCAGTGTGCTTGCCCATAAGCGCAAACGCGTTGTCGATCTCCTTTTGGGAAGTGCCCTTTTTGTCAATAGGATAGCGTTTGTATGTACGAATGTAGTCGTCCAGGTTGAGTGTCCGGTCAAATTCGGCAAACTGTTGGTCGATTCCTTTTTTGGTCGTGTTTGCCTTGCGGACTTTTCGGGCGTACTGTTCCACGTCGTGCATGATGTTGTTCATAGCAAACCGCTGGTAGTGCACGCCTGTCGCAGGCCCGCCGTTGCAGCCGTCGCCGCAGTTGAGCACGTCAAAGAGGTCGGGCTTGTCCTGTTCCCGCAGCTCGCTGTACGTCTCCATGTCGTGATAGAGTGACTCCGTGCCCTCTGAGGTGATCACGTTTAAGTTGGGTGCATGTGTCAGGATATTGCTCATGAGTCCGCCCGGTTTGGGATAGATCGCGCCTTCAAGTCCCTGTTTGCCGTCAAACTCAAACTCGCTGAAAATCTTTACCTCGGGGAGACGGATGTTATTTTTTTCAAAGTAGCGGTGTAGATGTTCCATCGTCACGTTGTAGTCCACAAGCCCTGTCTCGCGAAATTCCTCGATCTTGGCGACGCAGGGTGAAATCGCCGCGATTTTTCCTCTATAGCCGAGGACTTTTTTCATATAGACAGCCAGACAGAGCATGGGGCTGTGTATCGGGGAGAGGTTGGAAAAGAGCTCGGGCTTGTGCCGCTGTACGTAGTTTACGACTGCCGCGCAGGGCTGTGAGATCAGTTTTTTCCCCGGGTTTCTCTCCAGATAGCGCAGATGTGCCCATGTGCAGATGTCCGCGCCGAAACTGACATCGTAAATCTTCTTTGCCCCGTGGTCGTGCAGCCACTGGAGGGCGTGGCGCCAGTTTCCGTCAAAGGCGATCTTGATGGAAGGCGCGGCGATCAGCGCGATCTCCTGTCCGTGGTTCAAATCATTCAGAAATTGTTCGGTATCATCGATGTACGATCTCGCGCCGTGCGAACATGCCCTGATGCATGCGCCGCACTTGATGCACTTTTCGTCGTCGATCGTGATTTTCAATTTGCCGTTCTCGTCCATGCGGGCAATATTGGCGTCCCCCACCGGACATGCGCGTACACAGGCATTGCAGCCCACGCATTTGTCGATATCTACGTTGATAATACTCATGTTTTTACCTTAGTGAATTCATACACTATCCTTTCGCTATAATAATATAAAACGTCAGCGCATGTGGCAGACAATATTGTATAAAATGCATGATTCTATTATAAAATTTTCTACATTATGTGTCAATATGCGAAAGAATTTTTGTCTTTTTGCGGCTGCTGTATGTAAAATCACGAAAGAGTTGCGACGCTGTTCGCAACGGACCTGAAGAATTCAACGTGTTTGAGCTCATACCCTTTTTCCATAAAATCAGGATCTGCGCTGGTTTTTACAATGATCACACGTTTTGTTGGATTTACATAGATCCATTGGCCATATACGCCGATTGCCATAAACTCGTATTCATCTCCCGCCGGAACCCACCATTGATACCCATATCCAATCGCATTGTAGGCGTCGTTGTTTGCGCCTGGTTTGGAATACTCCGCGCTGGCATTCATGCTATCGCGCACCCAGTCTTTCTCGAGAATCTGTTCCCCATTCCAGTTTCCCCCATTCAGGTACAGCCTTGCAAACCGGGCATAGTCCCTGAGGGATACGCTCAGCCCGCCCATCGCAAGCTCGGTGCCATTGCTTAGTGTCCAGTATGCGTCGTGGGCGGCGCCAATCTTTCTCCACAGTTTTTGTTCCATATACTCTGCGAGGCTGGAGCCTGTGGCATTCGTGATAATCCGCCCAAGGATTTCCGTGTTGATACTCAGATAGCGGCGGTAGGTGTAGGGCTCCTCCTGGACACCGTATTTTGCGATGACTTTCATGGCGGGGGTTCCCAGCAATGTCCGCATTGAAAAGCTGCTCATATCAGTGTCCTCGTTAAAATCAATTCCGGATGCCATCTGGAGACACGCTTTTATGGGAATATTCTCCAGTTCCGTGTTCCTGAATTCCGGGATATATTTTCCAATCGGATCGTCGATGCTCGCAACGCTGCCCTCTGCCACCGCAATTCCCATCAGTGCTGAAACGAAAGATTTTCCCATGGAGTTGGAAGAGAACAGTGTGCTTTCGTCCCCTCCCAAAAAGTAATTTTCGTACTTGATCACGTCGTCCTTGATGACAAGCATGGCGGAAGTTTTTGTGTCTTCCATAAAGTTTTCCGTGGAGTACATTGTGCCCTCAAAATAAAATTCGTCGGCCAGCGCAACATTGTCCTCCTTTAAAAACTGGAAAGTGTCCGTTCCGCTGCTGATTTTCTTTGTCGGCTGTATCTCCGGGGTGTGTTGGAAGGTGTGCGCCAGGTTTTCATTTTTAAAACTGTTCAGGGAAATGTAGAGCGTCTTAATCTTCTTCCCGAAACCAATCCAGACCACTCCTGTCAGGACAATGATCATACCAGCTGCAATTGCAATCCATTTCTTTTTCTTCATAGTTTTTTCTCCTCCATAAATAGTTTTTTTGACAACTTCATCATATTCCGTACAGTAACTGTACGGTCAAGTGCTTTTTGAAAATTTTTTTGATCATAATAAATGATTTCGGGTATTGCATTATTACCTACGTTATGTTAGTATAAAAATACCTACATAATGTTAATATAAGGAGGATGAGCTGTTCAGGACGGTTTATATATGGATGAAGTATTGGTTCTATATGAAAGTGCAGGACAGCTGTAAAGGAGGACACTATGGCACAGCAGATTTCGGAATCCGAATTGGTATTGATGAAAATTATCTGGAAAAATGGAGGGGCGGCGCTGTACTCCCTCATCATGGAGGAACTGGAGAAGACACAGAACGAGTGGAAAAATAACACCGTACTCACGTTGCTCTCCCGGCTTGTGGAAAAGAAGTTTTTAAAAGTCAGGAAAATCGGCAGGCGCAATGAGTACATAGCGGTGGTGACGGAGGCGGAATATCAGGCGATGCAGACGCACCGTTTTCTCGACAGGGTGTATGGGGGGAATGTGAAAAATCTGGTGTCAACACTGCTGCGCCAGGACATTCTGTCAGCGGACGAACTAAAGGAGATTGAAGCATTTTGGAGAAATGAGAATGAATGAGTTTACTCTGACGCTTACATCATAGAAAGGGGTTAGGGGAATCGTTTTGGAATTGGCAGGAAGACCATGAGAAACCGGTGTTTCTTCAAAAAACTTACAAAAATTTATACAGGTACTATTGACAAATTGGAATGGTACCTGTATTATATTGAATAAAGAAATCTACAAGTACCAGTACAAAATGAAAGGAGCATGATATGGATGATATGTATACAGCTATTTATGAAAAGCTCTCCACACTGCAATGGCTCATGAAACGCCGCCAGATGTTCAGCCAGGCGCAGTCAGGGCCGTTTGCCGATCCGGCCAGGGGGCAGGGGAGAATCCTTGCCATGCTGAAAATCCAGCCGGAAATTAAGACAAGGGAGCTGGCGTATCTGCTGGGCATCCGGCAGCAGTCGCTGAACGAGCTGTTAAATAAGCTGGAAAAAAGCGGGCATGTGGAGCGTAAGCCCTCTGAAAAGGACAAACGGGTAATGGTTGTTCATCTGACGGAAAAGGGAAAAAGAATTCAGCAGCCTGAAACCGATTACCAGGAAATTCTCGACTGCCTGTCACTGGAGGAATTGCAGCAGTTTGGGGAATATTTAGACAGGATTATTGCAGCGTTTGGAATACAGGAGGTTGATGACAGCAAGGAGGATAGTATCACAGACTGGATGGAGCAGGCAAGGGAACGTATGGGCGAGGAACAGTTCGAACAGCTGATGTCCATGCGGGAGCGGGCGTTCGGCTCCTTTGGGCGAGGGAGAAGCCCGGCGGACATACCGGGAGCGGAACGCTTTTCGCCGGATTATGACGGTTTTGTTCCGGACAGGGGCGGATTTGGCGCATTTGGCGGCAGACCGGACAAATAAATAACTTACAGGCACTATAGAATCTATAGCGATAAGTCCTATGGGAATAAAATCCATAGGACTTTTTTAAGCACACGGGCGCATAAGGAAATTCGTTGCTGACGCAACATGCGCCCGGCGCGGAGATTAGTGGAGAAGGGCATTCCACTAATCGATTTGGGGTAGTGTCAAGTAATCTATGAAAAACTGAACCAAAAAACTAGGCTCAATTGAACCTTGAAAATTGCAGATACTG
>VSNM01000035.1:16501-56193 GCA_009774245.1 Lachnospiraceae bacterium | reverse complement strand
ATTGCTCATTTTTTTGCAAACTCCCGAAAATAAAGGCTTTGAATAGAAAAAACAGGTAGTAGACTTGACACTACCCAGCAATTCGTGGAGGTAGTGAAAATGAAGAAAAGGATAATTTTAATATTGGGTATGGTAATAATAGGCTTAACTGCGTGCGGCGGTAATGAGACAGTGAACAATAGTAATACAGTAGAGGTCATGAAAAATATTGAGATGGAGAGTAGCGAAGTTGAGGAATCGAGCCATAATGTTGATGAATCAAACAGTAATGCTGATAACGGGGATATCTCGACAGATCAACAAAGGGACAATGAGCAAAGTTTGACAGACAATGTTTCAGTAGATGTACAAGGGCAAAATGCAATGACAGCTATTGATACAAATGATGGAGAATACATAGTTTCAGAGGAAGAATCAGAAACAATACCGACAGAGGAGCAATCGGAGTCAGTAGTAGAGCAGCCAAAAGAAGAACAGCCACAGCAGCAAGTAGTTGAACAGCCAAAAGCAGAGCAGACGCAACAGGTAGTTGAACAGCCACAGGTAGAGCAGTCACAGCCACAGCAAGTAGTTGAACAGCCAAATAACAATGATGATGACCATGTAGGATTTGATGGAGTTAACCCTGCGACGGGTGAAGTGTGGAAAGAAGGCGATGTGATGTCATCAGGGTTCATATACAATGGAGACAATACAGCAGAAATGGATGCAATATTCAACAGAAAATGAAATAATTAGATTTTTAATAAGCATCAAAGGCAATCCAGTCAAACGGATTGCTTTAATATTATAATGAAACATTACAACAAATGAGTATATCAATATATTTAGTGTTGTGCGATAAAACAAGGACACCTCAAAAGAGCTGTCCGCATTAGCTTAATGAGCGTGGTGTTAATAAGACATTATGTATTAGAATTTCGGAAACAATCAGCAGTCATTCTTAAAACATTAATCTGTTTATCGGTCAGACCATCAAGATATAAAACATTTCTTGTATTACTATCTGTACCGAGCAGATAATCAACAGATACTTTATAGATTGCAGACAGCTTAATAAGAATACTAAGTGATGGCTGACGTACATTGGATTCATATAATCCAATCATACTGACAGAAACACCAGTTCTTTCAGCAATGACCTTTCTTGATAATTTATTTTGAATACGAGCAGATTTTAGTTTTTCACCTAAGTTATTAATCATAGCAATACCTCCATATAAAAGAATATAAGAAAATATACTTCAAGAGGTTACGATTAACAACAATACGTAGCATAATGTACACAAAGCAACAATAAGTAACTAATTAAAATAAGCCCTTTACTCCAAAAAAAGAGTAATGGGCTTATTTTAATGGTGAAAAAGCTTAACTAAATGACATTGCTGTGTGAACAGTAACATAATATTTGCTAATTTGATGTTGAAAACTGTGCATTGATAAGCCGGATAATGTATGCTATGATAAAGATGAAAATATAAGGGAAATAATTAATAAAGCTAGAAAGGTGGTATGATATGACGGGCGTGAATGTGAATGTAAAAGAAGTATTCAGAAAGTTTGGATTACAGGTAAAGGAAATAGAGCCAGCAGTTTATGAAATATTGAATACTAGTAAGGAAATTAGTATAGACGAGTTACAGTGGGAACTTGAAGAATGTGTGTTAATTACATCAGACAGGATACGTAGCAGGAAACTTGAGTCAGGTATATATACGACTATTGCGTATGTTTATTATGTCATATTAGATTATGACAGTGATATTTGTTATGAATATGATAATGTTGCAACAGAGAGATTTGGAGAGTCCTTGGTTATGCCTTATAAGTATAGTCCGGTGGCTTATCATGAAATTGATACAATATATGCAAAGGGAGAATAAGATGGAAAGTACTACACAGGGTATCAGGTCTGAAATGGAAAAGACAGGAGAGCCTAAATCGGGCAGTTTCAATAGAAGGTCATATTACACAAATATCAGGCTCTGTCTTGACAAGAAAAAGATACAACTGAAAGCGAAAGTAGATACTGGTGCAACTCATACAATTTTGGGATTAAGAAATAATGCTTTAAAACCATTTGCTAATAAAATTATCCTGAATAATAATCAGTCTGGTGCACTGACTGCATCAGATGAGGAAATTAAATTGTATGGGTACATAGTAACTGATTTTTGGATTACACAGGATATACTGATTCCCAAAATTAAGTTGTATTTTTCAGAGGATATAGGTGAAAAAGCAGTTTTTGGGATGGATATATTAAGCCTGTTTGATTTTCAATATTTAAGGGAAAAGGGTAGCAGTAATGGAACATTTTGGATTAATAATTATACCAGTACATTAGATGCGCTCAAGAAAAGGATGCTGAATAAAGATATTGATTATTTAGATCCTGAATTAATACTTGATATAGATGATATATTATTATAAGGAATAGCGAAGACAGGTGAAACTGTCTTCGAATTGCAAAAGCAGTAAGCGTTAAAACAGGGGTAGTGAGGAGCAGGAAATCTTATAAAGATAACCTGTTCTTTTTGTTTTGATATTTCAGGGGTACTATACTTACGAGCAGTAAAACTTAGGAGCCTTAAAGAAATAACATGACAAGATTGCGCAGAATTTTTCTTCGAGAGTGCCAGGCAAAAATTAGGCGCATAGTGGGCTATGTAACTAATTTTTGCTTGGTACTATCGAAGGAAAAGGCAAGCAAAATGTCAGGTTATTTTTTTAAGGATCCTTATATCACCATGAAAATGCACATTCAGTTTGGTAAATTTAACTTTTATGAGTATAAGTAATAATTCAGTAAGATTTTACGAGTATGCTGTATTTATACAAAGAGAGATTATAAAGGTTAAAAGGTTTGCGAAATGGAGGGATTGCTGATATGACCATACTTGAAACAACAGACTTGAAAAAGTACTACGGTGCAGGTGAAAATATTACAAAGGCTTTAGATGGCGTCTCGCTCAAGATAGAAGACGGACAATTTGCAGCCATTGTCGGGGCTTCTGGAAGCGGAAAGTCAACATTATTAAATATGATTGGCGGATTGGATCATCCTACTTCCGGAAATGTTCTGGTAAAAGGGAAGAGTATTGGACTGCTAAAGGAAGAGGAACTGACAATCTTTCGTAGAAGAAATATTGGATTTGTTTTTCAGAATTATAATTTGATTCCGACATTGAATGTTTATGAAAATATCGTTTTTCCAGTAGAATTGGATGGAAAAGATGTGGATAAAACTTTTTTTAATAAGGTTGTTTCCATACTTGGGATTGATAAGAAACTGGAAAATTTACCAAACAATTTATCTGGAGGGCAACAGCAAAGGGTTGCCATTGCCAGGGCGCTCATTACCAAACCGACAATCGTCCTGGCTGATGAACCGACGGGAAATCTTGACACACAGTCAAGCCTTGAGGTTATGGGGTTGCTCAAACAGACAAGTCAGAGGTTCTGTCAGACGATTGTCATGATTACGCATAATATGAGTCTGGCTCAAATGGCGGATCGGATCATCAGAATACAAGACGGAAAAATTATCGACATGTAATGTTAGGGAGGGACAGGATGTATTATACGCGGAACAGGAAATGTATCGTCAGATTAGCCAGAAGGAATTTTAAGCAAAAGAAAATAAGAAATATCATTGCGGTTTTGGCGATGGTATTGACAACGGTATTGTTTACAACACTGTTTACAGCAGGAATTGGAGCATATGAGTCGATACAGGCTGCCATGCAACAACAGAAGGGAAGTAAGTCCGATGCAGATCTGCGTTATATGACGGAAGAACAATTTGCCAGACTTTCCGGGGATGGGAGAATTTCCATGCATGGCATGAGGAGGCCAATTGGGTATTTGAGTAATGCAAAGACACATAATATAGAGCTGGATTATATGGATGCGTTTGAACAGGAATTGACTTTTTCCGTGCCTGTATTTGGGAAGGCGCCAATCCATGAAAACGAAATTGCGACAACAGACCGTGCACTGGAAAGTATGGGTATTCAACCGGAAGTTGGGGCGGAAGTTGAAGTGGAATTTGTGTTAAGGGGGGAGACGTATCGGTATGAGATGATTGTATCTGGCTGGTGGGAAGCGTCTAATACACAGACAAGCATTATGCTTGTATCGGACGAATTTATAAAAGCAAACAAAGACCTATTTCCGTATACATTTGATATAGACAGGGAATATGCGGGAACGTATTTTTCGGATATCGTATTTGCAAAAAAGACAAATATGGAGAAACAGCTTGAGGAAATCATCCTAGATTTAGGTGGGGAACCTCAAAATATGGAGTCTGCAAAGTTTATTGGAAGTTCTGTGAATAGGGTTACGAATCCGGGTATCGGTCTACAGAACATCTTCATATTACTTCTGTTTCTGACGCTTTTCATATTTGTTAATTATCTGTTGATACACAATATATTTGAAATATCAGTTTTACAGGATATACAGGGATATGGACTGTTAAAAACAGTCGGGACTACCCAGAGTCAGATCAAAAGTTATGTATCGATACAGGCGCTATGGCTTATAATGATGGCGCTGCCGATCGGCCTGTTATTGGGATACATTTTGGGGAATGCAATATTGCCTGTCGCACTGGATTTTATGGCAAGTGAATACCATGGGTTGACTGTTGAGTTTTCGTTAAATCCATTGATATTTATAGGCGCACTAATATTTACAGTTCTTACAGTGGTCATCAGCATACGCAGACCCATAAGCATCGTAGCAAAAATATCACCATTAGAAGCAATGCGATATTCTGATCAACTAAAGAAAAAGAGCAAAAGAAACTCAAAAAAATTTTCGGTTTGGCGATTAGCCACAGCCAATGCGAAACGAAATAAAAAGAGAGGCATTTACATCATTATCTCGATGGCTCTTTGCTGTGTATTGATGAATTCAACGATGATTATTGCAAACAGTGTCGATGTCGAGAAAGCTGTACGAAAACAATGTGCGGTGGATATTGTGATTGCAAATGGAAACACATTTAATAACATGAAAGGATATACAAAACTTACAGATCATCTCGACAAGGCGGTCATCGATCAGGTCAGGGAAAGATTTCCTGTAAAAGATGAAGGTTATCTATATAAAAATACGCTGGATGATGCAGACGTAACGATTGACTATGGCCTGGAAACTACTGGAAATGAGCCTATTGAGTGGGGTGGAAGATATTATGCTCCAAGTGAGAGATTCAGTATACCATTGGGTTATGACAATTACCCGGTATGCAATGTATATGGATGCAATGATAATGTGCTGAAACGATGTGAAGTGCTTGGTATTGCAAATGATGTATCAAAAGAGAACTTATATGAAAAATTGAGGGAAGGAAATTATGTAATAGAAGCACTGCCAAAAAAACAGAGTGACATACAGTTTGACATGAGCAGGTTTCAATGTGAGATCGGGCAGAAAATCAGTGTCCACTCAAAAGATCAGGAGGAGAGGGAATTTGAAGTGATTGCCCAGATTGGCCTGACGCCAACAGAATATGAGGTGCCATATATTACAACCGGAGTGGCAGCTGTTGGAGGAGATGGTGCAATGTTCTTTTTTTCAGAAGATATTTTTCAGGAACTATATGGTGATTCCCATTTGATGAGTTATTCATTCAACTTAGATGAGGAGGAACTGATTTCTGCGACAGAAGAATTAGAGGAATTTGTAAAACAATCAGAAGGTGAAATTAGATACAGTTCCATTACCATGTTGAAAGATGGTATGAACAAGATTCGGAACATGATATATATCGTCGGATGTTTTATTGGCACTGTCTTTGGTATTGCGGGAATTATGAATTTTATAAACTTGATGATCGCGAATGTTATTACCCGCAAAAAGGAATATGCAATCATGCAGAGTGTGGGAATGACAACAAAACAGCTTACGAAAATGGTCATGTATGAAGGCTTATATTATGCTTTATATTCCGCAGTATTGGGGGTTATTTTAGCGCTGATATTGGGAGTGACAATGATGAGGGGAATTTGCGGCAGCATATGGTTTATGGATTTTGGACTGATATGGTGGCCTGCAGTGGCGCTTTCTTTTTTAACAATCGTATTATCAGGTGTTATTTCTATTATGATTTTTAAATCATTTAACAGGGAAAGTATTGTTGAAAAGATACGAAAAGAATCATGAACTTAGGAATTGTCAAGAAATAACTTGTTAATTTGACGCTGTATAAATGTTCAGCTGCAAAGAAGATAATCGTAGGCGTAGCGGGCTACGTCAAGATTATCTGATGCCGCAGATGGACATTTAGCCATGTCAGTACCTGACAAGTCAAATTGATGAGTTATTTATTGACAGTTCCTTACTTTGTCAAGTATGCTTGTTTTCTGCGATAAGCGCCACATAGTGCATGGCGTTTTCACGGTTGGATTCGATCTCCTCGGCAGAGACGGTTCGGACGATTTTCGCGGGATTTCCAAAGGCAAGGGAATTGTCGGGAATGCGCATCTTCCCGGTGACGAGCGAGCCTGCACCGATAATGCAGTTGTTGCCGATCACTGCGCCGCTCAGGACGATGCTTCCCATGCCGATGACCGTGTTGTCCCCGATCGTGCACCCATGAATGATGGCGTTGTGTCCGATGGTGACGCCCTTGCCGATGTTCACAGAGTAATCCGCATCTGTGTGTACGGTAGAGTTGTCCTGGATATTGGTGTTGTCGCCAATGACGATTGTATCTGCATCGCCGCGGACGACGGCGTTGTACCATATACCTACGTTTTCTCCCATAAGCACATCGCCAATAACGTGTGCACCCGGCGCGATCAAGATGTTTTTATGCATAGTTTCATTCCTCCGGCAGTATCAATCCTGCCACAATACATTTCGATACGTTTTCGCATAGATCTTCAGGAAAATAATTCTGCATCTGCTGCGAGATCTTTTTTCGAATCGGTTGTATCTCGTTTTTTCCCTCGTTTTCCTTGCTATCGATATAGGCAAGCGGCAGCAGGAGCAGAAACAATTGCCGTCCATTTTCCAGAGACAATAACTGTTCCACATCACTGTAAGGTATCGTCTGCAGTTCACAGTGCGGCCCAGTGTTTCCGACCTGTTCCTCATTGATAAAATAGAGGATATCGCCCGGGTGAAATTCTATTTTCAACGTTTTGTCCTGTGACAGTGAAACGTTCAGTGTAGTCGGCTCAGCCAGATATCCGTCACTTTCATCGAGGACACCGTCATAATATCCGGTAAAGGTATTCCACCAGTTTCCGGTCTCCTCTGTATAAAGTTCCTGCATGAGTTCTGATGCGCAGACATCTTCTTCCTCGTCATAACCGTCTGGATAACAACAGCCAAAATAGTTTGTCCAGAAAGGAAGGCTGTCAATGTCGTTCAAATTTACTTTATTCATGGTTGTACTCCTTGTGTGTACAGGACACCGATTTTTCAATTCACATGGGAATCCAATGGAAATGTGTCGGCAGTGATTGGCTTAACGACACTTATTGTATCATATCAGGGCATATTTTGCACTACTTATTTGTGTATAATTCATCCATTCAACATATTTCGTTACGATTCACACCCATGCCAGTTTTTATTAACTTATAAGTTATTGAGGCGTGAAAAGTAATCATATTTCCATTAGAGTGTGGAGTAGAGTATATTTGAAAATGAGAATGTTACAGGAGACATAACTTGCATAAATTCAAAAAAGTGATATAATTTGAAATAAAAGGAGAAAGTTGGATTCCTTTTTTCAAAGGATATCACTTTTTGAATGCGTTTATGGGAACAATCAGTGGAGAATTTTATCGGATTATAAATAGTGAAAGTGGAATAAAACATTGGAGCTTTTTTCCAAATGAATTGACATCTATGGTTAGTCATTTTAAGATAGATGTAGAATTAACACATATTTTAACACGGACTTATCGGCTATTGGGGATTTTGGAAGGAACCATTAGGAACCTTCCAGATATAGAACCATTTTTGTATCTGGGTATGCTTTGCGAGGCACAGAAATCGTGCGCAGTTGATGGGATACTGGCAGGTATAGATGGAATGTTTCAGGTTTCTAAGCAGGCAGAAAATGATTTGGCGGTAAGCAATTATTATAACACATTGAAAAATCTGAAAAAAGTGCCAGTGACAGCAGAGGTTTTATGTGGCATTAATCAAACAGTTATGGAGGGTACAACGAAGAAAATGTATGGAAGCATCAGGCAATCTATATTTTTCATGCATCCAAAGATTTTTTCTGGCAGTGCAGAATACAATCCGCCTCCACCTGAGTATATTCCAGAACTGCTTAAAGATTTAGAGCATTTCATAAAAAATGAATCTTCAATTGATATCTTGATAAAAGCAGCAGTAGTATATTATCAGTTTGAGACAATCCATCCTTTCGAATGTGGGAATGGAAGAGTAGGAAGAATCCTTATTTTGTTGATGCTGATGAATGAAAATATATTATGCTGTCCATTTTTGCCAATAGCTTCCTCTTTACTGGATGAGCAGGATGAATGCCGCCATCAGTTTTTCAGGATACAGTATCTCGGAGAGTTTTCGGAGTGGATCACATTTTTTGTAAATCGTGTTGCCCGATCTGCAGAGAATGCCCTTCAGCAGATTGGAAAGGCAAATAAGTTGCGGCAGATGATGATTGAAGATATCAAATCATATAAAAAGACGACACAAACTTTGATGAACCTGTATAATCTGGTGGAAAAAAATCCAATTATAAATGTTGACTACGCATCAAAAATGTTGGGAATTGCATATAACACAGCATCAAAGAATATAGGAATTTTACAGGAACTTGGCATTCTGGAACAGAGCAATGACCAGTCAAGATATCGTCAATATCATTATGACAGATTATTACGTATTTTTCATTTTTTGTAGCTTGTATGTAAAACACAGGGTATTTATTATAAAAAAGTCAAGTGGAAATCTATTGGAGGAAAATATTTGTGGAAGAAAATCAGAATACAGAATGGAAAGAATCCTGGCATGATGAATATCTTGAATGGATATGTGGTTATGCGAATGCTTATGGTGGAAGATTATATATAGGGAAAGATGATAAAGGAAATGTAGTTGGTGTCCAAAAGTCAAAAAAGCTGATGGAACTGATTCCAAGCAAGATTACCGACACGATGGGAATTGTGGCAGATGTCAATCTGTTGCATAAGGGTGAATTGGAATATATTAAAGTCGGTCATTTTGGCGAGTCGGATTCAGACTTGCAATATCAGGATGAAGTACATGGCCCCTTGATAGAGCAGGCAGATAAAGCAGTAGAACTGGTATATACAAAGTACTTAAAAGCCCTGGTAGCTTATGAAGGAATTCAGAGAACTGAACAATATATGTTCCATAAGGAAGCATTTCGCGAAATACTGCTCAATGCCATTGTCCATAAGGATTACAGCAGCTGTAACCCAATACAGATCAGTGTATATTCGGATAAGATTTATGTGTGGAATGATGGAGAAATGCCAGCAAGCCTGGCATCAACGGAAAAATTATTTCAAAAACATTCATCAAAGCCGTATAACCCAAAACTTGCCAATATATTCTTTAAAAGCGGGATGATAGAAGCATGGGGGCGTGGATTTGACAAAATCCGTGAAGCCTGCCGAAAATATAATGCGCCTTTGCCAGAATACGAGATAAACGAAGAGGGGATCATGGTATATTGTAAAGCCTGTGATAAATATTTAAAATTGCTGCATCAGAAAAATCAAGCTGTTCAAATTGAACAGGATAATGAACAGGATGATGAACAGGATTTAATTGCAAATATTATCAGATTTTGTGTTGTTCCTAAATCTTCTAATGAAATTATTGCGCATTTTAATATGCCGAACAGATCTTATTTTAAGCGTCATTTTCTTGATAAAATGTTAAAAGCCGGAATGTTGAAAATGACAATACCGGAGAAGCCTTCTAGTAAAAAACAGAAATACTTTTCGTGACATAAAAATATTTTAATAACGATGGATATATTGAGTTGAGTAAGGTATAAGTTTTTAAAAAGAAGAAGATGGATTGGTGCAATTAAATGAATATGGCATAGGCAATAACTGCAAATGAATAAAAGAAGTTAATAAGCATAAAGTAGTAACTTAGAAATTATATTATGCCATACGATTAAAGCATATGTTTGAGTAGGAATATAGTATAGTTATAGGTGACATGACTTGCTTGATTTCAAAAAGGTAATATAATTTCAAATAATGCATATAATTGTTGATATGTTATAGAACATTATTATCAAATTGGGGTAGCAATGTTTATTATGATTGTGGGAATGATAAATATTGCTATGAGATAAATAGTTAATTGCAACATAAGAAAAAATAGATTTTGATGAGTTAAAAAGGGAGAGATTTAATCCAAAAAAGGAATTCAATATAAGACGGATCAGAATTTCTATTTTTTATGGGCGATACTTTTCAAAATTTCCATTGAAGAGCTTCAAAATAAAAGACAAGAAAATTTTAGTAGAATATCAAGAATATTCTCTTCTATACAAAAAACTCCAGTTGATTATACTACCGAAATGTTTTTGAGGGAAATAGAGTCATGAGAAAATGTATTCAATACATATACGTATATAAAAACAATTTTGTATTCAAAGAATAATTATTTTTTTATGCATGTCTTGACACGGGAAAATGAGAATAATATGGCGGATAAAATTTTTGCATGAACTTGACGATTTTTGGAAGAGTCGTTAGGAATTGTAAATAAATAACTTGTTAATTTGACGCCGTATAAATGTTCAGCTGCAAAGAAGATAATCGCAGGCGTAGCGGGCTACGTCAAGATTATCTGATGCCGCAGATGGGCATTTAGACAAGTCAAATTGATGAGTTATTTCTTTACAGTTCCTTAGTATATAGGTGGAATCAGGGAAAAATGGATTTTGGATTATGATTGTGAGGTTGGAAAATGAGAAAGCGGATTGTGTACATTGTTTTAACAGTTATTTTACTGGCCGTGGAGGTAGTGATCACGCTGTTTGTCCACGACAGGCTCATACGGCCATATATTGGCGACATATTGGTGGTGGTTGTGGTCTATACGTTTGTTCGGATCTGGATACCGGATTCGGTGCGTCTCCTGCCATTTTATGTTTTTCTCTTTGCCACGGCAGTGGAGGTTTCGCAGTATTTCAATCTGGTGGAGCTGCTTGGCGTGTCGGACAATCGGTTCCTGCGCATTCTGCTTGGGACATCGTTTGATGTAAAGGATATTTTGTGTTATGCGGTCGGCTGTTTGCTGATATGGGCGGTGGAGCGAAAGATCAGGCATCATTAGCAATGCCTGATCTTTGCGCAAAATAGCTGCGTTTGACCATCAGCTCCTTCTGTTTTTCCTCGGGGAGTGTCCTGAAGATATCCTCATATTCCAAATCCATCAGCGGCGGGTTTTGCAGTGCGATCTGAAAGAGCTGCCCGTTCAGCCAGTCTTTCCACAGATCGTTGAACAGTGCCGTGCTGTCCGTATAGCAGACAGCCTTGTCAAAACCATAGGCTTCATCATAGTACATCAGTCTGACAAACCCAAATCTGCCGGCATCTGCCACCATGATATCAATATCTTCGTTTTCAATGTCCGCGAAGGCGTCTGCTACTTTGCGGCATTTTTTGCGTTCTTCATCTGTAATAAACTTTTTAAACATCATATTTTTTCCTTTTTCCTTATTTTTTCCGGTTTGAAGTGGTTCAATACCAATTTATTTTTTTCACTGTTACATATTGTCTGATCACAATTTCCTGTCTTCGGGTATTTCTATTATAATATGCCGTCACTATGCCGTCAACTTAAACTTTGCCGTCAATTTAAAGGTATAATGAAGTCAAAAAGTCGTTAAAAGGAGTTTTTTGCAATGACGGATAAGATCATGAAATTTACATTCCGGACAGATGAGGAGATTTTAAGGAAGCTTCAGTTTGTTGCGCAGTACGACGCGCGCTCGGCAAATAGGGAACTGGAGGTTCTCGTGAAAAGACACATCGCTGAATTTGAGAAAGAACATGGAAAAATAACAATATCATAATACATAATTTTCTATAAATGGACTATTTTCAGTCCCATTATAATAGAATCATTGTATAAAATAGACAAAAAAGTGGACTGATTTTGGTTCAGAGGGTGTGATAGAACGGAACAGAAGATTAAGCAGGACAAATCAGGGACGATTGGACATAATATCAGGAAGATCAGGAAATCCAGGGGAATCGGGCAGGTCGAGCTTGTGCGGATGATGAACCTGCAGGGCATTCCGATCACAAGGGAATGCCTGGTGAAGATCGAGAGGGGGATTCAGCATATACAGATCCAGCAGCTTCGGGCGATCCGGGACGCGCTGGAGACGACATATGAGAAGCTTCTGGATTGAAGGACTTCTAAATGGAGGGACTTTTTGATGGAAGGACTTTTGATGGAAGGACTTTTAATGGAAGGACTTTTGAATTGAAAGACTTCAATTTCTAGCCAGATGGAGTACCAGATTTGCGGATGAAAAAAACGGGGTGCCGGAGAATGAGGTTGAATCATTTTCCGGCACCCTGTCTGTATGAATGCGGAACAGTCGGTCATATCGTTTTTTGCAGATACCAAAGCCGGATGATATTTTTCTTGACAAATGGACTACATGATGTTATCCTGACAGTAGGACTACAAAATGTTATTATAAAATAAGTTGAACCGCAAAGAGTTCTACTGTCGTAAAATGGCAGGGAGGGTGTGCATGATTGGAATAGCATTATAAAGTCCGTTGATTATGAAGGGAGGAGATGAACATGATACAACAGGTATCTGATTCCGAGCTGGAGCTGATGAAGATTGTGTGGGCAAACGGCGGCAGTGCGCTCTATGCGCAGATTATGGAGGAGTTAGCCAAAACTGGGCGCACATGGCAGAAGAATACGATCATCACGCTGTTGTCGCGGCTAGTGGAGAAAGGGATGCTAAAGACGAACAAGATCGGGCGCCGCAATGAGTATACAGCGGTTGTGTCCGAGTCGGATTATCAGGCGGCGCAGGCGCAGACGCTGCTCAACAAACTTTATGAGGGAAACGCGAAAGGGCTGGTGGCGACGCTGATTCAGCGGGAAATGCTCTCGGCAGAAGACTATGAGGAGCTGAGGGCATTCTGGGAAAAGGAGCGTGGTGGAGAATGAGTGTTGTGATGAAAATCGTCTTCTCGCTGTCGCTGTCCGGTTCCGCGCTGATACTGATCTTATTTTTCTGCAAGCCCCTGTTCAAAGAAAGATTCAGCAGGCAGTGGCAGTACTATATCTGGCTGGTGGTGATCGCCCGCCTGATGCTTCCAATTGCGCCGGAAATGAGTGTTGTCGGGACACTTTTTACTGATATAAATTCGTTTTTGAATCCAACAGAACAGACTGCTGTCGGAGGGCTGTCGGACACTGTGATAGAATGTGAATCTGCGCAGATTTCTCAGCAGGACTTTCAGAACGATGTTCAACAGGGCTTTCAAAACGATGTTCAACAGAACGTCCAGAATGGTGTTCAACAAGGCTTTCAGAACGATGTCCAACAGGGCTTTCAGCATGACGCTCAGCAGGATTTTCAGGTAGAAGAGATGCGCATACAGTATCAGGAGCCCGGTCGAGATGGCGGCAACGCGGCAATGACCGAGATTTCGATGAGAGACATGAAGGAGGGATTGCTGCGGAATCTATGGATTCCATGGCTTGGGATCGCGCTGCTTTTGCTGCTGCGAAAGATTACGATCTACCAGAGCTTTGTAAAATATATCAGGCTCGGGCACGGCGAAGTGTCTGATATCGCTCTGCTGGACAGACTGGCACAGGTCGGGGAGCACATCGGAGTGGGACGTCCGGTGGAGCTGTACGAAAACAGTCAGGTGTCATCGCCCCTGCTGATTGGATTTTTCTGTCCCTGTATCGTATTGCCGACAACAGATCTGCCGGAGGAGGATTTTGCATATACGATTCAGCATGAATTGATGCACTTCAAAAGGAAAGATATGTTTTATAAATGGCTGGTGCAATTGACAGTCTGCCTGCACTGGTTCAATCCACTGGTCTGGCTGATGGGGCGTGAGATCAACCGCGCCTGCGAGTTTGCCTGTGATGAGGCGGTCGTGAAGGCGCTCGATGAGGAGGGGCGGCGCGCCTATGGAGATACACTGTTTCGCGCGATGGGGACAGGCGGACGGTGCAAGAATTTTCCAGTTTCCGTCATGCTCGGTGAGAGTGCGGAACTGTTGAAGGAAAGACTGGGGGCAATCATGAAGATTCGGAAACGTTCAAAGATTGTTGCGACAATTTCGATTGTATCCGCCACAGCGATGTTGATGGGCGCGACGGTGATGGGAGCTTATGTGGAGCCTGTCAGGACGGCGAGAATCGTAAATGTCGTGTCAATAAACACATCAGACGAAACAACACAGACTGAAAGTGCCGGAAAGCAGGAATCTGGCACACAGAATCTTTCAATTAAATATACTGATAAATATACTGGAAACCAAAATATCGGAGATGGTTATGCGGGAGATGAAAATACCGGAAAGCAGGAATCTGACAATCAGGATTCTGAAAATCAAAAAAACGGCATGCAGGATATATCAGGTACGATTCGCAGCGATATTGATGTTGACGATTGGAACCTCGGGGATCAGAAATCCGTGGAAGAGCTGGCGGAACTGTATTATGAGAAAAATATGCTGTCGCAGTTTGGCGCAATGTTTTCCGCGATGGACGAGTCCGCTCAGAGGCGGTGGCTTGACAGGGTGTATACGGCGGATAATATGAGCTTCTTCTCTGCGGCGGTCAACAGGCTTGATGGCAGCAGTCCGTTGCTCGGGGAGTATGCCGAGAGGACATATACGGATGGCGCGGTCGATGATTTTGCGATTTTGATAGGCAGTCTGGACAACGGCAGTCCGCTGATTGAGACGTATGCCAAGAAAGCATATGAGGATCACGATATAACCTTTTTCTCCATTCTGGTGAGTGAGATGAGTACGGATGTGCTCAAGAGATGGCAGGACAAGGCAGCGGAGGGGGATATGGACATCAGCTTCCAGTCCGTCCTGATGGATTCGGACGATCTGACGGCATGGAAACAGAAAGCGGAGCAGGAGGACGCAGTACAGTACCGGGAGTGGGGCATTACCAGGGAGGGAGAAACGTTTTATTATCAAAATCAGCCCGTCCGCGTGTTTTTTGACCAGTATGAAGGGGAGCAGGTGATCAGGACGCTTCAGTGGAATCCCGCCGGAACAGTCGATGTGAAGGTAACCCGCAATTTCAGAAACATGATCATAAGTGTGGAATACATGACTGCGGAGGAGGTGAAGGAGCTGTTTGGCACAAACGAATTTCCAGACCAGGATTCCGGGGAGGAGCAACCAGATGCCAAGAAGGACAAGACTGGGGAAAAAGAGTTTAACCCGGACGTTGATGTGTACAGACTGACACAGGAAGAGCTTCCCGATGAAGTGGTTAGTCAGATGATGCGCGACGGCGCGGTCAGGACGTGGTATGTGTACCATTATGACGGACAGCAGTTTTTGTGCTGCCGGGGATTTGCGTGGAGCTATGGCTATCAGATGTCATATGACGATGAAAACGGCTGGCAGGTCAATATCCAGCGTTTTGGGCAGAAGGACTTCGGAGACCTGTTTCTTGCCCTGCCTGACAACGGCGCGGTGACAGTGTACTGCGACGGGGAGAAGATGGCGCTGACGGAGATTAGGGAGTAGGTATTTGAAAGAAATAATTGTACAATACGGTGTTGGTGAAACATACCTGTTGTACAATTATTTTTTGCTGTTCAGGTATCGATAGAGGTGGTAAAAAGTTGTCATAAAATAGTGGGTGTGAATTGTAACCGGTATAAAAATAATAACAATAAAGTCGTTAATAAATATTGAAAATATACAAATAATTATATATAATAGTAAATAATAACAAAAATACTGAGAATAATATAGGAGAAGGCAATGAAAATATTAAGACTTTCAATAAGCGGGCTGCCCAATTTTAAGGAACCATTATCTGTTGATTTTGTAGCGCAGCAGCGTGTTGACGATGATGACATGGAGCAGCTGTACAATGTATTTTCAAATATATACACCAGTCAGGTGATTTCCTTTATCGGGATTAACGCATCTGGAAAGACAACGATATTGAAAGTTATTTCTTTTGCAATAGATTTGTTGGGCAATAAACCGCTCAACAACATTCGTTCCAAAGAAATCCTTGATGATCTGGGTGACGGGCAGAACGTGGTTTTTACAGCCTATTTTCATCATGATAATTTTATATATAAGTTAAACACAGTAGTACAAAAAGCGGTTTTTCCCATGGACGGAAGTGAGAGGCTAATCATAGTGGACGAAGCGCTGTGGTCAAAGCAAAGCTGCAGGGTGAAAACCAAAAAGGGCATTTTTGATTTTAAAGAGTCTGATCTGTCAATCCGGAGAGACCAGAATGAGCAATTTCTGCCGGACGATGTAAGTATTATTATTTCTTTCAATAAAAAGAATGACACAAAAATATCTTTGTATGATATGTCACAATTGACGGATTATAATATATTAAATGTTTTAGGACGGTATCCAAAAGAAATATTAACTTTTTTAGATCCGAGTATTAACTATCTTCGCTGTAAGCGGGATGGAAAAGAATTTGACATTAGATTGAAGTTCTTTGGCAAAGAGGAAATTCAGGTAAATCATCCGAGGGTACTGAACAGGTATCTTTCTTCGGGTACGATCAAAGGTCTTAATGTGTTTATGGGAGCTATGTTTGCTTTTGGGAAAGGCGGATATCTTGTGGTCGATGAGCTGGAAAATCATTTTAATAAGGAAATCGTGTCAACCCTGATTCGTTTATTTATGGATAAGAATGTAAACAGATCAGGTGCGGTGCTTGTATATTCTACGCATTATTCAGAATTGCTGGATCATTTTGACAGA
The DNA here is from genome assembly GCA_009774245.1 of Lachnospiraceae bacterium. Taxonomy (GTDB): domain Bacteria; phylum Bacillota; class Clostridia; order Lachnospirales; family Lachnospiraceae; genus COE1. The sequence continues at coordinate 39,206 of VSNM01000035.1, read as the reverse complement.
AATGACAGCATTTATATTGTCAAAAATGAGGAAGGGATTTTCGCAACGAAATTGTCCGAATTATTAAAGCGGAATGACATGAAAAAAAGTGAGGTATACGACAGCGATTTCCTTGGTGGAACGGTACCTTCTTATGAGTCTTATATAGCACTAAAAAAAGTGCTGATGACTATGGAGTAGGGGAGAAACTTTGGTATGGCAAAATATACGGCATGCATATGCGAAGGCGGTGCAGAGAGGGCAGTACTGGATTTGCTGCTTGACAATCATATGCTGATTTTTGAGAGAGAACAACTGATCGAGGAAGAAGTACTGCGATGCAGGAGCGCAAAAGAGTTTGAAGAAAAGCATTTTAAAGTTGAAGAATGTAAAAAGTTACTGTTTTGTTCAGGAATACTTTTCTGACATACATATACTGAAAAGAGCATTGCATGAATATAGGAGAGTTTCGAAAATACGTAAAGATGAGAGGACATTGCAGGACTTGTTAAAGTCTGACTAACATTGCTTTCAGTCTTGCACTCACAGATATTGTTTTGTATAATAATATGTGAGAGCGAAAGAAAAAGTTGGAATTACAAGGGGATGATACAATGCATATACAGATACAATGCTGTGGTGTAGTTTTAATGTTGGTACTTTTTTATTTTTATATGCGTCAGAAGCGGATTGCACTGGAGAGCCAGAAAGCGTTTCTGGGTGTTTTCTGGGCGTCCCTGATCTGCATTGTCTTTGATATTTTTTCGATCATAGTGATCGAATACCGCCATGTGCTGTCTGAGCCATTTGCAAAATTTGTCGCAAAGACTTACCTGATCACGCTGCTCGGCGTCGCAATCAGTGCGCTGGCATATGTATACGTAGACATTTATCCCAAGAAGAAGGATTACTGGCATGATTTCAGAAAGTATGCCGTGCTGTGGGTAATTGGCGCGATCGGCACCTATGCGGTGCCTCTGTATTACAATTACTCTGCTGACGGGACAGAAGTGCTGTATACATATGGCCCGAGCGTGTATGTCACTTATGGGGTGTCGCTGGTCTTTTTTGTCAGGATCTTTTATCTGATAAAAAAGGAAAAGGCAAAGATCAATCCACGGAGGAGAGAGGCGGTGTGCATCTGGCTTGTGGCGTGGATTGTCGCGTCACAAATACAGTTTATGTATACAAACCTTCTGATCGTGGGATATGCCGGTTCGATCGGGATCATGGTGCTGTATCTGAAACTGGAGAATCCGGAGACCAATCTGGACAGAAGTACAGGGCTGTTTAACAGCGGTGCGCTGTATCAGTATACGCAGCAGTTCTTTGCGCGGGAGAGGGATTTCTCGATACTGGTGGTCATCTTTGAGAGCAATGCGTATCAGAATGTGCATCTGGAAAAGCGTGAAGGTATCAGGATGGAAATAATAGAGTATCTGCTGAAGCTGCCGCATGTGCTCGCCTTTAAAAATGCAGAGGACGAATATGTACTATTGTTTGAAGCGCAGGAAAACGCAGGGGCTGCAGTCGAGGAAATCCGCAGCCGTTTCCGGTCGGGCTGGGGAATGAACAGGGACAGCATTGTCCGTCCGCACTGGCTGTATCTCCCGCACGCAAACGTCGTTGACCAGACAGAGAATCTGCTGTATCTTGTCCGCTATATCAGGCAGGAGGAGAGAGAGTTTTTTGAGAATGATTTTTTCTGCATCGGGAAGGACAGTGTAGATAAGATGCGCCGAGAGCGGGAAGTGGAGCAGCTGATCATAGACGCGATCGAGAATGACCGTGTGGAGGTATTCTACCAACCTATTTTCTCGACGAGCGAGCAGCATATCACATCGGCGGAGGCGCTGGTGCGCATTCGCGACCGGGAGGATAAGATCGTGCCGCCAGGCGTATTTATTGACACCGCGGAGGAGAGCGGCATGATCTTGAAGCTTGGGGAGATCGTGTTTGAGAAGGTATGTGGATTTATCAGGAACCACCCGCTGGAACAGTTTGGAATGCACTATATCGAGGTGAATCTGTCCGTGGTGCAGTGCGCGTATGAAAATCTGGCGCAGGATTATATCAATATTATGAAGCGGTATGATGTCGATCCGAAATACATCAATCTGGAAATCACGGAGTCCGCGTCCACCAACGCCAAAAAGACGCTGCTTGGCAATATGGAAAAACTGATGGAGTATGGAGTTCATTTTTCACTCGATGATTTTGGGACGGGACAGTCCAATCTGAACTATATCGTGGACATGCCGGTGGATATCGTCAAGTTTGACAGGAGCATGACAAACTCTTACTTTGAGAACGGAAAGGCGAAGTATGTCATGGAGGCGGCGATCCATATGATTCATGGCATGAATCTGGAAATCGTGTCAGAGGGCATTGAGACAAAGGAGCAGTACCAGACGATGGAGGATTTGGGAATCAGCCACATACAGGGGTACTATTTCTCAAAGCCGTTGCCGGAGGATGAATTTATAGCGTTTCTTGAGAAAAATCAGACAAGGCAGGGCGCATGATTATGCGCCCTGTTGTATAATAAGGAACTGGCGACAAATCAACAGGAGAGGAGCCCGGTGTCGATGTACAAAATAGCAGTCTGCGACGACGAGCAGGCCGACGCGGCGTATGTGGTAAATTGCATAAGAAAGTGGGCGTCAGACCATGCTGTCATAGTGCATGTGGAAACGTTTCCCTCCGCGGAGGCGTTTTGGTTCCGGTATGAGGAGGACAGGACGTTTGATATCCTGTTTCTGGATATCGAGATGAATGCGGCAGGCGCGCTAAACGTTAATGGTACACACGCTGCGGCGGATACTGACGTGGCAGTCGATAGGAACGCTGTATCCGGCGGGGGCGGCATGAACGGGATAGAGCTGGCCGCGAAGATACGCGAGTACGACCATGCGGTGCAGATTGTATTTGTCACTGGATATATGGATTACATTGCCGAGGGGTATGACGTGGAGGCGCTGCATTATCTGCTCAAACCAGTGACGCAGGAACGGCTTGTCAGCGTGCTTGACCGGGCGGTACGGCGTGCGAAGGGCAGGGAAAAGGAGCTGTGCCTGCATACGGCGGAGGGTACAGTGCGCATTCCGGCGGGCAGCATTCGTTATCTGGAGGTGCAGAGAAATTACGTGACAGTCCATGCCGAAGAGCCCTACACGGTCAAAAAGACGCTCGGCGAACTGGAAAAGGAATTGGACGAACGCTTTTTCCGCACAGGGAGATCTTTTATCGTGAACCTTTGTTTTGTCCAAAAAATAACAAAGTCGCAGGTATATCTGAAGGACGGGACGCAGGTGCCGCTTTCCAGGGGGCTGTATGAGGAGATCAACCGCGCGGTGATACGGTATTTTTGAAAAACGTGGGAATGGAATTGAGTTGGCAGGGGGGTGTTCATATGAGAGATGAAGAATACATAATTTCACTGGGCGCCCTACGCGGACGTGTCCGTTGATTTTACTGGGGCGGATATTTACCGTCTGTTCATCGGCACGGAGAATGCCAAAGTCCGGTTCCGGCCGGGAGAAAAAACGTTGTACCTGGGGCTTTCCTGGACGCTTGAGAATTTTGAGGTTCTGGAATGCGATAAGATTCCGCCGCTGTCTTTGGCTCCAAACGGCACCCGGCTCCCGGTGTTTGGGACGCTGGCGCAGGCAAGATATGTGGAGATTCACAGTTCCCCCAACAAAGCCGCCTTTGACTGTGAAAGCCTGCTCCAGTTCCAGAATCTGGCATCGCTTGACCTATGGGGTAATATGACAGGGCTTAGCGCACTGGCGGATTTAAAAAATCTGGAAAGCCTCGGCCTGCGCTACATTCCCGACCTGCAGGGCATGCCAAAGCTGGAAACATGGGAGAAGCTTAGCTATTTTATTGGCTGGAATATCGAGGAATCAGCGGGAAAGGTATTCCGGGCAGAGTTAAAGACGCTGAAAGAAGAAAGGGAAATGAAACATGCAAGCGTCAGTCAATTGCGCAAGCCAATCTGGTTTACGACGGAGTATGGGCTTCCATTTTCCGGCTGGGAGGAAGCCAGCGCGAAAAAAGCGACAACGGCCTATAAAAAATGCTTTAAGCAGATGAAAAAGGCAGCGACAGAGGATGAAGTACATGCGGCCATTGTTGAATTTGTCGGGAAAATCAACCGGTTAGACAATATAGAGACAACCGAGCGCGAAGACGCTGGCACCGCCGTAGGACAGCTTGCGGAGAACGCGCCCCTTGAAATACCAGACGAAAAGTGGATGCTGTGGTTTGACGAAGCCAGGGAGTTTTGAGCGTTCCATCCAGGCTCGGACGCCCGGCGCGGCGAGTAGGAGAGAAGGGCATTCCCCCACTTGATTTATCGGATAGAATAAATCAGAAACATCAGAAATGTCACTTAAACGGTTTCCGGCTCTCCGCTGGTCGCATTATTTTTTTATATATTGCAAAATCGGCTCTATATACTTTTTATCCGAAATATCATAAGACGAAGAAATCATTTTTACCATTATTTCTTCCGCTTCTGTCTTATCTTTTTTTGCTTTCAGTGTTTTTACAAATAGTTTCATCATCAGCTTAGACGGAGTAGACATCTTTTCATAATTGAATCCGCCTGGACAATAAAATGTTTTTACCTTTTTCTGTTCCGACTCGTTGAAAATTCGTTTGAGAGCTATGTCAATGTCAGGATTGTCTATCGGGCTTCCTCCAACACAAAATGCAACCAGCTTCTTATCAGCCCATTTATCTATATTTCCCTTAAACCAGCTAATTTTACTGATACTGCCTGCACAAGCCCAACCTCCAAAAATAATTGCTTCATATGCTGCCAAATCTTTCTTTTTTGCGGCTGATAATTCAAGACAATCAGCCCCCGCTTCCTCCGCTATCCATTCGGCATAACGTTTTGTAAACCCTGTTTGTGAATTGTAAATTACGATTGTTTTCATCTGATTAAATCTCCTTTCTACTTTCATCGGCAACCTTCTTTTCCAAATTTTCGATTCCAGCATACAATCTTGATAGAAGGGTAAAAAGAGTTTCAATCTCTTGATCTGTATAAACTTCAAAAAGATATTTCAATTTCTCCTGGTACTCAGAAAAGTCGTTTTTATAAAAGTCATTTACCTTTTCGGTAGGGCAGATACACATAGCTCTTGTATCATGCGGGCTTTGCTGAATGGTAATAAACCCTTTTTTCATCAAAACATCAGCTAATTTTTTAATATTTTGTCTAGAACAGCCCAACAAATTTCCTAATTGAGTAAATGTTAATTGTTCCTTTGACTGTCTGACTATTGACAGTAACATAAATTGCTTTAATGATACCCCTGGAATATGGTTATCAAAAAGCGTTTGCAGCTTGTTTCCGGCGATAAATAATGTACTGAAAATAGCCTTTCTTTGCTTCTCTGTAGAACTTGAAAATTTTATAGTCAACTCATCTAAATTCATGGAGCCCTCCTTATTGGCAACTTGTTGCGCTTATAATTATAGCAACAAGTTACCAATATGTCAATATGATTGATGGAAATGAGAGGGATTCTGAAGCTGTTCTGTTACTGTTCACAGGTCAGGAATGCGCTGAACTGCGCATTCCGTGAGAAAACGTACAGCTTGAAATGCAAAAATCCATTTGCGAAGCAAATTTTGCATGGATTTTTGCCTGTTACTGGAACGGAGTGAACAGTAACCTTGTTCCTATTTTTCCGGTGTTCCTGATTGCAAAGCTATACGGGATTTTTCAATGGACAGATCCTTATGAAGGTTCAAAGCCATAAAGACAGTGATAATGGCAGCCAGGACATCAGCGACCGGCTGGGCATAAATGACACCGTTTAACCCTAAAATCCCTGGCAGGAACCAGATCACCGGCACAAAGCAGATTCCCTGTCGGCAAGCGCCAAGAAAACAGCCCTCTTTTGCTTTTCCCATTACAAGAAACAGGAACGAGTACACGGTATAAAATCCAAAAAGGATAAATGACAGACCGTTTGCCCGTAACGCTGCTGCGCCAATCCGAATCATTTCGGTATCTTCTTTTGTAAACAATGCCATAATCTGCGATGGGAATATAGCGGCGATCAAACCAAAAACCACACAGAATATGGTTGACCACAGAACGGAAGTTTTGATCGCTTCATACAGGCGGTCAAACTTTTTGGCTCCGTAGCTGAATCCGGCGATTGGCTGAAATCCTTTCAGGAAACCAAAAACTATCAAAGTCCCCATGGACATAATTTTTGTAAGCGGCCCCATGGCGGCAAGGGCAGAGCCGCCATATTCTTTTGCCCCATTGTTGATCATGCTGATTGACATACTGGTCAGAACCTGAAAAAGCAATGTAGGAATCCCTATTTTCAAAATTTCAGATAGTATTTCCTTTGAAAAACAACAGTCTTGCATACGAAAATGGAATATGCTCTTTTTCCGGAAGATATAGCACAGGTAAACCACCGTGGAAATCACCTGAGAAATAGCAGTGGCAATGGCTGCGCCGGCAACTCCAAGATTCAGGACATAGATCAATATAGGATCTAAGATCACATTCAGGACAGCGCCGGCCATTAACGCACACATGGCTGTCTTTGCAGCGCCTTCACTGGACACGATATTATTCATTGTGACATTGAAAACATTAAAAATAGAAAACGTGATGTAAATGCTGGTATAGGTAATCGCATAAGGCATAACGCTTTCCAATGCGCCGATCTGATTTAGTATCGGTTTCAGAAATATGACGGAGCCTGCAATAACAACCGCCCCAATCAATACGCTGCTGTATAAAGCTGTACTGGCTACCTTATCAGCGGTATCTTTATCCCCGCGCCCCAACAGCCTGGAAAGATATGCCGCCGCCCCGTTCCCGAAAAGCAGCCCCAGGCCGACAACAATCTGCCCCAGAGGAAAAGCTACTGTAACCGCCCCCATCTGCGCCGTACCTAATCCACCGACAAAGTAGGTATCTGCCAGATTATAAAGTGCGTTAATCAGCATACCTATCATGGTTGGCAGTCCCAGTGCCAAAAGAGCCTTTGGTACTGGCATTGCCCCCAGAAGTTCCATTTTCCTGTTTTGCTCGTTCATGTCGTTTTCTCCTTTCGTTTGCTTTTGTTTGATTAGTGCTATTATTTATACTACTATAAATTATAATAGTTGCGTAACAGAGAACATATTACTATAATTTATAGTATCTGTCAAGTATTAAAGGAGAACGAATATGGCTACAATCGACCTAATTGTACTGGGAATTTTAAAAAAGGAATCTTTAAGCGCCTACGATATTCAAAAACTGGTTGAGTATCGCAATATATCCAAATGGGTAAAAATCAGCACTCCCTCCATCTATAAAAAAGTCCTGCAACTGGAAGAAAAAGGATTTATCAAAAGCCGTATTGAGAAAGAGGGAAAAATGCCGGAAAAAGCTGTCTATTCATTAACCCGGCAGGGAGAGCAGGAATTTGAAAAACTTATGCTGGAAATTGCCGCAAAGTCCATTCACATTTATCTGGATTTTAACGCTGTGATTGTAAACCTGGACAGCCTCTCACAAGAAAAGCAGAATGTATGTCTGGCAAATATTGAGGACAATATCAGGCAATTGAAATCCTATCTGGAAGAAAACTTTCTTGCGAAGGAAAATATACCGGACGTTCCGGAAAACGGAATGGCAGTTCTGCAGCAGCAGCTTATTCTTGCCAAAGCAATCGAAACATGGATTTCATCGCTGAAGAAAAATGGCGGTGAATCTGGGGCGGCTGAACCAGGTTCCGAAGATTCCATTATTCTGTAGGCAGAATGTTGCGCAATGAGTATGAAAATGATAAAATATTAAGCGGACAGCGGGTGGATGAGGTGCTAAGTTAGTTTTCATACATTGTCAGCATTGAACTGTCTGACATTTGACAGGAGTGAGGTTGTTTATGACGGAAAAGGCAAGAAATGATTTTTTTTATGTATGTTCCTTAATTGAGTACACTGCACGCCGGACAAAGAACAGACGGGGTGTTATTACAGCAGCCCTAGGCAAAGCGGGTGTTGAAAAACAGCTGTATGACGCTGAGGTGAACCACTGCCTTTCATTTGAGCAGGTGAGTGATGAGCTCATAGAACAATACCGCATTCCGACGGGTGCGTTTGACACGATTACAGATTGTAAATATGAGGTTCCCAGTTTTATGGACATAGGGAAGCTATACAGCATCATGATAGAGGACTGCGCGGAATCAGGCAAAGAGACGGACGAGCTGCTCTGCGTTTTTTCCTCGTTTATCAGCGACGAAATATCTGATTTCCAGACAGATCTGTATTACCAGAATCCCAGCTATCTGGAATGCTCTTACCGGGCGGGATATTTGTTGGATTAATGGAGGATAGAGGTATAAAAATGTCCTTATTTGATAAAATGATAGACAAGCGCATCGCCGCCTATCAGGGCGACCTGCTGACAACGCATTACGCGGAGGTGGAGAACATGTACCGCCAGATGCGCGGCTGGCGGCACGACTACCGTAACCATATCCAGGTGCTCAAAAGCTACGCGGACATGGGGGCGATAGACGACATCAAACGCTATCTGGACGCGCTCGACACGGACTTAAATACGGTGGACATGGCGCTGAAAACAGGGAATAAAATGACAGATGTTATATTAAATAGCAAGATCTCGCTTGCAAAATCAAAAGAGATCGCCGTCACGGCGGACGCCCATGTGGCGGTGGCGCTCACGACGGCGGAGATCGATCTGTGTATTATCATCGGAAACCTGTTTGACAACGCGATCGAGGCGAGCATGGCGCTGCCCGTGGAAGAGCGGATGATACGCGTCTACATGGATATGAAAAACACGCAGCTCTACATGTCCTTCACCAACCGCACCGCAGTCAAGAAGCAGCATAAGGAAAACGGGCGCTTCCTCACCTCCAAAGGCCGCGGCCACGGTTATGGGCTGGTGCGGATAGATACAATCGTCGAGCGCTATCAGGGTTATATCCGCAGAAACAGCGAGGACGGCGCTTTCACGACAGAGATCCTGCTGCCACAGTGACACAATTCGTCCCCCCGGACAAACAATTCGTCCCCGGATTGTATGTCTGGGGATTTTTTGTGCTAAGATTTGGGCAGATCGTGTGTAGAGAGTGCAATCCGGATTTTGGGGATTGCATTCTCCGCATGGATTTGGGATTTTGCAGAGCGGAATCATGGAGGTTCGTGTAAAAAATGTAAGGGGATTTGAATATGGAAAAAGACATGAATAGAAAAATAAAAAAGTATGGCGTACTCAAAAATTCACTCTTCATGCTGCAGGCGGCAAAAGACCATGTGCCGAGCGTCATCTGGCTTGCAGTGCTGGACGCGCTGCTTGCGGTCGCGGTGTCCGTGACCACGCTGTATGTGGCGCCGTCGATTCTGCACAGTCTGGAAATACACAGCACATTGCCAGAGCTATTGTATACCATTCTGTTTTTTACCATGGGGATTACAGCGGTCAGCGCAGTCCATGCCTATGTACAGGAAAATCTGTTCTATGGCAGGATTGAGGTGCGCAATCATATCCTGAACAGGGTGAGGTACAAGATGAGTATGAGCTCCTATCCGCTGCGGGAGAAACGGGAGTTTACCGACCTGCTTGTCAAGGCAAATGATACACTCAACGATAACAACAAGGCTTCCGAGGCAATCTGGAGAACCTTCACAGGACTGCTGCAGAATATACTGGGTTTTGTGATTTATCTGGTTTTGCTGGGGCGTGTGGACAGGGTTGTGATATTGGCGACAGTGGTCACGACAGTTCTGGGATATCTGGTCAGTTACCGCGCCAACGAGTGGAACTATCGCCACCGGGAGGAAGATGAGGAGATTAGCAAGCGGATTTGGTATGTGCTGGATCAGGCACAGGATCGCTGTCTGGCAAAGGATATCCGTATCTTTGGCATGCAGGAGTGGCTTCGGGGGCTGTGTGACAGATATATAAAGCTCTATTATGATTTCTGCGGCAGGAGGGAGAGGCAATATCTGATCGCTGACCTGGCGGGACTGGTACTGGGCGTGCTGCGAAACGGCATTGCCTATGTCTACCTGATTTACATGGTACTGGGCGGAGAGATCAGCGCGTCAGAGTTTCTGTTGTATTTTACGGCGGTCAGTGGATTTACGGCATGGATTAGCGGCATCATGGAGCAGGTGTCCACTCTGCACCGGCAGGGCATCGAGCTCGAATCCGTGCGGGAATTTCTGGACTATGAGGAGCCTTTTCGCATGGAGGAGGGGGAGGCGCTCGTGTGGGAGCCCGGAAAGGCTTACACGATCGAGCTGCGTGATGTGAGCTTTGGGTACGGGGGTTCCACGGTATTTTCCCATCTGAACCTCACGATTCATCAGGGGGAGAAGCTTGCGGTGGTCGGGCTGAACGGGGCGGGCAAGACAACCCTGGTAAAGCTCATCTGCGGCTTTTACGATCCGGACGAGGGGGCGGTGCTGCTAAACGGCGTCGATATCAGGGGATATAACCGCAGGGATTACTATAAGCTGATCGCGGGCGTGTTTCAGGATTTTTCCGTGATTGCGTCGTCGGTGGCAGTCAATGTGGCGCAGGATGCAAAGGAGCTGGACATGGAGAAGGTGCGGGACTGTATCGAGAAGGCCGGATTGAAAAAGAAGGTCGAGTCGCTGCCCCGGCAGTACGAGACGCTTCTGGACAGGGACGTGCACAGGGGGGCTGTGGAGCTTTCCGGCGGGGAGCTGCAGAGGCTGATGCTCGCAAGGCTCCTGTACAAGGACAGCCCGATCGTGGTGTTGGACGAGCCGACGGCGGCGCTTGATCCCATCGCGGAGAGCGATATTTACCAGAGATACAATGAGCTCACAAGGGGAAAGAGCGCGGTCTTTATATCGCACAGGCTCGCGTCTACCCGGTTCTGCGACAGAATCCTGCTGATTGAGGACGGCGGGATTGCAGAGGAGGGGACGCACGAGGAGCTGCTTAAAAATGGAAAACGATACACGCAGCTTTTTGAACTGCAGAGCAGGTATTATCAAGAAAACGGGCAGTTTTAGGGGGTGAAAAGGAATGGATAAGGAAATGGAAAAAATGACATGGAAGGAAAAGCTTGGGCTCAACGTCAGGGCGTTTTCGATCTGGTACAGGGAGCAGCCAATGCTGTTTGTGTCCGAGGCGCTGTACAGTCTGCTGGATACAATGCTTCCTTATATAACACTGTATTTTTCGGCGCAGCTTTTAAATGAACTGGCGGGAGCGCGGCGCAGGGAGGTTTTGATGCAGAAAATAGGACTGTTGATTACGGTGGAGGCTGTCATGCTGCTGTGCCGGGCCATTGTCCTGCGGTGGAAAAATGTGGTATCAGATGGGACATGCCTTCAATTCTATGGCCGGAAACGTCATTTTGACAAACTGCTGTCCATGGATTTTAGCGACACGGAGGAGCCAAAGACGCAGACATTGCAGACAGAGGTGCAGCAGTCCGCCATGTGGAGGCGACAGGGGCTTTGCAGGATTTATTATCAGTATCAGGATCTGTTGGAGGCTCTGTTTCGACTGCTGGGCGGGATTGCGCTCTCGGTGTCGCTGTTTCGTCTCCCGGTCCGGGCGGATGCGGGCTGGCTTACGGCGCTGAACCACCCGTTTTGTATCCTGCTTCTGGCGCTGCTGCTGTGCGGCGTGACGCTGCTTGCGCCATGGCTGGAAACAGTCGGTAAGAAATGCTGGATTTGGTGTGAAGACGATCTGAAACAAGGCAACCGCTATTTTAGGTTTTTCGGCAGTTTAATGAGCGAGGAGCGGCGTGCGCTGGATGTGCGGCTATATGGTCAGGAGCGATTTTTTGACCAGTTGGCGCCCATTGAGGATGATTTTGGGGTACATTCGAGGATTGCAAGGTATGCACGGGGGCGGATGGGCATTGCAAGCGCAGCGTCGTCGGCGGTATCCCGGATATTTGTCGGACTGATCTATCTCTTTGTCTGTCTGAAAGCGTGGGGCGGCGCTTTTGGCGTGGGTTCTGTCACGCAGTATATCGGCGCGTTCACCGCCATGTCAGGCGGACTGGCAGGGCTTTTTGAATGTATCGGGGACGCGGGAATCAATGCCTTTTATCTGAGGCAGGAATTTTCGTTTCTGGATATCCCAAACCGTATGTATCAGGGGACGCTTACGGTGGAGAAGCGCTCGGATAAAAATTACGAGGTGGAGTTTCGCAATGTGAGCTTTTGCTATCCCAATATGGAGACGTATGCGCTGCGAAATGTCTCCTTAAAATTCAAGGTCGGTGAGCGGCTCGCGTTGGTCGGGCAGAATGGCTCGGGCAAGACGACCTTTATCAAGCTGCTGTGCCGTCTGTATGATCCGACAGAAGGGGAGATTTTGTTAAATGGAATTGATATCCGAAAATATGACTATCAGGAATATATGAGTGTGTTCTCCGTGGTGTTTCAGGATTTCCGGCTGCTGGCCTATTCCGTGGGGCAAAATATAGCTGCCAGTGCGGCATACGATCGGGAAAAGGCCAGGAGCTGCTGTCAGAAGGCCGGGTTCTGGGAGCGCGTAGAGACGATGCCGGAGGGGCTGGATACGATACTGTACAAGAATCTGTCCGAGGACGGCGTGGAGATCTCCGGCGGCGAGGAGCAGAAGCTTGCGATCGCGCGGGCGATGTACCGCGATTCGGCGTTTCTCATACTCGACGAGCCGACGGCCGCGCTCGATCCGATGGCGGAGTATGAGATTTACACGCGGTTAAATGAGATTGTCGAGGACAGGACGGCGATCTATATCAGCCACCGCCTCTCCTCCTGCCGGTTCTGCGATGAGATCATTGTCTTTCACGATGGCTGTATGGTACAGCAGGGAACGCATGAGGCGTTGCTGGCACAGGAGGGCAAGTACAGCGAACTCTGGAACGCGCAGGCGCAGTACTATGTCGCGGACGCGACGCCTTAGCGGCATAAAATACAAAAGACTGTCGGAACGTAATTTTCCGACAGTCTTTTTGTGCACACAGGCGCATAAGGAAATTAGTTGCTGACGCAACATGCGCCCGGCGCAGCGAGTAGTGGAGAAGGGCATTCCTCTACTCGATTATTTTATGTCACAGCCTCCCGCAGCCGCTCGACGATGCTCTGTCGCTCGACTGCGTTCAGCACGGGCAGCGGCAGCAGGATTCCGATCAATAACAGGATTGGAATCGTGATGGCAAGCGGCAGCAGGGTGAAATGGTATGTGAAAAACCATAGGCTCTTTGCGATCGTGCCGGCGAACAGCGCTGACAACAGCACACTCAGCAAAACGGATACCAACCCCGACGAAACGGTGTACAGGAGTCCTTCGGCGATCAGCATTTTCCTCAGCTGTTTTGCCGTCATCCCGACAGATTGGAGCATTGCAAATTCCCGCCTGCGCGTGAAAATGCTGGTAAGCATCGAATTGATGAAATTCAGGGTGCCGATCAGTCCTATGATCAGGCTCAACACACCGCCGACGATGAGCACTGTACTGCAGGTAGTCTCAAATTCTTTCGCGTAGGTATTCTTTGAGGAGTAGGTCATAACAGGTTCTACATTCTCGGTATAATTTTGTATAAATGCTTCCATAGACGCTTCCATGCCGTCCTCAACGTCATACACATACATCATAGTGCCGGGATTGTTCACCATTGATTTATAGACATCGGCAGGCAGATAGTAGGTATGGGAATAGTGCATGCGGCACGAACCTGTGTAGTAGCTGATGCCGACTTTTGCCATGACCTCGTACTGGTATTCGGCATATTCATTTTCGGATGCGCTGTCACTGTCCCCTCTGTAATTACAAAGTGTGACCATGTCTCCGATCTGATAGTGCGATGTCTCCCATTTCGGATTGTGATGGTCGTCCAGGGTGACGCCTTCCAGAATATAGTTGCCAGTCTTTAGCTTTTCGTAATCGATCTCTCCTTCTAAAACATCCAGTCTGCCAAGTGGAAAATCTTCCAGCCCGTAGACTGCGCAGAAGTAATTTCCGCGGTCATCTTCGGCGTCAAGCTGGGCCGGCGTTTCATTTTCAAGGGGCTTTACCCTGAAACATTCCGCGTCATGGATCTCTGCAAAGAAGCGTCCGCCCTCCTTGAAACCGTCCTGTTCCTCAATGGACGAAATGAGATTCTCTGTCACAGTGTCATTATCCCCGCGATAAGTATAATTGATGAGATCTGCATGGGAGACAAGAAAATCGGTATCGACAAAAGTGGACAGGTACTTATCCATATCAAATCCAATGCTGAGTGTATAAACGGTGTTGAACATCACAAGTGACAGGGACATGGATATCACCACCAGCACGGTGCGCTTTTTGTTTCTGCCAAGATTTGCAGCTGCCATACCACTGATCTTCGCGCCGTTTCGCGATCTGCGGTCTTTCTTTTTGACGGTGGTGTTATCCGTATACCGCACAGCCTCGACAGGGGATATATTTGCGGCGATCCGCCCTGGCTTTGCAGTGCTGATGGCAACAGTGACAAGCGCAAAAACAGTACTGCCGATAAAGATAACCGGATTTGCGCTTGTTGAAAACGTCGAACCCGCGAAATTGCTCCGATCCATAATCATCGGAACAACAGCCGTCCCGATCAGGAATCCGGCGGCCAGTCCGATCGGGATACCGATGCAGGAGAGAATCACGGCCTGTCTGCGGATGATCGTCCTGATCTGCCTTCCGGTGGTTCCGATCGTCTTGAGCAGGCCATAAAAGCGGATGTCCCTGGTGACGGATATCTGGAAAATGTTGTAGATGATCAGATATCCGGTAAATATAATCAGCGCGGCCGCCGCCAGCACGCCCGCCACAGTCGGCAGGTCAAGGTCAAAATTGCTGGAGAGATAAGACCAGTTGACGTTGGACGCAATGTAATTGGGCGCGTTTTCGTCCATGGAATAGCCGCTCTCCGTGATCACACGCTCTACTTTTTTCTCCAGTCCAAGCGAGTTTCGAAACATGATATAGCTACCTATCGTGCCAGTCAGTTCGTAATTTTCCCGATAACTGTTGTAGAGCTCATCGATATGCGCGTCCATGTATGCCTTAGAGACCACCATGATCGAAGCCATATTAAAGGCCGGATCCGCTTCCCACCAGCCCGACAGCACAAATTCCCGCTCCACGATACTGCCATTGTGGAGTTTGAGCCGGAAAGTCACGGGCGTGCCAATTTCTTCAGGCAGGCCGAGCATTTTCATCGCACGGGTGTCCATGATAATCTCATTTTCCTTTTCGGGTTTTTGTCCGTGCGTCGGTACGCAGAAGCCAAGCTCCATGCCGACATCGTTCATGTAATAGATCTCGGCGTGGCGCTTTAACAGCGCGTCGCCCTCCACACCCTCGCATATGGCTCTGTTGTATGAGATCCTGTCGATCAGCGGATGGTTTTTGACCGCTTCGAACTGTTCGTCCGTGATATATTTTAAGTACGCCATGCCGTCGCCGCCCGCCTGGCGCATTGTCTGCCGCTGTATATTTTCCACCATTCCGCTGCCGACCGTGAAAAGGACGGTGAACAGGATCGTGGTGAGGGCGATCGCGGCCACCGCGATGAAGTTCCGGGAAGCGTTCGCTTTCAGGCTGCGGCCAGAGAGACGGCGGATTGCGTTTTTGTTATCTACCTGAAATTTTATATTCTCAAACATGTTTACCACCTACAATCCTTCCGTCCTCAATCCTGATAATACGGTCTGCCATCTGCGCGATCTCCTCATTATGCGTGATCATGACCATTGTCTGGGAAAAGCGTTCGCTTGTCACTTTCAGGAGCCCCATGACATCGTGGCTCGTCTTGCTGTCAAGGTTTCCGGTCGGCTCGTCGGCAAGGATGATCGCAGGCTTTGACGCGAGCGCGCGGGCAATCGCCACCCGCTGCTGTTGTCCGCCCGAGAGCTGGTTTGGCAGGCTGTTTGCTTTCCCAGCAAGACCGAGCGTCTCCATGATGTTTTCAATGTGCGCCTTGTCGATCCTGCCACCGTCAAGCTCGATCGGCAGGACGATATTCTCATAGACGTTCAAGACAGGGACGAGATTGAAGCTCTGGAAGACAAAGCCGATCTTGCGCCGCCGGAAGATGGTCAGCGCGTCGTCTTTTAGGGAAAAGATGTTGTTGCCCTCCACCTCTACAGTGCCATCTGTCGGTCTGTCGAGACCGCCCAGCATGTGCAGGAGCGTCGATTTGCCGCTGCCTGATGTCCCGACGATCGCGGCAAATTCGCCGTCCGACACAGTCAGGTTCACGCCGTCGAGCGCCTTGACGGTTGTGTCGCCGCTGCCGTAATACTTTTTTAGGTTTGACGTTTTTAGTATGTCCATTGTATACCTCCTCGTGCAATGCTACGCGTCCATCAGTCAACCGATTTATCGGTTTAATGACGGGTGTCCGCGTGCATAAAAATAGTGTATGTAAATCCCGTTTACACACACTATGATAATAGGTAATTCTTTCTCAATCCTTTCTCAATTCTTACAGTTTTGACAGATTTTTATTTTTGGGTAAGAAAACGGAGAACACAGAACCCTCTCCCTTTTTTGAGGACACTTTGATGTATCCGCCCTCCTTTGCGATGATTTCTCGCGCCAGGTACAGCCCGATTCCCACACCGCGCTCATCGCTGACTTCTGACGAGCGGTAAAAGCGTGTAAATATTTTTGCGGTCTCTTCCTCGGACATGCCGATGCCGGTGTCTGCAATGCGGATGCACACAAACATCTCGTACTCCTGCGAACAGATGGTGACCGAGCCGCCGGAGGGGGTATATTTTATTGCGTTGTCAACAATGTTTGACACCGCTTCGAGTGTCCATTTCATGTCAAATACCGCAATACATTCAGTGACCGGCTCGATGCGGAGACAGATTCCTTTTGCGTCCGCATCGACGCTGTGGTCGAGACCTGCGATTAGTTTGCTGATGCTGTTTTCCTTCGGGGCGACGTTTATAATCCCGTTTTCCAGTCGGGAGAGCTTGATCAGCGACGCGGTCAGAAAGCTTAATTTCTCAGTCTGCTCCTCAATCTGTGATGCAAGCCTTATGGTGTTGTCGTCCAGGCCTGGTGATTCCCGAAGGAGCTGGGAATACAGCAGAATGTTGGAAACGGGCGTCTTGGTCTGGTGTGATATATCCGCGATCAGTGTTTTGATGCTGTCCTTCTCGGCGTTGATCTGTCTGAGAGCCGTGTTTCCCGCAGACAGGTAACGGTACATTTTTGATTCTATTTTGGACAGTTTCTTCTCGGAAAACGTGCGCTCGGTAAATGTGTTGTCGATCGCACTGTCAAGCATCTTGTCAAGTTCGGACAAGATTTTGGACGTGTGCCGGTACAGTGCGGCGATGACCGCGAGCAGGATTAAGATTAATAGAATCAGTCCAGGTATATACTTCACAATCAGGTCATTCCTTTCGGTAGTTCCCACACATAACCGATGCCGTAGACGGATTTGACCGGTATACCGGCTATTTTCTGGCGGAGTCTTTTCACGGCGACGGACAGTGCGTTCTCCTCGACAAACTCCGCGTTGTCTGTCCAGACGCGGTCGAGCAGCATCTCGCGCGGCAGCGTGCGTCCCGGATTCTGGACAAAGAGTTTCAAAAGCCGCTGTTCCGTCTTGCTCAGCTCCACCGGCCTGCCGTCAACGAGAAATTTCATGTTGTCGAAATCAAATTCATATTTCTCGGAGCGGAAGACATTGCTGCCTTTTTCACCCGCAGTCCTTCGCCGCAGAACTGCGTTCACCCGCGCGCGCAGGACTGCGAGCGAAAAGGGCTTGGTGATGTAGTCGTCCGCCCCGGTCTCGAGACCTGTCACGATGTCGATCTCCATGTCGTTGGCCGTCAGGAAGATGATGGGCAGGCTGCTTGTCTGCCTGATCTCACGGCACAGGTCAAGACCGCTGCCGTCGGGCAGGTTGATGTCGAGAATGATCAGGTCAATGCTGCTGTCCAGCAGTTTTCTGGCTTCCGCCAGACAATATGCCTGCAGAATGGTATCGCGGCCAAGCGAGAGCGCGATGCCGTTGTTTAGGGTTTTGTCGTCCTCGATGATGAGTATTTTCACTATGGATTCCCTTTCTGTTATTTTTGTGAACACGGGCGCACAGATGAAATTGTTGCCTGCGCAACGTGCACCCAGCACGGCGAATAGGTGAGAAGGTCATTCCCCCTACTCGATTTCTGTGATGCCTGCATCTGCGAGCATTTTCCTAAGCTTTGCGATTTCCGCGGCATTGTCGGCCAGCTTGGCGTCTTTGTCGGCCAGAGCTGCATTCTGCTCTGCCAGACGAATCTTGAATTCTACAATCTCAGGCGCCAGCATTTCCTTTAATTCTTCGCACATTTGATCACCCTCCTGTATCATTTTCTTAAATAGATCAATATTTGCTTCTGATGTTACGTTCACGACAGAATCCGCATTTTCCCTGTCCCCGGCGTTGTCGAGTTTCGCACAGTGGCCAAGCAGGTTCTGCGCGTCCTCCCTGCCCAGTGTCCGTGTCAGGGAAGTTAACCATATGTGAGATTTCTTGTCAAGTTCCTTTGTCACAAGAATCTGCATCGGAAAGATCATGCCATCGATGCGGTAGATTCCGTCGTTCCTTTTTGTTATTGAGTATTTCTCACGGAGTTGTCCCAGGAGCTTTACAGGCTTTTCTTCCCTGACGATGGAAATTGTGGTGTCTGTATCATAAATATTCTCAATATCTGCCGACTCCGCGTTATACAGGCATGCATATGACAATGCCTTGTAAAATGTCGCGGCGTTCACATCGTCTCCTGGTGATTTGTACTCAAGGATATTGTATCCCAGAAAGAAGTCCGCAATGTCATTTTTGATCACGATGTCAGGTTTCTTCTTGATGACGAGCAAATCTATTTTCAGGGGCATCTTGCTCAGATTATGCTCCCGTTCATAGGTAAGATACTGTTTATATTCCCGCAGTTCCAGCTCCACTGCCGAGCAGAACGCGGGATGCCATTGTATATTATCCTGTATTTCCAATCAAGTATGCCTCCTTTCCTGTTTGTGAATTCAGTATAGCATAAGCGCAGCGGGGTACAATTTATTGTACCATATCGGTTGCTTGGGCGCAACAGAATCTGTTTGAACAAAACGACGGAAAACGGCTCTAGGGAACTATTTATTTTTTGTCTGTTTTCTTAATTTGTAGCTCATGAGGTATTGTAGTTCTGCTCGGTTCTCATCTGTTAATTCTTTATAATTTTTCAGAAAATCAATTCCTGCATTTACCGCCCTTGCCATTTGACTGGCGGCATGATAAAATTGTGGTTAAATCATGGTATTTTTGGAAAGGTTGTGAGGCGGACAGATGGAAAAGATGTTTAATGTGAACGGTGTCTGTATACCTGGGCTGCATTATATGGTAGATCTGAAAGACAGGCTTGATGCGATCAAAGCGATGGTCGATGCAGGGCAGTATTTTGCGATCAATAAAGCGCGACAGTATGGGAAAACTACGACACTGCGGGCACTGGCAGGGTATCTTAAAGATGACTATATTGTCATCAGTCTGGATTTTCAGCGGATGAGCTCTGCAGATTTTGCATCGGAATCCGCCTTTGTGAATGGTCTGGCGCGCGAGATTTTAAGAAAAGTGCGGCGCATGGAACGCGTGTCAGGGCAGGTGAAAACAGAGCTGTCAGAGTTGTCAGAGAATACGAATACCAAGGTACGTATGGCAGATCTGTTTGATTGTTTCAGTGATTGGTGCGGGCAGTCTGCTGTTCCTGTTGTACTCTTGATCGATGAGGTTGACACGGCGTCGGACAATCAGGTGTTTCTGGATTTTTTGGCACAACTCCGGGCAGATTATCTTGACAGAATGGAGCTGCCGACATTTCAGTCGGTGATTTTGGCCAGTGTGTATGATATTCGCAATATGAGACATAAACTGCGCAGAGAAAAGGAACACAAAAGGAACAGTCCGTGGAATGTTTCTGCCAGATTTCCTGTTGATATGAGTTTTTCGGCAGTAGAAATTGTGGGGATGCTGAATGAGTACGAGGCAGATCGCGGCACTGGGATGGATGTGGGAATGATTGCGGATTTGATCTATGCATACACTTCGGGTTATCCATACCTTGTATCAGCCCTGTGCAAGTATATTGACGAGGAACTCTATGTTTCTGACAGTGATGTGGCATGGACAAAAGCGGGTGTGTTGGAAGCAGTGAAACATCTTATTTGTGAGAAAAATCCTTTGTTTGAATCGTTGATCGAGAAATTAAATGATTATCCGGAGATGCGGGAAATGATCTATCTGCTCTTGTTTCAGGGACAGACGATCGCATATAGTGCGGATGACTACGCGATGGATATACTGCTGATGTTTGGTTTTATCAGAGTGGAACATGAGACCATACAGATGGCCAACCGCATTTTTGAGACGAGATTATACAACTATTTTCTCACATTACCTGCGGTTCAGAATGGGGAGATGTACAGGCTGGCATTGCGCAGCAAGAATCAGTTTATCCAGAATGGGCAGTTGGATATGGAGCAAATTCTCGCGGGATTTGTGGAGCATTTTAATGATATTTATGGAGATCGGGACATGCGGTTTGCCGAGGAGGAGGGACGGCGTTATTTCATGCTGTATCTGAAACCAATCATTAACGGTACAGGAAACTATTATGTTGAGGCGCGCACTAGAAATCAGGAGCGTACCGATCTGATCATTGACTATCTCGGCATGCAGTATATCATTGAAATGAAGATATGGCGTGGGAAATCCTACAATGAACGTGGTGAGAAGCAGCTTGTAGAGTACCTTGACCATTATCACCTGCAAAAGGGGTATATGCTTAGTTTTTCTTTTAACAAAACAAAAGAGACCGGTCTGAAAGAAATCAGGCTGGGAGATAAGATATTGATTGAGGCGGTCGTGTAAGACTGGTAATATTGAAAAATATACCAATATACATGTATACAGGTTATTGACAGAATGGGAATAGTTGTTATATAGTAGGAAAGGAATTACACAGATGAATGCATAGGAATGATGGAGGTTATGGAAAAATGAAAGCATACAGGGATTTGAGCAAGGAAGAATTGCGTGCGCTTCAGACGGAGCTTCAAATGGAGTATGAGAAGTTAAAGGAATCAGGCATGAAACTGGATATGTCGCGCGGAAAGCCGGCAGCAGACCAGCTGGACCTGTCTGTGGATATGCTCGACGTGCTCAACAGCAAGTCCGTGTTCAAGGGTGAGGACAAAGTGGACCTTAGAAATTACGGGGCATTTGACGGCATCAGGGAGGCGAAGGAGCTGTTTGCGGAGCTCATGGAGTGTCCTGTCGATCATGTGATGGTATTTGGCAACTCGAGCTTATGTATCATGTATGATCTGGTTTCAAGGGCGATGATGCATGGAATTGGCGGAAATACGCCGTGGTGCAGACAGGAGAAGATCAAGTTTTTGTGTCCAGTGCCGGGATATGACAGGCATTTTGCGATCACGGAAAGTTTTGGTATCGAGATGATCAATATCCCAATGGATGAGAACGGTCCTGATATGGATCTGGTTGAAAAATATGTCAACAATGACGCCGCTGTCAAGGGAATCTGGAATGTTCCGAAATATACCAATCCCGCAGGCATCGTGTATTCTGACGAGGTGGTCAGGAGGTTTGCGAATCTGAAACCGGCGGCGCCTGATTTCAGGATTTACTGGGACAATGCGTATGCGTTCCATCATATTTACGTGGACAATAAAAAAGAGATGCTCAACATCGTGACGGAGTGTGAGAAGGCCGGAAATCCGGATATGTACTACGAGGTGTGTTCAACCTCAAAGGTGACCTTCCCGGGTGCAGGCGTCGCGGCGTTAATCACATCGCCCGCCAATCTTGCGGAGGTGAAAAAGACGGTGTCCCTGCAGACGATCGGATTTGACAAGATCAATCAGATGCGCCACGTGATGTACTTCAAGAACGCGGCGGGCGTGCACGCGCATATGGAGAAACATGCGGCGCTGCTGAAGCCGAAGTTTGAGGCGGTACTGGACTGTCTCGAGAAAGAGCTTGGCGGACTGGAAATCGGGAGCTGGATCAGGCCGCTTGGCGGATACTTTATCGCGTTTGACACCCTGGAGGGCTGCGCAAAGCGTGTCGTGGCGCTCTGCAAAGAGGCCGGCGTGGTCATGACGCCGGCGGGTTCTACATACCCGTACATGAAAGATCCGGCGGACACGAGTATCCGTATCGCCCCGACGCTGCCGACACCGGAAGAACTCAAGCAGGCGTGCGCGGTGTTTGTGCTCTGCGTGAAGATAGCGTCAGTGGAGAAGTTTTTAGCGGAATAGATGGAATTATGAAATGGAATCCCCCAAAGTGGATGCGGAAAAGGGCAAATTTATCTTAATTTGACTCTCTTCCAATTTCAACAGGCAAGGCTGTCTGATATAATATCAGACAGCCTTGAGTTTCTCTGGCGTTGTGTTATTATGTTTTTTAATTTTTTTCAGGTTCGCCGTTTTCAGATGTTTCTGAGGATTCTGGCTCATCTTCATCTGGCACGAGTGCATCCTGAGCGGGTTCTTTAGGAGTGTTATCATCGTCGGGGTTACCCTCGTCAGATACCTCTTCGTCAGTGCTTTCCACGTCAGATGTCTCTTCATCAGTACTCTCCACGTCAGATGTCTCTTCGTCAGCGCTCTCCACGTCAGATGTCTCTTCGTCAGTGCTCT
>VSNM01000035.1:0-16401 GCA_009774245.1 Lachnospiraceae bacterium | reverse complement strand
CTCTCCACGTCAGATGTCTCTTCGTCAGCGCTCTCCACGTCAGATGTCTCTTCGTCAGTGCTCTTCTCATCACTGCTCTCGTCAAGAACTTCTGTTTCATCAAGTTCTTCCTCGCTGATGAGAGATGCTATAGCAATATCTGTTTCTGTCTCTGTATCTGCTGTCGCATCGCTTTTGACTTTTATGATGCTGACTTCATAAATTTCTATAGTATGGGGATCCAAATTAGAATCTCCGATTATCTTGCCCATAGAAATCTGGAAAACATCATTATCAGAAACCGGTTTGCTTGAATCTAATGTAATGATACGGCTTACTGACTTTAACTTGTTTGCTGTAAGGTCAATATCAGCACCGCCATACCATTTCGAACCATCCGAATTTTGCAATGCTATCTGTATCTTTCGCGTAGCAGAAGATGCTACTTTTAAGTTTACTTTATAGGTTGCCCCAGTTTCCAATGCAAGGCCTTCCTGTTTCAGTTGAATATGCCAGTTATCACTTCCGACATTCTGTATTTCATACCTGGCCTTACTGTCAGTGAACGCCGGCTCCGTTGCTGATGCACCGTCACCAGTGTGAACATAAGAGCTCCAGTTCGTTCCTCCGTTCGCAAAATCACCATTCTTAATCAGTTCAGCCGGTGTATCTGACGGCGTTTGCCCTCCGCTGGTCTTTGTGATTATAATGTCGTCAATCTCAATTTTTGATGCCGGCGTATTAGCACTGTCAATCTTGCCCATTGAAATGGCAAACGTAATATCGCTGCTCGTATCTTTGTCCACAGTAAAATCAAAATCCACTGCATATTCTGTATTAGCAGCCAGCGGAAGGTCTTGTCCTGCATACCATGCATATGACGAATCCATTAATGAATACTTGACTGTTCTTGCTGCCGTAGACGTTATCTTCATTTTTACATTATAACTTGCCCCTTTTTCCAGAGTCAGCTTATCGTTATATCTTAGCTTAATATTCCAATCCGCATTTCCGACGCTGGATATATCATAAACTGCCTTTCCATTCTCAAAGCTTACGCTGTTTGTTGATGCAGGGGAAATTACTTCTTTTACCCAGCCTTCTTCTCCCTTCGCAAAATCTCCGTTCTTAATCATATTCTCGCCTGCTGAAGGTCC
The DNA here is from genome assembly GCA_009774245.1 of Lachnospiraceae bacterium. Classification (GTDB taxonomy): domain Bacteria; phylum Bacillota; class Clostridia; order Lachnospirales; family Lachnospiraceae; genus COE1. Next base: position 15,265 of record VSNM01000035.1, on the reverse strand, counting down.
TGCCGGCTCGGACTGCGCTTCCGTCTCCACCAAATTGATATTATTGATTACAATGGTATGTTTGTTGCTAATTTGCGCTCCGACTGCACCCATAGAGATGCTGAGTATCGTCTCAGGATCCGTGTCTTTATTCATCTTGAACGCAACTTCAAAGGTCTTATAGCCTTGTTCAAGGTCTGCCGTCTCCTTGCAGTAAGCTGTCCAATCCTCACTGCCGTCAGGGTTCTTATGCTTTGAGCCATCCCTTTGCAGCGCATATGTGATTTTCCTGCCAACTGTTGACTTGGCGTCAAACGACAGTTTGTACCATTTGTCTTTTTCAAGCTTGATGCCGTTCTGCTTGAGCTGGATGTACCATTCCTCTGCACCGGTATCATCAATATCTATAGAGAACGCACCGTTCTCATTTAATGAATCGACAATATAACCTGAAACCTTAGCCGCATCATTGACATAGACTTCATAACCTACCATTCCGCCTGAGAAATCGCCGTTTACAATCATTCCGTCTTTACGTATGCTTACATTGTCGATATAGACTGTGCCCGGTGTTCCCAGAAGGAAACGGAGCACGTTGCCTCCATCAGCATCAAATTGGTATTTAAATTGTTTTCTTTCAGTAGTCAGCGCACTTTCAAATGCGTAGCTGCCTATGGCGCCCTTGATTGTCTTAGCCCTATCCGCATATGCGTCAAAGCTTATCACAAGTTTCTCTCCATTTGGAATCGCCATGCCGCCTTGGCTTACAACCACATTGTCCAAGGCTGCCACGCCATCGGGAACTGTTACCTTAAGCTCACGCCTGCTGTCTGCCGTTACGGAAACTGACGCGCCACTGCACTTGCTTGTATCCCAATCCCAGTATGCAAGGCGGCGTTTGCCCGGTTCGTCGCCTACGTCGAACGTTCCGTTGTACAAATAGCTTCCGTTTGGCAACATGCCTTTCTTTTCCTCTTCTGCAGCACCCACCTTTTCCAGTCTGACATCTTTAATATGAACTGTCGCTGTGGAGCCCTGATTTCCAAGGTTAAATTCCAATCTTGCGTTTGCATCGCTGTCATTAGTCATGGTAAATTCATGTGTAAACTGCGTATACGCATCGGCTGCCCTCCGTGACGGGCTTGCTAAGTTTACTGTACTGTCTTCCAGATAGCGGATGTAACCCTTGTCCGGAGCCGATATTCCCGTAATCATTGTGCGTGCCGCGTCAGCATAAGCGTAATAAGTCAGCCTATACTTCATGCCTTTTTCAAGCGGAATACCCGGCTGCACAACTTGTACGCCGTAATTGACGCTGCCTGCGCTCGTAGATGTGATATGCATCGCGCCATCTTTAATCTCGGCTGTTGCCGCACCGCCATTTGCAAGGAGCAGCTGCCAGGTTTCACTCTTATCATCTACCACGCCGGCCTTGCTGAAATCGCCATTATTAATATAATTTCCTGTCGAATCCGGATCTCTCAAAACAACATCGTTCACCGGCTTGTCAACATCCATGTCATAGCTGTCTTTTTGATATACCCTCACGTAATCAATGACAAAAGGACGTTTCGAAATGTCGATATTATTGTCAGGATATCCTACCCAGCTGCCGCCGACTGCCAGATTCAGTATTAAGTAAAAATTCTGGTCATAGGGCGCCGGATATGCCTTCTTGTCATATCCCGGGGTCTGGGTGAACCAGTCATTTACCGTGTAGAACAGTTCGTCATCAACATAAAACCGTATCTCGCCCGGTTCCCACTCGCAGGCAAATACATGGAAGTCCTCGCCGAAATTTGGCCCTGATGAAAGTGTATGGCTGCCCTGCTTTTGTGTGTGCGGATCTCCAAAGTGGAGCGTTCCGTAAGACGTATTGAGTGCGCTTCCGTGTACCTCCATAATGTCAATTTCGCCGCACTTCGGCCACTGGCCATAGTATCCCTCGTCTGTCGGCATCATCCAGAATGCAGGCAGGAAACCTGTTCCGCTCGGAACTTTTGCCCTCGTTTCAAATCTTCCATACTGGAAATCATGCTTGCCCTGTGTGTTGATTCTTGCGGATGTGTACGTCTTTCTGTCCGCACCGCCTAAGTTTTGGAAGATTGGATTGCCATCATCATCCAGTCGTTCAAGCGCCTGTATGTACAGCATTCCATCCTTGACATATAAATTCTTATCAGAATCATCGCCGGCGGCTTTTCCCTTCTCCGGATTAACATATTCCTGTACCTCTGCGTTTACCCAGCCCGGATCATGTTCTTCAATGTTCCAGTCAGCAAGATTTAGCTTGTCGCCGTCAAAATCGTCTTCCCATACAAGTCTGTATGCGTTATTGTTAGAATTATTTTCTCCAGCGTTATTGTTAGAATTATTTTCTCCAGCGTTATTGTTAGACGAATCTCTGCTTGATGAATTGCTGCTTGCGCTAGTATTCGTGGCTGTTGCCGGTTTTGTCGTTTCCAGCAAAGTGATATTGTCAATCACTATAATATGTTTTTTATCAATCTGCTTTCCGCCGACTGCACCCATGTAAATGCTGAATATTGCATTTGCATCGGTATTCTTATCCATCTTAAATATTATACTGTAATTTTTGTAATCTTTTGTCAACGATGCCTTAGGCTGCCCCGAATATGCTGTCCAGTTATTGTCAATTGCGCCATTTTTTTGCAGCATGTACATAATATCCCTGTTCATGGTTGACATGGCATCAAACGACAATCTGTACCATTTGCCCTTCTCAAGCCTGATGCCGCTCTGCTTAAGCTGGATGTTCCATGCATCCTTACCTGTATCAGCAATATCTATGAAAAATGCGTCATTCTCGTTTAATGAATTGACAGCATACCCCATGACACTCGCCGTTTCATTGACATAGACCTCATAGCCTGTCATCCCGCCTGAAAAATTACCGTTTACAATCATATTGTTTTCACGTATGCATACATTGTCGATATAGACTGTGCCCGGTGTTCCAAGCAGGAAGCTAAGACTGCTGCTATCGGCGTTCTCCGACATCGTAATTTCATATTTGAAGTTCTGTCTTTCAGTAGTCAGCACACTGTCAAATACGTAATTGCCTATGACGCTTTTGATGTTCTTTGCCTTGTCGGCATAAGCATCAAAGCTTAACACAAGCTTTTTCCCTTTTGGAAGCGCCAAATCGCTTTGGTTTACAATCACATCCTCCAAAGCCACCACGCCATCTGGAACGGTCACCTTAAGCTCGCGCATTTTGTCTGGCGTGACGGAAACTGACACGCCATCGCACTTATCTGTACCCCAGTTCCAATACTGCATGCAGAATCTACCCGGTTCGTTGCCTTCATCGAACTGACCATTGTGTATATAATTGTCGTCTTGCACATATGTGTTCTCCGCAGAATTGCCATATTCCTGTAATCCGCCATTTACCCATGCAGTATCACGATCTTCAAAATTCCAGTCATTTGTGTTGAGGCTGTCAACGTCAAAATTGTCTTCCAAGACAAGTTTGTAGGCATTTGAACCCTTTCCATTTTTGTCTGTTGATGTTATGTTCCCATTCTTCAATGAGCTCCATATCGATTTTTCGTCCTTGTTTGTCGGTCCTTTAATCGTATGCTGAACCTTGTCCACACTGTTGATTCTCACCATACCGGACTGTATGTCTAACCTGTTGCCGGCACTCACTGCCATGCTTCCGGCGGACAATGCAAACACAAGACCCAAAACCGATATCTTTAATGATTGTTTTGATTTTTTCTTCATTAAAGATACCCCCCTCCTTTCATTATATTGAGTGCTATTGAAAATTTCTAATGTATCTTAACATCTACTTAGTACAAATTATATCATTTATATGAAAAAAATGTCAGATTCATTTCGTATTATGATGTTATTGATATGAGGAAATTAGGGAAAAGGGAAGTGGAAAGGTTTTTCCCTTTTCCTTGGCAAACACAGCAGGAAGAAATGGAGATGAATGAATATAATATTTTCAGATAATGCAATACGTGCAATTTTATTATGCTCTTATCTTGGAAGCAGGAGCGACGATTCTCCAAAGCCGCTTTCGCTTGGGTAATGGAATACCCTGTTGGAAAAACTGGCGGAAGTGAAGGAGGAGCCAGGCATTATCCTGCAAAATGAGAGCAGTTGGGCAGGAAAGATGGATTATCCCAGTGAATTTATAGAGAGAATAAACGGGTTGGTTTCGTGTGGGGGTAATGCCGCGCTTGAGCTGGACAGAAAGGGGATTTATGTGATCACTCCAACCCGGCAGGGAGCATCAAGACGGACAAGGAGAAGTCCACGGAGAAGATTGACGGCGCTGTGGCCACGATCATGGGATTAGACCAGACGATACGAAACAGTGGCAACAGTACGGACAGCGTGTATGACGAGAGGGGGATTTTGTCATTCTAATTTGCCAGCATTTATGCTATACTAATTTCGGTAATTGTAAATGTTGTTTGCAGATTGAAATAGATAATTTGGGAGGATGCAGTATGGAAGGAAAAGAAATAAAGATAGTATAGATTATACTATGGTAAAAGCTCCACGAGGAACAATTCAATGCAACAGATACTTTGTTAAGGAGTATTCAGAGGATAGAAAATACAGAGGAATCAGTTGCTTTTAAATGAGTTCAACTCGTTTGTTGACGGTTTTTTATAGAAAAGCTATAATTATTTTAAAATCGGGTAAGAAAAGATAAGGGTAAGAAATTGAAAAAAGTTACAGAAACAGATATAAAAGACGCTATCAATTCAATCCTGAAATTTTGTGAAAAAGGAGGATCAAAATGGAAAATAATATTTTGATTATTGATGACGATAAGGATTTATGTATATTATTACGAGATAGCCTTTTGAAAGAAGATATTTATGCTGATATTTCTTTTAATGGGTTTGATGGAATAAAGGCAATAAAAGAAAAAGAATATCAATTAGTGGTGTTGGATGTAATGCTTCCAGGTATTAGTGGATTTGAAATCTTGGAAAAAATACGTAATGCGAGTAATGTGCCAATCCTGATGCTTACGGCTAAGGATGATAGTATATCAAAAGTAAAAGGGCTGAGGTTAGGGGCTGATGATTATTTAACAAAGCCTTTTGAAATGGAAGAGTTTTTTGCAAGAGTATTATCATTGATCAGACGATATACACGATTAAATAATATAGCCAGTAAATCAGTTTTGTCGATTGGAGATTTGGAAATTGATTTGGAAAGTGGGATAGTAGAACTTTTAGGAAAAGAAGTAGAATTATCTGCAAAGGAATACGAAGTTCTTATATATTTGGCAAAGAATCAGGGAAGAGTCCTTACGAAAAAGCAAATATATGAAAGCGTGTGGAATGAAGAATACGTTTACGATGATAATAATGTGATGGCGGTTATAAGCAGATTAAGGAAAAAAATAGAGAAAACAGGAGATAATATGTATATTCAGACAGTTAGGGGATTAGGATATCGTTTTAATAAGGAGTTGTGATATTGATGAAAAGCTTTTGGGTAATATTGATGATACTTTTGATTTATGGAATAATAATAACCATCTATATTTTAAAAATTTATCAAAGGCTGAGGGATTTTGAAGAGGTTCTTACGGAAATAGAGGAAGGCAGAAGCAATCAGAAATTTCTGTTAAGAAGAAAAAATAAAATAGACAGAGTCGGTTTCAGACTAAATTCGATATTATATAAGTATGAAAAGGAAATTGAAGAAAGTAGTGTTATATTAGAAGCAAATAAGCAATTGTTGACAAGCTTGTCCCATGATGTCAGGACGCCTATGACAACGTTGATAGGATATTTAGATGCTTTGGATTTGAAACTGGTTAGTTCGGATAAAGAAGAGGCCTATATAAAATTAGCGAAGAAAAAGGCATATGATTTAAAAAAATATATAGAAGTTTTATTTGAATGGTTTAGACTTAATTCTGACGAAGAACAAATGGAGATAAAACCAGTAGATATTTCTGAAGTGACAAGGAAAATTCTTTTAGACTGGGTGCCGGTTCTGGAAGAACATAGAATGAAATATAGTATTGAAATTCCAGAGAGGGCTATAAATGTTGAGATAGATGAAAGTTGTTATATGAGAATCGTGAATAATATTATCCAGAATACAATTGCACATAGTAAAGCGGGCCAGATATGGATAACAGCGATAGAGCGCTATGACAGTTTTACTCTTCGTATAGATGATGATGGTATCGGAATAGCCAAAGAAGATTTAAAATATATTTTTGAAAGATTATATAAATGTGATAAAGGTAGATCACAAAAGGGAAATGGACTGGGATTAAATATAGCACAGCTACTGGCGGAAAAGATGAATGGAAAGATTAATGCTGTCAGCGAGCCGGGTAAAGGTGCTGTATTTTTTGTTACATTTCCTATATATAATTCTAAGAAAGGAGTTAATTAAAAACAGCCAGTAGGATTGCTGCTGGCTGTTTTAGGAATTGTATGAAATAACTGATACAACTTGCGTAGGATATTTCTTCGAGTATGTATGACAAAAAACGTAGTCGTAGGAGGCAAAGGCATAAAGGGCAATGCCTTACGACGAGGCTTTTTGACATGCATAATCGGAGAAATAGACAAGTCAAGATGTATCAGTTATTTTTCTACAGTTTCTTATTATGCACATGGGCGCCAAGAGGAAATATGTCAGCATACTCTGACGGTGCCCGGCATACGAATAGGGGAAGATGACTCATCTGCTCAATGGCGCAGCTTTTATATAATGCATTAATTAATTTGCAAGGTTTTTGTCAGGGGTTTGTCAGGCTCTTGTCAGAAAAGGGGTTTATATTATAGTGCATAGAATACTATGAAGGGAGAAAAAGGAATGTCACAGTTTGTAATAGAAACACATAATTTGACGAAAGTATATGGAGAGCAAAGAAGCGTTTCTAATTTAAATATACATGTTCGAAAAGGAAAGATATATGGGCTTTTAGGCAGAAACGGGGCAGGAAAAACGACTACTATGAAAATGTTATTAAACCTTGTTCAACCAACATCAGGAACAATTCACATTTTCGGCAGAGATGCTCAGCTTGAAGAAAAGAAGATTTTACCCCGTATTGGTTCTATGATCGAAAGTCCGGGCTTTTATCCTAATTTGACAGCAACAGAGAATCTTAAGATTTTCGCAAAATTGCGGGGAATTCCTCGTATTAATGCAATAAAAGAAGCATTAGAACTTGTAAATTTGCCTTATAAAGATAAAAAATTGTATTCACAGTATTCATTGGGCATGAAGCAGCGATTAGCAATTGCATTAGCTGTTATGCATGATCCGGAAATATTGATTTTGGATGAACCGATTAACGGATTAGATCCGATAGGAATTGCTGAAATAAGAAAATTTATAGAAGATTTATCAAAAAATAGAGGAAAAACTATTTTGATTTCCAGCCATATACTTTCCGAAATTGCCGTATTGGCGGATGATATTGGCATTATTGATAAGGGAGTTCTGGTAGAAGAGGGAAGCATGAAAGCGTTAGAAGAAAAAAATGGTAAATATATACACTTAAAAGTTTCGGATAATGCTCAGGCTGCCAGAATACTTTCGGTGAATTATGGAGAGTCCGATTTCAAAGTTTCAGGGAACCAAGATATAAATATGTATGATCTTACAATACCAATACCGGATATTATTCGTTCGTTGGTTGAGGAAGGAGTAGATATTTTTGAGGCCCACTTATGTGAAGACACTTTGGAAGACTACTTTAAGAAAGTGACAGGAGGAGAAGGAATTGCTTGATTTGGTCAGGTGTGAATTTTGCAAATTAAAAAGAAAGAAAATCACGTTTATATTATTCACAATATCGTGTTTTTTTCCGTTGATTGTAGTTACAACTACTAAAAATGGTTTGTCTGGTGATTTAAGTACACATTATTTGAAAATGAAATTTGACTTGTCTTTTACAATGACACAGGGATACGGACTTGTTTTTCTTGCACCGTGTCTTATTGGAATGCTTGCGTCAATATTATTTTTTATGGAACGAGATAACGATACCTTTAAAAATATCAGAACAATTCCTATAACGATTACGAAGATGATTTTGGCAAAGATTTGTGTATTGTTTATATACGGAATTATCTTTAGTTTGATGAATGTAACATTTACCATAGTGTTTTCCTGGATTATGAAAGTGGGGATAATCTACGATTTAACGTACAAAATAGGAGTTAGCGTGATTTTTGGAATCGTAATAACAATAGCATCACTTCCTATTGTTGTCGTTATTGTATATTTTAATAAGTCCTATTTGATTTCTACGTTATTAGCATTTTTTTACTCAATTTTAAATTGGGGAATTATAGGAGTGTTTGAGGTAATCGTAGATGAAAGAACAGCTAAACTTTTAAATATGTTTCCGGTTATTTGTGCAATGGACTGGACAAGTGGAAATTTAGTAGATCATGTAATTAAAGATAATTTATCACAAGAAGCATATATCATGTTTCCTACTGATTTTTATGCGTTTACCGTGTTAGGTATAACATTATTATTATCTTTAATGCTTATGATCAAATTTTATAAAAAATGGACGAGGTAAATTATATGGGCAATATTATATCGGGAGAATTTTTAAAAATTAAAAGATATTCTGTTGTAAAAGCTGGATTGGTCATGATGTCGTTATCCGTATTAATGAGTTGTTTTTACTCGACTGCCAATACGGGCGAAATATGGAGTTTTCAGTATTTTATACAGCAGGTAATTATCAGCAACTGCACATTGTTTTTCCCAATTATTATCACATTAGTTGCAGTATATATTATTTCAAGAGAGATAACAGATGATACATTAAAATCAATTTTGACTGTGCCAATAACGTATAAAAGACTACTTGTGGCCAAGTTGTGGTTGCTCTTATTTTTAACGATACTATTTAGTGTTTTTAATGCATTATTAGCAATATGTTTCAATGTTTTTTTAGGATTTTCCGGTATGGGAATTTACGAAGTGTTTTTATCTATCGTGCGAATTATCTTATCAGATATTTGTGTGTATATATCAGTACTTCCGATTATTGTGGTGTGTGCTTTTTCTGGCGGAAGATCATTGCTGGGAGTGGCAGTTGCATTTGTTTATGGTTATTTTGCAACCATGGAAGGGCGTATACTAAATTGGTTCCCGGTTAAGGCAGCAATGATCATTGTTGATTCGAAGTGTGGATATGAATATGGTGTTACATATTATAGGTATCCGGCAGTTGTATCTCTTCTGGTGACTTTGATTATCTCTATTTTATTATTTCAGATATTAGAGAAAATGGGAAGAGCAAAAAACTTTGTCTATAGTAAAAGAAAAAATAAAATAAAACAAAAGAGACGGAAAGGGTGGTAAGAACAGTAAAGTAAAAGCAAGTATGCGTAGAAGGATAAAAAAGTCTTATCAGATTCTTTTAAGGATAGAAAACCAAAAGGAGTTCAATAAAATATTATAACACGACTTTACAACTTTATAAATGATACCCTTGTTGCTGAATCAACTGTTTTAGGGCATTAATTATTGTATTTGATTTTATGCGGGTTATGGATTAGATAACAGACTGAGAACATAGTAAAATAAAGGGGTTAAACACATTTTTAACTTGATATTATTTCCAAAATATCCCAAAATATTAGTATAATGAAGCGTATTTTGTCAATTACGCTTCGCAATATAAATGTAGTAGTCGCAAAAAGGCTCAAGAGTATTAGATGCAATCATTTATACCAATGTGTTTCTGATCCTTGGGCTTTTTTATTTGAAGATTATTTTAGATATGCATACATGGGCGCATAAGGAAATTGCTTTTCAATTCGAAAACAAACAGTATAAAACAGTTGACAACAGTTAACCTCTGTTATATACTGTTTGTATGCAAAGAAAGTTAACTTTTTTGACCAAGGCTGCTAAGCGAAAGCTGTAGCAGTAACATAAAGGATGTGAAAAAGATGAATCTGATAATTAACCACACGTCGATGCAGCCTGTCTATGAACAGATCGTGTGTCAGGTCAAGGACAAGATCGTGCACGGCGAACTGATCGAGGAGACGATGCTGCCGTCTGTGAGGACGCTTGCAAAGGACATCAAAGTCAGCGCGCTCACGGTCAAGAAGGCCTATGACCAGCTCGAGGCGGAAGGGTTTGTCGTCACTGTGCATGGCAAGGGAAGCTTTGTGGCGTGTGCCAGTCAGGCGCAGATGCTTGAGGAGAAGAAAAAGGAAGTGGAGTCAGAGTTTGAGCAGACGATCCGAAAGGCGCGCAGCTGCGGCATGGAGGATGGGGAGATACGGGAACTGTTCGAGATCGTGCTGGAGGATTTGTGAGTATTTTATATAAGGAATTGCCACGGCAGGGGGCATGCTGGTTTCTTAGGAGCCTAAGGCTCCTTATTAGTTACAGTTCAACCTAGGACTTTGCACTACGCTGCAAATTATGGCTTTACAAGCCACGTAAGAACACGTAACGGTTGCGATGCATCAAGCCACGGTACGTGGCTTTGACATCCGCGAAGCGGTTTTTGCATGGCTTGATGCCTGTAACAGGAAGTCGAAGGCTGAACTGTTACCCTTATTATGGGAGAGAATATAAGAGAGAGGAAGTGCTTACAATGATAAAATTAAACAATGTAGTAAAGCAATATGACAATTTCCGTCTGGAATGTTCGATGGAGATCCCTACAGGACAGGTTACGGGACTGATCGGGAGAAACGGGGCCGGCAAGAGTACGGTGTTCAAGGCGATTCTGGGCCTGATCCACACAGACGGGGGAACGGTCGAGGTATTTGGAAAGGATGCGGCGAAACTTACGCAGGCGGACAGGGAGCAGATCGGGGTGGTGCTCTCCGATTCGGGCCTTTGCAATTACCTCACGATCAAAGATTTTCTGCCGATGCTGAATACGATGTATGCGGACTTTTCCGTAAAAAAATTTACCGCGGACTGTGAGAGAATGGGACTTCCGATGAAAAAGAAGATCAAGGAGTTCTCGACCGGCATGAAGCGGAAACTGCAGATTCTTGTGGCGCTTTCGCACAATGCGAAGCTGCTGATATTAGATGAGCCGACGGCGGGACTTGACGTGGTGGCGCGGGATGAACTGCTGGGACTTCTGCGCGAGTACGCGGAGGACGGGGAGCGCAGTATTGTCATCAGCTCGCACATTTCGAGCGATCTTGAGGGAATCTGTGATGACGTGTACATGATCGAGAACGGAAAGATCGTGCTGCATGAGGACACAGACGTGCTCTTAAATGAGTATGGCCTGCTGAAAGTGACAAAGGAACAGTATGCACAGCTTGACAGGACACACTTGTTAAAGACGAGGGAGGAGAACTTTGGCTACAGCTGTCTGACGAAGGAACGACAGTTCTATCAGGACAATTACCCGTCGGTGGTGATCGAGAGGGGCAGCATTGACGAAGTGATTACCATGATGACAAAAAATAATTAAGCCTGTAAAGGGAACAGTCTTAATTATTTTTGGAAGAACGCAAGGGCAGCGTTCTTCCGGGTTATCGCGGACTTAAAATGAAAGAACGCAAGGGCAGCGTTCTTCCGGGTTATCGCAGACTTGTAACAAACAGTTTTGAATGATGGAGGATATCAGAATGAATCGGTCGGTGAAAGGGTTAATTATAAAGGATTTTCAGTTGATGAAATCGCAGATGAAATTTTTCTTTTTCTTGATGATAGCATACGGAATATTTATGGCGAGCAGTCTGAATATGGTGTTTTTTGTGGGGTATATAGCGATACTGTGTGCCTATCTGGTGGTGGGCACGTTCAGCTATGACGCGTTTGAGAATGGTTATGCGTATCTGTTTACGCTGCCGGTCTCGAGAAAAGATTATGTCATCGAGAAATTTGTGTTTGGAGTGCTGCTGACAATGATCCCTTTTCTGGTGACGAGTGTGGTCTCATGGGTGGCGCTTGTCGTTCGGGGGAGTGACATGCGTTTTGGGGAGTACTGTCTGTCTGTGGTGATATCACTGCCCCTGGCATTTTTGATGCTGGCATTGGAAATCCCGCTGCAGATTAAATTTGGGCAGGAGAAGAGCAGGATTGTTTCCATCCTGTTGATTGGCGGCATGTCAGTTGCCATGGGACTTGTCAGCTCGCTCAATGAAATTGCGGGGGTGAATGTTGCAGAACTCCTCAGCAGCATTGCCGGACTTGGCATAGGGGGGATTTTGCTGATGGTAGTGGTTGTCCTTGTGGTTCTGCTGCTGTTGTCCTACAAAATATCATGTTGGCTTATGGAGAAGAAGGAGTTTTAGGAGAGACTGGGTTACAGTGTGCACTCTAACTGGCAGTCGTAGGGTTCCTGTTCGACATGGCGCTGGTTATAGACCTGCGCCTCGACACAGCCCATGGCCCTGTAAAATGCCTGTGTCTCGACAGCGGAGTGGGCGGAGATGTATAGTTTTTTTCCGCCCTTTTCCTTTGCCCAGTCCCTGGCAGCCTGGAATAGAATGCTACCGATTCCTTTTCCGCGCAGTTCCTCGGAGACATGGAGACTGGAAAGGTCAAGATATCCCTGCGCGTCTCCGGACAGAGTGGGTTCGACAGAGATAAAACCCTTGAGCATGCTGCCGGAGGGCTGGCCGCAGAGGGTGTCATGCTTGCTAAAAGTGTCATGCGTTCTAGAAGCATCGTGCTTTTCAATGTCGTTGTGTCCTCGCAAGTCGTCAGTCCTCCTAAAGGCGGCGTAGACAAATCCGCCTGTGTGCACCGTATTTTTCAGGCACTTTACCAGAAAGCGGTAATCGTCTTCCGCCCAGTCATCGATGAACGGATCGTCCCGGATAACCCATTTTTCGTTTCCGTTTTCTTTTTCTTTCCGCCAGCATTTGACGACCTCCTGGCGGCGGACGAAGTTGCCGAACAATTCAGGACAGATCTCGTTTTCGCAGAGCGTGCGGTAGTGGATTCCATATGCTATATACTGCTCGGTCAGCTCCATGCTGTTCTCTAATACGTGAAGATTGTGTCGGGTGCGACTTTTTGCAGGCGCGGGGGAGGAAACGTCCTCTGCCGGGATTTCAAGCGAGTGGTTTGCATGTTCAAATGTATATAGCGGCAGACCGTGTTCCAGGCATTTTTGTCTGATCACGGCAGTTTCAGCCCACGGATCGCTTGTGCCGTGAAATACGATACCCGACTGCGGCGCAAAATCAAAGGTCTGGGGCAGCGGCGTGTAATAGACATTTCGGCAGGAAATGTCATGCTTTTGGGCATAAGCGGCAGCGACCGATGTGCCGATGCTCTTGGAGATGAACAGGATCTCCTCGTACTGGTGCCAGTCAATATTTTCCAGCTGCTCTTCTGTCTGGGCGCAGGCGTCTGCAAAGGCCTTTGGAATCGACTTGTCGAGATTGGTGTAGGACACCCTGATTATTTTATACTGATAGTAGGCGGCTAATTTTCCGCTGTAGTACAGCAAAGGTTTGTCACAGTGATATCCGATTCCCGGAAATAATACAGCGATTTTCATGGTGGTTCTCCTTGTTTCAATATTTATATTGATGGATTTTGATGCGTTTTGGTGTCTGGACGCTCCAATCCATACAGATAGGTTTTGATGATAATGGGGTTTCCGTCTGTGTCATTTTTATAAAACTGTCCGTCAAGCTGTCGCATGCGCTGAAAGCCCAGACGTTCCAAAAGCTTCCAGGAGGCGGTGTTTTCCACGTCGCAGTCCCCGTAGACAGCAGGGACATTTAATGTATAAAACAGATGCGCAACCAGCGCCTTTCCGGCTTCCGTCGCATAACCGTTTCCATAAAACGCGGGATTGAAGTCATAGTCGATGCAGTGATGTCCCTCATCGTCAGTCCAGTATCCGATGCTTCCGATTACAGTGCCGTCTGATTTCAATTCGGCGACAAGGCGGTTGTCCATCGTTTTCCACTCGTCGATGAGGGTTTGAACCTGCTCCGCCGACATGGGATCAAAGTCCTCGTACCGGCTGACTTCTTCGCTGGATAAATATGCAAAAACATCATCAAAATCTGTAGTTTTGTAATTTCTTAACTGTAGACGTTTTGTTTCGATTGTGACCATATGAAATCCTTTCAGATTTAAGAATTTTTAGTTGTGGTGCTAAATTGTTTTTTATTGAAGCGATTCTAAATTGAGTCGTTTTTAAATTGGCAGTTTTTTAATTGATAATTTCTTAGGAGCCTTAAAAAAAAACATGATAAGATTGCGCAGAATTTTTCTTCGGGCTAATTGCTTTAGTAATTTGATATCGGAGGAAAAGGCAAGCAAACTGTCAGGTTATTTCTTTAAGAATCCTTACATAAGATTATAGCACAAATTTTTGAAAAGGAAAGTTTTTGAGAGGCAAGTTTTTTGAAAAGAAAGTTTTTTAAAAGATATTGACTGTGCCCCTGGGGATTGGTTTATCATAAGGGAGAGGTGAGAAGAATGCTTGTAAATGAAGTGTGTAAGGAATGTAACTTGACGAAAAAGGCGGTGGAATATTATATCGAGCAGGGGTTAATCGCGCCGTCGGTGCGGGAGAACGGATACCGTGATTTCTCAGATGCCGATGTTGCCCAATTGAAAAAGATTTCCGTGCTGAGGGGGCTGGGGCTGTCGGTGGCTGAGATCGAGGGTGTTTTGGCAAAGCAGGGAGTGTCGTTAAATGATATTTCCGGTCAAAAGCTTTGGGAGATCACTGTACTGCAGGAGAAACAGAAACTTTTGCAGGAGCTTGCCAAAACACAGGATTGGGATTCGGTACAGGAAAAGCTGCTGCAGATTCAGAGGAGGCAGTCTGTTTTGGAGCGCATGAGAAATGCATTTCCGGGTTATTATGGAAATATTATTTGTCAGCACTTCGCGCCGTATCTGGGCGAGCCTGTCCGCACAGAGGAGCAGCAGGAGGCTTTTGATACGATTATTGCTTTTCTGGATGAGATTCAGTTTCAGATTCCTAATGATCTGCGGGCGTATTATGATGAGGTTACAATGAGTTTCGATGATACTGTTGCTGAAAGTGTGTCTGCCGGTATGCGCGGTGCAGTCTGCGATATCGAGAAATATATGGATGAGAACCGTGAAGTGATCGAGACCTGTATGGCATACAAGCAAAGTGAGGAATATAAAATGTCACAGGCGTATCGTCTGGAGGAGACATTGAGGCAGTTTAACAGCACGAGCGGTTACAATGATATCTTTATACCCGCAATGTGTCGGCTGAGCGAGTCCTACCGGGCGTATTATGAAATGCTGCAGACAGCGAACCAAAAATTTTTGCAGCGGTATCCGCAGC
>VSNM01000034.1 GCA_009774245.1 Lachnospiraceae bacterium | reverse complement strand
TACTGCTGGTTGGTTAGACCTTCGCAGACAGGCTTCTCACCTGCTAGACTACCCGCCCTTCGTCTGGGCGCACAATTCCGATTTATATATTTGATTGTAAAATCTTTATCTGTCATTTACAATGTATATTTATAAGTTATTTCTCAATGGGTACACAATTTCGAAAAGGGAGTTTATTTAAGGCTCTTGAGAATTTTGTCTGTGACTGTCTCTGCGTCAATCCCGACTTCGCGGCGCAGAATCTCCACATTTCCGTGCTCGACATACTCGTCAGGGATATGGATTGTCAGCAGCCTTGTCCCAAAGTGATGCTCGTCGAAATATTCCCTTACCTTCTCGCCAAATCCGCCGCTTGCCACATTTTCCTCCATCGTGACAATCAGGCTGTGTTCCCTGACAGCCTCGTCCAATATTTCCGTGTCGATAGGCTTGACAAAACGCGCATTGATGATACTGCAGTGTAATCCTTTTTTTACAAGCTCCTCCCGCACTGTGAGCGCTGTCTTTACCATGCTGCCCACCGCCACAAGCGCAATATCCTTCTCGCGGTATATCCACTCTGCCCTGCCAAACCGGATTGGCTCACGGTACTCGCGAAACCCGTCATACGCCTCACCTCTCGGATAGCGGAGTGCGATCGGCCCCTGAAAGGCCACCGCAAATTTCAACATGTCTGACAGCTCCCACTTATTCTTGGGCGCCATGATATGCATGTTTGGTATGGAGGATAGATAGGACAAGTCAAATATCCCCTGATGTGTCTCGCCATCGCTCCCCACAAGCCCCGCCCTGTCAATCGCAAAGACTACTGGAAGATTCTGGATACAGACATCATGTAAGATCTGGTCATACGCACGCTGCAGGAAGGACGAGTAGACAGCCACCACTGGGCGCAGACCTCCTGCTGCCAGCCCCGCCGCAAATGTCACCGCATGTTCCTCCGCGATACCGACATCAAAGAACTGGTCGGGATACATGTTGCGAAATCTCTTGAGTCCCGTGCCGTCAGGCATCGCCGCAGTGATCGCCACAATATCAGGATAGCGGTCGCCCAGCTTGCACATCACGGTCGAAAACACATCGGTGTAGCTCGATTTTGTCTTTGGCGTGAGTGGAAGCCCCGTCTCCACGTCAAAAGGCTCCGCGCCGTGAAACCGCGCCGGGTGCTTCTCCGCAGGCGCAAACCCCTTGCCCTTCTGCGTGATCACATGCACCAGAACTGCCGATTTGCAGCGCTTTGCCTCGCGCAGAACCTTCATCATGGCGTTGATGTTATGTCCGTCCACAGGCCCTAAATATGTAATCCCCATATCCTCAAAGAACATGCCCGGAATCACCAGCTGCTTTACGGAACTCTTCGCCCTCCTGATACTGGTGACGATCGGTTCGAGGTTGGATTCCATGAGAGAATTATAGATTCCCTCCTTTATGTCGAGATATTTATCCGCTGTTCTGATATTGTTGAGGTATTTTGACACACCACCGACATTTTCCGAGATCGACATATTATTATCATTTAGTACGATGATAAAATTCTTTTTTAAACGTGAGGCATTGTTCAGCGCCTCATATGCCATTCCTCCGGTGAGGGAACCGTCGCCGATAACAGAGATGACTGTGTGGTTTTCATTGCGTAGATCTCTCGCCTTCACAAGACCGAGCCCCGCGGATATGGACGTGGAGCTGTGCCCTGTATCAAAACAGTCGCACTCGCTCTCCTTCCGCTTGGGAAAGCCGCTCATGCCGCCGTATTTGCGCAGGCTCTCAAAACCAGAGCGCCTTCCTGTCAGCAGCTTGTGTGTGTAGGACTGATGCCCCACATCCCACACAATCTTGTCCTGTGGCAGATTCAGGCTCAAATGCAGCGCCATGGTCAGCTCCACCGCGCCAAGATTGGAGCCAAGATGCCCTCCTGTGACGCTGATCTTATTGATCAGAAATTCCCTGATCTCCTCCGCCAGCAGATCCCAGTCCTCGGGTGCTACGTTTTTTATATCATTTTCTTTCTCTATTGTCTCTAATATCATACCCAGCGCCTTTACCTTTCAGAAACGTGTTCTCACATAATGCATGTTCTTGCATATAGTTAACAAATAATTAAAATGGCTATTTGACGCGCGTGATCAGACTGCGCACCAGTTCTGTCAGAAAATCATTCTGAAACCCTTCTTTTTCCAGAGACTGCAGCTGTTCTATGGCGTGGTCCGACATCGCCCGCTGCTCCTGCGTGGCGGCATCAATCCCCTTGATCGTGACATAGGTTGTCTTCTGGTTCTTTGCGTCGCTCCCGACAGGCTTTCCCAAGGTTTCCAGATTGCTTGTCACATCAAGGATATCGTCCTGAATCTGAAACGCGACGCCGATCTCATAAGCAGCTTTTTCCACCAGACTGATTTGCGCATCATTTGCTCCCGCAAGCACGGCTCCTATCATCATGGCCGCCTGAATCAGCGCCGCGGTCTTATGCTCGTGTATATATAACAGATGCTCCAGTGTCACGTTATCGCCGAGGTTTTCTGCCTCGATGTCCGCTGTCTGCCCGCCGATCATTCCATAGATTCCTGCCTTTTTGGCAAGTATAGATAGCGCTTTTGCGCTCTTTGCGGCGTCACTACCTGGCATCTCAAAAACCTTCAATGCTGTCTCAAAAGCGTAATTCAGGAGTCCGTCCCCCGCTAAGATCGCCATTGTTTCCCCATAGACTACCCATGTCGTCTTTTTGCCCCTGCGGTACTCGTCATTGTCCATGGCGGGCAGGTCATCATGCACGAGCGAATAGGTATGAATCATCTCAATTGCCGCCATGAACGGCTTAATCACGTCGCTGACACCGCCAAAAAGCCTGTATGTCTCCAACATCAGCAGAGGGCGGAGGCGTTTGCCGCCCACATTCACGCTGTAGTTCATTGCCGTGATCACAGTCTTTGCCCAGTCCGTCTCTGTACAGCCTGCTTGTGGATTGCCTTCCTCTGCCGGAAGATACGACTTTAATACGGCTTCTATTTCCGTTACCCTGTGTTCTAATTCCTGTTCAAAATTCATCTAATTCTCCATTTTCATTTAATTTGAGGACTTCCTTCTCCACCTTGTCAATCTTGTCGTTGCAGGACTTGATCAGTTTCATGCCCTCTTTGTATAATTTAAAGGATTCCTCCAATGAGATATCCTCCTGTTCCAGTTTGCCAATCATTTCCTCGAGTTTCTCAAACGACTGGTCAAGTGTCTGTTCCTTCGCCATATTCTACCTCGTTAATCTCTCTCACTCTGGCCTGTATCGTGCCGTTTTTCACATAAATCTGCAGCGTGTCCTCCGGTTTTACCTTATGCACATCATTGATCACCTTATGGTCTGCACCCTCAACATACGCATACCCCTGACTGAGCTTCTCAAGCGGCGACAAGCCTTTTAACTTCTCGGCATACAGTGCCATCCGGTGATGCTGCTGTGTCAGCGCACTGTTCATCAGCCCTGTCAGCCGTCCCTCCAAGTCCATACAGTATGTGCGTTTCTGCTGAATCTGGTTCGCCGGACTTAGATATTTTAAGCGCAATTTCTGGTTTTCCAGTCGGTTCTGCTGCCTTCGAAGCTGTCCCTGCATGGCATGGTTCAAGGCATTGCCATACGCTGCAAATCTGTCCATCAGCTGCGCAAAATCATAAACTGCCAGCTCCGCAGCCGCCGAGGGCGTGGGCGCGCGTAAATCCGCCACAAAATCAGCGATCGTCGTGTCCGTCTCGTGTCCGACCGCCGATATGACGGGCACCTGGCAGTCAAAGATGGCCTGCGCCACCGCCTCCTCGTTAAATGCCCACAAATCTTCGATGGAGCCGCCGCCGCGGCCGACGATCATCACGTCCACGCCAAGCTGTTCGAGCGCACGGATTCCGCTCACAATACTGGACACCGCCTCGTCTCCCTGCACGATTGCCGGATATAATATGATCTGTATATAGGGATTGCGCCTCGTCGCGACATTGATGATATCGCGCACCGCCGCACCCGTGGGCGCCGTGACAACCCCAAGCGTCCTGATATATTGCGGAATCGGCTGCTTGTACTCCGGCGCAAACATGCCCATCTCCTCCAGCTGGCGTTTCAGGCGGTCAAACTTTTCATACAGCACGCCTGCACCATCGAGCGTGATCTGTTTCGCGTACAGCTGATACTTTCCGTCCCGCTCATACACGTCAATCGTACCGCCAACCACGACCATCTGCCCCTCCTCCAGTCGGAAGGAGAGTCCGGTGCGGTTGCCGGCAAACATGACACAGGCGATGACGCCCTTTGCATCCTTTAGCGTAAAATAGATATGCCCCGACGAATGGTACTTACAATTACTGATCTCCCCCTTCACCAGAACATATCGCAGCATATAATCCTGCGCAAACATATTCTTAATGTAGGAATTGATCTGGGCAACGGTATAAACGTTCTGTCTCACAAATGCGCCTCCAAACTCAGAATCCTTAATTACAGTTCAGCCTAGGACTTTGCACTACGCTGCAAAGTCCGTAAGAACACGTAGTGGTTAAGAAGCATCAAGCCCATCGCGAAGCGATTTTGCATGGCTTGATGCTTGTAACAGGAAGCCGAAGGCTGAACTGTTACAAGCCTTACGCAAACTTTGCCAGTACCCCGTTGACAAAGCCCGATGACTCTTCCTGTCCGAATTTCTTGGCAAGCTCAACGGCCTCGTTGATCGCGACACCCGTCGGCACGTCCTCGTCAAAGGTGATCTCATACACGGCCAGACGCAGGATCGCAAGGTCTACCTTCCCCATACGCTGTGTCGTCCAGCCCTTTGCCTGCTTGTTGATCATGGCGTCAATCTCATCAAGCTTTTCGATGATCTTACTGCTTTTATCTGATATATAGGCGGCGTCCTCGTCCCTGATCTCCTGCTGTTCTCTCTCCTGCGCTTCCATTTTCAGCATCTCAAAAAACAACTCGCCCTGCTCGGGCATTTCCTCCCTGTCGTTAAACTCGACTCTGAAAATGTACTTAAATATCTGTTCCCTAAGCTCTCTTCTGCTCATTGATTTTATCCTTAAATTATATTCATACAAACGTTATTTGACAGATGCCATCTGAATGCCGACGATCCTGATATTGACATCAGATACCTTGAAGCCTGTCATCGTCTCAATCGCATTCTTTACCTTCTCCTGCACCTTATTACAGGTTGTGGGAATGTTATAGCCATACTCCAAAATCACTGCGAGCTCCACTGACACATTACCGTCAAGGATATCAATCTTGACACCCTTCGTCTGCTTCTTCATGCCGACCTTCCCCATCAGCTCGTTTGTGATATTGCCAACCATGGCGCCCACGCCGTCAACCTCTGTCGCCGCGAGCCCCGCAATCATAGCAACGACGTCGTTCGCGATCTTTACTGTGCCGAGCTCCTCATTATTGAATGTGTACCCGCCCTTGTCCGTTTCTTTTTCCATGCTCTAAACCTCCTGTGATCTTTCTGCACTATAGTCCATTATATCATTAACCCCAAACTTTGCAAAGCAAAAATTTGTTCTATTTATCATACTCTCCAAAAAACGTGATTCCATGCGCCTATATATTCCAAAAGCTGATCGTCCTCTGCTCATCGTTCGAAGTATACGCGATGCTCTCCCCCTGCTTGTCCACAAAGTCAAAAATCTTCTGCGATGCGATGAGCGTCTGTACCATCTGCTCATATGTCTCACTGCTGCTGCATTTCAGTGTCACATAGCCTGCCGCCCTCGCCGCCTCGCTGCCAAACACAGCGGCCAGTCCGGCCTCATCATAGTTGTCAAAATACAGCCCTTCACGCACAAAATAGTTGTCGGCAACCGCGGTACACTGCGGAAGCTCCACCACTTTCTCGATGGAGTGCGTCCTGGTAATCTCATCCGTCGTCACCAGGAAATAGTCATAATTAATAGATGGGACAAAACCGTCCGGTATGCCGTCTCCACCGCCCGAGGAATACGAGGCGTCTCCCCACGTCGGATCCAGATAGTAATATTCGCCATTCACCCGCACCAGATTCCAGCCGTGCCGCTCTCCGTTCGTGAAGCCGGTCACCAGCGCACACTGGATATCGGCTGCCTGTAGCATATACTGCATCGCTTTCGCGTAACCCTGACAAACTGATCTCCCCTGCAGAAATACAGAACAAATATTCTGATTATTCTCCGCACTCCTGTCATATTCCGTGTGATCGATCAGCCACTCATACAGATATTTGACAGTACTGTACTCGTCCTCATTCAACGGCACCTGCTGAAAACACTCCGCAAGCTTCTGCTCAATGCCAATCCTTGCCTGTTCCACCTCCGCGCCTGTCATGGAATACGAGCCGCTGAACGTGATCCCTGTCACGACACTGCCCAGTGTGTATTCTGTATACTGATATCCGTCCACATAAAACAGCTCCGGATGATCATTCATCACACAGGCAAACACGACATCCAGCTCAGACTTGTCCAGCGTGGAAAGCGGTGCGCCGCTCTGCATGTCGGTCAGCGCATCAAGCATCTCGAGATAAAGCTTCTGCCGCTCTGCGTCAAGCTGATGGTATGCATAATAGAGCTCTGATACCTCCCGAACATTCGACTCCTCTGTACTGTCATTTTGCGGCTGCTCCGGCTCATACGTGCGCGACTCATCTGTACTCTCCGATTCTGCGACATTTTTCTCATCACGAATAATATACTGCAGGTCAAAAGAATCCTGACTGGTGCAGCCCTGTGCCGCAAACATCATACTGCCCGCCAGCGCCGCCCACAACACTGTCCATTTTTTCATCAACGGTTTCATTAACGCTCTTTATACTCCTAATTTCTGCCAAACTCTGAGAGCACAAGCCCCTTGTTTCTGTCAACGGTCATGCCGATGCTCCACTGATTGATAAATAATAGTAGCGGATTTCCTTTCAAATCCTGTATCTTTTTCATATCCGAGGTGCCGGACAGCCTGTTGAGATCAATCTCATCCTTGTTTTCAATCCAGCGGATATACTCATATGGAAGCGGTTCGAGATTGATCTCGACATTGTACTCATTTTCCAGACGATACTTGAGCACATCAAACTGCAGCACGCCGACCACGCCCACGATGATCTCCTCCATACCCGTATTAAACTCCTGAAAAATCTGAATCGCGCCCTCCTGTGCGATCTGGTTGACGCCCTTGATGAACTGCTTGCGCTTCATCGTGTCAATCTGGCGCACCCGCGCGAAATGCTCTGGCGCAAAGGTTGGTATCCCCTCATAGCAGATATTATTTTTGGGCGCGCAGACAGTATCTCCGATCGAGAAAATCCCCGGATCAAACACACCGATAATATCCCCCGCGTAAGCTTCGTTCAGTATCTTGCGCTCATCCGCCATGATCTGCTGCGGCTGGGAGAGACGCAGCACTTTCCCGCCCTGCACATGCTTCACCTCCGCGCTCGCGTCAAACTTTCCCGAGCAGATGCGCATAAACGCCACCCTGTCGCGGTGCGCCTTGTTCATGTTCGCCTGAATCTTAAAGACAAACGCCGAGAAATCGTTGTCGACAGGATCGATCGTCTCCCCCTGCGAGATTCTGGGCAGCGGCGTTGTCGCCATCTTTAAGAAGTTCTGCAAAAACACCTCCACACCGAAATTCGTGAGTGCCGAGCCAAAGAAAACGGGTGTCAGCTTTCCTCTGCGCACCTCCTCGAGATCAAACTCCGCACTCGCCCCATCGAGCAGCTCGATCTCATCGCGCAGCGTCGTGAGCGCCTCATCACCGATCTTTTCAAGCAAAAGCGCCTCGTCGTCCATCGGGATCACCGTCGTCTCGCCCTCCTTTGTCCCCTTCTGCGTGTCGGAATAGGTGAGCACATGATTTCCATGTCTGTCATAGACTCCCTTAAAGCGCTTTCCGGAACCGATCGGCCAGTTGACCGGACAGGTCGCGATGCCAAGCTCCTTCTCAATCTCGTCGAGAAGCGCAAACGTGTCGTTCGCATCCCTGTCCATCTTGTTGATAAACGTAAAAATGGGAATCCCCCTCATGCCACAGACCTTGAAAAGCTTCCTCGTCTGCGCTTCGACGCCCTTCGACGCGTCAATCACCATGACAGCCGAGTCCGCCGCCATCAGCGTCCGGTACGTATCCTCCGAGAAATCCTGATGCCCAGGCGTGTCCAGGATATTGATGCAGTAGCCATCGTATTCAAACTGCAGTACGGAGGACGTGACCGAGATACCTCTCTCCTTCTCAATCTCCATCCAGTCCGAAACCGCATGTCTTGCGGTCGCTTTGCCCTTCACGCTTCCGGCGAGATTGATGGCTCCACCGTACAGCAAAAATTTTTCCGTCAGAGTTGTCTTGCCGGCATCGGGATGCGATATGATGGCAAACGTCCTCCTCTTATTGATTTCTTCTGCAATCGTACTCAATAGTCTATCCTCCGTCTTTTTCTCTATTTTTTATAATCTATAATACATGCTTGTTCCCGACACCTTCTGCTCTATGCCGAGATAGTCAAGCACTGTCGCTGCGATATCCGCAAAGGTCTCCCTTGTGCCATAGTTGACCGGTCTGACTTTCTTGCCGTACATGAGAAACGGCGTATGCTCCCTTGTGTGGTCCGTCGTCTTTGTGTACGCTGGATCACAGCCGTGATCAGCAGTGATCATCAGGATATCCTCCTCGCGGAGCCTGTCCATAAGCGCGGGAAGCTTCTCATCAAAGTATGTCATCGCCCTGGCATAACCGTCAACGTCCCTGCGGTGTCCGTAGAGCATATCATAATCGACCAGATTGACAAAGCACAATCCCTCAAAATCCTTGTCAAGATACGCAAGCGTGCGCTCAATGCCCTCCGCGTTTCCACTCGTGTACACATACTCTGTGATGCCCTTTCCCGCAAAAATATCGTTGATCTTTCCCACGGCGATCACGTCCCTGCCCGCTTCCCTGAGCTGGTCGAGCATCGTCGTCTGCGGTGGCAGCAGCGAAAAATCATGGCGGTGCGCCGTTCTGGTATAATTTCCTGACGCGCCCACAAAAGGCCTTGCGATGACGCGCCCTACCCCGTGTTTTCCCTGAAGCATTGCCCTTGCCTTCCTGCAGTAGTCGTACAGCGTCTCTAACGGGACAACATCCTCGTGCGCCGCGATCTGAAACACGCTGTCGGCGGACGTATAGACGATCAGATCACCTGTCCTCACATGCTCGTCGCCGTAATCCCTGATCACCTCTGTGCCCGAGTAGGTCTTATTGCAGAGCACCCCTCTGCCGGTAAGCCTTGAAAACGCATCAATCACTTCCTTTGGAAATCCGTCCGGATAGGTCGGCAACGGATTTGGTGAGATCAGACCGGCGATCTCCCAGTGTCCTATCGTCGTGTCCTTCCCGCGCGACGCCTCCTTCATCCTTGCGACTGCGGCAATCGGCGCCCCGACAGCCTCCTGTCCTTCACACCGCACGCCCTCAATGTTAAATAGTCCCATCCTCCGCAGATTCGGAACATGAAAAAATGAGCTCTTGGAAACGGAACCTATGGTATTCGTCCCCTTGTCACCATAGGCCTCCGCATCCTCCATCTCACCGATTCCAAAGCTATCCAATACGATCAAAAACACTCTCTTCATACGTGCTCCTTTCCGCCAGACGCCCGTCACACTACCGATGAACAGAACAGCCTGCAATACAGTACTTTAGTATATCACATTTATCCAATTAATTCCACACATTTATTCCTCGCCTGTTATTTCGCCTGTTATTTCTGCCGCATCACCGGCTACGGTGGATGCGCCGGACACTGTGATAATGATATTTTCCGGTGTGATATTCGTCTTTCGCTGCACGATATCCAGGATCTGGGCAGTCTGCGACTCCGTGAGGTTTGCCGCCTCCACCATGACATC
The DNA here is from genome assembly GCA_009774245.1 of Lachnospiraceae bacterium. Taxonomy (GTDB): domain Bacteria; phylum Bacillota; class Clostridia; order Lachnospirales; family Lachnospiraceae; genus COE1. The sequence continues at coordinate 48,543 of VSNM01000034.1, read as the reverse complement.
CGCCGTATCACCACTGATGCTCACCACAGTCTGCGTAAATCCCTTCGCCTCGAGAAGCATCTGCGCATCGGATTCCTTCTGGGCAGTCTCTGTGAGCGCGATCATGCTGCTCACCGCTTCCTTCTTAGCCTCCTCTGTCAGCTCCTCATTCTGAATAATCTCTAAGAGGGACTCCTTGTTCTGCGCCCTTGTCTGTTCTTTCAAAAGCTTCGCCCCCGCAAGGCTGGACACACCAGATGCGCTGGTAAACACCGCCTCCCCCGGGATCTCCTGCTCGATGATCGTCGCGCCGGACTCATCTGTGTTGGCGGCGAGCGTATCCGTATCGCCTGTGACCGTTGTGTCAATCGCACTGTCTGACACAGCGTTCATATCATTGCTCAGATAATTGTCCGTAACCGTCACATCATCTGTGTCAAGACTTAAAATATCGGTATTGTCCCCAGTCGCATTCGCGTAATCCTGAATAATCCCATCGGTATCCTCCCTGAGCGATATGGCATACATATCTTCATCAGAGATATCATATGTAAGCTCACTGCTGCTTCCGTCCACAGATATGAAATCCTCTTCTCCAATCTTGGTGCCGGCAAAGTTCAGATAACCTGCTACCGCTATCATGACCGCCAGTGCCGTAATCATAATCTGGTTCTTTCTTAATATTTTTTTCACCAAACCATATCCTTCCTGTTGTTTCTCTTTGCTACTTCTATCATATTCATGGCCTGGTTTTCTTAGACTTAATATTTTCAACTTTTTTGCATTCATTTTTATTACCCCATCGTCAAAACTTCGACTTTATTCGCCTCCACGCCGTACAGCGCCATCACCAGCCGCACGATCTGCAGCTTTACCGCCTCGTCTGAGGCGCCTTCCGCGGAGATCACAACGCCATCGACGGCCGGCTGCCTGGTCTGTGTGACAAAAGGAACCTCATTGCCGTCCTCATTTGTAGTATATACGGTCGCCTCATCCTTTCGCAGCTCGCTGCTCTCGCCATTGACGGAATTGGACGTCGGAATATCCTTCTCGACGATATATTCCTGCGAATTTTTCATATAGATCAGTACTTTGACCTCTCCTACACCGGCCACACTGGACAAAAATTCTTCCAGCTCTCTCTCCAGGTTCCTCCTGTACTCTTCCAAAAAAGCGCCGCTCTTAGCGCCCTCCCCCGTCTGCGCACTGACTGCGGCATCTGTGCTCTCCGCCCTTTTTTGATTTTTCTTTGAGACAGCGCTGCCACCGCTGCTCCCTGTCGGCAGCAGAATGACAAAAATCAGGATGCCGCTCAGAAAGATGATGAGCATCGTCTCCTTCGTCGGTCTCCCCTTTCCCCCGCCTGTCCCGCTAATGATCATCCGAATCCTGTCCCGAAGCTTTCCCGTCATTCTCTGCACCTCCATTCCTGCTATCATATTCCTCGTGCGCTTCGCCTATGATTTTTTCTTCCCAGAGCTGCTCATAATATGCCGCCCCGTCATAAATCCGGTCTGTCTGTGTCATCTCGCGCCACTCTTTCTCCCACCGCAGATACAGCTGATCCGCCTCCGAAAAGCTGTTCTCTACCTGCCCGACAAAAGAGAACACCACATTACAGCAGATGCACATTGTCAACAGGTAGGAAAATAATTTCAGATATTTCTGATAAACACTCCCCTCCGTGAGCTGAATCATGCACTGGAAACAGATCACTGTGTACACGAGGCGCCTGACCTCCGCCGCTAAATTTTCCATAAATCCTCCTCCCGCAAAGCGTTCTTTTGCTCACGTAGCGTTCGTGACTGCCGCTATTGTCACAAAAAACAGCGTCGATACCGTGATCAGAATGCGCAGCAGCATAAATCCGGCCTCCGAGATATACTCCACACACTTCATCATCTGACGTTCTCCGCAGATGCTCCCCAGCGCGCCGCTCACCCTGATGATCAGGAGAATCATAAAGGCTTTGATGATTGGCGCCAGTATCAGCAGCACCAACACCACCAGTATCAGCACGCCGAGACTGTTTTTTACTGCGATCGCTGACGCCAGCGTCACGCTTGACACCGACTCCACGATATCTCCGATTCCCGGGATCGCGCCTGCTGTCTTCTGAATCACTGCATTGTTCGTCTTATCGACCACCGGCGTAATGATTACCTGCAGAATCCCACTCCCCGACATCACCACGACCATCGCTTTCAGCACCCACTGCATTCCCTTTTTGATGAGCTCCATCAATCCCTTGAAGCGCTCCTCCCCCCAGATGCTCTCCACGATGCCAAGCATCACATATCCCTCAACCACAGTTGTCAGAGACGACGCCACGATACCCTCTATGAGACATAAAAAACCCAGAAGCATCTTATAAAAAATCAGCGCCGTAAGCCCGGATCCCGCCGCGGCAATGCAGATCATATAAGCCGGTATCATCAGTTTCAAAAACTCGAGCATCTGCATCATTGTCTCCTCGACAATCCCGAGCACCTCATGAAAAGCGTCGATCAGCACCACCAGCTGGCACAGAATGAAAAATGTCTTTGCCGCCTTCGCCGCCCCCTCGTTCTTGAGCGCGGCCATCAGATTACTCACCATCGCCACCAGGATAAACAGAATCAGCACTGTGATGAACAACCGCTTCCATTCGTCAAAAACCCCCGTCACCGTCTCCCTGATATATCGCCAGAACAGCCCCGGCTCCAGCGCCCAGTTTCCCTTTAACACATCCTCTATAAAATCCATGGAATCTATATTTTTCTCCGGCAGCAGATCTCTCAGCAGATGATCCAGCACACCCAGATCAGGCAGAATATCCATCTCCTGCCACAAATTCATCTCCTGACTCATCGCATCATTCCCTCTAGCATATCAATCATGATCCGTATAATCGGAAACCCGGCCACCATGATCGCAACCTTTCCAAACAGCTCGATGTGATTGCTGAGCGCCGAATATCCAGAATCCTTGCACAGGTTTGACGCAAAGTCACACACATACGTGATTCCTATGATCTTCAAAAGCAGGGATACATAAGCGATATTTCCGCCCAGCGCCGCCTCCCACTCCTCCAGTTCCTCCACCGCATTCCCCAGCACTGCGAGGATTCTGGCCGCTATAAAAAAACTCACGAGAATAATGATCAGCGTCGCAAACTCCGGCTTGTCTTTCTTGATGACAAGCGCCGCAAAAAGACCTGCTATCGCAAGCACACAAATCTGAATCATACCATGCCTCCGTCAACATCTCATCACAGAGCAAACAAATCCTGTATCATCTCAAACAACTGATATATGTAAGGAACAATCCAGGAAAGCACCAGCACCAGCCCTGCAAGGCTGATTACAAACGCATGCTCTTCCCTGCCGCTGTGCTTCAACACCTGTCCCAATATCGTGATCAATATACCAACTGCCGCTATCTTAAATATCAGACTGACTTCCATCTTCATCCCCATTTCAAAACAGTACTATTCAATCGGCGTATGCATCTATAAAAATAAGATAATACACAGGATTCCGGCCAGTGTGCTCAGTGCCTTGATCATCCTGCTGTTCTCGTTTTTTTTCACGGTAAGCCTGTCTATTTCACTGTCCAGCTCCAGCTCAAACAGCCGGAGCGCCTCCACCTGCAGCTGCTCTCCCTCATACTCGAAGCAGTTCCCCATCTCAGCCAGATATCTGACTGCTGTCTGTGAAAAATCTGCCCCGTCTGTCTTATCGCGAACTGCCTCATTCCATATGCTGACGAGGGAGCTTCCGTCCCGCTCCTTCATCCTCCGTGAAATCCCGCTCAAAAACATATCATATGGCGGCTCTGCCTTGCCCGCCGTGAGATCAAAGATCTCCTCCATCGGCCTGTGCAGATAGGTGATCTCTCCGGAAATATACAGGAGAATCTGCTTTTGCTGTTTCAGATGCCAGATGTCACTGTCCATCTCGCCGCAGAGCGACCATCCAAATCCGAGCGCCCCTGTCATCACGCAGGCGCCTGCAACAAATTTCTGCCACATAGTCTGTTCCCCTCCCTGTCATACACTTCAAAATACCTGTCCAGCCTCTCATCCATGGATAATACGACAAACCGGTCAATCAGACCGAGTCGAAGGAGCTGCTCCATCTCGGCGTTGTGACGGATATCCTCAATGCAATTTCCGTGCACCGTCGCCAGGATGCTGCATCCGCTCACCCCCGCGTGCAGGATTGCCTCCGCGTCCGCCCGCCTGCCAATCTCATCAATAGCAATCACCCGCGGCGCAAATGTCCTCACCAGTATCGAAATTCCCTGCTGCTTATCCCCGCCTGTGACGACATCTGTCCGCTCACCGCAGTCGAGCATAGCGCTTCCCCTGTATGCCCCTGCGATCTCTCCTCTCTCATCAATCACGCCCACATTGCATCCCCTGTAACCGTCGCTTCCGCTCGACATCAGGCGTATCGTATCCCGCAACAGCGTCGTCTTGCCAACGCCCGGCGGCGAGATGATCAGGATATTCAGCGGCGTCCCTTTTTGTGTATGATATAGATAACCAATCATCTGTTGAGCAATCCCCTTATGCTCATGCGCCAGCCTGATATTCATATAGCGGATATACTTGGCGATAAATCTGCCATTTCCCGCAGCAGTGAGCTCCCCTGTGATACCGATGCGATGTCCACCCTCGATCACAATAAAACCCTGCTTGCGCTCCTCCTCATAGGCGTACACCGAATCATGGCACAGATAGCGGAATATCTCTTCCATCTCCCGCTCACCATATATGACGGGAAGCCTGTGCTCGCGGTCTGACAATATCCGCACCGGCTGATTGACGCGCAGCCTGATCTCCTGTACCTGATCAAAACGCACGCCGCTCCGCTCCCAGTCACCCCTGAGCCCCTGTGGGAAAAACTGCAAAATCCTGTTATCCGCTGCCATCTGATCTCCCCCTTTTGTATCCGCTTTCCACTCCATACATGTTGTCCATACCTCAATATATGTCCCGGAATCCAAAATATGAATATTTTTATGAAAACAGCAAAAGGAACACATAGAATCTTTTCTATGTGTTCCCTTTGCTGTTTTCATAGCTATAAGCAAACTTCCGACCGCTATATCACCGTCAATATCCCCAGCGATTTCAGCAGTAAGATGATCAGCAATACCGGCGCTATATATCGAATCATCACAATGTACAAACGCTTTCTGCCAAATTTACTGCCAGATTTTTCCACCTCGTCGATAATCGCCTGCGGTTTCAACACCCAGCCAATCAGAATACAGGTTCCGATCGCCACCAGCGGCATCAATAAATTGTTGCTGATATAATCCATAATGTCCAGAATCTGTGCGATCGCCCCGTTCGGCAGTTTTACCTCAAAATACAGTTTGTTGTATCCCAGACACACGATCACGCCGCCGACCAGGGCAATACCTGTCTCGATCGCGGCCGCCTTTGTGCGCGTCATGTGAAACTTGTCCATAAAGCTGGACACTACCGCTTCCATGACGGACACGGCACTCGTCAGCGCTGCAAACAACACCATCGCAAAGAACAGACAGCCCACCAGATTGCCAATCCTGCCCATCGATGCAAATACCTTTGGCAGAGACACAAACATCAGGCTCGGCCCAGACGCAGCCATTCCCTCCCTGCCCATGAACGTATATACCGCAGGAATAATCATAACACCCGCCAGAAACGCCACTGCGGTGTCAAACAGCTCGATCTGGTTGATGGATTTCACCAGATTGGCGTCGTCCCTGACATAAGAGCCATACGCGACCATGATTCCCATCGCGACGCTGAGACTAAAAAACAACTGCCCCATCGCATCCAGCAGCACTGTAAAAAATCCTTTTACCGTCATTCCGCTCAGATCAGGAATCACATAGATACGAAATCCCTCCATACCCGTCCTAGTCACGCCGGATTCATCCTGGTAGTGAATCGTCAGGGAAAACACTGCGATTCCCACGACCAGCAATAGTAATATTGGCATCAATATCTTTGAGGACGACTCGATTCCCTTGTTAATGCCTCGAAATATAATAAATGCCACCATCAACAGAAAGACCGCCAGCAGCACGATCGGTTGCCACGAGCCCGTGATAAAGCCCGTAAAGTAACCGTCCTCAGCCGCCGCAGTACCACTGCCTGTCAGATACGCAAGGAAATATTTTACCACCCAGCCGCCGATCACACAGTAATATGGCAGGATAATGACGGGCACAAGACACGCAAACACGCCCAGAAATCCCCACTTTGGCTGTAGCTTAGCATACGCTGTCAGCGGACTCTGCTTCGTCTTTCTCCCAATAGCAATCTCCGTCGTCAGCAGCGTAAACCCGAACGTGAGCGCCAATATCAGATAAATCACCAGAAAAAGCCCGCCGCCGTCCTTTGCCGCCAGATACGGGAAACGCCATATGTTCCCCAGACCGACTGCGCTTCCTGCCGCCGTCAGCACGAAGCCGATCGATCCTGAAAATGAATTTCTACTTTTTTCTTTTTTCATAATGCTGTGGGGATTTCCCCCTCCCCTTTCTGCTATTCCTCATACTCCTCATTAAATTCATACGAATACCCCAGCTTTCGCATAAAATCAGCCATCTGCCAGTCTTCATATCCAAACTCATCATCCTCGTATGCCTTTTTGTCCATCATATCCTCCGACCAGCGCACAAGATATTTCTCAATAGAAGCCGCCTCTACATCAAAATATTTTGCAATGATTTCCGCATTTCCCTTCACTTTTTGAATCTTTTTTTCAGACGCCGCCTCAAAATAATCCGGCATCGGGTTAAACTCATCAATGGCAGTTCCATTCTCATAGAGCCAGTAACCCCAGTAATCTCCATCATAGATACAGAGCAGCAAACACGCTTTCCCCGTCTCCTTCGAAACCGCTTTCGCAAGAGAATCATGACCGATACAGCCGTCATTGATTAAGATACTGACACCGTGCGCAGACTCCGCATACTGACATTCATCGGGAATCAGCTCCGTAATAAGCATGTCATCCTCTATGCAGTCTTCATCGAAATCTTCACTCTCCAGCTCGTCAAATGAGTAGGCATACTTGCTGGCTACTGCCTGTATCACTTCCCTGGCCTCCGCTTCCTTACATCTGGGCATAAGTGCCACCTGTAAAAATAGTCCCATTTTTTCTCCTCCGTTTCGTGTTCTACTACCTGTCCGCTTTACATCTATTTGACAGCACAGATATTATAAGTATACTATTCAACACGCCATCTGTAAATCATTTTTTCTAATACCTTTACGCGTTCCAAATTACAATGTCTGAATCGAGTAGGGGAATGACCTTCTCACTTATCTTTTGTATTCTTTTTCAGACTACTTATTACACTTTCAATCATAAACAAAATGAATAAAATACTGACAGGGGAAAGAATTTGCGCAGAAACAGCTCTAATAGCCATACTTTTTTCCAATTGAAACTTCTTTGCTTTTTTCCATGCAATCACAGCAGATATCACAACCGCTATTAACAGGCAGCCAAGATTTCCCTCAAAGGTATCATCAGTCGGATTAAAACAGCCTATAAGGCAAATCAGCTCAATCCCTGTCAGCCAGTAGTTTAAAAAACCTTTACCTGTTTTATTTTTTATATATGTATCAAACCAAATCGGAAACAGGAGAATACCCAATCCCACCGCCAATACAGCCAGCACAATCACTATGTCTACAAGCACCTTTAATGTTTCCATATTTTCCCTCATTTCTTAATTTTTCTGCTGCCTAGCAAACTTTTTGCCATCCCACATGCGATGCAGGAATTGTGGTACTTGTCAGTCTTTAATAGTAAAAGCAGGGATTCCCATTGTGTTATTTCCTCGGTATATCTTGTCATTCTTGATAGTAAAAGCAGGCAACCCCATTGTGTTGTTTCCTTGGTATATTTTGTTATTTTTAATGGTAAAAGCAGGGATTCCCATTGTATTATTTCTTTGATAAATCTTCATATAAATCTCCATTCCGCCGCCTTTCAGTTGGCGGCACAAACCAGTTCACTATGCTGTCAAGCCCAATCTTTACCGCCCTACCTTTCCTTATTTTCAGCAAGCTTTTCTAATACGGCAATCAGTTCGGACATAGACGCCATAATATCAATCTGCCGGACAGGCCCCATATATTCACAATTACTTGCATATTCGTTTGCTTTATAAACCGGCATAGCAGAAAAAAGTTTCCTGATGGTATGAACAGACAGCCCTTTCAGAGAAATTTCCAAATCAGTATCCTCGGCATTATGAATCATGCCTTTTAATGTCTGAACATCAGCAAGTTCAATTTTCTCTTCCAATAGTCTCTTTATGACTAATATCCCCCCTGTTCCAATATCAGGTTCATGGCTCAGCAGGGCTTCCACAGGTGTTTTCTCCGGTTTCGCTGATGGATGCTGCTCTTTATACTCTTTATACTTTTCAGCGGCATCATCAGGAAGACATGCCATGAGCAGGCATTCTAGCAGATAAGGCGACACGCCGCCCTGAATTCTTATCATGGATAAAGTCATCATGAAATACAACAATGCATCTTCTCCTTGCAAATTTTTTATCCAGTAACGCGCCGTAAGGATTTCTATGATGTCCTCTCCTCCCAAACCGCCGCAGACATAAGAAACCGCAGACTGTATATCCTGATAAAATCCGATTTCTGCCGGAATTTCTTTCGCCGCATCTTCCAAAGCCAGCAGTCCTTCTTTTCTTGTGATTCGCAACAGCAGATCCATATGATGCATCATGGAGAACAGACGCTCTCCATATTCCGCATCTCTTATTTTTTCAAATACATCTTTTCTTACTTCGTATAACAGCGTTAAATTTTTTAAGTTATTCATTAGCGGACACCCCTTTCTGTGATTCCATCCATTCATCTAATCTTTTCTCTCTTATCTGTGCAAATTCAGGTGAATTTAACCGTTCATATTCTCGTTTTTCTTCCGCATAGTGCAGAAGAACATTTAATATCGTTTCCTGCTGTCTGCCATCAGGATAGCGAATGACGGCACGGCAGTCACTGCCAGATGAGTCAAACGGCCTATCTATGGCAAAAACACCTGAACCATTTTTCAGGTCAAGTTGTTTTGCAAGTTCAGGGTTATATTTCTTAAACAGATAAGAAAAACAGGGACGATTATACCATGCAAGATACATTTCCCTGGAATGACCTTCCTCCATTTTGTCTAAATCAGCATAGCCTAACCAATTGTTAAATATCTTAATACTGATACTGCATGTATTGTCTTCAAACGTCTTTTGCTCCGTGCTGGGTACGTTTCCGGTCACATGTATTTTCCTGACAAGAACATCATCTGATATCCATGCATTTGGAACTGGGACAACCCCTTCATAAACACCGTCAAACGCAATGACTTGACTTCCAATTTCCCTTACCGCCACCTGTGTTTCCCCACGCAGGGCGATGACCTGATAAAAGAAATAACCGCCTCCATCCTCATGATAAGACCTCATGTTAAAAATATCGCCAACCTGTACGCCATATCGATTTTTAGCTGTTTTCTTTTTCATGAAAATCCTCCGTTTTTAATTGAAATACAACTTTCTATTCTGAAAACTTTTCTTGTATTGAATTGTCAAGGTTCAATTTTATAAACTAAGTATAGCAGATAAGCTTCAGCGTAAAGGACATATAAGAGTCACCCACTTTTCAAATTTATTTTTCTCTCAGACGTAAAAAAGACTTTGGAAGCAGCCCCCAACAGTCCTTTTATCTTTTTAATATATAAATATCTTCTATATAATATAAAATATTTTTTCATCCTCTAAACGGATACAGGCAAGCTTTGCATTTGACTGCCTGTTTCGGAATGCGCAGCCGCAGTCAATATTGTAGAAAATACAATCTTTTTGCTCATCATAAAATCGGAATACATTCCCATCATTATATGCAAAACATTCTTTGACGATAGTAGGCGTATGTCCTGCTATTATCGTTCCATGCATTACTCCGCCTGACTGAACGCTTTCCTCTCTTGCATAGAGATAGAATTGTTCCAGACTGTCAAAACGTGCACTGATACTTTCCAATTTTTCAGAATATCCCGCATGGACAATAATATATGTCCTGTTTTCTAACATCAGTTTATGATAATAAGGCATCTGACGGATGATTGCCGACCACCTGCATAAATCATGCATTGTAGTCTGATTCTGCTCCAACAGAAAACGAATCGTTCCATACACATCAAAGTATAAAGCTGACAACACCCCACGCCGGACAAAATATTTTACAGAATCATATAGCGCTGCCGTGTCCTCATTGGAATCAAAATCAGTTTTCAATTCCTCCCTGCGATCAAGCAGGCGCATCAAATCCACGTAAGCCGCAAATTCCTCTTCATGGTTTCCGCGCAAAAGCAGGACATTTGATGGGCATTGTTCCATCCACTTCAATATTTCGTAGCTTTGCTTTCCCCTGTCTATATAATCCCCTGCCATGATGAGCTGGTCTGTGTCGGAAAAATTGATTTTTTCAAGCATGGAACGTAAATCATCATAGCAACCATGGATGTCGCTCATTATGTAAACACCCAATCTGTTCACATCCTTTTTGTACACTGATTACAGTCTAAAATCAATACAGACCGCATTGTATCAATATTTCCATAACCCAGTTCCAATATTTTTTTAACTTCTGTTTCTCCGACTCCTTACCGATCAAATACGCCTGTTCCATCATTTCCCGAAAGGTCACAATGATAACAAAACCTTTTTGATAGTATTCTAATATTTCTTTTATTTCCTTATCCGAAGGTGTTTCAGGCACAAGATAAAGCAGTTTTATCTTATTGCAATTCCACCATTCGCCATATTTCATATGATCAAGCATTTGTCCGGCTGTAAAAAGATACTTTTTTGATGAAACTGCCTTGTTTTTCCTTAAATAAGCAATTGCATCATCAACATGATGATCTTCCTCATTCGCCCAATTCTCCATTAATGGAATCTTTTTAGTTTTCCCATAACCTTTATTCTCCGTATACTTTGGATACTGAATAACTGCCTCAAATACCCGTTTTAAATCGTCTTGTTCGGGGGATTCTTCTTCATTCCATGGTTTGTTTTTATTATCGCTCGAATAGCCCGTCTGACTTACATGGTTTAATAATTTAATGAACTCTGCGCCGGAAACATCGAAAAATTTCTGATCTTCATCCTTACAGTTTTCAAGATATTTTCGGTAATTTATCATCTGGTCACAGTCAAGGCTTTCCTGTGTTGTTTTCAATTCTACAAAATATACGGATTCTGCGTCGCACATCAGATAATCCGCATTGCAATTACGGTAATTAATTTCATCTTCTTTAGGCACCTTTAACATCGGAAACTCCTTTGCAAGCAGCTTCATCTCTCCATTAATTCCCAAATTTTTATTTTTCTGTCCAACAACTGTCAGGATATCACCGATAACAGGAGTCAATATCGTATCCAATAGTACCTCTGCCTTAATGTTCGGAGTAAAATAATCTCTAATGATGTTTTCAGCTAATCTTTCGTATATTTCCATATAAATCCCTTTCTCTGCCTCTCAAAATACAGGCTGTCGCAATCTTCCATCGAATAAAACAGTTCCGCTTGACTGATTTAAAAACAATACGCCTCCCCATCCCGTAACACTCTCACCCTATCCCGATACGCTGCAAATGCTGGCGTTTTCCCAAAAGCATCCGCACATTCCGTATGCATTGGAATGATTACCTTCGGGTTTGTCAGACGTATCAGTTTTTCAATCGTTTCTACATAAGCATGTCCGCTGGTGTGCAGCCTTTCCATTCGATGGTTTCCGATAAATTCTTTTATCTTCGGATCGGCATGTTTTCCTTCCAGATATCCTGTCCATTTGGAATAAATCACAAGCGGATCTATCATGTATTTTTCCATGATTGCTTTAAAAACCGGCTTGTTTTCCCTTGCAAGCATCGTAAACCCTTTTCTTTGCAAAATAGGAAAATCCGCCTTGTAACAGTTCTCTTTTGCCCCAAGCCCTTCCATGTCATAGTCAATAATATACAGTCTCCTCGGCTTCCCGTGAATCATCTCCGGTTTGTATTTGTTATAATATTTCCCCTTGTCTGCCATCGCCGCCAGCATCAGCTTTGCCTGATATGCGTCACAGACAAAGTCCATTCCCCACGGAAGCGCATGGTAAAACTCCATAATACTGTCCAGATTGGTAGAGGATACTAAAATCACAGATTCCTTATTTGCCTGAAACAACTCCTGCGCCCGCTTTCCCAAATCCGATTCCGTGCGGATTGGATTTCGCCCTGTTTCGTCAATTCGTGAAAGCATGGTTCCCTCTGTGATCAGGATATCAATTTCGCCTATGTATGTCCGAACCATTTTTTCAAGCGTATTATTTTCTCCGATAATGCCATGTTCGCGGAAATCTCCCGTAAACAGGATTTTCTTTCCGCCTGATTCAATCAAAAACATATAGGCATCCAATGCGGAATGATCAACGATAAACGGCGTTACATGAATATCGCCAAATGCATTCAGCTTTTGTCCGGGGAAGTAACATTTTATACTTTCGACACGCGGCAATCCTTTCTCTGCTGCTTTTGGGATGGAATCAAGCTTTTCTGTAAGGATTTCCAAAAGTTTCTTAGCCGTAGATCCGATATAAAGTGGAATATCCTGCGGGATTTTTTGATACAGCCCAATATGATCTCCGTGATAATGTGTAAACAGCACTCCATCGCAAGGCTCACCGTTAAAAACAGTCTGTATAAGTGCCGCATCATCTACAGTTCCTTCCGCTTCGCTGTCCGGAAGATTTGCTCCAAAATCTATGATAATACGATCGTTTTCTGTTCGGATTTCCGTTGCGCATCCGCCAATCTGATGGCTCCCACGGTAAATCGTGAGCCTATTCTTCCTCTGATTCATACATCTCTCCCATTTTCGTCAACTTATTGATAAGACTCAGCGCGTTTTCGATATATTTTAAAATTTCCTGTTCTTCAATAGAAGCAAAATGAACAGATACAACTCCTTTGCTGCTGTAAGTATCATAGCACGGCAGCTTTTCCCAAAAGGACAAGAAGATGTCGCCCAATATATTATAAATCAAAACGCCCTTCCGAATGGCGCATTAATTTCCCGTCCTTCAGAAATACGCCAAAATCTTCCCTTAAATAATATCCGTCCCACATTTTGTAGCGCCGATCGTTATTGTCATAGGTTACAGTATAGCCAATGTTATTTAAATGTTTAAAATCTCTCTGCCTCATCCGCTCATTTGCTTCGGGAAACAGTTCATAATAACAGGTTTTGCAGGAATAATATGCGTCCCCTTCCGCCTCATAATAAGAGTCTTTATCCATATAAAGCTCATTCATCAGCGTTGCAATCCGACGCAGTTTTATCAAATGTAAACGGTATTTTCCTTTCGCATTTTCATTAAACAAAGGCGGGCTTGCTGAATCATGTATGTATGCTTTTTCTTTTTTAGAATACTTGATTCGTATCAAACCGGCATCCGTCAATGCCTTAATATCTCGCTGCACCATTTTTCTGCCAATCGGAAGCCTTGATGTGATATCTTCATATTCCACCTGTTCACTTCCTATGAAAATATCATATAACAAAAGCTGACGCTCGGTTGTGATTAATGCTATATCTTTCATGTATACACCACCCTTTACATCACCCAATCGTTTTAGTCATCTCATCTTTACAAAAATCCAGTCATCAGAAAGAACCCATAAGAAATTTGACGACTATAACCAGTTCCTATATTCATTATATTCCAAAAATATGCCTATGTCTATGTTTTTAATAATTCTCATTGTCACCCCGTCGTTTCGGATATATAATAAGGTTATATTCATAGATCATTTTTATAAAAGGAAAGGAAAAATAAGATATCATGAACAAATTTAGCGCAAACCACATTGCAATTCCCACCATATTGAAGGTGGAACCCAATGCACTGGAAAATATTGGAATTTATCTCAAGGACTGTGATTTCAAGAAAGTCGTCATCTACTTTGGAAACGGCCTGATCGATATGTTTGGATACAAGGTACTGGACGCCCTGCGGGAAGCCGGTATCGAGGTGCTGACATACTGTGAGCTGGATACCGTCAATATTGACGATATCATAGACCTGGCATTTGGACTGCCCAACTCCACGCAGGCCGTGATCGGTCTTGGCGGAGGCAAGGTCATCGACGCGGCCAAGTATATCGGATTCCTGCGCAAGCTGCCCTTTATCAGCGTCCCGACCTCATCGTCAAGCGACGGCTTTTCCAGCGCCAGCGCGTCCCTGATCGTGAACGGGCGTAGAAATTCCGTTCCCGCACGCCTTGCATATGGCATTATTGCAGATACCACCGTCATCAAGAGCGCACCGGAAAAGTTTCTCTATTCCGGCATCGGGGATATGGTGTCCAAGATCACCGCGCTCTACGACTGGAAGTTCGAGGAGGCGCACGGCGCTGCGCAGGTCAACGACTTTGCCCTCATGATTGCCAAGAAAGCTGTCAATAGTTTCGTGCGAACACCTTTTCAGAGTATTCACGATGACCTGTTTCTAAAGGAACTGCTCGACTCCCTCGCCATGAGCGGCATCGCAAACGAGATCGCCGGCAGCAGCGCGCCCACGAGCGGAAGTGAACATCTGATCTCCCACGCATTGGACAAAATGCTGGAAGCCCCGCAGCTCCACGGTATTCAGGTCGGCATCGCGACCTATCTCATGAGCCGCGTCCACGATCACCGCTATCAGCGCGTGAATACAGTATTTACAGAGACCGGATTCTGGGATTACGTCGCCACCCTCAATCTCAACGTGGAGGACTACATGAAAGCGATCGACCTCGCCCCATCCGTCAAACCGTTCCGCCACACGTATCTTCACGAGGATCAGTACCGCACGCTCGCAAAGAAACTGCTCACGGAGGACGACGCACTGAAAGCGGTATTTCATCTGTGATACCCAGGGGGACTCTATGAATTGTAATAAGAAAAAAATTCCAATAGGATTTGACAGATTTAAAATCATACAAGATGAAAACTACTATTACATTGACAAAACAGAACTGATCCGGGAGCTGGCTCATTCATGGGGTGCTGTGAATCTGTTCACAAGACCGCGCCGCTTTGGAAAATCGTTGAACCTTGACATGCTCAAGACATTTTTTGAAATCGGATCCAACGCCTCTTATACAGGCTGCTCCATAGAGTTAAAATACGCTGAAAATGGTGCCTTTGACGCTGCCTGCGCCGAAGCTCTGGAGCAGATTTCCGAGAATAAATATATAGATTATCTAAAACAGGAGGGAATGAAAACCATATACGCCTACGCTGTGGCCTGTTTTAAAAAGAACTGTAAAATAATCTGCCAACACTGATGTGTTCCTAAACAAACCCTAAAGTTTCCTGCCCCTGCTCTTTTGCAGTTCCAGAAAACTTTAGGTTTTTCTCATTCTTTGGCCGCCTCTTTTGCCTCCCATCGCGACACAATATATTCCGGACGCTCCATATTGATGCTATCCCTGCGCCATTCCCCGTCCTCATAACGATAGCAATAAATCCCTACATCCGCCGACTGTGTCCAGATATTGTAGCTGTCATTCTCCCAGCAGATTCCCCAGAAATCCCATGCCCTCTCCACCCAGAAGTCCCCTGCCAGCTCGCCGGTTTCCTTCTCATATACGTATACCCGAATATAACGGACATCGCCCAGCCTTTCCACTTTCTGCTTCGCGACATACTTGCCGTCATAGCTTTCCACATCATACGGTGAAAAGGAACCATATTCCTCCTCCAATACGAAATCCCGTTCATTATCTGATGAAAATATCCATCGATATAACAAAAATACTATAACAACTGCGAAAAGTACCAAAATACCTTTCTTTACTTTTTTCATACGAACCATCCTTTTTATGCGCAACCCCATGCAGAGGAAATAAGCCGCAAAGGTGGCGCATGGGGCGCCTTTGCGGCGAGTAGGTGAGGAGGGCATTCCCCTACTCGATTATTGGAAAAAGTTCTCTCAAATCTGTCATTTCAGGCGACTATGTTCATTTTTCTATGACTCTCACAAAGGGAAATTCCTTCACCAAATCATTGTCCATTTCTATCATACTAAGCAGTCTGCTTGCCGCCCCGGAAGGATGATTCATTCCCGCCTCCCATGCCTCAACCGTTTTGTCCGAAACTCCCAAAAAATTTGCAAATGTTTTTTGAGACATTCCTGTAGATTTTCTGATTTCTCTCACTTCATCTGCCTGATATTCTTTCACAGGAACAATATCCAGCTTTCTTCTAACCAATTTCTTTTCCTTACTGACTGCATCTTCTACCGCCTCATTCAAACCAGTCATAATACTTTCATATACACTACCCATATCATCATCTCCTACAAACTTGCTTTTGATATTTCAATCATTTTTTTAATTTCATTTCGTTCCGCATAAGGCAAATTATCTTTTTCAAATGAAAATCTTATCTTGCGCAATCCTCCAGTCCCTTTTATTACCGGATATGCACTTGGATCTCTTAATAATTCCAGCTCTAACCTTCTTAAATCTTTGTCATCAAATCCCAAACGATCCCAATTTTTGAAAATTCCTTTGTCTGTATAAATGTCCTAATCATTTGTTATCCTTCTTTCACTCATATTATACCCTATTCAATAGGGTATAATCAAGTAATTTTTTATTGAAGTCAACACCCAAACACCTTATTCAGATTTTCATGGGCAGCGGCATTCTCAACATACCGTTTAAAAAGAAAGGACATGATTCTAAATCATGCCCTCTTTTGAGTGAAAACTCTCTTTTACTAACCCAGCGTCTTACAATTCTTCCGGTGCGCCTTGAGCTTTTTTAACGCCCATGCATAGTGACTCGATGTATTGCTCACAAAATAGGAGCCGAGCGCGCTGTTTCCCACCCAGTCAAAGACGCCTTTTGCAAACAGCTCCTCGTTTGAAAACTTCTCCGCCAACTGCATGATTTCCCGGTGAGACTGTTCCAGCATCTCCTTCGCCTCCTCCAGAGATGTATCCTGATGCTTTTTCCAGAAAAACACATTCATCTGCCCATATGTTCTCCATGTATAGGGTTTCGGTAGAAAAGGCTTCGCCTCGCCCTTCTGGTTTGATGATACCCAGTCCAATGTCAGGTTGTGCCACTCATACAAATGAATCAGAATATCCCTGAGATTCTTGTCCCTCTGCCAGTGTGCCTCCTTCTTCTTCTCGTCTTTCGAAAAGTCAAAGGGCGTCAGCAGCTCCTGTTCCGTCATTGACGCGATAAAATTTTTCAACTCCTCATAATTCTTTTCAGAAGCCTCCATCAGATCTGCTTTTGTTGTTGGTCTTGCCATATTCTCATTCTCCTTTTTCTTCAAAAATGTAGTTATCCAGCCCTCAAAACTTCCTGCTGAATAACTACATTATATCAGACGAAATATGACAACACAGTGTCAGGTTATAAAATAAATTTTACAATCCCTTCTCCTTAGGCTGATAAACCACATATGTGACAGTACCGTCCTCGTTCAGTATAAACACATCGATGCACAGGTCCGCAAGCCCGGTATCCGAATAGCTGTAGCTAAAGGCCGGACTGATGCCTGTCTTGCCGTCTGGAAACAGCGTGTCAAACGCCACTGCCCCGCTTCCCTCGCCGCTATCCAATTTGTAGGAATAGCAAACCAGTCCGTCCTCGTCGATCGTGCAGGTCTGTCTCGTCGATTCCACTGGCGCCGCGTACTCGTCAATATTTTCTGGCGTCAGCTTTTCTGTAAAAGCCTCAACGCTCAGATCGGCGGCATCCTTCTCAATCGGTTCTTCCGGCTGATCTGTGTCATCGTCCAGCGCTTTCAGATAAGCCTCTGCCGCCGCGGGATCTGCCTTGCTCGCGTCGACCGGAAGCCGGAACAGCGCATTCACACCGCCGTAACTCTCATTGCGTGCCATTTCCCCAGTCTCCGCATTATATACATAGGCATCCGCATCATAAAAAGTTCCCGCGCTCACACCGACATAAATCCCCCTGTCCGCAAACATCTCGATATTGTCCATATCCAGAATCCGATACTGTATACCATCTTTGATAAACGCTGTATATCCGCCGCCCATACGCATCAGACTGTAATCACTCGGATTCAGCCCGCGTATATAGTGGGACACATAAAACGCCTCATTTCCATATTCATCCGAACTGGTGTCCGGCATCGGTGTCCCGTCAGCATGCTCGATCGCCACCACGGTATAAATCCTGTCATCCAACACTTCTCCATGATTATCCGTTTCCATAAAATCGCTGATGCTCCTGCCGGCGACACTTCCCAGCAGGGTAACCTTGTAGCCCCCGCTCTCCTGCGTCTCATTCACCAGTATCGCATCTTCGCCCAGAAATGCCTCCCGCAGCGCATTGTTGTCCGTCTCTGTCGCCACTTCCGCCGGCGTCAGGTACTTATATACCGCCAACGCCGTGCTGGAACAAAGAACCAAAATACATGCCGTCACCAGCACCGCCGCAGGAATCCTTCTTTTACTATAACCATTACTATAACCATCATAACGCACCTGATTATTTTTCATATCCTGTCTCTCCTTTGCCTTCCGAAGAATCTGGTCATTCAATCTCTGTTCTGGCAGTTCCATCGGAGCCAAAGCCGTTTCCAACAGTTGTTCTACATTTTTTTTCATAGCAGCCCCTCCAATTTCTCCCTCAAAATCTTCTTTGCCCTGTGCAGCCTGGTCTTTACCGCGCTCTCTGAAATCCGCATCGCCGCCGCGATCTCCGCCTGCGAAAGCTCCTCCATGTAATATAAGAGAATCGGTATCCTATACTTGTCCGGCAGCTTTGCCACCGCCCTTCTGACAATCTGGCCCTCTTCCCTGGAGATCATCAGCTCCTCGGTATCCTGCCCCTCGACGGGAATGTTCTCTGCAGTCTCATCAATCGACACGCTGACTCCTACAATCCTCTGCCGCACCGACAGCTTTCTCTTATAATTGCGATACAGATTGAGCGCTACCCCCATCAGAAAACTCTTCGGATTTGTCCTGATCACCAGTTTGTCACTCAGCTCGTACAGTTTCAGGAATGTATCCTGATACAGATCATCCGCCTCCTGACGGCTCCTCGTCACACTACAGCAAAATGAGTATAGATCCCTGCCATATGCATCAATGTAATTTTCCAGTTCTTCCTGTTTCATTGTATCTCCTCCGGTATTTTGCGGCTGCCCTCATGATGACAGCTGTACTTGGATATCCATGGCACTGTGTCGTACCGGGAAGGGATATATCCATCCCTTCACTTATATAGGGTAACCGCTGCAAAAAAGGTTTCAACCTAAGGAACTGTGAAAAAATAAGGTATATGGATTCAAGAGAAGATGGAACTGTACCCCGACATCCAGTGGGAGGAAGCCGAAATCGAATAGGTAGAAACGCGTGTACATAAAAAGAGTATCTTACGAAGATACTCTTTTTTATGCACACGGGCGCAAAACCTATTGTATTTACTGCTGTGCCACATCCTTCATAGAGAAGCTGATGCGTCCCATCTTGTCCCTGCCAAGACACACAACTGTGACGACATCACCGAGTGTGAGTACATCCTCGACATGATTGATTCTCTCCTTCGCGATCTTGGAGATATGCACCATGCCCTCTTTCCCGGGAGCAAACTCGAGGAATGCACCAAATTCCTTGATACTCACAACCTTGCCCTTGAATACCTGGCCAGCCTCAAAATCCGTCGTGATAATCTTGATCATCTCGCAAGCCTTATCCATCATCTTCTGATCTGTACCGCAGATACTCACAAATCCATCATCTGAAATATCAATCTTGACACCGGTCTGCTCGATGATCGTGTTGATGGTCTTGCCCCTCTGGCCAACCACGTCGCCGATCTTCTCTGGATCAATCTTTGTCTGGATAATCTTAGGCGCATACTCGCCAACTGACGGCCTCGGCTGACCGATGCATGGAAGCATGATCTCATTCAGGATATACATTCTCGCATCCCTTGTCTTGGCAATCGCCTCCTCGACGATCGGCCTTGTCAGACCATGAATCTTGATATCCATCTGAATCGCTGTGATACCGTCCCTCGTACCAGCCACCTTGAAGTCCATGTCGCCAAAGAAATCCTCAAGTCCCTGAATATCTGTCAGTACAATGTAGTCGTCATCTGTATCACCTGTCACCAGACCGCAGGAAATACCTGCCACCGGCTTTTTGATCGGCACACCTGCCGCCATCAGTGACATGGTAGACGCACAGATAGAGCCCTGTGAGGTGGAACCGTTTGACTCAAATGTCTCTGACACCGTGCGGATTGCATATGGGAACGCTTCCTCGGAAGGAAGCACCGGCACGAGCGCCTTCTCCGCCAGTGCACCGTGACCAATCTCCCGGCGTCCCGGCCCTCTCGACGGCTTTGTCTCGCCAACGGAATAGGACGGGAAATTATAGTGATGCATATACCGCTTTGCCGTCTCATTCTCATCAAGACCGTCAATCTTCTGAACCTCTGACAATGGCGCCAGCGTCGTAACCGTACAGATCTGTGTCTGTCCGCGCGTAAACATCGCAGAGCCATGTACTCGCGGAATAATATCGACCTCAGCCGCAAGCGGACGAATCTGTGTGATCGCACGGCCGTCAGGACGCTTGTGATCCTTTAAGATCATCTTGCGGACTGTCTTTTTCTGATATTGATAAATCGCTTCCCCGAGAATGGCGAGCCACTCCTCGTTGTCCGCAAACGCCTCCTCGAGTTTCTCTGTGATCTTGCGGATATTCTCTTCCCTCACCTGCTTCTCGTCTGTAAATACAGCGCCCTCCATCTCCTCCGGAGGAACGATCTCCTTGATCTTCGCAAACATCTCCTCGGGGATCGCGCAACTTGTATATTCATGCTTTGCCTTGCCAACCTCTGCCACAATCTGGTTGATAAATGTGATGATCGTCTGATTGATCTCGTGGCACTTGTAGATAGCCTCAATCATCTTGTCCTCCGGCACCTCGTTCGCGCCAGCCTCAATCATAATCACCTTCTGGCTTGTGGATGCCACTGTGAGCTGCAAATCGCCGTTCTTCCACTGCTCCTGATTCGGGTTGACCACAAACTCTCCATCGACAAGTCCCATCTGTGTCGTCGCACACGGTCCATCAAACGGAATATCCGATATCGAAGTAACAATCGCGGAGCCAATCATTGCTACCAGCTCCGGACGGCACTCCGGATCGACACTCATCACCATATTATTCAGGGTGACATCATTTCTGTAATCCTTTGGAAACAGCGGGCGCATCGGCCTGTCAATCACGCGGCTTGTGAGGATCGCGTTCTCGCTCGCCTTGCCTTCCCTCTTATTAAAACCGCCCGGAATCTTACCCACAGAATAGAGCTTCTCCTCGTACTCAACGGAGAGCGGGAAGAAATCAATACCGTCACGCGGCTTGTCCGATGCCGTTGCTGTACACAGCACGGTCGTGTCGCCATAATGCATCAGCGCCGCCCCGTTTGCCTGCGCTGCCACTCTTCCGATATCAACTGTCAATGTGCGTCCTGCAAGCTCCATGCTGTATGCCTTGTAGGACTTATCCTTTTTCTCACTAAATGTCATGTATTCCATACAATACTCCTTTTCCTTTTCTCACTATGATCCTGATAACCTTTTGCTCAGCCTTTCCGGAACCGGAAGCATTGACAGAACCTCTCGAAACTACTGAAAAACCTGTGAGATGTCATAAGCTTTTCAGCGGTCTCGAGCCAAACTTCTATCGATAACTTCCTGTCCGAAAAATGTGATGCCATCACTGAATGCACATAAAGGAGCGGACAAGTTCCGCTCCTCCAAATGCATAAGTATTCAAAAATTACTTTCTAATACCAAGCTTCTCGATCAGAGCACGATATCCCTCGATGTCAGTCTCCTTTAAGTAGTCAAGCAAACCACGTCTCTGACCAACCATCTTCAGAAGTCCACGTCTTGAATGATGATCCTTCTGATTGTTCTTTAAGTGCTCAGTCAACTCCTGAATTCTTGCTGTCAAAATTGCAATCTGTACTTCCGGTGAACCGGTATCGCCAGGCTTTCTGCCGTACTCTGCAATAATCGCCTGCTTTTTTTCCTTAGAAATCATTGTAAAAACCTCCATTAACAAATAATATAACCACTCCATACCAAGTCTGGGCCGGAGCGTCCCGACACTGGGTATGAGCTGAACTGTATCATGTACTCACAGCACACTCAAACAGTATATCACACACAATCAGATAATGCAACAACATTTTGTAGCCAAATCTAATTCGATAAATATCTTCTGATGCAGGCCGGCGTGCGGTAATTCCAGCTTGAAATCTTAATCCCAGTCTTGGGACTTGACGCATGAATAACCTGACCATTGCCTATGTACATAGCAACATGATTGATGCTGCCATTCTTCGCATAAAATACCAGATCTCCCGGCTGCGCGGAGCTGATGTCCACCTTTGTTCCCAGCTGCGCCTGCGAGGCTGCATGGTGCGGCAGGCTCACGCCGTATTTCCTGTAAATTGACATCGTAAAACCAGAACAGTCCGTGCCGTTCGTCAGGCTCGTTCCACCCCAGACATACGGGTTGCCGACAAACTGCTTCGCATACTGCACCATATCGACACGCACATCTGACACACCCTGTCCATACTTTAGCTCTGTAAGCGTTACCGCCTTCTCGAGCCGCTCCTCCACATCGACATAATCGCCTGAGACATACGCCTCCTCGTCATCGAGCAGGAATTTGATCCATCCGTTCTCCATGACTTCAACAACTTCGAGCTCCTCCTCCTGGGGAATCAGCGTGATGACAATTGATTCTGTGTTGGGTTCTCCCCTTACCTTCAAAGTCTGCGTATTGACAATAGCGATCATGGATGCCACCTCGTGCCCTCTCGCAACCGCCTCATCGCCAAGATACAAAAACTCCGTGCTGCAGTAGCCTTCCACCTTACCGGACTTGATGTGCGCCCACCCGTTCTCATCGATCTCCAAAATCTCGCAGGCCGCATCCTTGGAAAGCTTACCGATCAGCTTGCCATTTTCATTCGGCTCTTCCCTGATGTTCAGATGGTTGTCCACATGAGCGATGCCGAGGTTGGTGTATCCCCAGTGCTTCTCGGATTCTGTCTCCTGCTGGGGCTCTATGTTTTCCGCCTGCACAGCGCTGTCTCCCGGCTCCTCGTCAGCCTGAGCAAACACGGCACCCACGCCGGCTGACAATCCGGACTCATCCTGCATCTGTGCTGATTCCGGCTCCGTGCTGTCCTCCGTCGCTTCTGGCATATTATCCGAGCCGGACGACTCTGTGTCATCCTCCGTATCGGTTTCCACATCAACTAGCACATCACCTGCACCAGCTGACAGCGCCGCGTCATTCTCCGGCTCCTTCTGGTCATCGATCTCCTCCGGCATCGATTGTATATTCCAATCTAAGCTGTTTGCACTCACATTTTCAGATAAATCAAGTGAGAACACTTCAATCTCGGTCTCCTCCTCAGTCTCTTTTAAATCAGTATTTGCATACACTCCACTGCTAAATACGACAACCGCGAGACCGACTCCGGCAATCACTCCAGTATACTTTAATCTGCTTATTCTATTCATGATCCCAATCCAATTCCTCTTTCGATGCATCTTCGCGCAATCTTCCGCTGAACTTTGTTACATTTTTGTTACATATAAATTACAGAATTAATATACCATCAAAAATCATATCTGTCAACTTTTTGTTGATTTTTGTATTTTACATTTCATGAAACTTTCTGCCATCCGCAAGATCTGCTTCCATCTGCGCCCTTAACATATCCACTCCGTCAAAATGCATCTCCGGTCTTTTGTACTTTAACAGGCTGACCTCCATCTCCTCTCCATATACCTCGCTGTCGAAATCATAAATATATGTCTCCACACCCATCACAGAGCTGTGATCCACCGTAGGCTTTGTCCCAATATTAGTGATGGATGCCAGCCTCCTGCCATCATACGGCATATCGCCTGTCCTGCTGCGAAGCTGTACATAGGAATAGTACACTCCGTTCGGCGGCAGCAGCTTATCCTGCGGCGGCAGCAGGTTCACCGTCGGCATACCGATCGTGCGCCCAAATTTTTTCCCATGTACGATCTCTCCGCTCACATGATATGGCGCGCCCAGCAGCTCCGCCACCAGCTCCATATTTCCCCTGCTCACTTCCTCACGCACATAGGTGGAGCTGACTTCCTTGTCCCCGTACATTACCTTGTCAATCAGAATCACCTGATATCCATACTCTGGCGCCATCTTCTGCAGCAGTTGATAGTCTCCGGCTCCATGTCTTCCATAGGAAACATCCTCTCCCGCAACCACGCACTTCGCATGAATCCTGTCTGCGAGCACCTCTTTAATGTAAGTCTCCGGCTCCATATCTGCTATTTCCTGATAAAAAGGATATTCAATCAGATAATCAACACCTGCATTTTCAAAAATCCGGCGTTTTTCTTCCCGGGTGGAAAGTTCCCGTACCGGCTCATCACTAAAAAATGCCGCCGGCGACGGAACGAAAGTAAACACCACTGATTTCAGGCCCTTTTCCTGCTGCTGTCGCAATTGTGCCAGAAGCTTCTGATGTCCCCTGTGAAAACCGTCAAATTTACCGATGGCTGCTGCAGTCTCCCCCTCGATACAAAATTCCGTCGTATTCTCTATAATCTTCATTTTCTACCAAACTCCCATTCGCCCGCTCCGGCGAAATCCCGGATCACTATTCCAAAAACATCTTAAAAGGCTTGAACACTCCCTCGCTCTCCACAAAAGTATATACCCCCCTGAACTCCCGTCTGCCATTATACACACGAAGCAGATCGCCGTCCGATAAAAGTGTGTGACTGTCAAAATCAAGCTGCCGCGGATACAGTTTATTTCCATTTAACAATGCTTTTTCAGCCTCGCACTTTACTGCCGCCCCCGCATACTGCGCAAAAACACTGTCCGGCGCAATGACATAAGCTCCATATGTCCCCAGCCGCACCAATACCTCCACCTGTGAGAGACTGATCGAATCCTCTATCCGAAAGCTTCCAACCCTTGTGCGCTTTAACTCCGCCATCACCGCTCCACAGCCGAGCTTTTCCCCGATGTCGGCACACAGCGTTCTGATATAAGTTCCTTTGGAACATCCCACCACAAACCTTACCTCGGGCAGGTTCATGTCCAAGATCCTAATAGACGCAATCTCGACATGCCGTGGCTGACGCTCCACTTCCCGCCCCGCCCTGGCAAGCTCGTACAGCTTTTTTCCATTCACCTTCAGCGCAGAGTACATCGGCGGTATCTGCTCGTATCCGCCGACAAACCCCATCACCACAGCCTCCACTTCCGATTCACTCACGCTGACGGCGGACTCTGTGAGAATCCTGCCGCTCAGGTCCTGCGTGTCCGTCGTCACGCCTAGTCTCATAAGTGCTTCATACTCTTTACTCTTGTCTGTCATCATATCGCAGAGCTTTGTCGCACTGCCAAAACACACCGGAAGAACCCCTACTGCGTCAGGGTCCAGTGTTCCCGTGTGTCCTATCTTTTTCTGTCTCACAATTCCGCGAAGCCTGGCTACCACATCATGCGACGTGTAGCCGGCCTCTTTGTATATATTCATGATACCGTTAATCAATATCCCACCGCCAATTTATAAACAATCCGTCTCTTTGCTCTCCTCCGCGTGCTCCTTCATCTGCAGTTCGATCTGCTTCGAGATATTATTCACTACATCATAAAAGGTTCCGTTTAACGTACAGCCTGCAGCCCTCACATGACCACCGCCGCCAAAAAATGCGGCGACCTTGCTCACATCCACATATTTGCAGGAGCGCAGACTCACCTTATACTCCAGGTTTCCTGTCATATACATAAAAATTGCACACTCCACGCCCTTTGTGATGCGGAGCTGATTGACGATTCCTTCCAGGTCCTTCGATGTGGCATTGTAAAAATCAAGCGTCTTCTTGTCGATGGCGCTGACGATGCACTTTCCGTTCATAAAGACGATGCTCTCCAGGAGCGCCCTGCCCAATAGCTGATTCTGCGCATATGTTTTCTCATAAAATGTCTCGTCTATCAGCTCCGGAAAATCAAATCCATACTCAATCAGCTCCGCGGCAATCCGAAGCGTCTCGGGCGATGTGTTCGAATATCTGAATATTCCTGTGTCATGTGCCATCCCTATGTAAACAGCTTTGGCAATCTCCTCATCCATATACTGTTTGTCAAACAGACCATATACAAGCTCTGCTGTCGAACTGAAACCCGGAACCACATAATTGACGTCGCCGCACCCGCGCTCATTGCTGACGTGGTGATCGACATTGATGCGTTTTCTGGCATTGGCAAAGATCTCCTCCGCCGCACCGAGTCTTGACTTCTCACAGTCAAGCGCGATAAACACATCCACATCGCCGTCCACTGTGTATGTATTGTCAATCTCATCAAAACCCCTGATGCACCGAAATACTTCGGCGGGCTCCTCCAACGCCACCCTGACCTTGGCCTCCGGCAGAGCCTTCCTCAGATATTGGTACATCGCCAGACAGGAACCAACACAGTCCCCGTCCGGTCTGATATGACCTGAAATAAAAATATTTGCGGCATCCTTACATTCTTCTAATAAATTAAATTTTTCCATACTCATCACTACCCTTACAATCAATAAATTTTTTCTCTCCTCATTATTGGCGTGTGAAACTTACGCCTGTGTACATCATACACAAAAATATCTGGGAAGTCAAATGTTCCCAGATACTTTTTTACCTTTCCAATTGCACGAGATGCACGAGAGCGCTTCCGCTACTCGATTTCATTCTCGTCTGCCTCGTTTTCGCTGTCATCGATGTGTCTCGCATCATCTGCACGGTTGATATCCTCTATCTTTTTGGACATGGATACGCCATAGGCAATCGACTGGTCAAGGATGAACCGAATCTCCGGCGTATTGCGCAGATTGATCTTCCTTGCCAGCAGACTTCTGATATAACCCTCCGCGCTCCTCAATCCCTCGAGCGTATCCCTCTGCGAATCCTCGTTGCCCAGCACGCTGATCCATGCCTTACAGGTTTTCAGATCAGGCGCGACCTCGACAGAGACCACCGAGGTCATAGGATTGATCCGCGGATCTTTGATCTCACTCCTTATGACCTCCGCCAGAACACGATGAACCTCCCCGTTCACACGGGTGTTTTTAACGCTGTTCTTTCTCATATTTAACAGTTACCTCTCCATTTCTTATCTCGGCACCTCGACCATGATATATGCCTCCACAATATCAAGCTCCTGCATGCTGTCAAAGCCTTCAAATACCAGACCGCACTCAAAACCGGCTTTCACTTCCTTGACATCATCCTTAAATCTCTTGAGTGAAGCAAGCTCACCCTCATAGATCTGCTCACCCTCACGGGTAATCCTGATCTTACATCCTCTCTGGAACATGCCGTCAAGGACATAGGAGCCTGCAATATTGCCCACCGCCGATGCCTTGAAGATCTGTCTCACTTCTGCATGACCGATCACCTTCTCCTCAAATACAGGATCAAGCATACCCTTCATCGCGGCTTCGATATCCTCAATCGCCTGATAGATCACCTTGTACAGCCTGACATCGACGCCCTCACGCTCCGCCGTAGCCTTCGCCTGCGTGTCCGGACGCACATTAAAACCAATGATGATCGCCTTGGACGCAGAGGCAAGGATGACGTCTGACTCATTGATCGCACCGACTCCGCCGTGAATACACTTAACCACGACTTCCTCGTTGGACAGCTTCATAAGACTCTGTTTCACAGCCTCCACACTGCCCTGTACATCTGCCTTGATGATCAGGTTGAGCTCCTTGAGATTGCCGGCCTGAATCTGTGAAAACAGATCGTCAAGCGACATCTTAGCCTTAGTATCCTCAAGAAGCTTCTCTTTATTCTGAGCCACGAAGGTCTCCGCATAATATTTTGCTTCCTTGTCATTCTCATGCGCAATAAAGATCTCACCGGCATTCGGCACATCGCCAAGGCCAAGGATCTCCACCGGAATAGAAGGACCTGCCTCCTTCACACGTCTTCCCTTATCATCCACCATGGCACGAACCTTACCGCTCGCTGCGCCCGCTGACACGAAATCGCCAACCTTTAACGTACCCTTCTGAACCAGAATCGTAGCGACCGGACCACGCCCCTTGTCAAGCTCTGCCTCGATCACAAGACCTCTCGCGCGTCTGTTTGGATTCGCCTTGAGCTCCAGCACCTCCGCAGTTAACAGAATCATCTCTAGCAGCTGCTCGATGCCTTCACCGCTCTTCGCAGAGACTGGCACAAACACTGTGCTTCCGCCCCAGTCCTCCGCGATCAGACCGTACTCTGTGAGCTCCTGCTTCACACGCTCTATATTGGCGCCGGGCTTATCAATCTTGTTGACAGCGACAATGATCTCAATGCCTGCCGCCTTCGCATGGTTGATCGCCTCCACCGTCTGCGGCATCACACCGTCGTCTGCCGCCACCACAAGAATCGCAATATCTGTTGAGTTTGCTCCACGCATACGCATGGCTGTGAACGCCTCATGTCCCGGAGTGTCGAGGAACGTAATCTTCTGTCCATTGACATTGACTGTGTACGCACCGATATGCTGCGTGATGCCGCCTGCCTCCTTGTCGGTCACATTTGTCTTTCTGATCGCATCCAGAAGCGACGTCTTGCCATGGTCAACATGCCCCATTACACAGATGACAGGTGATCTCGGAACCATATCCTCCTGCTTCTCCTCGTCCTCCTTCAGAAGCTCCTCGATGACGTCGACCTTCACTTCCTGCTCGCAAATAATATCGTACTCGATCGCAATGTTCTCTGCTGTCTCGTATGTGATCTCCTGATTGACCGTCACGATCTGTCCCTGCAGGAAAAGCTTCTTGACGATCACAGACGGCTGTATCTTCATCTTGTCGGCAAGCTCTTTGATCGTGAGCGTCTCTGGAAGCGTAATCACCTTGATCTGTTCCTCGACAGTCTCTGCCGCCTTCTTCTCAGGCTTGATAAACTTACCCGGCTTGTTTTTGCCCTTACCCTTGATATTGTCGCTATCCTCCTCGTAGATCAGATCCTTGCGGTTTCTCTTATCCTTCTCCTGACTGATACGACGCTTCTCCTCGTCCCTATGTTTCTCGGCATCCTTGATCGGACTTTCTGGCACAAATCCACCGCTCTTGCCGGAATTTTTGCCGCCAAAACCGCCTCTGTTATCACGACCGCGGTCATTATCGCGTCCACCGCCAAAGCCCTGCCCGGGCCTTCCGCCCTGACGCTGGCCGTCACCCCTGTTATTGTCATAACCTCTCTGACCGTCACGGCGCTGACCGTCGCCCCTCTGGCCGTCGCGGCGCTGGCCGTCACCTCTGTTATTGTCATAACCTCTCTGACCGTCGCGGCGCTGGCCGTCACCTCTGCTCCCGTCGTAGCTTCTCTGACCGTCACGGCGCTGGCCGTCGCCTCGCTGACCGTCACGACGCTGACCGTCGTTTTTGTTGTTTCCGGCATTGCCCCGACGCTGGCCATCGCCTCTGTTTCCATCGTAACTTCTCTGACCATCACGATTCTCATTTTTCTGCACAGGTCTTGCTTCCTCTGCCCTGACAGCGGCTGTCTTTGTCGGTTCCTCCGCCTTCACGGCAGACTGCACCTTTACGCTCTCTACCTTTTGCGTCTGCTCTGCCCTGGTCTCAACCGTTTTTGTGCTTTCCGCTGCCTTCTGTGCAGGCATCCCGACAGCAGGCTCTGATTTTGCCGCAGCTGTCGGCTTTACTGTCTCCACATTCTCTGTCTTTGCCTGCGGTACAGGCTTTTTGACCTCCGCGTTTTCTGCCTTGGCCGTCGGTGCCGGCTTTTTCTCCACACGCGCAGGCTTTCTGGGAATCTGCGCTCCTCCCGGCATCTTGGAATTATGAGGGTTGCTCACAAATATAATGCTCTTTTTCTTCTTTACAACTCCCTCACCAGTCTTGGCAGGCGCCTTCGTTTCCCCTGATGCCGCAGCCTTTGCAGGCTCGCTCTTTTCCGTCGTCGTCTTAGGTGCCTCTTCCGACTTAGCAGGCGTTTTCATCGTCTTTCTTACATCTTCGACCTGTCCGTCCTCTAATACACTCATGTGGCTTTTTACCTCTATACCCTTATTTTTTAATAATGCAAGAACCTCCGCGCTCTTCACGCCGATTTCCTGTGCCAGTTCATACACTTTCATTTTCGCCATATTACTCCTCCTCACCCTCACTCTTAACAGACTGTTTTAGCTGCTTCCTAATTGATTTTGCGAAGTTTTCATCTGTAATTGCAAGAGATGAACGCATAGCCTTGCCAATCGCATGCCCAAGTTCCTCTTTTGTTCCGAAAAAATATCTTGGCACTTCGTAAAACTCACACATATTGGAAAACATTTTCTTGGTATTATCTGATGCATCCTCCGAGACGATCACAAGCCATGCCTTGCCGGCCTTGACACTCTTGTCAGTTGCAAATTCTCCACTTACTACCTTGCCTGCCTTCATCGCAAGCCCCAGCATAGAATATACCTTACTCAAATCATTCAAATAACTCGATCTCCTTTGTCAGACTGTCATATATCTCATCAGGTACTGGCATCTTGAACGCCCTGTCAAGCCCTCTCGACTTTCTCGCCTTCTTCATGCACTCCGGATTCGGGCATATGTAAGCGCCCCTGCCATTTTTTCTGCCTGTCGTATCCAGAATGATGCCTTGTTCCTCTGTGCGCAGAACCCGAAGCATCTCTTTCTTGCTCTTCATCTCGCCGCAGCCGATACACTGTCTCAACGGAATCTTTTTCGCCATCTACTCCTCTGTCTCCTCCTCATATGAAGTATCCTCCGCCTCTAAATCGGAATCCCCAGAATCCACTTCCTCGTACTCGGCATCCTCAGAGCCTTCCTCCTCGTATGCAGCGTCCTCAGAGCCTTCCTCCTCATATGCGGAATCCTCAAAGCCTTCCTCCTCATACGTGGAATCCTCAGACTCAGCATACTCAGAATCGTCATATTCACCCTCCTCGTACTCGCCGTCCTCATACTCTTCCTCGTAATAAACGTCTCCATCCTCATCGTACATATAATCCTCGTAGCGGAATCCTTCTGCATCCTTCGCCTGCGTCTCCGACTTAATGTCGATCTTATAGCCGGTCAGTCTTGCCGCAAGCCTTGCATTCTGTCCCTCCTTGCCAATCGCCAGCGAAAGCTGATAATCCGGCACGACCACCTTCGCCGTCTTTTCGTCCGGATCTGCAAACACCGCTACAATCTTTGCGGGAGAGAGGGCATTCTGTATAAAGTTTCCGGGATTCTCATCCCAGTTGACAATGTCGATCTTCTCACCGCGAAGCTCCTCGACGATCGCATTCACTCTGGCGCCGTTCATCCCGACGCACGCGCCCACCGCGTCGACGTTGGGATTATTCGTTCTGACCGCAAGCTTTGTGCGGCTTCCTGCCTCCCTGGCGATACTCATGATCTCAACGGTTCCGTCCTTAATCTCTGTCACCTCCGCCTCAAAGAGCCTCTTGACAAGCTCCGGATGCGTCCTGCTGACAAGGATTCTTGGTCCCTTCGGCGTATTCTTTACCTCCAGAATATATACCTTGATGCGTTCCGTCGGTTTAAACTCCTCACCCTTTACCTGCTCCGCCTCGTTGAGCATCGCATCTGCTTTTCCGAGATTAATGCTGATATTTCTGCCGATGTAGCGCTGTACGATACCTGTCACCACGTCCTTCTCTTTCTCAAAGAACTGATTGTAGACAACGCTCCGCTCCTCCTCGCGTATCTTCTGCAATATCACATTTT
This sequence comes from Lachnospiraceae bacterium, assembly GCA_009774245.1. Taxonomy (GTDB): domain Bacteria; phylum Bacillota; class Clostridia; order Lachnospirales; family Lachnospiraceae; genus COE1. Next base: position 16,660 of record VSNM01000034.1, on the reverse strand, counting down.
TCGCATTCTGAGTCGCAATGCGCCCGAATTCTTTTGACTTGATCTCTATATTGATCGTATCGCCGACCACCGCATTCTTAGAAAGCTGGATTGCGTCATCAATGCAGATCTGCGTAACCTCGTCCTCAACCTCATCGTAGGTTGCCACGATATCCTTTGTGGCATACACCATGAAATCGCAGGTCTCCCTGTCAATCTGGACAGTGATATTGTCTGCCTTTCCAAAATGATTCTTGCAGGCGGTCAAAAGAGAATTTTCAATCGCCTCAAAGAGTGTCTCTTTGCTGATCTCCTTCTCCTTCTCAAGAATATTAAGCGCCTCCATTAATTCCTTATTCATTTTTCCTTTACCCTCCTAAAACTAAAAATCCAGTGTCAATCTGATAATCGCGATGTCAGATCTGGCAAAGACCATATCCTTTGTCTCTGAATTATTTTCTGTTTCTATTGTGACGGTATCCTTGTCAAATGATTTGAGGATACCAATAAACTCCTTCTGTCTCTCGATTGGCTTGTATGTCCTCACCTCTACCTCCTCGCCAATGCTTTTCTCCAGATGCCGGTCCTTCCTGAGCGCCCGGCCAAGCCCCGGACTGGACACCTCCAGTATATAGGCATCCGCTATAAAATCCTCCTCGTCCAGCTTTTCAGAAAAAGCGCGGCTGACATTCTCACAGTCAACAATACCCACTCCACCAGGCTTATCGATATATGCCCTCAGATACCAGTCGCTCCCTTCCTTCACATACTCCACATCATAGATCTCGCAGCCGTTTGCCGCGACGATCGGCACAAGCAGCGCCTCTGCGCGCGCTTCATACGAATCCTTTTTCGCCATTCCTCCACCTCTCATACTTTTCCTGCCTGATGCACATAGAAAGAGTGGACTCGCAAGTCCACTCTTTATCATCTAGCATCATTTAACTTAGTACTATTTTAACACTACACCTTACAAAATGCAATATCTTTTTAGAATTTTTTTCCTTTTAGGAACTGTAAATAAATAACTCGTTAATTTGACGCCGTATAAATGTTCAGCTGCAAAGAAGATAATCGCAGGCGTAGCGGGCTACGTCAAGATTATCTGATGCCGCAGCTGGGCATTTAGACAAGTCAAATTGATGAGTTATTTGTTTTCAGTTTCTTAATTCATGGGAAGTTTATATACCTTCTTGTCCTGACCATCCAGTTTAGGCGTCGACCTGTCCTTCAGCGTCTCATATGGCCGCAGGACGGCAATGCTCTTGTACGCCGGCCTGATGATCTTGTCAACATTGATCAGCTCCTCCATGCGGTGCGCACTCCAGCCGACAATACGTGCAATCGCAAAGATCGGCGTAAACAGTTCCATCGGAATGTCAAGCATACTGTACACAAAGCCGCTGTAGAAGTCGACATTGGCACTGACACCCTTGTAAATCCTGCACTTCTCTGCGATCACCTCCGGCGCCAGCCGCTCGATCATAGAGTACAGCTCAAAATCCTTGTGGTGCTTCTTCTCATTGGCAAGCTTCTCCACAAAGGATTTGAACACCTTCGCCCTCGGATCGGAAATCGAGTACACAGCATGTCCCATACCGTAAATCAGACCGCTCCTGTCAAACGCCTCCTTGTTCAGCAGCCGGTACAAATACTGCCGCACCTGATCTTCATCCGTCGTGTCGTCCACATTTCTCCGCAGATCCTCCATCATCTGCACTACCTTGATGTTGGCTCCGCCATGCTTTGGTCCTTTCAGCGAGGAAAGCGCCGCCGCGATGACCGAATAGGTGTCTGAACCGGCGCTGGTGACAACCCTTGTCGTGAATGTGGAGTTATTCCCGCCGCCATGCTCCATGTGAAGCACAAGCGCCGCGTCCAGAACCTTTGCCTCCGTCGGCGTATACGACATATCCGGCCGCAGCATTCTGAGCAGATTCTCCGCAGTAGAAAGCCGCGGGTCCGGCCTATGTATATACAGGCTCTCATCACACTCATAGTGATTGTACGCATGATATCCATACACGGAAAGCATCGGAAATACGCTGATCAGCATCAGACTCTGTCTGAGCACGTTGTCCAGCGACATATCTGTCACACTATCGTCATATGATGCAAGTGTCAGCACACTCTTCGTCAGTGAGTTCATAATATCATGGCTCGGTGCCTTCATGATGACATCCCTCACGAAATTGGTGGGAAGCGTCATACTGTATCCCAGTGTCTTCTTAAAATCCATCAGCTGATTTTTATTAGGAAGATTTCCAAACAACAACAGATATGCACACTCATCAAAACCAAACCGGTCTTCACTCTGGAACCCTCTCACCAGATCAAAAATATTATAACCTCTGTAGTATAACTGGCCGTCACAGGGAACGCTCTTTCCATCTATCTCCTCTGATGATTTGATCAGCGAGATATTGGTCAGGCCGGAGAGCACTCCCTTCCCGTTCTTGTCGCGCAGCCCCCTCTTTACGCCGTATTCATCAAACAATTCCGGATCAATGGCGTTGTTGTCTACACATACTTTTGAATATTTATGCGTAAACTCCTTTATACTCTCGTCACTCTTTAATCCCATTTACAACACCCTTTCTTACTTTATTTTCGCATTTTATATTGTCTCATTACATATTATACTGTAAATCAAGTCACATCACAAGTGAATAAAAGTTAAAAAAATATGAAAAAAAGAAACACATTGCTTACACAGGCAGGGGAATTTAAGGTACGAAAACAGGACAACGGATAATATATCACCCGTTGTCCTGTTTATGCTTTCTTTAATGATGAAACAGTCTGATTCCCGTAAAGCACATTGCGATCTGATACTTATTGCATACTTCGATCACATTGTCATCCCTGATGGAGCCGCCGGGCTGCGCGATATATTTAACACCGCTCCTGTGCGCCCGCTCCACATTGTCCCCAAACGGGAAAAATGCGTCAGAACCGAGCGCCACATCGGTCATCTGGTCAAGCCATGCGCGCTTCTCCTCCCTTGTGAGCACCTCCGGCTTCTCCGTGAAAAAATTCTCCCAAGTGCCATCCGCGAGCACATCCATGTAATCATCACTCATATACACATCGATCGTGTTGTCCCTGTCGGCACGCCCGATCTTCTCCTTAAACGGCAGGTTCAGCACCTTGGGATTCTGGCGCAGAAACCAGTTGTCTGCCTTGTTTCCGGCAAGCCTTGTACAGTGAATGCGTGACTGCTGCCCTGCGCCGATGCCGATAGCCTGTCCGCCCTTCACATAACACACGGAATTTGACTGTGTATACTTTAACGTGATCATGGCAATCGCAAGGTCTATCTTTGCCTGCTCCGGAATCTCTTTATTCTCTGTCACCACGTTTGCAAAGAGCGCATCGTCGATCACTAGCTCGTTTCTTCCCTGCTCAAAAGTAATGCCATAGACTTCTTTTGTCTCGATCGGATTTGGCACGTAAGCAGGATCGATCTGAATCACTGCATAATTCCCCTTTTTCTTTGCTTTTAACATTTCAAGCGCTTCCGGCTCATATCCAGGGGCGATGATTCCATCTGAAACTTCACGCTTGATTAGTCTTGCCGTATCGACATCACACACATCAGAAAGCGCGATAAAATCACCGAACGAAGACATTCTGTCCGCTCCCCTCGCCCTTGCATATGCGCAGGCCAGCGGCGACAACTCGCCCATATCATCCACCCAGTAAATCTTGCGCTCTACATCGCACAAATGGAGTCCAACCGCCGCCCCTGCAGGTGATACATGCTTAAAAGAAGTTGCCGCGGGAAGTCCTGTCGCCTTCTTCAGCTCTTTCACAAGCTGCCAGCCATTCAACGCGTCGAGAAAGTTGATATATCCCGGCTTGCCGTTCAACACCTCAATCGGCAGTTCGCCATCCTTCATATAGATTTTGGAAGGCTTCTGGTTTGGGTTACAGCCGTATTTCAATTCCAATTCCTTCATAGTTATCCTCCAATCTTAGAAATAAATAATGAACAGTAGCTCTCAATGTTATCTACGCATCAGACAATCTCAATACCGCTTGATTTATCTATACATTTTTATTATATATTTTTGACTCGTATTTCCCCGTTTCGATATCTATAAAGCGAATAAACAAAGACACTTTATTGTCAGCGTTCAGGCTGTTCCATACCATATCGCCAAACGTAGCCATATCGTCTGGAATCCCGACAAGCTTCGGCTCGCCCTCAAAGCTCGGGAGTGGATTGCCGTCCCCCATATATGTATGGATAAAGTGCCCCTCGCCCGCCGCAGGATTGTTGTATGCAAACGTATAGCGGTTGCAAGCATCCGGATTTCCATTATTGCTCTTTAAGATGGACATCGCATAGTTGTAGCCTCCGTTCTCAATGTGCAAAATCCCCGAAATCCTTGGTGTATAGTTGGGCGCGTCTGGCTCAAACTCCCTGGTTCTCAGCGCCTGCTCGAAGGTCTGCTGCCTGTCCATCATCTCATAGATCGTGTCTGTCTGGTCACCGTTTGTCACGATCGTCTTGTTGCCGAGCACGCGAACCGGCGCATAGATGATCAGGCTCGGATCACTCAACCTGGAGGGATCAAACGCCTGTGTACGGATACCTTCCCCATCCTCCACAAACACCCTGTTCCTGCTGTTCTCACTCCTGCCCATGATAAAATAAGCGATCGCAGCCTTTTTTCCATCCTTTGTCCTGCCGATGACGATTCCCCTGCCCGGGTAATCGTTTCCCTTGAGCTCCTGCTCCAATGATAGCATCTTCATCTTAACCCTCCTATGTGTTTGATAAAATGTGTGAAAGTGCGCCCCATGCGCCGCTTATGCGGCATACTTCCTCTGCATGGGGCTGCGCAATCGAGTAGGGAAGAGCCATCTTCCCCTACTCGCGCGCCGGACGCGGGCAGCCTTAGCTGCATATTTCCTTTCCGCGTCCGTGAGCATAAAAAAACCGTCTGGGCGCACAAATATCATGCTGCCCAGGCGGTCGGCTCCTAACTACATACACTCCCTGTAGGTTCCCCTACTCCATATTATATATCTATAATACATTTCCGCCAGTCGTGTATCTACTTTCATCATATATTATTCAAAAATATTTGGCAAGAAAAATTTTTAATTTTCCGAATAAAATTAAAATTCCTTAGCCATATCAGCATCTGACAAGTTACAGTTACTTAATCAAGATGGTTCAACTTCCGAATCTCCCTGTTAAAGCAGGAGATCACACTAACCACAAATCCACAGATCCCGGTACACAAAAACATCACTGCCATACCGCTTCCTACGCCGCTGCCCACTATATTTTCCAGCGCCGCAGCAAACACGCTGCCTGAGCCCATAAACGGCTCAAACACATAATCCGCGAGATACCCGCCGAGAATGATCCCAAACGGTATGGTACTGTACTGGATTGCGTTTCGCACCGCGAACACCCGCCCCTGCATCGCCACCGGAATCTTCCTGTATAAAATCGCGTTCTGGTTCGCCATGATAAACGGAATCGGCAGGCTTGCCGCGGCCGCGGCAAATGACCACCAGAAAACATTCCTCCCCACCGCCATGGTCAGATCTCCAAGCAAGAACGACAACGCCGCCGAGACATAGATTGCCGCCGCCTTGCACCTGCTCTCCTTTTTCACGGAGACAATGATGCCGCCGACAATGCCGCCAATTCCCATAAAAGCATTCACCGTGCCAAGCGTCATACTGCTTCCAGCGCTCCGGGCAAGAATCATGGGCGACAGGATATTTTCATACGTCAGTCTGGAAAAGAAATTGATCAGCGCCATCGTCAGCATAATGTACAAAATCCCTTTTTCCTCCCTCAGAAATGCAACCCCTTGTGCAATTCCCTCAAACGGGGAACTGTGCTTGTTTTCCTCAAGCTGCTCCGGTATGGAAATGTAAAACGCCAGCACACAAAACGCAAGCACAAAACTAGCCAGATCGATCAGCAATATCAGCGGAAGTCCGCCCAGTGCAAAGAAAAATGCCGCCAGCATCGGATTAAACACCGTGATCAGGTTCTGTGAAAAAGAGTTCATCCCGCTGACATTGGATATCTTATCCTCCGGCACGAGCCTTCCTGTCGCTACCGCTGCCGCCGGCTGTTGGAAAGCGTTCGTCACTCCGACAATGCCATTGACAATATATATGTGCCATACAGAAAGCTGCCCTGTCATCAAAAGCGCCAGAACGGACAGCGAACCAACCGCCGCGACACTGTCGGCCGCCAGCATGATTGTCTTCTTCCTGTGTCTGTCTATGCAGCCACCGACAAACAGGCTCAGAAGAATATACGGCACATAATTGCAAAAGGACATCAGCGAGACTGACATAGCCGACTGACTCTGTCCATACGCCCACAGAACCAACGCAAACCCCGTCATAGAGCTGCCAAGCCCCGATATGCTCTGGCTCAGCCACAAAACAATATATTTCTTAAAATTATTTTCCATTGAATTTTCTCCATTCTATTCTATACAAATCGATACAGATTTTATTGCATCAGAATAAATATGTACAAAATCCAATGTCGGACGAATATTTAGATTTCTATACTAATCTTCATACTAATCTCTGTACAAGCTTCGTCCTCTCATCAGATCTTGTACAGAGATTGCCGCTTAGGTCGATCACCATATGGCAAAGCATATTTTCCACCTCCTATCTATTATGTTTTTCTATCCCAGTTCAATATGTCTGCTGTTTTTGACCGCCCTGATAAACTCCTGTCGTATTTCCTCGTTTGGTATACGGACTGATTTCGATTCTGTGTCATAGGCAAGATATCCTAAATGCACGAGCAGAGTCAGCACATCATCCTTGCTGCCAATACTCGTCATGTCATTTTGAAATGCACCTGTGTCAATAGACTGACGTGCTCCGCCGATCATCTGGACCACAGCTTCTTTCAGGCCATCCAGATTCATTTCAATATAAGATCTGAGAGATTCATAAGTCTCTGTTTTCGTCCAGTAGGTATCAAAACGTTTATTTTTGACTGCCTTGATCACAGAATTTGGATTGTATATGGATTCTAACGCGCTAAAAGAATAACCGTCATACCATCTTTTTGTCTCCTCCAGACTCACATTATATTCCATACAAAGAGATTCCACTTCACTCTCCGTAAACCCGGTATATCGTGCAAGGCACTCTGGCTGTATCATTGTATATTCTATAAAATCCGTCATCGCTGACTGCGTTCCATATTTTTTATTCGGCAGGATTCCTGTCATATAGGCTGCCTCAATCATACGGTCTGTCACACTGCTCTTGAACAAGCCACGCAACAGTTGAATATATTCTCTCTGCAAATCTGTATCTTCTGCTGCTTCGCGAAACAGTGCATCCCACTCATCCACTATGATAATAAATCTCTTCCCTGTTGCGGCGCTGATTTTAAAAAGTGCCAACGGAAGTGACTTGATTCCCTCTGCCACGGGATAGACTTCTGACAGTTCACTGGTCACCTGCTCCTGGATAAATTCCACTATATTTTTTTCCACGCTCACACACCGAAATAAACCATGTCATATCCAGATCAATGACATCATATTGGTTCAGATGTTGTTCAAAAGAAGGTTCTTTCGCAATCTCCAAATCTTCAAACAAGGCTCTGGAATCACAGCTCTTATCATAATACGCACAAAGCATCCGGGCGGCATAGGACTTTCCAAACCGTCTTGGACGGCTCACACATGTAAGCTTTTCCCTCGTTCCCAATGTACTGTTTATAAAGGAAATCAGGCCCGTTTTATCAATATAAAGTCCTTTCCTAATTGATTCAAATCCCGCATTTCCCAAATTCAAATACATTCCCACTGTCTGCATCCCCCCACCTTTTCATTGCGAAACAGCGGCAATCATCTACGCCAAAAGCTGTCTTTTCCGCTCAATCATCTCGTCAATCTTTTCAATATAGAGCGTCACGTCCTTCATGTTCTCGCTCCGCTCAATCCTTCCGTCGGGATAAACCCTTTTTGAAATACTTCCCGCACCAAGCGCCAGAATGGTCTGCACCTCCTCGTTGATCAGTATGTTGTATATACCGTATCTGCCCTCTCTGGCATAACCGACATTCTCAAAATTTCCAGACATATTTTTCTGCCGGTAGAGATAATACGGCTTCATGCCTAGTGCATACGCCCCCTTCTGCGCGATTTCCATTGTGGCGTCTGTGTTGCGCAGTGTCCCGATGCCATTTTCTTCAATCCACTGGCTGAGCCTCGAGGCGCGTTTGATGGCGAGTGAATGAACAGTCAGGCTGTCGGGATTTAGCTTTTTGATCTCATCGATCGTGTGTTGCACACTGGACTCAATCTCCCCTGGAAGCCCTAGGATAATGTCCATATTGATATTGTCAAATCCCGCCTCCCTCGCCATATGGAATGCCTCTTTCACCTGTACGACTGTGTGCTGTCTGCCTATGTATTTTAATGTCTCATCGTTCATGGTCTGGGGATTGACTGATATGCGTGTCACGCCATACTTTCTCAGCACATCGAGCTTTTCCCGCGTGATACTGTCCGCGCGTCCCGCCTCCACGGTAAACTCCTTGACCTGCCCGAAATCAAATCTGTCATGGATACGCTGCAGCAGTGCTGCCAGCTCGTCTGGGCCCAGTGTTGTGGGCGTTCCCCCTCCTATATAGATGGTATCCAGTATCTTGTCGCGATAAGTGTCCGCGACAAAATCAATCTCCTGAAAAAGTGCCCGCAGATATTCATGTACCCGTTTTCGCCACGCCGCGATTGGATAGGAAGTAAAAGAGCAGTACAAGCATGTCGTGGGACAAAACGGAATGCCAATATACAGGCTGTAACCATCCATATAGTGTATCCTGTCCAAAATCTGCCGCTCCCGCTTGGAAATATCGAGGCTGAGCCGCGCTTTTTCATCGCTCACTGCATGTGCCGCTTTCATCTGCGCGATGATGGCATCATCCGCCATCCCCTCCGCCAGCATTGCCATGGTAAGCTTTGTTGGTCTGATCCCCGTTAGATTTCCCCACGGAAGCGTCCGCCCCGTGTAATCACACAAGTCGTAATATAAAAAAAGCTTACTTTCCTTTTTTATGACATCTGTGTCATTTTTATAGACATGCACATACTCTTTTCTGTCATCAATGGCCAGTATTAATTCCATTCTGTCATCCAGAATCCGTATGATGACATAGCTGCCGCTGTCATTCTTGGTGTCCAGTTCGCTCTCATTGTACACCCTCACATCATGCTCTGGATAAAACGATTTGAGCAGCGCATGCACATCATACTGATAATTCTCCCTGTTAGTATATACATTTATCATCTTACGAATCTCCTGTTACGTGGCAGTTTCCGCAAATTATGTAAATATTTCACCGTGCTTTCCTGCATCATGTGCAAACGTTTTGCCGCATCTTCCTGCATCACATGCAAATATTTCATACCACTTATCTTTCTACAATCCCTGATCTACATCACATGCAAATCTTCAAAAAAATCCATACCCGGAACAGGCATTGTATGGGACACACAATGCCTATCCCAGACATGGATTATACTTTCTCTCGTATCCGACCGTCGTCGCGTCTCCATGTCCCGAGTAGAGCTTCACATCATCGGGCAACGTCATAATCCGCTCACGAATCGAATCGCCAAGCTGCCTCATGGAACCCGAATAGAAATCCGTCCTTCCGACAGAGCCATTGAAAATCGTGTCTCCGCAGAACATCGTCTTATCCTCCGCATCATAAAAACAGCAGCCGCCTTTTGTGTGCCCCGGCGTGTGAAGTACCTCAAACGTAACACCCGCCATGGAAAAAATCTGTTTATCCCGAAAATACTCGTCCGCCTCAAATCCATACGCTCTGCCAAACCAGCCAGATAGATTTTTCTCCGGATCTTTTAAAATTTCCGCCTCGTCCTCGTAGGCATAGATCTTTGCACCGCTGAGTTCCTTTAATTTCAAGGTGCCGCCTGTGTGATCGCCATGACCATGCGTCAGCAGAATCCCCGCAATTTTCTCAAAGCCGAGACTTTTCACGTCATCATATACCACTTCTCCATTGTCGCCGGGATCGATGATGACGATCTCATCCGCGCCTTCCCTATATACATAGTAGCAATTTGTCTGGCAGGCACTCAGTACCCGCCTTTTTACTTTTAAATCCGCCATATCAGCCCGTCGTCCTTTCAATATCTATCACACTGTCTATCGTTTTGAGCTTGTCAACGATCGTGATCAGCTCTTCCCTGCTGCCAATCTCAAAGGTCATCCCCATCGTGGCGATATCCTGCTTGTTTGTCCTGGTATTCACGGAGCGGATATCGATATTTTTCTCCGTGAGCGCCTTTGTGATATCCGCCAGCAGACCGCTCCTGTTCTGCGCATAGATCACGATTTCCGTCAGGTACTTCTCGTTTCTCTGCGCTGCCTCCTCCGGCTCCCACTCCGCGTCGATCAGTCTGGAGCGATCCAGATCAGACAGATTCAGAATGTTGACGCAGTCTGTCCTGTGTATGGAAACCCCGCGCCCACGCGTGACAAATCCGACAATCTCATCGCCGGGCACAGGTGCACAGCAGCGTGAAAACCGCACTGCCACATCGTGAATCCCCTTTACAGTGATGCCTGTTTTCCCCTTGGGTTTCATCTGTTTACTGGCAGCCGACTCCTGGATGTATGCCAGCAGCTCCTCATCAGATTCCTGTTTTTTGTGCTCCCGCGTGTGCAACTCCTGCATACGGTTAATGATCTGTCCTTCCTTGAGCGCGCCATGTCCGACCGCCGCAAGGAGTGCATCCCAGTCATTAAATCCATATCTGCGCATAACAACATTCTGATATTTCGAGATCAGCAAATCCGCCAGCATGATATTTTTTGCCCTGCAGTAATTGTGTATGAGTTCCCTTCCCTTTATGATGTTGTCTTCCTTCAGTTCACTCTTGAACCATTGTGAAATCTTATTTTTGGCCTGCGCTGATTTGACGATATTCAGCCAGTCGCGGCTTGGTCCCTTGGAGTTCTGGGATGTCATGATTTCAATACAGTCCCCGTTATTGATCTGGTAATCAATTGTTACAAGTTTGCCGTTTACCCTTGCGCCGATCATTTTATTCCCGACCGCACTGTGAACACTGTATGCAAAATCAATCGGCGTAGAGCCTGCCGGAAGATTTTTGACATCACCCGCCGGCGTAAAACAATAGACATGATCGGAGAACAGATCGAGATCACTCTTCAACAGCTTCATAAATTCCTTGTTGTCAGACATATCCTTCTGCCACTCAAGAATCTGGCTGAGCCATGCGAGCTTCTCCTCCTCACCGCCGCTCGACACCTTACCGTCGCTCGTCTCCTTGTATTTCCAGTGCGCAGCGATACCATACTCGGCAACCCTGTGCATCTCAAAAGTCCGAATCTGTATCTCAAACGGCGTACCTGTCGAACCGATCAGCGTCGTGTGAAGGGACTGATACATATTCGACTTTGGCATAGCAATATAATCCTTGAAACGTCCGGGCATCGGCTTATACATCTCATGAATCACGCCAAGTGCCGCGTAACAGTCCTTCACCGAATTGACAATGATGCGCACGGCAAACAGGTCATAAATCTGCTCAAGTGTCTTACCCTGATTTTTCATTTTCTTGTATATACTAAAAAAGTGCTTTACACGACCATCAATCTGAGCATCAATGCCGGCGTCCGTGATGTGTTCTGTCACCTCGTCGACGATATCCTGCACATACTTCTCCCTCGCCTCTTTCCTGAGAGAAATCTTCTCCACCAGATCATAGTATGCCTCCGGCTCCAGATATTTCAGCGACAGATCATCCAGCTCGACTTTTATTTTGGATATACCCAGCCGCTCCGCAAGCGGCGAATAGATGTCAAGCGTCTCCCTGGCGATACGCTTCTGACTCTCCGGCGACTTGTACTTGAGCGTCCGCATATTATGGAGACGGTCAGCCAGCTTGATCAGGATCACCCTGATATCCTTCGCCATTGCGAGAAACATCTTTCTCAGATTTTCCGCCTGCAGCTCCTCGCGGCTCGCCAGCCGGTCGGGCGTCGCATCCCCTGTATACTGCAGCTGCTCCAGCTTGGTGACGCCATCGACAAGAAGCTCAACATCAGGGCCAAACTGCTCCTTGAGCTCCTCGTTTGTCATAACCGTATCCTCGACAACATCATGCAAAAGTCCGGCAATGATCGTCTCCTTGTCAAGCTCCAGATCCGCAAGAATGATCGCCACACACAGCGGATGGATAATATATGGCTCCCCCGATTTTCTCACCTGATCCTTGTGTGCTTCCCGCGCGGTCTCATACGCTTTGTCAATCATTGAAATATCATCTGATGGGTGATATTTGTGCACACGCCGAATAAGCCCCTGATATAGCTCCTCCGGGCTTTGAAACTCTTTGATATATTCAATTTTTCGTTCATCCAACTTACCAGAACCGGCTTTACTCCCCTTTATGATCAGGGAATCCTCATAGGCCCCTGTTCTTGTCTGTTTCTCATCTGTCACTTCGCATCACCAGCCATATCCAATATATTCGTCAAACAGCAAATTTCTAATAGAAAATCTCTTATTTTTCTATTTGCCCTCATAAACGATCGCAGAATCAAGCCTGTATCCCGCAATTCTCTCCCGGCCTTTCAATCCGGCAAGCTCCATCAGGACAACCACTCCGACTACCTCTCCGCCGAGTGACTCGATAAGTTTGATCATGGCCTCTGTCGTTCCGCCAGTGGCGATCAGGTCATCCACCACGAGAACCTTCTGCCCCGGCTGAATGGAATCCTTGTGCATCTCTATAGTTGCCTTGCCGTACTCGAGATCATAGTCAACAGAAACCGTCTCGCGGGGAAGCTTTCCTTTCTTTCTGATCAGAACAAAGGGCTTATGATTATTATATGCGATTGGTGTACCAAAAATAAATCCTCTGGACTCGGCGCCTGCCACAACATCATACTTCAAATCTTTCACTAACTCCTGCATTGTGTCAATCGCAAGCTGCAAACCGTCGGCATCCTGCAAGACGCTCGTCACATCGCGAAATATAATGCCCGGCTCCGGAAAATCAGGTATTGCTCTTACGTATTCTTCCAGTTTTTTCATAAAGTATTCCCTCTCCCATCTTTTATTATAAAATATTCATAAAGTTTTTATTTTTTCGAATATCACTATTATAGTATCATTTGCCTGTTTCGTCAATTCTTTTTCGATGGGAAGCGGTTTTCGAACCAGCTAAATTTCCTCCTCCCAGAATCACTACAATTTTCATTAAACTGATCTGCGTTATTCTGGCACATTTTCGAACTAATATTTGCTTTTTCTATTGACACATGAACGCTGGTTTAATATTCTATAACAAGAACATATATTCATTTTCAAATTGCTGTGGCGGAATGATATAGAATATGTTACTATAAATGAAGAAGTTACACAAATGGGGACAAAAGATATTGCAGAAAAGCAACTGGCTGATATAATGATGTGTTTGCAGACATCATAAACGGCATCCTGTTGAATGAAGAACTGGGCTAGAGCGTGTCCATATAACATCTACATTCATAACAAAAGTAATGGAGGCTCGGGAAATGAAGCATAAGAATATGTGCTATGATAACCGCTATAAATATAAACTGAATATGCTTGAACCGGGAATTATCATGATGAAAATCATTGGGGCATTATTTGTATTTGGTTGTGTATTTTGGGTGGCAAAGTGGCACTGGCTGTCTGTAATTTTTTTGTTTTTGTCTGGAATCATATTTACTGTTTTGTTAATCTTAGTAGCCATTGAAGCACATCAGGATACTGTATTGAATGATATTGTCATGAGAGAAAATAACGAATTGGAGAAAAAACATGAAAGCAGATAAAAACTATGTGTATACAGAACGTGCGCACTTTATGTGTCCTAATATGCACTTTGGGATTATGGCGAAAATGGAAAGCATTTACGATGAAGAACAGCTAAGACGAAGCATGGATACTATGCAGAAAGCGCACCCATTTCTGCATAGTTTAATTGCAGACGAAGAGGATACCGGTAGAATTTATTATCAGATACAGGATTACTTGAATATTCCTGTAATGGTAAAAGAAGAAGCTGCTTTGTGGCAACAGGATTATGAAGAAATATCCGTTCAAGGGTGGAATGTCAAGAAAGAATGTCTGCTGAAAGTAGTAGTTTATCCAAAAGGAAGTGAATTTCAAATACTTTTTATTGCTCACCATCTTTTGTGTGACGGCAGAGGGCTTTTACAACTGGTAGAGGAATTTGCAGGGCATTATATTAACGGAGTAATACCGCAACTTGCCGAGGAACACTTAATTCAAGGCTTAAATGACCTTCCCCCAAATAGCGATTTACCTTTTATCAGTAAATTGATCATAGGCGACGCAAACAGGAAATGGAAAAAAGAGGGGCAACAAGTTAAGTATGAAGATTATAGAGCATTTGAAAGAGCCTATATTCAAAAACACAAAATGAAATGGGAAATTTTCACCGTTTGCAATCATGAGTTAGAAGAAATACAGACTTTATGCAGGCAACGGAATATTACTGTAAACGACTGGCTGATTGCAAAAATGATGTTGGAAGAAAATACAAATAAGGTGGTTATTGCAGCCGATATTCGTAATCAGACAAGATGCTACAAACAGGGAGCAATGGGAAATTATTCTACAGCTTTTAGCGTTTCCGTGAAAACGAACGAGGAAAATGTTATTTCTCTTGCAAAGCGCGTAGCGTCACAAGTTTTAAATATATGTCAACACCCACAGAAAGAAATGCTTGTGCTTGCCTGTTATATACATATGCTGCCAGAACTGATTGACGCTGTTGCAATATCTTCATTAGGAGATTTTGAAAGTAAAGCAGGAACATTTGTAGGAAGAAATATGTTTGGATATGGATCACAAAACGGTTATAGTATTACCAATTTAGGAAAAATCCAAAGCAATGTAATTGCAGAAGCTGTTTTTATACCACCTGCTTCACCTGCCAACAAAAAAATATGGGGCGTTCTAACGGTAAATAATCATATGAAAATATGTACGTCAAATTTGATTGCAGAAAGGTAAGCTTCTAATGCAGAAAACTAAATGGGTACGTTGTCCTGTTTAAACGCAAAAACATAGACTATATCCCCAGCGCGCAGGAAATCAAACATGTAGATGAGTTTCTCAAACTGATGCAGGCGCTCGAAAAGGACGACAGGTACGAAGAGGTATTGCATACACTGCAGAATGAAAGGAAAAAGGAGGGTGTCAGAATGAGTGAGGTATTAGACAGAATCGAAAACAGGGGAATTATCATCGGCGAAAAACGCGGACGTCAAAAAATGGCGAATGCGATCAATACACTCAATTCGATTCTGCTGGAGCAAAATCGAATCGAAGATTTAAAACGGGCAAGTGGCGATTTGAATTATCAACAGCAGCTTCTCTCCGAATATGGTCTTTACGACAGGGAAGAAAATCTGACACAAGAGTAAGAAACTGGTCAGAAGCCCGCCGCAGATGTGGCGGGCTGGCGTTTACCCCAAAAACGAACCATTTCCAAGTACAAGTCTTGTTGTCCAATATTTCATACTATGTTATGGTAGAAATTATTTATATGATGATATTGATCGCATATGTATTTTTAGTCCTGATTGTTCCAGCATCAGCTATAAAATAGCTCATTTCAATCAGTGCATTTTTCTTAATGCATATTTTGTTGGGTATGATGGAATGTGTTACACAAATGTATTTGACCTTTTGGAAAGATAAGAGATAATTTATATTTGACAATGAATGATTTTATGATGAATTGATACATACTATGGAGGAAAAGATGAAAGCCGGCATCAAAAAGCAAGAGGTAAAATTTATCGTGACTGATGAATACAGGGAATGGATTGCCTTGATTAAAGACAGGATTAGAAACAGTCAGATTAAAGCATCTATTAAAGTGAATAGAGAACTATTAGAACTTTATTGGCATATTGGCGAGGATATCGTAAATCGGCAGAAGCATTCAAAGTGGAGAGAAGGTCTTTTGCGGCAGATGAGTATTGACTTAAAAAAGACCTTTCCTGATATGGCAGGATTTTCAGAAACGAATTTGAAAACGATGCGGCTATGGTACCGCTTTTATACAAAAGCTGTAAATTGCTCTGGTAGATCAAATTACACAGTTCCTGTTGGAGCTGGGAACAGGTTTTTCCTATGTGGGGCGTCAGGTGCATTTACAGGTTGGAGAGCGTGAATTTTATATTGATTTGCTGTTTTATCACATAAAACTTCACTGTTATGTTGTCGTAGAACTTAAAACAAAGAGATTTGAGCCTGAGTATATTGGAAAATTAAATTTTTATGTTACCGCAGTAAATAAGCAATTAACAGGAGATGGCGATAATCCAGCAATAGGTTTGCTTATTTGTAAGGATAAGGATAATGTAGTGGCGGAATATTCTTTGGAAGAAGTTTCACAGCCGATTGGTATTGCAGGATACGAATTAAGTAATGCACTCAGCAAAGAATACCAACGCAGTCTTCCTACAATAGAAACGTTGGAGTCTGAAGTGGCAAAAATGATGGATACAAAATAGTCCAGAATAAACGCATGAATGAAAATAAGGATACTTTTTTATAAAAATTGTGCAGATTTACTATCTTATCTTTTTGAAA
>VSNM01000033.1 GCA_009774245.1 Lachnospiraceae bacterium | reverse complement strand
TTTTTTTCAACCGGGGCGGCGTTCTGGGGCCGTTTCGGGACGCCCGGCGCGCGAGTAGGGGAAAGGCTTTTCCCCTACTCGATTGTGCATATAAAATAATCTAAATAAAATCAGCGATTCTGTAGATCAGATCTTCCGTATCCTTCCAGCCCAGGCACGGATCAGTGATGGACTTCCCATAGATGTGTTCGCCGATCGCCTGGCATCCCTCCTTGATGTAACTCTCCACCATGACGCCCTTTACGAGGCTGGCCAGGTCACTGTTGGTTCTGCGGGAATGCATGACCTCGTGAACGATGCGGATCTGTTCCTTGAATTGTTTGCTGGAGTTGCTGTGATTTGCGTCGACGATACAGGCCGGATTGACGAGATCGCGCTCGTTGTATTTCTCCAACAGGAGAATCAGATCTTCATAGTGATAATTGGGAATATTGTTGCCATGCTTGTTGACTGCGCCGCGCAGGATTGTGTGCGCGAGCGGATTTCCGGTCGTATTGACCTCCCAGCCGCGGTAGATAAACGGATGCGGGTGCTGTGCCGCGTACACGGAGTTGAGCATGACGCTGAGGTCTCCGCTTGTGGGGTTCTTCATCCCGGCGGGTACGTCGAAGCCGCTGACGACGAGGCGGTGCTGCTGGTCTTCCACGGAGCGGGCGCCGATCGCGACGTAGGAGAGAAGATCGCACACATATCCCCAGTTCTCAGGATAGAGCATCTCATCAGCCGCGGTGAGTTCCGATTCATTCATGACGCGCAGCTGCATTTTGCGCATTGCGATAATGCCTTTTAGGAAGTCGGTGCCCTTTTCCGGATCGGGTTGGTGTACAATGCCTTTGTATCCGTCTCCGGTAGTGCGCGGTTTGTTGGTGTACACGCGTGGGATCAGGATCAGTTTGTCGTTGACTTTCTCATTGACCTTGGCAAGCCGTGAGACATACTCGCACACAGCGTCCTCGTTGTCGGCGGAACAGGGGCCGATGATCACGAGAAACTTGTCCGACCTGCCGGTAAACACATCGCTGATCGCCTGATCTCTTTTTTTCTTTAACTCCTGTATCGCGTCAGGGACAGGATATTCCTTCCTGATCTGATCAGGAGTTGGCAGTTCTTTTATAAATTCAAAACTCATTGCTTTGACTCCTTTCGTATTTTCGCTAGTTTTTATCATATAACAAATAGCGTCTCAAAGCAAGAATAATTAAGAAATCATATAATATCTGGCTGATCAGGGTGCCATAAATGTATCCGGAAAAGCCGATCAAAGGGACTGCGAGAAATACAAAGCCAAGCCGGAAGAGAATGCTTGACAGGTTAAACACGAAGGTGATGCCGGTTTTGCCCAGACCGTGAAGGATGCTCGAGAGTGTGCCTGACATGTACAGGAAGGGACACACAAAGGAGAGGGCGCGGATCTGGCTTGCCGCGATATTGCTGTCAAAGAGCGCTTTCCCGAGAAAATCCGCAAATGTGAAGAAAAACAGGAAGCACCCTACTCCGAGCAGAAAGCAGAGCCCAATCGTCAGGTAGATCGTTTTCTGTATCCGTTTCGTGTTGCCCTGCGCCTGCGCTTCCGACACGGACGGAAGCAGAAGGGAGGCGGCGGAACCGGTGAAGGCGCTTGGAAACATAATCAGCGGAGACGCCATTCCAGAGAATACGCCGTAGACAGACAAGGCCTCGGAGGTGGTGAGACCGCTTGTGACAAGCATTTTTGGAAGCTGTATGGTCTCTATGGTAGAGATAAAGCTGATACATACCCTGTTGAGGCTGATGGGCAGAGCCAGAGACAGGATGGAGATTCCTTTGCGGATGGAGAGGGACTTTCGCATGGAAAAGCCGGTGTGGTCAGGTTTGATCGCGAGCATAAAACACGAAAAAAGCGCCGAGGAAAATTCGCCGGCAAGAAGTCCCACACAGATATATGATAAGGATACGTTCAAACCTGTCTCCACAGACAGCCTGAACAGGATGTAGACAGTGAGGACGCGGCAGGACTGCTCTATGATCATGGACCACGCTGGAATCGCGGCTTTTTTCCGCCCGTAGAAGAAGCCGGTGATACAGGAATGGATCGTGGCGAGCGGGAAGGATAAAGCGCTGATGCGCAGCAGTGGGATACATCGCCTCTCGCCGATGATGCGGATTGCGATAAACGGCGCCTGGTGAAAGATCACATAAGCCATGGAGCCCGAGAGAAAGAGAGAGATCACGATACCAGTAAAAAGATAGCTGTAGGCTTCGGAGGCTTTGTCTTTTTTGGACGCGGCTACAAAGCGTGTGATGGCATTCTGGATACCGGCGGCGCACACGGCGTGCACCAGCATCATGACAGGGGAGATGAGGCCGAAGATCCCGAGACTTTCCTCGTCAAACACCCTGGACAGAAAAATCCGGTAAAAAAATCCGATGAATTTGGTGATAATACCGGCGGCAGTCAGGAGGAAAGCGCCGGTGATGACGGGGCTTTTCAGATATCTGGGATTGAGATAGCGGCGGAATGTGCCGCGCGGAATCTCGTGTGATCGCTTGTTGGAAATGTTTGACATATAGCAGCTCCGGCTTATTTATTCTCTATAAATGTATGGGAGATTGATACAAATATGTCAAATTCCGGCTAATTTATACTCACGACAGTTTCATATATTCTGCGGACAGGTTCCTGCAGCAGGAGGAAGAGACTGATATAAAATAGTGCCATATTGTAAATCGTATACCGCGTCTGGCAGAAGATAACCAGAGACACCAGACCGACGTTGATGACAATAGAGACCAGAACCAGGGAGGCGAGCACGATAACCTTGGAATCTCTGACGACGAGCCAGTGCCAGATCAGCAGTGCGATATATAACAGGTAAACCGCCAGACTGTACCAGATCAGCACAGGATTGCGCTGGGCGACTGTGGTGATGAGGCCGGACAGGAAATTGTCCGCAAAGGTGCTGATGATCTCGGGCAGGCGGTGCGGTATGATAGAATGGTTAATTGTGTTCATGATCTGATCCCCGTATTCGCTCGCGCCGACCAGATCGTTGCCATATCGTTCTCTGGCGAACGCGCTTACCATAGGGCGCAGGTTGTCGATCTGAATGCAGTCATAATGATTCCCGAAATGGGATACGCGGTTTGTCCAGCCTTGTCTGGCAGCGCTTTTCAGGTAGCCGCTTTCGTCGCAGATATCATAGATCTCAAGAAACAGATTCCGGATGTCCTCGTCCGCGATATACTGCGCGTCGGTTCTCTGTGCGGTATAGACGGCCATTGTGGTGATAAATCTGGTATCTCCGGAATGGCGGGTAAGCTCGCCCCGCAGGGTATAGTTATATCCGAAGTCCAGACAGAATGTGCCAAGCAGAACACTGATGACGCATAGCAGCGACAGTGTGATTCCCTTGAGATAATGGTGGTCCTTCAAATAGCAGTATAAAATACCAAGAACGAGCATGATCAGCGCGATGGACATCTGTTTGCGGGTGGAGATGAGCAAAAGGGCCAGAAACCAACAGGAAATGAACGAGGATTTCCCGCGGTGCAGGCAATAGGCAGTCAGGGAGCGGAAGAAGAGGAGGTAGCAGGGAATCGTCAGTCCTTCCGTCATAATGCTGTTTGAGTACATGGAGCCTCTTCTGGCAGCAAAGCGGCATAAGAGTGATACCAGCATCGGAACGCATAGTACGATGATGGCGGATACTCTGGCAGTCTGAAACTCGTGCAGAATATAATCGGCAAAACACCATGCGGAAAAGGCAGCCAGCGCGCTTTGCACAAAGACTGCGGCAGTGAGGTAACAATCAGAGGAAAAACCGGAGAAAAGAAAACGCAACAATGCTAAAAATACCGGATATAATGGTTCTCTTGCGATATTCATCTCAATATACCCCGGAGAGTCCACGCAGATGACAGCACCGTCATACAGCGCAAAGAAAAGATAAAATATGCAGGCAAAAGCGAGCATAAAGATGGAGAATAAGCGATGATCTGTCGATTTTTTCATTGGTATAATCCTTTCCAAATAATTTGTAAGACTGCGGTTAAAAAGTTACCTCTCCATCGTGGTCTATAATTGATACATATTCGATGCCTTCGATGCCGCCCAGTGTCTGTATAAGTCCTCCACCGTCCTTTACCCGGAGTTCAATGACAATACTTGTTCTGTCAGGTGTGATATTTCTTGATTTTACCCTGTAAGCTTTTGTGTATTGTGAGACGATGCCGATAATGGCATTTTCCATGTCGCAGTAGATTCCCTGTATCATCAGAATCATGGGACTATGCGCCACGGGCAGCCTGTCCAGCAGGAATATCGTTCCAGTCACTGCGATGGACAAAATTGCGGCAACGTCAAATAATCCGACGCCGCATATGATTCCGGTTGCCAGTGCCCAGAACATAAATACCAGATCAAGAGGATCTTTTACCGCGGTTCGGAAACGCACGATCGAAAGTGCGCCTACCATTCCGAGGGAAACGACAATACTGGACTGGATGGTAATAATGACTGCAGCCGTGATCAGGGCTATCGCCGAGAGCGCTGTATTATAACTTTTATTGTAGAAAGTCTTTCGGGTAAAAATTCGGTAGACGAAGAAAATATACAATGCGAACAGCAGTGTAATGCCAAATATAGTCAATATTTGCGATACGGATAAATCAGCCATACTGACAGTGTTCATAAAAGAATTTTTAAAGATATCGTTAAAGCTCATAATCGATTTCCCCCAAAATGATTTCTTCTGCACATATAGTATTTTGAGAATGTTGTCTGACGAAGTTTTTCTGTCTGTACCAATGAATATATGAAATCCGGTATAAATTCGTCGAATTTTACTTCCAGTAAGTGTTGGTTCAATGGCATGACAGGATGAGTTGCAATCCGCTGTTTTGTGAAATCCTTCACAAGAGCTCCTGCCCTTATGTTTTGGTCAAATGTGATTCTGACATTCCCGTCGTTGTATACGTAAGGGATTCGGTCATATTCTGTAATGACTGCGGGTTTTAAAAATTTTGTATTCTGCCACAGGCAGAATTTCCTGTAAACATCTGCATCCACAGCGTCCATTCTGAGAGATCTGCCCTGAATCATTTCCATGCACAGCCTCTCATCGATGCGGCAGGAGGCTTTCCTCGTTTTTCCATGTTCCTTGCATTTTCGTTCAAGCCGGATGTAGGAGAGGTCAGCATTATATATTCGTATCCGGAATTTTTCTCTTGGATCAGTTCCGTTTATATTGTCATACAGGCAGCTGTCAGAATAGTCGTCGAAATATAAGCTCCTGACCACATATTCCCCGCTCCTGCCCGCATTTTTGTCAGGCTGCATGATTCCCATGATGTTGTTTCTGATTGTTTCGATTTGCTGGCGGGTGCAGATATACTTGTATTCGTGTCTGGACTCAGCCATCCTGCAGCACCTCCCATTCACTGTATAGAAAGTCAAGGCGCTGATCAATAAAGCTGGCCAGCTCCAGCACTTTTGCGTGGTACAGGATTCTTTTTTCTTCAATTGTCACTGCCTGTGGGAAGGTATTCCAACGTATCATATTGCAGTCATTGGAGTCGCGAATCCCGCTGCTGTATTCGAAGAATATCTGGCCGCGGTCCTTTCTTAAATACGGTTCCAGTTCCTTAAAAAATATCGATGCAGCTGTTTTTCGAAAGTCCTCGTGCTGATACAGGGCATACCAGATGTCGGAATCTTTTTCCTGCACGGCGGCATACAGTCCCTCCGGATCGTTTAGATTGATTCCGTCCTCAGTGATCCCTGACGCGGCGATCGATTTGTCATAATCCCAGCAGGGACCGGCATAGAATCTGCTG
This sequence comes from Lachnospiraceae bacterium, assembly GCA_009774245.1. Taxonomy (GTDB): domain Bacteria; phylum Bacillota; class Clostridia; order Lachnospirales; family Lachnospiraceae; genus COE1. The sequence goes on along the minus strand of VSNM01000033.1, from coordinate 53,068 downwards.
CTGACACTGTCATCGTATTTATATAGGTACTGACTGGTGAAAGATGCGTCCAGATTCTTGACCAGCTCCTCGAGAAGATATTTTCGCGCAAAAGAATCCATGTCAATATATTCGTAGTACATTTTTCCTGTATACGGGCTGGAGCCGTCCGCGGAAAAGACCGCATCCTCAAAGTCCTGATACAGTCCTGCGATATAAGATACCTGGTTATAGGAGGCATATCTGGGATTTGCAAAAACGACCGGCTGCATTCTCGATGTGAGAAAACCGCTGGCTTCCAGTCCATATCTGTCGCTGGTCTCAAGCTCGAGCAGATAACCGCCTGATATGTCCTCGGGCTCCTCTTCGATGCGGTATCCTTTGGTGCTGAAAAGCCGTCCCTGCTGCTCCATAAAAAATTCCGCATCTGCCAGATGACAGCTCTCGTTTAAGACTGCGGTTTCTTTTTCGAGGTTTCTGATGTTCACCCGGCTTTTGCCGATCTCGATTTTTTCTGATAACAGGTAATTGCCAATGAAACTGCCATTCATATATACATCTACATACCGGAACTCTGGAGTGTAGGGAAGCCTGAGCAGCGCTGCGATGGAGAAGGCGGATGCGTTTCTGACCAGTGTATCATCAAAGGCATTTGCTATCAGAAGCCATTTTTTGGCTTTGCCCATTTCAAATAAATCCGTACCTTTGTCTAGGCTTATCGTGTATGACTTTTTTTCTGTTTTGTCAAAGGAAGAATTTCCGCGGCAATGGATTTCATCAATAATTCCTTCATAATAACGATGTCCACGGCTGTCCATAATGAATACTTTTCCGGATTCTGACAGTTGTTTTGACGAATGGATTTCGTCAATTGAACCGGATTGTGTCTGTACGAACAAGGAGGGGATATTTGATGTATGCCATACGGTCAGAGTATATGCCGCATTGTCATTGTCCCCTGTCTTGAGAGTGTGTGTTCCCTGAGAAAAGCGATATTCACTTCCGTTGGTGATTTTTTCGCCATCGATAACAGCGTACTGGATTCCCCCAAAGGTCAGGCGCAGCTTTTGATTCTTTACAGCTCCCGGGATAAAAATGCAGTAAGTGTTGTCCGTCTCATTTTTCCACCAGTTGACGCAGAGATTGTCAGAGATCCAGACCGAAAGTTCAAAGCTGCCATCTTGGACAGAAATGGAAGCTTCATCAGGTGCGCAGGTCCATTTCACGATACCGACAGCAAGAATTGTCATCAGTAACAGTATTGCGGTTCTGGTAAAATCCTTTTGGTTTCTTTTCATTTTTGATTTCCTTTTTTGGATTTGAAATATGTTGGTTTGGATTATATGACATCAACTTAAATAAATCAATTATTTACCTGAAATTTAAGTTAATTCTTAAGTGCATTATTAGGCATTTGGAACTGTTGACAATCAGTGATGAGGAATGCTATTATCAGACAGAAACTATGATGAAACGAAAGGCAGGGAGCAATATGGGGAAAAAGGTGGTAGTCGGTATGTCCGGCGGCGTGGATTCGTCAGTGGCAGCATATCTGTTAAAGAGAGAAGGTTATGATGTCATCGGTGTGACCATGCAGATCTGGCAGGATGAGGAGCAGGCTCGGATGGAGGAAAACGGCGGCTGCTGCGGACTGAGTGCCGTGGAGGATGCAAGGCGTGTTGCGGCGAAGCTTGACATTCCCTATTATGTGCTGAATTTTAAGCGGGAGTTTCGCGATTGCGTGATCAATCCGTTTGTGGACGAATATCTGCGCGGGAGAACGCCCAATCCCTGCATTCTCTGCAACCGATATGTGAAATGGGAGGCGCTCCTGCGGCGGAGCATGGAGCTTGGGGCGGATTATATCGCCACGGGGCATTACGCACGCATTATACAGCTTGATAATGGAAGATATGCGATACGCAATTCTGTCACGGCAAAAAAAGACCAGACGTATGCCCTTTACAGTCTCACACAATCCCAGCTTGCGCATACGCTGATGCCGGTTGGGGATTATGAGAAGGAAGAAATCAGGGAGCTTGCGCAGAGCTTAGACCTTCCCGTCGCGGCAAAGCCGGACAGTCAGGATATTTGCTTTGTGCCGGACAATGATTACGCGGCAGTGATTCAGAGGGAAGTGAGAGACGATCAGATACCGGCCGCTGGAAATTTTGTCAATGCGGCGGGTGAAGTGATAGGACGGCACAGGGGGATTATTCATTATACAGTCGGACAGCGCAAAGGATTGAACCTGTCGATGGGACATCCCGTGTTTGTGACGAAGATCAGACCGGAGACGAATGAGGTCGTGATCGGTGAGGCGGAGGATGTCTTTGCGGATTCGCTCGTGTGTGACGACTTGAACTTCATGGCGGTCGAGGACATTACAGAACCGTTGGAGGTGACGGCAAAGATTCGCTACTCCCATGCAGGGGAGTCCTGCGTGATCGAGAAGCTGCAGAATGGACAGGTCAAATGCAGTTTTAAAAAGCCTGTCAGGGCTGTGACACCCGGACAGGTCGTCGTTTTTTACCAGGACGATTATGTCCTTGGCGGCGGGACTATAGTTTAAAATATTCTGGCATACGGGACTGGAAGATACAGTAGTATCGGAAGCCGCATGTCTTCAAAATGTCACAGGCTTCGTCAAAATGCGATGCGATCTCGTCAGGCGTGTGGGCGTCAGAGCCGACCGTGATGATCTCGCCGCCAAGCGCACGATACCGCTTTAGGATATCCACGCATGGATTCGGCTGTCCCAGCCCCGCGCGGAAACCGCCCGTGTTGAGCTCGATACTCTTTTCATTTTCGATCAGATATGTCAGAATCTTGTCAAACACATCCGCGTGCTTTGCGTAAGTGTACTGTGCGTTTTTCGTCGGACCATAGCGGACTACGTAGTCGAGATGGCCATACACGTCGAAATATGGAAGCGACTTCACGCATTCCAGAACAGCTTCAAAATACTCATGATGCGCCTCGTCTTCGCTGCGTCCCTCGAAAAAGGCGGGGTAGTAAGGATCGCGGCGGTTGCAGATGTGCGATGAGCCGATGATAAAATCAAAGTCGTGCGATTTGGAATACACGGCGAGCTGGCGTTTTAAATGAGGCTGTAAGCCGAGCTCCACGCCAAATCCGACCGAGATCTGGTTCTTATATTTTTCCCTGAGCTTTAAGAGCTCATACAGATAAGAGTCCGTGTTCAGTTCAAACATGCCCTCCTCGCCAGGCGCATACGCATAATCCGGATCATAGTGCTCTGTGATGCAGATATGCGTCAATCCGAGCGAGACTGCCTTCTGTATCATCGTTTCCATCGGGGCGCTACTGTCCCCCGAAAAACTTGTGTGCATATGAAAATCAGCTTTTATTGCCATATGAAAATTCTCCTTTTGTTAGATTTACAGTTATAGATCGCTTGTTCGCTAAAGAACTGTTTCAGAAATAACTCATTAATCAAAAACTATCCATTAGTCTAGCACAAATTGATCAAAAATAATATCTAAAAGTGTGTTTATATTTTTTTTATTTAAGTTTTTTTGTTTTTTTGAAAATATGTCTTGAATTTTATGCCATAATTAGGTAAAATGGTTTTGTTGATAAAATTTTGTCAATCATTTTACACAAAATGCCGAATTGTCTTGTTTTTTCGACATTTTATATGTATAAAAATTGCTAAGGAATTGTAGGAAAATAAGTGCTCAGATTGCGCAGGATATTTCTTCAAGATTGTAGGAGAAAAAACGTAGGCGTAGCGGGCTACGGCGAGGCTTTTTTTCCTGCAAGATTGGAGAAATAGACAAGCAAGATGTGTCACTTATTTTTCTACAGTTCCTAAAGGATTCTGGACGGAAGCGTATCGATGTAAATTGTTGACAAAATAAGATGATAAAATAAATATTATCTATTTTAGGAGGAAAATGACATGGCAGTAAGAGTAGCAATTAATGGTTTTGGCCGTATCGGCCGTCTTGCATTCAGACAGATGTTCAACGCAGAGGGATATGAGGTAGTGGCAATCAATGACCTGACAAGCCCCAAGATGCTCGCACACCTGTTAAAGTATGATTCTTCACAGGGCAAATATGAGCTGGCGGACAAGGTTTCCGCAGGTGAGGATTCCATCACTGTAGATGGCAAGGAGATCAAAATCTATGCATTCCCCGACGCAAACAACTGCCCTTGGGGAGATTTGAAGGTTGACGTTGTGTTAGAGTGCTCAGGCTTCTACACAAGCAAGGAAAAGGCTCAGGCACACATCAATGCCGGCGCTCGCAAGGTTGTTATCTCTGCTCCGGCTGGAAATGATCTTCCTACAATCGTTTACAATACGAACCATACGACATTGAAGGCATCTGACACAATTATCTCTGCTGCATCCTGCACGACAAACTGTCTTGCACCGATGGCAGACGCATTGAACAAGTATGCGCCGATCCAGTCTGGTATCATGGTGACAATCCATGCTTACACAGGTGATCAGATGACTCTTGACGGACCGCAGAGAAAGGGTGATCTGAGACGCTCCAGAGCAGCGGCAGTGAATATCGTTCCGAACAGCACAGGCGCAGCAAAGGCAATCGGCTTAGTTATTCCTGAGTTAAACGGCAAGCTGATCGGTTCTGCACAGCGTGTTCCGACACCGACAGGTTCTACTACAATTCTGACAGCAGTAGTAAACAAGGCTGACGTGACAAAAGAGGGCATCAATGCAGCGATGAAGGCAGCGGCAAACGAGTCCTTTGGATACAACGAGGACGAGATCGTTTCTTCTGATGTGATCGGAATGAGATTTGGTTCCCTGTTTGATGCGACACAGACAATGGTGAACAAGATTTCTGATGACCAGTATGAGGTACAGGTTGTTTCTTGGTATGACAATGAGAACAGCTACACATCTCAGATGGTAAGGACAATCAAGTACTTCTCAGAATTAGCATAAATTCATGAGATTGTCCTCGGACAATCAAGTACTTTTCTGAGCTGGCATAATGTGGCAAGATTGTCCTCGGACAATCAAGTACTTCTCAGAGTTAGCTTAAATCAACAAAATTGTCTAATAAAAAGACCTATCAAGGTCCGGTCTTATGGACCGGACCTTTTTTCGATGCGCAGCCTCATACAGAGGAATATCCAAAGGCGGCGTATGGGGCGCGGCGAGTGGTGGAGAAAGTCATTCCCCTACTCGATTGATCAAAAATGAAAAGGAGAATGGTAAAATGGGATTAAACAAGAAATCAGTAGATGATATCAATGCAAAGGGCAAAAGAGTACTCGTGAGATGCGATTTTAATGTTCCTCTCAAGGATGGTCAGATCACAGATGAGACACGTATCGTGGCTGCACTTCCTACGATCAACAAACTGATCAAGGACGGTGGAAAGGTGATTCTCTGCTCTCACTTAGGAAAAGTGAAAAACGGACCAAACGAAGGCGAGTCCTTAGCTCCGGTTGCAAAGAGGCTCTCTGAGAAGCTCGGCAAGGAAGTGAAATTCATCGCGGATTACAATGTGACAGGCGCAGACACGACTGCGGCCGTGGAGGCGATGAATGAGGGCGATGTTATCTTACTGCAGAATACACGTTTCCGCGGCAAGGAAGAGACTAAGAACGGCGAGGAGTTCAGCAAAGAATTGGCAGACCTGGCAGATCTGTATGTATGCGACGCATTTGGTTCTTCGCACAGAGCGCATGCTTCTGTGGAGGGCGTTACAAAGTTTATCACGGCAAAGGGCGGAGAGAATGCAGTTGGCTATTTGATGCAGAAGGAGATCGATTTCCTCGGAAATGCAGTGGAGAATCCGGTGAGACCGTTCGTGGCAATCCTTGGCGGAGCTAAGGTTGCGGACAAGCTGAATGTAATCAATAATCTGTTGGAGAAATGCGATACACTGATTATCGGCGGCGGTATGGCGTTCACATTCCTGAAGGCAAAGGGATATGAGATCGGAAATTCCCTCGTGGATGATGAGAAGCTTGACTACTGCAAGGAAATGATGGCAAAGGCTGAGAAGCTCGGCAAGAAGCTCCTGCTTCCGATTGATACCACGATCGCAGACGGTTTCCCGAATCCGATCGATGCAGATATCGCGGTAGAGGTCGTTGATGCGGATAAGATCCCGGCGGGCAAGGAAGGGCTTGACATCGGAACAAAGACAGCAGAGCTTTTTGCAGATGCAGTGAAGTCAGCAAAGACAGTTGTATGGAACGGGCCTATGGGTGTATTTGAGAATCCGACACTTGCAAAAGGAACAATTGCTGTGGCAAAGGCATTGGCTGAGACAGAGGCTACCACGATCATCGGCGGCGGCGATTCTGCAGCGGCAGTAAATCAGTTAGGTTTTGCCGACAAGATGAGCCACATCTCTACAGGCGGCGGCGCTTCCCTTGAGTTCCTGGAGGGTAAAGAGCTTCCGGGCGTTGTTGCGGCGGATGACAAATAACTAACCAAATCTAAGGGGAGCAGAGGACGCTCCCCCGAGATTTGCGCAATAACTATAAAGTGGTTTAAGGAGAATAAATAAAATGGCGAGAAGAAAGATTGTAGCCGGCAACTGGAAGATGAATATGACTCCAAGTGAGGCTGTGAAGCTGGTTGGCGAGCTAAAGGATTTAGTAAAGTCTGATGATGTTGATGTAGTATATTGTGTGCCTGCAATCGATATTGTACCAGTTGTGGAGGCTGTGAAGGGCACAAATGTAGAAGTTGGCGCTGAGAATATGTACATCGAGGAAAAGGGCGCTTACACGGGCGAGATCGCGCCAGGAATGTTGGTGGATGCAGGGATTAAGTATGTGATTATTGGACACTCTGAGCGCCGCGACTACTTCAAGGAGGATGATGCTTTCCTCAACAAGAAGGTTGCCAAGGCATTTGAGCATGGTTTGACACCAATCCTTTGCTGCGGCGAGTCTCTGGAGCAGAGAGAGATGGGCGTTACGATGGACTGGATCAGACTGCAGATCAAGTCAGATCTGGTAGGCATCACAGCAGATCAGGTGAAGAAACTTGTGATCGCTTATGAGCCGATCTGGGCGATCGGCACGGGCAAGACGGCGACAACAGAGCAGGCGCAGGAGGTCTGCAAGGGCATCCGTGACTGCATCGCTGAGATATATGATGCAGCAACCGCAGAGGCAGTGCGCATCCAGTACGGCGGCTCCGTAAACGCAGGCAACGCGGCTGAGTTGTTCGCGCAGCCCGACATCGATGGCGGACTGGTAGGCGGCGCAAGCCTCAAGGCTGATTTTGGAAAGATCGTCAACTATAAATAATAGGAAAACGGCAAAAATCTGATAGTTGGAAAATGCCTGAAATAAGGGGTATTGAAGGAGTATGGTTTCTTCAATATCCCTTTTTGATATCCCTAAAGTTGACAAAACTATCATAAACTGATAAATGTATGGTTTCACGTTACTGTTCACACAGGACTTAGCATTTACTGCTAAGTCCGTGAGAAAACGTTTAGGCAGCAAGTAAAAATCCATTTGCGAAGCAAATTCTGCATGGATTTTTACCTGTTACTGGGAACGAAGTGAACAGTAACGGTTTCACCAAACTTCATCTGTTTTTTGTGCTGTTTGTCTTTTCACGGCATAAAATATATGGTATACTATCAAGCATGGGTATGAAATTTTCAGTGGAGAAGGCCATTCCCCTACCATAGGAGGTATTGGGACACTGGCGACGGCGGAGGCCGGTATCGGGTAGGAGTAGGCGAGGGAGAGCGCATTGGAGGATAAGGAGAACTGTATGGATGAGAATATGAAGCTGATCTTAGCAGAGTTTGCCAAGATCAATACGAAGCTTGATGACATTGACGCGAGGGTGACAGGACTTGAGGCAGCAGTGGGGAAACTCGACGCGAGGGTGACAGGGCTTGAGACAGCAGTGGAGAAGCTCGATGCAAGGATGACAGATATGGAGACGATCATCAGGGAGGCTGAGCTTGACAAGGTGAACACCAGGCTGGGCATGATAGACTCGAAGCTCGACAAGCTTCAGGATCATTATGAAAAGCTGGACGCGGATGTGCGCGTTTTATCCGGCGAGACGGCGAGCGGCTTTTACAAGTTCAAGCATCAGATCAGGAAGCTCGAAGATCAGGGGGAGACGATCGTCAAAGTGCTGGAATTTAGGAAACTGATACCATACAGGGAATAAAACAGAGAGGAAGTAGCGAATATTTATGGCAAGATTACTGGTCAGCGTGTGTCTGATCGCAAAGAATGAGGAGCAGTACATAGAGCAGTGTCTCAGGAGGCTGCTGCGGTACGATATGGAAATCGTGGTGGTGGACACAGGTTCCACAGACAGGACAAGGGAGCTCGCGGCAAAGTATACGGACAGGCTGTTTGACTTTGCGTGGTGTGATGATTTCAGTGCGGCAAGGAATTTTGCAGTGTCTAGGGCGTCAAACAACTGGATTCTGATATTGGACTGTGACGAGCTTGTGCAGGAGATCGATGTGGCAAAGCTTCGCACCTGTATGCAGAAATATCCCAAAAATGTCGGAGTCGCACAGATCAGGAATGTCTACACGACAGTGGAGGGCGGTGTCCCAAAGGAAAGCATTCAGATTGACGAGGTGCCCCGGTTTTATAACAGAAATTATTATGAGTACCGATTTCGGATTCATGAGCAGATCACACCCAGAAAGTCAGACAATTATGATGAGATGACGCTGGAGTCGTTTCATCTGCCAGTCATTATCAAACATTATGGCTATGACATCCCCAGGCAGGAGATGGCGAAAAAACAGGAGAGAAATCTAAAACTTTTATTAAATTCCATAGGTGAAACGGAAGGGATGGACGATTATATCTATTTTCAGATCGGACAATCCTACAATGTGCTTGAAAATTATGAGAAGGCGGTCGAGGCGTATGATATGTGTCTGGAAATCAACCGCAATCCCGAGAAAAAGTTTTTGAGCGCCTGTCTGGAATCCTATGCGGACTGTCTGATCAAGATCGGGAATCCGGCTGACGCGTACAGGCTGCTTGACATGAACAGGGAGTACCTAAAGACGACAAAGCTTCGATATCTTTTTGGCAAAGCCGCGCATATGTGTCAGGATGATGCGGCTGCGATCGGATTTCTGACCGGTATCACGGACGAAGCGGATTTTGAGCAGCTTGGAGAGAATGTCTTTGATGCCTATGCGAGAATATTTGCGATTTATAATGAAGCAGGGCAGACGGACAAAATGGAAATATATCAGAATAAACTGGCGGAATTTGGAAGACTGCATGGGAAACAGATCACATTTGCCGGAAAGGAGGTATAGAGTCAGTTATGATAGAGGTGACAAAGATTAACGGGACAAAGCTTCTGGTCAACACAAGTCTGATCGAGACGGTGGAGGAAACGCCGGATACGGTTATTACGTTAACTGATGGCAAGAAGATTATTGTCAAAGAGAGCAGGCATGAGATCAGAAATCTGGTGAAATCAGCAAGACACGGCTATTTCGAAAAAATTCTGGACGTGGAAACCTCATGAAAATTGTGGAGTGAGTAGAGAGATCACCGCATAATTGGTTTACAGAATGTAGCAAATTGATAAAATTTGAGAAAATTTTCAGAAAATTGTTGCAATTTATGTAACCTTACAGTATGATATACATATGGAGAAAAAGGCATACGGGATAATATTGTGTCTTTTGGACAGTGTGCCTTTTGAACTTGAAACTTAACGAAAAAGGGGTGTGTAATAGTGGATATAGCGTCTTTGGTGGGTATGATTGTGTGCTTTGTCCTGGTTTTGTATGGTATGATTGACTCGGCGGGCGGTGTGAGCGGATTTGGATACTTTGTCAGCTTGCCATCAGCACTGATTACCTTTGGAGGAGCGGTCTTTGCGACAATGATGTCAGTGAGTATGCCAAACTTTGTCGGTGGTCTCAAGAGTATCGCATTGATTTTTAAACCTGTTAATGTCAATGTCCCGGAGATGATCGCAAAAATTATTGAATTATCCAACGTTGCGAGAAAGGAAGGGCTTCTCTCTCTGGAGGAAGCGGCCGGAAATCTCGAGGATGAGTTTATGAAAAAGGGCATCATGCTGATCGTTGACGGTACAGATCCGGAGCTGGTAAGAGGAATCCTTGAGACGGAGATGAACAGTATAGACAGCCGGCACAAATTGAGATCAGGATTTTGGGACAATCTGGGTGCCATGGGACCTGCGTGGGGTATGATCGGTACACTGGTTGGTCTGATCTGTATGTTGAATAACATGTCCGATCCGTCATCGATCGGTCCGAAGATGGGTGTCGCACTGATCACGACATTCTACGGTTCGATGCTTGCAAACTGGATCTGTACGCCGACGTCAAACAAGCTGCAGGCGAACAATGCTGTAGAGATGCAGGCGAAAGAGATCATGATAGAGGGACTTCTTTCCATACAGGCAGGTGAGAACCCGCGCGTGATCGAGGAGAAACTCAAATCGTTCCTGTCACCTAAGGACAGACCTTCCCAGGAGGAGAATGGAGCGGGAGCAGGAGCTGGAGGTGAGGCTTAATGGCGAAGAAGAAGGAAGAGTTCAAACTCCCACCCGGAACCCCGGCGCCATGGATGAGTACTTTTTCGGATATGATGACACTGCTGATGTGTTTCTTTGTGCTTTTGTTCTCAATGTCGGAGGTCGACGCTGCGAAATTTGAGGAGGTTGCGAGATCGTTTCAGTCAACCATCAGCATCTTTCAGGCCGGCTCGAAGGCAGTCGGGGACGGAATCCTGGTGAGTAATGGCGTGAGCCAGCTCAATATGCTTGACGAGTACATAAATACGAGCGGAAAAACTGCGGAGGCGGATTCCACGATCGAAGATCCGACAAAGCCGGGCGGTTCTGCAGATGACAAACTCAAGGACGCCGCGGAACAGCTTGATATGTCGCAGGCGGAGCTCGAATCGCTGCAGAGTGCGGTCGCCGAGCTTGAGCTGGAGAAGATGAAGCTTTCTGAGGCGCTTGCGGAGAAGATTGAGGAGGCACTCGCGGAGAGCATGATGTCAGATCAGGTGGACGTGGACTTCAATGCGGATTATGTGACGCTTACATTAAACGGTGCTTTTTTGTTTGACTCAGGCAGAGCAGACATTAAGTCTGATGCGGTACCGGTATTAAATAAGATCGGCGTGCTTCTCACAAAGTACGCGGATTCGGAGATTGAGATCGAGGGACATACGGATTCGGTGCCGTTAAACGGCGGCAGATATGAGAATAACGATGTGCTCAGCAGCTACAGGGCACAGGCGGTTTTTGACTATCTGAAGGAGAATGCGTCGCTTGATCCTGCTATTGTGAAGCATTCCGGCAGAGGGGAGTATATGCCGATCGCGGACAATGCTACACCTGAGGGAAGAGCCAAAAACAGACGTGTTGAGATAAAAATATACAACGCATTAAGCGCTCGTTAGTGAAAGGGGAAAATGAAATGAAACGAAATCTGTTGTCTATTATCATTCTGGCATTACTTGTTGTCAACATTGTGCTGTCAGCGATCATGATGGTGAGCGTGTCAAGCGCCTCCAAGAAAACAGCGAAGCTGGTGTCAGATATTTCGGCGCTTGTCGGCATTGAGATCAACGGGCTGCCGGAGTCAGAACATACACAGGCTGTATCCATGGCTGACACGGCTGTCCACAATGTTGAGGGCGATCTGACCATTCCTTTGAAGAAGGGTGAGGATGGGGCAGACCATTATGCTGTGGGCAGTGTGTCACTGTCGCTTGATACCAAGAACAAGGATTATAAGAATTATTCCGAAACGATGGCGGATATGGATGGTATCATCAAGGATATCGTGTTTGAGGTCATGGGTAATTATACAGTGGATGATGCGAGGAGCAGTTCCGAGGCGATCAAGGCAGAGATTCTGGCGAAGCTTCAGGAGCGTTTTGATTCGACCTTTATCTACAGTGTGTCATACAATTTCCTTTACAATTAGCGGAACTTTGACACGGAAGTCCGGATGGCAGAAGAATAGGGGATTATTAATATGTAGGGGGTGATTAACTACATGGGAGAGGTATTATCGCAAAGCGAAATAGACAGTTTGCTGGCAGCCTTGAGCTCCGGCGAACTTGATGTGGAGGATATGCAGGAGAAGGACGAGCGACAAGCCAAAAATTATGACTTTAGCCGGCCTGCTAAATTCTCGAAAGAGCATTTAAGAACTTTAAACATGATTTTTGATCATTATGGAAGACTGTTATCAACAAATCTCCCTGTATATCTTAGAAAGAATGTACAGGTAAGTGTTGCGAGCTCCGAGACCGTAACTTTTGCAGAGTTTTCCAATGCTCTGTCCAATCCGGTATTACTTACGGTAGTCAATTTTTCACCGATGCCGGGCTCGATCATCATGGAGTTGACGAGCGGGCTGGGGTATGCGATTATCGACCGAATGCTGGGAGGCAGAGGAGAGGCGCTTGACAAGGCAAGAGATTTTACGGAAATAGAGATGAGCATCATAGAGCGAATCATGGTGATCTGTATGCAGCTTCTCAGGGAACCATGGAAAAATGTGGCGGAGGTGAATCCGTATCTGGAGAGGATTGAGACGAATCCGCAGTTTGCTCAGATCATATCACCGAGCGATATGGTGGCGTTAGTGACCATGAATGTCAAGATTGGTGATGTGGAGGGATTGATGAACGTATGTCTTCCGTTTTTTACGCTGGAAACTGTCATGGACCGCTTAAATACGAAGTTCTGGTATTCCAGCCTGCAGAAAATGGATGATGAGGATTATGAGCAGTTTATTGAGTCAATGATTCGCAGAGTGGATGTTCCTGTTAAGGCAGTCCTCGGTAAGAGCGTCATAACAGTGAATGATTTTGTAAATATACAGGTAGGCGACATCATACGACTTGATTCCAAGGTCGATGATGAACTGGATGTATATGTGGGGGATATTAAGAAATTTAGTGCTGTGCCGGGTGCAAGCAAGGAGGCATACGCAGTAAGGGTAACATCAGTAGTGAGGGAGGAGGAATAAGACAATGGATGGTATGTTATCTCAGGATGAAATCAATGCATTGTTGAACGGTGTAGATTTGTCAGCGGATTCCGGAGCGGCAGATACGGCGACAGCCGTAGCGGGTAGTTCAGGCGGGGACGATCTCACCGATATAGAAAAAGACGCGATAGGAGAGGTAGCCAATATCAGTATGGGTACCTCGGCCACGACGCTTTTTTCACTTGTTAACAAAAAGGTAAATATCACAACGCCTGTCGTGGAGATGTGTAACTGGCAGGATGTGCTGGATGCCTACGAGAGGCCGTGTGTGTTTATCCAGATCAAATATACAGTCGGGTTAAACGGCACGAACATCCTGGTGTTAAAGGAACATGATGTGAAGGTGATCACTGACCTGATGATGGGTGGTGACGGCACTAATGTGGAGGGAGAGCTCAGTGAACTGCATCTGAGCGCGATTTCCGAGGCTATGAATCAGATGATGGGATCGTCGTCGACTTCCCTCTCTTCCATGCTTGGAAAGACGATCGATATCAGCCCGCCGGAGTCGAGTCTTGTGGATCTGCATTCCAAAGATCCGGGCGAGTTGTCACCGTTCCTTGAGGATCGGTTTGTCAAGGTTTCCTTCAGACTGCAGATTGATGATCTGGTAGATTCCACCCTGATGCAGTTGTATCCTCTTGATTTTGCAAAATCTGTCTATGAGACATTTATGGCACAGCAAATGGGCGGAGGCGCAGCTGAACCGGCACCGAGTCCGGCACCGGCACCAAGTCCTGCGCCAGCTCCGGCACCTGCACCGGCTCCTGCAATGCAGCCACAGGGCGGTATGGATATGGGAATGCAGCCGCAGATGGGAATGCCGCAGGGAGGATATGGAATGCAGCCACAGATGGGAATGCCACAGGGCGGATACGGAATGCAGCCGCAGATGGGAATGCCAATGGGATACGGAATGCCTAATGTAAATATACAGCCTGCTCAGTTCCAGAACTTTGCGCCGGGACAGGGCGAGATGGTAAGTGCGGAGAGCATTGGCCTGATCAGGGATGTTCCGTTGGAGGTAACAGTAGAGTTGGGAAGAACCAGCAAATCTATCTCAGATATTCTGGAGTTTGCCCCTGGTACTATTATAGAGCTTGATAAGATTGCCGGTGAGCCGATCGATGTCCTTGTGAATGGCAAGTTCGTTGCGAAGGGCGAGGTTGTTGTTATCGAGGAGAGCTTTGGCGTGAGAATTATGGAAATAATAAAATAAAGAGAAGCATATTATTTCAAGTAATGATTTTTGATTGTAGAAAGGACAAGATTGATTATGGGGAAGAGAATACTGATCGTAGACGATGCTGCATTCATGAGAATGATGATTAAGGACATACTGACAAAAAACGGGTATGAGATTGCGGCTGAGGCTGAGAATGGAAAGATTGCAGTTGACAAGTACAAGGAGGCATCGCCGGATTTGACACTTCTTGATATCACAATGCCTGAGATGGATGGCATTCAGACGCTCAAAGCGATCAAGGCAATTGATCCGGGCGCAAATGTGATTATGTGTTCTGCGATGGGACAGCAGGCGATGGTTATCGAGGCGATACAGTCCGGAGCGAAGGATTTTATCGTGAAGCCTTTCCAGGCGGAGCGCGTTCTGGAGGCTGTTAAGAAGGTTGTAGGCTAGGAAGTATGCTTTTATCATCGACATCAAAAAGGTTTGACTCTATTGGACAGCTGTTGACTACGATACTGATATTTATATTTGTCCTGGCTCTTACATATTTTGCCACAAAGCTCACTGCAGGTCTTCAGAAAGGAAGACTTGCAGGTTCTCATGTGGAGATATTGGAAACCTATAAGATCGCGCAGACCAAATATATACAGGTTGTGAAAATCGGTAAGAAATATTTTTCTTATGTGGTCTGTAAGGATACGGTCACTCTGCTCGGCGAGCTGACAGAGGATGATATCGCGGCGCTGGGCACGAAAGGGACAGAGGCAGAGCAGCCAGACAATATCAGGTTTAAGGATATTTTTGACAAATTCAGGAGGCAGTAATAGATCCGGTATAAAAGATGGTTGCGTCAGGCTGACAAACGAGTATGTGAGGCATAGGGATAATCTGATATGAAGAATAAGGTCAAGAAATACAAGATCAGTCAGGAGCTTCGAAAAATTGCATATATGCTTTGTCTGGTGGTGGTGATACTGCTGGCGGATGTCGCTGTGGTTCATGCGACGACTGAGGATGACGGGGCAGCTGCGGAGCAGATTTTGGACAACCGTCAGGAGGAAAACGAGAACCGCACGAATATCAATGAGCCCGGTTCGGCTCAGACCGGTGAAGAGCTTCAGGAGTTGAATATCGCCAATAATCTCATCATCACATATGACAGTGGAAATGGTGAGCTCAATGGAAACCTGAGAATACTTCTGATATTGACAGCGATCGCTGTATTGCCGATCCTGTTGGTAACGATTACATCATTCACCAGAATATTGATCGTGCTGCATTTCACGAGACAGGCATTAAATACACAGTCAGCGCCTCCCAATCAGGTGTTGATTGCGATTTCTTTGTTTCTCACCTTTTTTATCATGCAGCCGGTATTTAGTCAGATCTATACGGAGGCAGTCGTGCCATACGATGCGGGTGAGATCGGATTTGAGGAGGCAATTGAGACTGCAGCCGCTCCGATGAGGCATTTTATGTTTGAACAGACGCAGATGAAGGATATTGATGTCTTTATGCAGATGTCCAATACTGCGTGGGACGGTGAGACGGAGGCTCAGGTGCCGACGACGGTTTTGATTCCGTCCTTTATTGTCAGTGAGCTTCGCACAGCTTTTATCATTGGGTTTATGATCTATATACCATTTATCGTGATCGATATGGTAGTCGCATCTGTATTGATGAGTATGGGTATGATGATGCTGCCACCGACGACGATCTCCATGCCGTTTAAGATTCTGCTGTTTGTGCTGGCGGATGGATGGAATCTGGTGATCGTGTATCTGGTGCAGAGTTTTTACTGACCGGTTGCGATGTCAGAGGGCAGGAGAGCTTGTCAGAGCTTGTAGCTTGTAGATAGAAGGAACTCGTAATAGAAGAAGGGAGATGGATGTAAGATGACGACAGAGATGGTAACAGATATCATGAAGGAAGGACTGTTTGTAGTACTCAAGACGGCAGCGCCTCCGCTGATTGTGTCGCTGGTGATCGGTCTTGCCATTAGTATTTTTCAGACAGTGACTTCGATTCAGGAGCAGACGCTCACCTTTGTGCCTAAGATTGTAGGGATGTTTCTCTGTCTGATGCTTTTGGGAGACTGGATGCTAAATAACATGACGACTTACATGACAGATTTATGGCAGAATTTTTCTCTGTATATCAGATAGAGGAGGAGAGGACTGCACAGTATGGTAAATTTTTCTTTTCCCATGTCTGAACTGGAATATTTTCTGTTTGTATTTGTGCGGATCGCGAGTTTTGTCTTTGTGGCTCCCTTTTTTAGTACCAGGGGTGTTCCAAACAATGTCAAGATCGCGTTGAGCGTGTTCGTTGCTTATATTATGTATAACTTTGGCCCGGAGCATGTTTATCCGGAATACAATACGATACTGGGTTTTGCCACAGTTGTGTTGAAGGAAGTGTCGGTGGGTTTGCTGATTGGACTGGCAGCCCAGATGTGTACTTCCATTGTTTTATTTGCGGGCAGGATCATCGACATGGAGGTGGGGCTCTCCATGGCGAATGTATTTGATCCTACCACAAATGAACAGGCTTCCATCACGGGAGCCCTGATGCAGTATGGTGTGATGCTGATCCTGTATACGACAGGGCTTCACAGGTATCTGCTCAAGGCGCTGATGGAGACCTTCATATTGATACCAGTCAGTGGTGTGCATATCAATACAGACAGACTGCTGGAATCGTTGATTGCATTTCTGAGTGAATATATCGTGATCGGATTTCGGATCTGCCTGCCTGTGTTTGCAAGCATCACACTGATGAATATTGTGTTGGGACTGCTGGCCAAGCTTGCGCCACAGATGAACATGTTTTCAGTCGGCATTCAGCTCAAGCTGCTGGCGGGGCTTACTGTGATCATGGTGACGATCACGCTGCTTCCGGATGTCTGCAGCTTTATCACGACACAGATGCGGCAGATGATTGTCTTGATGGTGGAGGGCATGATGTGATATTAGAATATAATCTGCAGTTTTTTGCCCAGGAAGGACCGGGTGGAGAGAAAACAGAGGAACCGACTGCCAAGAAAAAGTCGGACACCCGCAAGGATGGCAAGGTTCCCAAGAGTAAGGAGCTTTCGAGCGGCGTCGAGCTGATCGCGCTCTTTCTGATATTGAAGTTCTGGGTTGGCCATATGGGTGAGAACTTTATGAAACTCTTTGGCACCATCTATGAGAAGATACCAGCGTACACGACTTATTGGAATGGGCGTATTGTGAAGGAGGACTACAGGGTTCTGATCAACAGCGTGTATCTGGAACTGCTCAAGCAGCTCTTACCTTTTTTTGTTGTCGGGCTTGTGATCGCAGTTGGCATCAATATGCTGCAGTTTAAGTTTCAGGTTTCGACGAAACCATTGAAGCCAAAATTCAGCAAACTCAATCCGGTATCGGGTGCAAAGAGGCTGTTTTCCAAGGATAAGATCATTGAGCTGTTGAAATCAATAGCAAAGATTATCCTGATCATGGCAATCGTGTATTCAACTGTAAAGGACGACTGGGTATATCTGGTTCAGTTCTATGGTATGCCTCTGAATCAGGCGATTGAGCTGATCGGTAATGTGGTGATCAACATGGGACTCAAGATTTCCCTGGTGTTTATGATCGTCGCGTTTGCGGATTTATTTTATCAGCGCCGCAAGTTTAACAACGACATCAAGATGACGAAGCAGGAAGTCAAGGATGAGTACAAGAATGCAGAAGGAGATCCGCAGATCAAGGGCAAGATCCGTGCCAAGATGCGCGAGGCGTCGCAGCGTCGTATGATGCAGGATGTGCCAAAGGCGGATGTGGTCATCACAAACCCGACGCATTACGCAGTCGCGATCCGATATGATGCCGCAACAGGCTCCGCACCGGTGGTTCTCGCGAAGGGCGCCGATTATGTGGCGCAGAAGATCAAGGAGATTGCGCGGGAGAGCCATGTGGAGATCGTGGAGAACAAACCGCTCGCCCGTATGCTGTATGCCAATGTGGATATCGGACAGGAGGTGCCGCCGGAGCTGTATCAGGCGGTGGCGGAGGTCCTTGCGATGGTATACAAAATGCAGGGAAAAATCTGACAAGCAGGAATATATACTAGTACAGCATTGCGTAAATAACAGTGAATACAGCACCTGCTATTTGCGCCAGTACCGCGTTGTCGTCAGTCAACAATGCCACCGCATTGCCTCCTTCCTCCGCCTTGTCCTGACACAAATATCAGGCACTGTTTTTCACTGTTATTTATGCAACGCTGTACTGGCGGTCGAAAAGACTGATTATTCAGTATAAAATGGGTTGACATAAAATCTGATAAAAAAGATATATGTAATTGATTTATGTCAACAAAAAAGAACTCTGTGTTCAAACTGAACCTCGGAATCCGGTGTCCAGTTGTAAAAAAGCACAGAGTTTTTTGTTTGAAATTGTGTAAAAAATATAAAAAATTAAAAAAGTCGAAAAACTTACAAATTATTATGTACAAATTATGTAAATTGTGCGATAATATGAAATAAGAAAAAATATAAAACAACAGGGGATTATTTATTAAGGAGTTAAGGGGGAGTCAGAGACATGAAGATGAAGAAAGCGGATATAGGCGTAGCCCTTTATTTACTTGGCGCTATTATCATGTTGATTGTACCGATCAGTAGTACCATGCTGGATGTGCTGCTTGCGATCAATATTTCGCTTGCTTTTACAATCCTGTTCACGACAATGTTTGCCAAAGAGGTATTGGATTTGTCGTTTTATCCAACTATTTTGCTGTTCACAACGATCTTTCGAATCGCTCTGAACGTATCGTCAACCCGTCTGATCTTGTCGACAGGTGATCCGGGAAACGTCGTGGCGACATTTGGTAATTTCGTGGGCGGCGGCGATCTGGTCATTGGTATCGTGGTATTTATTATCCTGATCATCGTACAGTTTGTCGTGATCAACAAAGGTTCCGAGCGCGTTGCCGAGGTTACGGCGCGATTCACACTGGACGCCATGCCTGGAAAACAGATGGCGATTGACGCGGACCTAAATACAGGCGCCATCACAGACGCGGAGGCGAAAGTCCAGAGGGAGAAGCTTCAGCAGGAAGCGAGCTTCTTCGGTTCCATGGACGGTGCTGTGAAGTATGTAAAGGGAGATGCGACGGCAGGTCTGATCATTACTTTTGTCAATATTGTTGGCGGTATCATCATGGGTATGCTGCGGCAGGGTATGGATATCGGCGGCGCTGTGGATAAGTATACGATTCTTACGATAGGTGACGGTCTGGTAAGCCAGATTCCTTCACTTCTTATTTCGTTGTCAACAGGTATTCTCGTCACAAAGGGATCCAAGGAGGCAGACTTTGGTACAGTGCTTGTAAACCAGCTTTTTGGAATACCCAAAGTGTTATATATGGTAGGAGCGGTGCTTGCGTTTCTGGGACTGGTGACGCCGCTGAATCCTTTGATTTTCGTTATATTAGGCGTTATCTTTATCGTGTGCGGGCGCATGATCGCGTCCACGATTGAGACGGCGAGTATTGAGGCTGAGGCTGACACGGAGGAGGACACGGCGGACGAGATACGCAGGCCGGAGAATGTCAATTCACTGCTGCAGGTCGATCCGATCGAGCTGGAGTTTGGCTATGGTATCATACCACTTGCCGATGTCAACCAGGGCGGCGATCTCTTAGACCGTGTTGTCATGATCCGAAGGCAGATCGCGCTTGAACTCGGTACAGTCGTGCCGATCATCCGTCTGCGTGACAATATCCAGCTGAATCCGAATCAGTACATCATCAAGATCAAGGGGATTCAGGTCAGTGAGGGTGAGATTCTGTTTGATCACTATATGGCGATGAATCCAGGATTTGTGGAGGAGGAGATCTCAGGTATCCCGACCTTTGAGCCCTCATTCCATCTGCCGGCCATATGGATCACGGAGAATCAGAGAGAGCGTGCGGAGAGCGTAGGATATACGGTAGTAGATCCGCCATCGATTATCGCAACCCATCTGACGGAGATTATCAGGCAGTATCTGGCAGACCTGCTCACGAGACAGGATGTACAGAATCTGATCAACAATGTCAAGGAGACCAATCCTTCTCTGGTGGAGGAGCTTGTGCCGAAGCTTTTAGGACTGGGCGACATCCAGAAGGTATTGCAGAATCTCCTGAAAGAGGGCATTTCGGTGCGCGACCTTGTCACGATCTTTGAGACGCTTGCAGATCACGCGGCGTCAACGAGGGACACCGATATTCTGACAGAGTATGTGAGACAGAGCCTGAAACGCGCGATATCCAACAAGTATTTTCCGATGAATGAGACGACGAGCGTGGTTACGCTTGATCCGGGATTGGAGCAGGAGATTATGGGAAGCGTGAAACAGACTGAGCAGGGAGCATACCTGACGCTTGATCCGGAGAAAACCAAGACGATTATGGCATCTGTGGAGTCAGAGGTAGGGAAGCTCGAGAAGCTTGGCAAGAATCCGATTGTGATAACCTCACCGATCGTCAGAATGTACTTTAAGCGACTGACCGAGGATTATTACAAGGATTTGGTAGTAGTATCTTATAATGAAATCGATTCAAACGTTGAATTACAATCAGTAGGAATGGTGACAGCATGATCATAAAGAAATTTCAGGGAAAAACAAAGGAAGAGGCCCTCGAGAGTGCGCGAAAGGAGCTCGGGGAGGGCATCGTTGAGATGAACGTCAAGGCAATCAAGGCAAAGGGCATCATGAGTCTCTTCAAGGGGACAAGGTTTGAGGTGACGGTTGCCAAAGAAGAGGAAAATGAAAAATATAGCGCGGTCACAGCGAGCGAGGTCCAGAAGGATGGCGTGGCAGTCAGTTTAAGTCAGGGAGCGGCAGGAAATGGCACTCCCGGGAAAATTATTCCGATGAAACAGCCGGAAAAGAAAGAGACGGCGGCATCCGGCGAGGCCGTTGCGGTAGGGCAGGCTGTGGCGGATGCGCTTGCCGCGTTTCCGGCGCAGCGGCAGGAACCTGCCAGAACAGAAAGCGAGCGGGCAAAGAGTGAGGCAAAGGCAAACGAGCCGACCAAGGAAAATCTCAGGGGAAACGGTCTGGAGGAGAAGCTTGATAATCTCCAGAATTTAATTGAGAAGCAGCTCTCCCAGCAGGAGAATACCCCCAAAGCAGACGATGTGAAGGGCACTGAGGGCGCAGGAAAGGAAGAAAACACGGAGCGTGTAAACTTTCTGAAGCTCCTGTACAGCAAAATGACCGACAATGAGATTGATGCGAAGTATGCAAGAGAGATTATCGAGGAGATCGACCGGAACTGCAAGGCGGATGTCACCATGGATTTCATGCTCTCAGAGATCTATCAGAGAATGATATTGAAGCTTGGAAAGCCTTATGTCATGGAGGAGGATGAGAAGACGCCAAAGGTGGTATTCTTCGTGGGGCCTACCGGAGTGGGAAAGACGACAACCATCGCAAAGATTGCTTCCTCCTTCCGCGTGGAGCACAAGAAAAAGGTAGCGCTGCTCACGGCTGACACCTACAGGATCGCGGCGGCCGAGCAGCTGAGAACCTATGCGAACATTCTGGAGGTGCCGTTCAGGGTGGTGTATACAGCAAAGGAAATTACGGATGCCGTGGAGGATTTTAAGGAATATGATTACATACTGGTGGACACGACAGGGCATTCGCCGAACAATGAAGCGCAGTGCGAGAGTATGAGTGATCTGATTCATTCTGTCGACGCGAATGCTTCCAAGGAGGTATTTCTCGTGCTGTCCGCCTCGACAAAGTACAGGGATTTGAAGCGGACTGCTGATATTTACAAAGAAATTACCGACTACAAATTGATTTTTACCAAGCTTGATGAGACGACTACATTGGGAGATATTTATAATCTCAAACTTTACACAGGAGCAACGCTTTCCTATGTGACGTGTGGTCAGAATGTACCGGATGATATTGAGTATTTTAATCCACAGTCGACGGTGAAGCAGTTGCTTGGAGGAAGGCGCTGATAGGAGGGTAATATATGGTGGATCAGGCTGAACAATTAAGAAATGTGATTAAAATGAATCCAGTGCCAAGGCCGCTCTCCAGAGTAATAACGGTGACAAGTGGAAAAGGTGGAGTAGGAAAGTCCAACACATCAATAAACCTTGCGTGCCAGTTCAAAAAAATGGGGAAGCGGGTTATCATACTGGATGCAGACTTTGGGCTTGCGAACATAGAGATTATGTTTGGAACGGTTCCGAAACATAACCTGTGCGATTTGATTTATCAGGGAAAAGACATCACGGATATCATAACATGGGGCCCGATGGATATCGGTTTTATATCAGGAGGCTCCGGGATCGCCGGATTGTCCAATCTGAGCAGGGATTATCTGAATTATATTATACAAAATCTTGCAAAACTCGATGCGATTGCCGATATTATTATTATAGACACCGGTGCGGGGATTTCTGATGCGGTTCTTGATTTTCTCGTTGCAAGCGGTGAGATACTCGTGGTGGCCACTCCGGAGCCCACATCGATCACAGATTCCTACTCGCTTCTCAAAGCGCTGAACCGTCATCCGCGCTTTTCGAGGGAGGATTCAAAGATCATGGTGATTGCCAACAAAGTGTCCAATGTGGCGGAGGGCGAGGTCATGTACAGTAAGCTTGAGACTGTGGTAAACCGTTATCTCAGGCTCCCGGTGTCATATCTCGGTTCGATACCACAGGACTATCATCTCGAGGATGCTGTGATGCAGCAGACGCCTGTGAGCATGCAGAGTCCGAACGCAAAGTCCTCCATAGCGTATGAGCGGATGGCCTATGTCCTGATGGACAGAGAATATGACAAGTCGTTGGTCAAACGTGGGATGGCAGCGTTTTTTTCACATATCGTAGCGGGAAATAAGAAAATGGGGTAGTGAAATCAGGAGGAGTCTATGATAGAGAAATTTATATCGCCGGGGGATAAGCTGGAGCTAAAGTCGACGGTCAGCGTAGTGCTTCCGGATGGCACGGAAGGAGTAAAGACATATAAGACTTCCGTGTATGACATTCTGGATGACGGACGGCTTGAACTGGTGATGCCTATGGAGAAAACGAGGCTGGTGCTGCTTCCGGTTGATGGGGAGTACGATGTGTGTTTTTTTTCCCATGGGGGGATGTATCGCGCAGATGTCAGGATTGTTGACAGACAGAAAATAAATGGAACGTATATATTGGTCGTTGAGATGATCAGTAATCTGCATAAATATCAGCGGAGGGAATATTATAGATTTAACTGTGTTGTCGAAATGAAGGCGAGAGAGATGACCAGACAGGAACTGGATGCTTTTGCCAAGGGCATTACACAGCTCATCTCAGAGGAGGATATGGTACGTGGCGTGATCGTGGATATCAGCGGTGGCGGAACGCGCTTTGTGTCACGGCAGAAGTTCAATGAGAACAGTATCGTGCTGATGTCGTTTAGCCTGCCAATCATGGAGCGTGAGCGGTCTTTTCTGCTGGCAGCCAAGGTAATCTATTCGGGAGTGATCGAAAACAGGGCAAACGAATATGAAAACCGTGTAAAATTTGAGTTTATAGATACCACGACGAGAGAAGAGATTATTAAGTATATATTTGATGAGGAAAGAAAAAATAGAAAAAATGGGAAGGGTCGTTGAATAGTATGATAAATAGCACAAGTACTCCAAAAAATAAGAAAAAAATTCTTGTGGTTGATGATTCTGCACTTATGAGAAGAGTTATGTGTGATATAATCAATTCAGATGAACGGTTCCAGGTAGTGGAACAGGCTTTTGATGGTCTGGCAGCATATGAGCTTCTGAAGAAGAACCAGTATGACGGCGTCGTTCTTGATGTCAACATGCCTAAGATGAACGGAATCCAGTTCCTGCGCGCTTTACAGAAGGATAAGATCCGCGCCCGCATCATGATGGCGAGTACGGATACCAAGGATGGCGCGAAGGTCACGATGGAAGCGCTGGATCTTGGCGCGATCGACTTTATCGAGAAGCCGGTGAATATCGTATATCTCAAGAGCAGCGGATTCAAGGACAAATTTCTGGATACACTTCAGGCGGTGGTGACAAGCCGTCAGACCAATATTTCTGCGTTTCCGATATTGACGAGAGAGAAGCAGGATGAGAATACGCAGAAGCTTGTGAACATTGTCAGAAAGAGTAAGCCGGTAGTAAGCGGGCAGAAGATTGTCGCGCTTGCCTGCTCGACAGGAGGTCCCAAGGCGCTGCAGAGCGTCGTGCCAAGACTTCCGGCGGAGCTTGCCGCACCTGTCCTGATCGTCCAGCATATGCCGCAGGGCTTTACACAGTCCCTGGCAGAGCGGCTTGACTCCATGAGCAGGATCAAGGTCAAGGAAGCAGCGGAGGGAGATGTGCTTGAGAACGGCGTGGTATATATATCTATGGGCGGCAAGCACATGAATGTGGCAACCAGAGGCGGACGCGCGACGATTACATATACGGACGAACCTCCCAGAGAGGGGGTAAAGCCCTGTGCAAACTATATGTATGAGTCCTTGAAAACAAGCAGTTACGCGCAGATCGTCTGTGTGGTACTGACCGGTATGGGAGCGGATGGCACCAAGGGAATCGTGAATTTGGAAACTTCAAAAAAGATACACGTTATCGCGCAGGATGAGGCGTCATCTACGGTGTATGGAATGCCCAAGGCAATCGCTGCTACAGGACTGGTAAACCAGGTGGTCTCACTTGATAACGTGGCCCAGGAAATTATAATGAATGTGGGGGTCAGGTAGAATGGATACAAGTCAATATCTTGATATTTTCCTTGATGAGTCAAAGGAACATTTACAAAATCTGAGTGATCAGATCATGGAGCTGGAGCAGAATCCTGAAAATATGGATACGATCAATGAGATCTTCAGGGCTGCCCATTCCCTGAAAGGTATGGCAGGTACGATGGGATATAAGCGAATGCAGACGCTTACCCACGACATGGAGAATGTATTTTCAGAGGTGCGGAATGGTACTTTTAAGGTGCAGCCCGGGATGATCGATATTCTGTTCAAGAGTCTGGATGCGCTGGAGGAGTATGTCAATAACATCCAGCAGACGACAGAGGAGGGAACAAATGACAATCAGGATCTGATCGATGCGTTGAACAGTATCCTGAAAAATAACGGAGAGGTTGTGGCAGGCGGCGGTACGCCTGCGGCTGATTCTGCAGCGTCATCTGCGCCGGCGGAGGCAGCGCCTAAAGACGGAAATGTCAAGGGAGAGAGATGGCATGAGATCAAGATCAATGATACAGAGAAGATGCTCATTGACAAGGCGCACAGTGAGGGGCTGAAAGCTTATGGTGTGACAGTCTATGTCGAGGAGGCGTGCGTGTTAAAAGCTGCAAGGGCTTTTCTGGTGTTTAAGGCACTGGAGAAGCTTGGTGAGATCATAGTGTCATCGCCGACCGCACAGGATATTGAGGATGAAAAATTTGATCTGACATTCAGTCTGATCTTTATATCAGGAAACACAGCGGATGAGATCAAGGATGCAGTCAAGGGTGTGTCGGAGATTGAGGAAGCATTCTGCTCAGAGTATTCCTCCGCAGCGCCTGCAAAGCCTGCAGAGGAGGCAAAACCGGTAGCGAAGCCTGTAGAGGAGGTAAAGCCTGCAGTGACAGCGCCCAAGGCTGCGGCTCCGGCGGCTCCGGCAGCCACAGCAGCGCCTGCACCGGCGGCAAAGACAGCGGCTGCATCATCGACGAAGCCGGCGGCAAAGCCTGTCGTAAACAGGACTGTCAGGGTTGATATTGAGAAACTGGACAATCTGATGAATCTGGTGAGTGAGCTCATCATTGCGAAAAACTCCCTGATCTCAGCGACAGCGGCAGTGGAGGAAAATAAAGGGGATAACGGTTCTGTCAATGAGCAGATTGAGTATCTCGAGAGCGTGACCACAAACCTTCATGAGTCAGTCATGAAAGTCCGCATGGTGCCAATAGAGACTGTTGTGGCAAAGTTCCCGCGCATGATCCGGGATCTGTCCAAGAAACTTGACAAGAAGATGGAGCTGTACATGACTGGTGAGGATACAGAGCTTGACCGTACTGTGGTCGATGAGATCGGCGATCCGCTGATGCATATGCTCAGAAACTCCGCAGATCATGGTCTGGAGCCAAATGATGTGCGTGTTGCCAACGGGAAACCGGAGGTTGGCTCGATCTTCCTGGATGCATATCAGGATGGAAATAACGTCGTGATTGAGGTGCGTGACGATGGCGGCGGAATCAATGTGGAGGCCGTCAAGGCTAAGGCGATTGAGCGCGGCACAGTGACGCCGGAGCAGGCTGAGACCATGACAGAGAAGGAGATTATCGATCTCCTGTTCCTCCCGAGCTTCTCGACAGCGAAGAAAGTATCGGATGTATCAGGACGCGGCGTCGGTCTTGACGTGGTGAAATCAAAGATCGAGTCATTGAGCGGGGAAGTCGAGGTAAAGAACCGTTTCAGAGAGGGCTCTTCGTGGATCATAAGGCTGCCCCTGACACTGGCAATCATCCAGGCACTCATGGTGGTTATCGGCGACGAGAAATACGCGATTGCACTGGGTTCCATTCAGACAATCGAGGATGTTTTGCCGGAGGACATCAAGCTTGTGCAGGCAAAAGAAGTAATCCATATTCGTGGAACCGTCATTCCTATTATCAGGATGGATAAGGTGCTTGAGATTCCTTCAAAAGGGGACGAGGACAATAAGAATAAGAATCTCACAGTCATTATCGTGAAGAAGGGCGATAAGCAGGCTGGTCTGGTGGTAGACGAGCTGATAGGGCAGCAGGAAGTCGTGATCAAGTCCATGGGCAAGTATATCAAGGTACCGAAGATGATCAGCGGCGCTACAATCTTAGGTAATGGCGAAGTGGCATTGATTCTTGATACCAATGCGTTGATTTAATCCTATTGATAAGGAAAGGTAGGGCATAAACATGGATGAAGTAAAAGTAATGGATGATCAAAAGCGGGATATGAGTCTGAACCGCCCTGTAAAGCATGATACGACACAGTTTATCGTGACGCAGCTCGGCGGTGAGCAGTATGGCATAGATATTAAATATATATCAAATATTATCAGAATGTCAAAGATAACAAGGGTGCCAAAGGTGCAAAATTATATCAAGGGTGTGATCAATGTCCGGGGTATAGTCATTCCAACGATCAGTCTCAGACTGAAGATGGGACTTCCAGAAGATGAAGTCACGAAAAAAACGCGTATCATTATCCTTACGCTGGATCAGCATGAGTCGATCGGAGTGCTGGTGGACGAGGTAAAGGAAGTCGTGACGCTTGACGAAGAGCACATTGAGCGAATGGGATATGAGAAGGATGATAAGGAAAGGTTTCTGTCAGGCGTAGGCAAGGCTGACGGCAAGCTGATCTCATTGCTGGATATCACATCTGTGCTGGCAGAAGTGGTTGATGTGTAAGAATATTTTGATATAATATATTGTGACTTTTGAATTAGGAAAGGCTTAGGTTTTATCATGGCAGAAAATATGAGTTTCGAGAGAGTTACGACAGAATATTATGATGTGTTAAAGGAGCTGGGAAACATTGGGGCGGGCAACGCGACAACGGCGCTGGCCCAGATGCTCCAGACCAAGGTGGACATGAAGGTTCCACAGGTCAGACTTCTGGATTTCAAGGATGTTGGCGTGGTTATGGGCGGAGAGGAGCAGCTTGTTGCAGGCATCTATCTGGCTGTTGAGGGAGACATCACTGGCAGTATTATGTTTATACTTGAAAAGAATGCGGCGAAATCGCTCGTGTCAAAGCTCATGGGGATGCCACCAGCGGAAGGCGGATTTACGGAGATCGAGATCTCAGCGATGAAGGAGATTGGCAATATTATCACAGGCGCCTATCTCAATTCATTGGCTCAGATGACGAATCTCAAGATGATTCCGTCGGTTCCGGACTTAAATATTGATATGCTCAATGCGATACTAAGCGTACCGGCAATAGAATTTGGAATTATAGGGGACCAGATCCTGCTGATACAGACGGTATTTACGGATGACGTGGATCTGAATGGTTATTTCATTCTTATGCCGGATCTTGAGTCATACTCAAAGATGCTGGCAGGACTTGGGCTGTCTATATAACTATACATTCATAAATTAGCAGCACTAAATAGAGAAGGGGCATAGTGAGCGATGGCGAATATAGTTAAAGTAGGAATGGCAGACTTGAATGTGTGCAAGAGTCCTGATGGCATAACGACGCTGGGACTTGGATCGTGTGTAGGAATATGTATCAGGGACCCGGTTGCCAAGGTTGGGGGACTGGCACACGCTATGCTGCCGGACAGTAAGCAGATTGAAAACAATTCAAACAGGGCAAAATTTGCTGATACAGGTATTGACGATCTTGTGAAAAAAATACTGGCAATGGGAGGCAGAAAGACAAGATTGGAGGCAAAGATCGCAGGCGGGGCGCAGATGTTTGCGTTTCAGAATAAATCAGACATGGTGCGTGTCGGGGAACGAAATGTGGAGGCTAGCAAGAAAAAGCTGAGGGAGCTTGGCATCCCGTTAAAGGCTCAGGATACGGGACTTAATTATGGACGTACTATCATATTTTATCCTGAGACGGGCGATTTGATTATTCGTTCTGCAGGGAAACCAGAGAAGAAAATTTGAAGATTTAATAAAATTAAGGGGATAATAGAATGGGAAATAAGACAGGTCTTATCACACCTTTTTTCATGCTTCTGGCCGGTGCGATAGCGTCTATAATAATGTATGTGAGGGGATTTGACCTGACGACAATGTTGTGGGGGCTGCTGATCGTGCTGGTGGTGTTTTACATCATTGGGGATATCGCACGTTATCTCTATGCATCGATCAGGCCCCGCATTATACCTACAGGAGATCTTGAGGTGATGGTTCAGAAGGCAAAGCAGAACGGGGATCTCACCGGAAGTGTTGTCGCTTTTGAGAATAGCGAACAGAAGGATATGGAAGGGATGGACGCAGACGGTTTTATGTCAGAGAGCGGAGAGTACGATTCTGCGGAAGATAATTTCGGGGATGGGTATTCCGACGAGGAGCTTCAGGACTATACGGCTGAGGACACTACTGCAGCAATGGAAGGCTATGAGGAACTGTAAACAGTTCCTAGGGATAATGAAGCGTAACGGGGGATTGGAATGAATGATGCAGCACGCAAAAAACTTTGGGAGGATTATGCCCGACTGAAAACTCCGAATCTGAGGGAGAAGCTCATATTGGAATATGCTCCGCTTGTAAAGGTGGTGGCAGGGCGGCTCAGCATGTATCTTGGCTATAATGTGGAATACGAGGATCTGGTAAGCTATGGGGTGTTTGGTCTCATTGACGCCATCGACAAGTTTGATACAAACAAAGAGGTGAAATTTGAGACCTATGCCAGTCTGCGTATCCGCGGCGCGATTCTTGATCAGATTCGGAAGATGGACTGGATTCCGCGCACGATCAGACAGCGCCAGAAACAGATTGATACGGCGATGAAGGAGCTGGAGCAGCGCAATGGCAGACCGGCCACAGACGCGGAGCTTGCGGCGTATATGGGAATCAGCGAGGATGAATTTCTGGACTGGCAGAATCAGGTCAAGGCGGACAACATTATATCACTGAATGAGTACGTGGAGCAGGGAAATGACATTTCATCGGAGAAGAGCATCAGTTCGGGGTTTGAGACGCCGGAGAGCGTCGTGGAGAAGAGTGAGCTCAAGAAGATGCTCGAGGAGTCTCTGGAGCTGTTGACAGAAAAGGAAAAAAAAGTGATTCTCCTGTATTATTATGAGGAGCTCACACTCAAGGAGATCAGCTGTGTGCTCGAGGTGTCAGAGTCGAGAATATCGCAGCTGCATACCAAGGCACTGCAGAAGATGAGAACGAAGATGGGAAATTATATTGGAATCTTTGATTAACAATTGTATCGATTGCTTGGAGGTAAGACTTATATGAATGGATATTTTCAGATACAAATTAGCGAAAAAGGGGTAAGCTTACTGTTATCTCCTCCGATTGGGGAGGGGGAAAAGATACGTGTAGCAGAGTTAAAAGAGTATCTAAATATGGTGGGCGTACCCTATGATGTCATGGCAATCAACTCAGCTCTGGCGAATATGGGAGATGAGGAGATTGTCCTTTTTTTGTCTCCGATGAAACTGGAGCCGGTGGATGAGAAATGTAATGTTTATGTAAATTCTGACAAGATGACAGCAGTGATGCGTCTGTACCCGCCCAGCGCAGGAGGACGGTCGCTGAGCAAGGCGCACATCATGGAACAGATCGCACGCATCAGAGTGCGGGCCGGAATTGACGAGGACGCGATCCTGATGGCGCTGGAGGAACGGCCGTACTGTACAGATATCATCGTTGCGCAGGGAAAGCTTCCTACACCTGGGCGTGATGGCTCGATCGTGTATCATTTCGATACGGACAGCACGGCGCGTCCTGAGCTGCGGGAGGACGGGACGGTAGATTTCTTCAAATTAAACAACCTGCACCAGTGTACGAAGGGGCAGGTTCTGGCGGAGATCATTCCGGAGCAGAAGGGCGAGAACGGATTTGATGTGTACGGATCGGTCCTGCTGGCGCGGGAAGTCAAGAGAGTGACCTTTGACCATGGCAGGAATATGGAGAAATCCAAGGACGGACTGCAGTTGATCAGTATGGTGGACGGACATGTGTCGCTGGTTGGGCATGCGGTTTTTGTGTCGGATGTGTACAGCGTGGAGGACGTGGGCACATCCACGGGAAATATTGAGTATCACGGTGATGTGGAGGTCAAGGGAAACGTCTGTGAGAATTTCAGCGTCAAGACGGATGGAAATGTCTTTGTGAGCGGCGTCGTGGAGGGTGCGGTCATAGAGGCGGGCGGCAATATTATCATTGCGAGAGGTATGCATGGACAAAATAAGGGCAGGCTGAAGGCAGGCGGAAACGTCATTGCAAAGTTCATCTCCGCAGCCGAGGTCGAGGCGGCCGGTTTTGTGGAAGCGGAGCAGTTTGTCAACGCCAAGGTGTCGGCAGGCACCAATATCAATGCCGATGCGGGGAAGGGACTGATCACAGGCGGCAAGGTGGTTGCCAAGGGGATGATCAATGCCCGAAACATAGGCTCTCCGATGGGAGCTGCGACGATCGTGGAGATCGGAACCGATGTGGAGTCCAAGAAACGGCTGGCTGAACTGCAGAAGAGTGTCGGCGAAAAGTCTAAAACGATACCGCAGATGAAGAAGGTTCTGGAGGACACGACCAAAAAGTTAAAGGCCGGTGTGAAGCTGACGCAGGATCAGATCAAAAATGCCCGCATGCTGCAGGTGACGCTGGCTGATTCACAGGCAAAGATACAGGAGGAATTAAAGGAGATCGAAAGGCTTGACAAGCTGTTGAAAAACGAAGGTCCAGCACAGATCGTACTGCGGGGGACAATGTACCAGGGCGTAGTGGTGAGTATATCGGGTGCTACGATGACAGTGAAAAAAGAGTACACATATTGTCGTCTGATCAAAAAAGATGGGGATGTAGCTTCTGCAATTTTGTAGGGGCTATTGCCTTTTTTACAAAAATATATTAAAATATAGCGAAGTGGTGAAAGAGGGGGGATCAATGTGGCAATCAGTCCGATATTATTAAACGGCAGTATCCAGCAGACAGACAATGTTCTGCACAATCAGCTCAAGCAGGTGGAGAAAGGGATGGTTGATCAGGGCAATATACAGGTGCAGGAGGACAAAAAGCAGCAGCTGCAGGCAAAACAGGTGGTTCATGCAGATGAGACATTGATGAAGGAGGAGCGTTTCGATGCCAAGGAGAAGGGGCATAATGAGTACTCTGGTGATGGCGGCAGACGGAGGAAGAAGCCGAAGGGAGACGGCAAGGTTGTCGCAAAGTCTGCGGGTGGATTTGACATGAAGATATAGTACTCCATCCGGCTGGAAATTGAAGTCTGGGACTGTTTCTAACTGGATGGAGTACTAAAGGAGATTTCTTGGGATTACATAATGAAAAATAGAGAGGTTAGGTAACAGATGAATTGGTTAGAGGTAGCGCTGTTGGTATTTGGAGTCGGTGCTTTTGCGGGCAGTTTTTTGATCAGGGAAAAGACAAGAGAGCGTGATGAGGGACAGACGATCGATCCGGAGCTCATTCGAAGTGTGATTGATAAAGAGATGCAGGATGCTAAGGTACGCGTTACGGAGGTTGTGGATGAGACGCTGGAGTATGCGGTGGAAAAGACAGAACGTGCGTCTGAGCGCATTTCTAACGAAAAGATTATGGCGATCAACGAGTATTCGGAGACGGTGCTCGCGGATATCAACAAATCTCATCAGGAAGTGATGTTTCTATATGATATGTTAAATGATAAGCACAACAATCTGAAAGAGACTGTCAAGCATGTGGACAAGACGGCAAAGGAGGCGGAGGAAGCAGCCAATGCCGCAGCGATCGCTCTTGCAGCTAAGGCGAAGGAGGAGGCCGAGGCAAAGGAGCGCGAAAAGCAGGAGGAAGCAAACAGGAGTAAAATGATCGAGACTGTGCCGGTGGATAAGGATGCGCAGGAGAAGGAGTATGCGCGCCGCCAGATGGCGAGACTGATTCTGCCAATGCAGCAGGAAATGACAATGCACAGACAGGTGGACGCCCGCTCCCTGGATATGACTACGTGGGCGCTCAATGCGGGGAATAAGGCACAGGAGGACAAGCCGGCAGAGCTGCGTCCGCTCGTTGTAAAGAGTGTGGAGATTGTGCCGGCAGATATTGTCACATCAAATGATATGCAGCCGGTGCCTGAGAGCAGCACCAGTGTCAATTCTGTCAGCGCAGCGCAGCTGCAGACACTCGGTTCTCGTCCTGAGGATATGAAAGTGGTAGATGTGAAACCGGCTGATATCAGACCGGTCGAGGTATATTCCTTTGCGGAGCAGGCGCCGCATATTGAGCGGCCTGTCCGGAAGGAGACACAGACATTTGCGGCCGAAAATACAGTGAGTGCGATGAAGCAGCCGGAAGAATATGTGACACAGCCGTCTGCAGGAGACGTAAATGAAAACAATAATGACAGAATCTTACGGCTTCACAAGGAAGGCTATTCCAATGTGGATATCGCAAAGGAGCTTGGACTGGGAGTCGGGGAGGTTAAATTGGTCATCAATCTGTTCAAGGGGGCTGTATAAATGAAGTTGAAATATATGATCAGAGGTCTGGGAATCGGTGTTGTCATCACTGCGGCGGTCATGGGCGCTTATAGCAGGAACGCGGTGGCAGACGCAAGAGTTGCCGTGCTCAGGGAGTATGGTCTCGGGGAGGAGAGCAGGCTGGTCGGAGAGTCGGAGGAGGCTGATGAGAACGCATCGGAGGATGCATCCGCTGTGAATCCGACAGAGCAGGTTATCGTGCGGGATGAGGAGATTGAATCGGAGATCGATTCCGTGCTGGATGCAGCGAAGGAGTCAGAGCAGGCGGGTATGACAGAGGCGGGGACAGAGCCGTCAGAGCAGCCGTCGACAGGGATCTCCGATGGAGAGGACGCCGGTTCGGAACCGTCGTCAGTGATCGTTGTGACTCCTTCCGGTTCGGAAAACGCGTCGGGCGATACGGTTGATATTGTGATCGCGTCGGGCGACGATTCGGGAACAGTCGCGAGAAAGCTGTACAATGCCGGTTTGATTGAGAATGCGTCCGAGTATGACGCGTTTCTGACACAGCATGGCTATGACAAGAGACTGAGCACGGGTACAAAGGTGATCAGTGTGACGGACGGCTGGCAGGAGATCGCAGACAAAATTACAAGATAAAAATACTTGATAAAATCCTTTAAAAGACCTCTTGCACAGGAGGTCTTTTTATGATATATTATTACTGTTGTGGCTGTATTCGGGTATTGCAGCCATGACAGCAGTATTATCAATACAATTATCAATATAGTATTCACGTTTGCAGATTTGCGGTCCATGCTTCTATAAGGAACCTTGCGGTTCCCGGGAAAAGTAGCCCGCAAAGGTGAAGCGGACGGAAGCGCGGTGATCCCGCAGAAAATGGAGGTAAGACATGAGTGTTATTTCAATGAAGCAGTTGTTGGAGGCAGGTGTTCATTTTGGACATCAGACGAGAAGATGGAACCCCAAGATGGCTCCCTATATCTTCACGGAGAGAAATGGTATCTATATCATCGACCTGCAGAAGTCAGTGGGAAAGGTAGATGAGGCATACAGGGCTGTGGCTGATATCGCAGCACAGGGCGGCACGATTCTCTTCGTTGGAACAAAGAAACAGGCACAGGACGCTGTCCGCACGGAAGCGGAGCGCTGCGGAATGTTCTATGTGAATGAGAGATGGCTGGGCGGTATGCTCACGAACTTCAAGACGATCAGAAGCAGAATCGAGAGATTGAAGGCGATTGAGACGATGTCTGAGGACGGAACATTTGACGTTCTTCCGAAGAAGGAAGTAATCAAGCTCAGGAAGGAATGGGAAAAGCTCGAGAGGAATCTTGGCGGTATCAAGAACATGAAGAAGATTCCTGACGCGATCTTTGTCGTAGATCCGAAGAAGGAGAGAATCTGCGTGCAGGAGGCGCATACGCTTGGCATTCCCCTGATTGGTATTGCTGATACGAATTGTGATCCGGAGGAGCTCGATTATGTTATCCCGGGCAATGATGATGCAATCAGAGCCGTTAAGCTGATCGTGTCCGCTATGGCAGACGCCGTGATCGAGGCAAATCAGGGTGAGATCATGACAGACGCAGAGCCGGAAGAGGCAGTGGAGGAAGTGGCAGAATAACGCTGTGACGATCAATCGATAGAAGGTATTAGGAAGCGAAGCAGGAGGAAGATAGAAATGGCTATTACAGCAGCAATGGTAAAAGAGTTAAGAGAGATGACCGGCGCCGGTATGATGG
Source organism: Lachnospiraceae bacterium (assembly GCA_009774245.1). GTDB lineage: Bacteria > Bacillota > Clostridia > Lachnospirales > Lachnospiraceae > COE1. Next base: position 17,966 of record VSNM01000033.1, on the reverse strand, counting down.
ACTGTAAGAAGGCGCTGAATGAGACCGATGGAAATATGGACGAGGCTGTTGAGTATTTGAGAAAAAAGGGACAGGCTAAGGCAGAGAACAAGGCGAGCCGCATCGCTGCGGAGGGACTCTGCAGGGTGCTTACAGAGGGCGATCAGGTGGCGGCTGTCGTGGAGGTAAACTCTGAGACAGATTTTGTGGCAAAGAACGAGCAGTTCCAGAATTATGTGACAGCAGTGGCAAAGCAGGCACTCACGACAACAGCGGCGGATATCGATGCGTTTCTTGCGGAGGCATGGAACGAGGATGCTTCCAAGAGCGTCAAGGACGCATTGGTTGAGAAGATTGCTGTGATCGGTGAGAAGCTGAGCATCAGGAGATTTGAGAAGGTGGTCGCTGAGAATGGCTGTGTCGTGACGTACACACATGGCGGCGGCAAGATCGGCGTGATTGTAGATGCAGAGACAGCAGTGGTGAATGATGCGGTGAAGGAAGCTCTCAACAACATTGCAATGCAGGTTGCAGCGCTCTATCCGAAGTATGTGTCTTCTGAGGAGGTTTCTGAGGAGTATAAGGCGCACGAGAAAGAGATCATCGCAGAGCAGATCAAGAACGATCCGAAGATGGCAGGTAAGCCGGAGAAAGTGATTGAGGGCGCCGTTGCGGGCCGTCTCAATAAAGAGCTCAAGGAAGTATGTCTGCTCGAGCAGGTGTACGTAAAGGCAGAGGACGGAAAGCAGACGGTGAAGCAGTATCTTGACGCAGTATCCAAGGAGAATGGAACAGCGATCAGAATTAGAAGATTTGTGCGCTTCGAGACTGGCGAGGGAATCGAGAAGAAGGTTGATGACTTCGCTGCAGAAGTAGCTGCGCAGGCAGGGATGTAACGAATTGACAGAGACAGAAGATCTTTTGGCGGAGCTGATCTGGGAGCAGGAGCCGATACGGAGCGGGGAGCTGGTGAAGCTGGCCTCGCAGCGGCTGGGTTGGAAGAAGGCAACGACATATGCGGTACTGCGAAAGCTCTGTGAGAACGACATTTTTCAGAACAAGGGTGCTGTGGTCTCTGCAAAAGTCAGCAGAGAAGAGTACACAGCCAGGCAGGAGGAACTGCGTCTGCAGGAGAATCATAACAGTGTCCAGATCGTCTCAGGAACAGACTTTCCCAGAAGAAAGAAGTCCGGCCGAAATGATGATATCAAAGAGCGTGTGGCATTGGTAGATGACCAAAAAAACGGATTGGGATGAAACCCAATCCGTTTTTTTTGCTTTATGATGAACATTACGCTGCGTAATCAATATTTGCGCCCTTATACTTTGCCGCGTCGAGCTCTTTCTGGTTTTTGGTGTATGGATTGTCCTCGTTGGAATACTTGATCTGTGTGTGGGTAACACCACCAGAAACATATGTACGACCGCATTCGGGGCAGATCGAGGTGTGGATTGACACGGAGGCATTGATCACTTTGCCGTCCTTCTGTGCCGCTTTCTTGTACGCGTTGGATACATGCTCCCCCTCATGGGCACGCACTCTTGCGCCTGCGGATTCCGGTGAGATGTGGGATGCTGATTTGAATGAGACATTGCCCTCGTCAGAACCATCCTGGTATTTGCGGTTGGCGCAGGTCTCGCAGTCCTCCGGAGCAGAGCGTTTTCCGGGTTTTTTAACCTTGTCGGGATCAGCGCTGTGTTCGTCTGTCTCTCCGGACGGGGTGGTTACATTTGGGGTGATGCTGTCATCGGCTGGTCTTACAGACGGACTGACAGCATTGTTGTAAGGCGAATAATTGGGATAGTATCCCGGGATATTGCCGATTGTCATATGGCAGACCTCCTTTTCTGTCTTTTATGAATCTTTAATTTTCATTAATTTATGAATCACTATTTTTGCCGAGTGCCAGCGCTTTCTCCTCGTGCTTGATCTCCCAGTGAATCAGGAAGGTGAGAATGCTGCGCAGCAGAATGATCACGCCCAGAATGCCAAGCTCGCCCCACTCGCGCACGACGACAGTACGCAGTACCTCGCTGCCCATCTTGAATTCGAGCGACAGCGCGATACCCTGAGCCAGCTCCAGCCTGATGCGGGAATCCCGTTTTATCCAGTGAAAAAAGCATCTTGCGGCTGTAAAGACCAGAATGACAACGCCAAAAAGTTCAAGGAGAATCGTGCAGATCTCGACAATGTTGGTAAGTATTAATTCCAGCAGATTGATCATTGAGTGCATAGAGCGAACCTCCTGTGTGCGCTGTTTTCAAGATAGCCGCGTCGTTTTTGACTACCAATATAAAAAGTATACCACATATACGCGAAAAAATACAGGGATAAGTTCGTTTTCAGACACAAAAAAATGGAAGCAAGGGGGCTCGAACCCCTGACCTCTCGCGTGTGAGGCGAACGCTCATCCCGGCTGAGCTATGCTTCCATAAATTTATAACACAAATCCCTAATCTTATATAGAGAAATGGAGATAGCGAGACTCGAACTCGTGACCTATACGTTGCGAACGTATCGCTCTCCCAGCTGAGCTATATCCCCATACATTGCATTATATCACAGCTGACACAAAATGCAAGCAAAAATTACATATTTATACCTCATTTTTTTATTGACATTTGATTCAAACAATTGTAAACTTATAATTAAATATTAGTTAACAATTGAATGGAGGATGGATATTATGAATAGTAAGACGAAAGAAATCACCTTGATCGGACTCATGACAGCAGTCACATGCATTGCGGGACCGCTGTCCCTGCCGCTGCCATTTAGTCCGGTGCCGATTTCCCTGACAAATCTTGCGATTTACTTCTCGGTCTACATTCTTGGAATGCGGCGGGGAACGATTAGTTATCTTGTGTATCTGCTGCTGGGGTTTGTGGGGCTTCCTGTATTTTCTGCCTTCACGAGCGGTCCGGCGAAGCTCTTTGGACCGACAGGGGGATATCTGATCGGGTTTATCTTTATGGCTCTGATCTGTGGATACTGTATCGACAGGTGGAATGGGCAGACCGCAATGAGCCTTGTCGGTATGCTTGCTGGGACAGCGGTGATGTACATATTTGGAACAGTATGGCTTGCATACCAGATGAGCAAGGGTTCCGGGCAGAATATTACAGCTGCGCTTCCCGCCGCGTTTGCTGCCGGCGTGCTCCCGTTTATCGTGGGCGATCTTGCAAAAATGGCGCTTGCGCTGCTTGTCGGTTCACAGGTACGAATACGTGTGCGAAAGGCGGCGCTGAATTAGCTGCATATTTTTTTCTTGATACGGTCTGCATTTCAGAGTATACTATAAGTAATATGATTATGAAATGGGGCTGTCTATGAAGAAAAGAGCTATGGATTCTGAGCAGGGACATGGAATAGAGGAACAGGAAACAAAAGAGGGAAAAAAGAAAAGGCCGATGAGGGCGGAGAGTACAATGCGGGAGATCAGATGGGACAAGTTGGATAACACGGCCCATCTTTTTCCCGTTATTGCCGGTGAGAGCATGAGCAATGTGTATCGCATCAGTGTGACGCTGACAGAGCCGATCAGGCCGGAGCTGCTGCAGCAGGCTCTGGATATTGTGCTGCCCAAATTTGATGGGTTCAATCTCAGGCTCCGACAGGGTGTATTCTGGTACTATTTTGAAGAAAATGGGAAGCCGGCACCGAAGGTCAGGGAGGAGACGACCTTTCCTTGCAGGTATATCCATCCGAACAGGAACAACAGTTATCTGTTTCGCGTGACCTACTATAAATACCGCATCAATCTGGAGGTATTCCACGTGCTGACAGACGGCATGGGGGGGATCAATTTCTTAAAAGAACTGACGTATCAGTATTTGAGGCTGCTTCATCCGGAGCTGAAGGGTGAGAAGGGTGATCTGCTCGCCAGCAGCACTTCCCTGAACAGGGAGGACAGCTTCCTGAAAAATTACCGGAAAAGCTCTGAGAAGGGGTATCAGACGAAAAAGGCATATCTCATAAAGGGTGAGCGGCTTAGTCCCGGTGAATTTGGTATCATGCACGGTTATATGCAGGTGCCGGAGCTCAAGAAGGTGTGTCATCAGTATGGCGTGAGCATTAATGAATATCTGGTGGGAGTGTTTGTCTGGAGCGTCTACAGGGAGTGTATGCACGGTATGCCGTCTGACAGACCTGTCAGGGTGGCGGTGCCTGTCAATCTGAGGCCTTATTTCAACTCGATCACGACGAAAAACTTTTTTGCCATGGTGTCGGCAGAGTTTCATCCTGTCGAGGAGGAGTACACCTTTGAGGAGGTGCTGTCTGCTGTGAGGGACAGCCTCAAACAGCAGATCAACAAGGAGAATCTCGAGCGGCTTTTCTCGTACAATGTGTCCAATGAAAAGGTGCTGGTGGCGCGCGCGGCGCCGCTGCTGATCAAAAATATAGCTATGAGAATTGTGTACACCCAGTCGGCGCTTGCCAATACTTCGACGATCACAAACATAGGAAATATCACGGTCGACGATGTGTACAGGCCGTATGTGGAGATGTTTCACTCATGCCTTGCCATGTCAAAGGGGCAGCATATCAAAGGAAATATATGTTCTTACGGGAGTACGCTGGTGTTTAGTTTTAGCTACGACCTTGCCGACGCGTCGGTGCAGCGCGGTTTTTTTCGAAAGATTGCAGAGGATGGCGTCAGTGTGGAAATCGAGAGTAACGGGGTGAATTATGAGTAGGTGTAGACAGTGTAAGGGCGTGGAAACTGAAGATAGAAGATAGCGGGGTGGACTATGAGTAGATGTAGACAGTGTAAAATAGAAGTGCTTGACGAGACAGAGCGCTGCCCGCTATGCGGAACGGTTCTGGAACCGACAGTCGAGGTTGAGAATATGTATCCTGATATCAGGGTGCGGTCGCGAAAACTGGTGTTTATTTCCAGGCTTTATCTGTTTCTGGCTGTGGTGACAGAGATTGTTCTGGTAAATATATGTATGCTTTCCGAAGTGCAGTCGTTAGTTTATATCATAGGCGGACTGGTGCTTTTGTTTGGTTATATCGTGATACGGTACGCGATTCTGGGGACGAGCGGATATGTCGCGAAAACGGTTGTGCTCACAATCATAGCGGTGATCATGCTGGTGGCGGTCGACTTTTTTGTGGGCTATAACGGATGGTCGGTCAATTATGTGTTTCCGTCGGGAATCCTGCTGATTGATGTGGGCATCGTGTTGTGTATGCTGATCAACCGTAAAAATTGGCAGAGCTATCTGATGGTGCAGATCTTTATGGTGCTCTGCAGCGGCGTGGCGATCATACTGAGTCTCGTGCAGATCATCACAGCTCCGATGGTCTCTGTCGTGGCGCTGAATGTATCCATAATCCTGTTGCTGGGTACTGTGATCATAGGGGGCAGGCGCGCGCGTGTGGAGCTCAAAAGACGTTTTCACATATAATGATTTGGGAGAGGTAAAGTGAGGATATTAATAACGAACGATGACGGAATTGACGCGGCCGGGCTTGGGAAGCTTGCGGAGATAGCGGTAAAAATATCAGACGAGGTTACGATTGTGGCGCCGTCGGGACAGAGGAGCGCGGTGTCGCACAGCATCACAGTCGGACAACCGCTTCGGATTCGGCGCGTGCCCTTTCCTGTAGCGGTGCAGGCGGCGTACAGCTGCAGCGGCATGCCGGCAGACTGTGTGAAGGTGGCCGTGCAGGCAATTCTCGACAAAAGGCCTGACGTGGTGCTCTCAGGCATCAACAATGGCCATAATATGGGGTATGACTCCATTTATTCAGGAACAGTGGCAGCGGCGAGGGAAGCGGTTTATCAGGGAATCCGGGGGATCGCGGTCTCCACATGGAAAGAAAACTATGCGCTTGTGGACAGGTATCTCGAAAAAATATTAAGGGATGCCATGGACAGGAAAATGCTGCCACATGAGATCTGGAATGTCAATTTTCCGTCATGCAGTCCAGAGGAATGCCAGGGAATCAAAGAGACTCTTCCGGCGCCGTTTCCGCGTTACAAAGATGTCTATCAGGTGTCGAAGATGTCAGAAGATGAGTGGGAGTACGCACTGGTGGACGAGGAATATGAGCAGGCAGGGGAGCACACGGATTTCCATGCAGTGGAGCACAATTACATATCGGTCGGTGCATTGGAGTGTTCTGTGCTCAGGGATATAAAGGGGAGCGGTGCAAATGGCTGAAAATAAGAGGGCGATGCAGATATTTCTCGCGGAAGTGGCTGTCCTGGTATTGTTTTTTGGTGCATGTTTCTGGATGCTGCGGGATTATTCCGGTGTGACCAGCAAGAGGGCGGACAGGATTTCGCTTGACGGTGGCTGGGAGGTTACGGTCAGCGGGGAGACTGTGTACTATGACAAACTGCCGACTGCGATCAGGACATCTGCCGACAATATGATCTGGCTTTCGCGAAAGATCAGCGAGGTGTCAGGTGAAAATAACGTGGTCGGCCTGTTTTCGTTTCAAAAGACAGTGCATGCCTACATTGACGGCGAGGAGGTACTCGTCTTTGAGAATAACACCAGGGCACGCAGCAAAATGCCTGGAAACAGCTGGCTTTTTGTGGATCTGCGGCCGGAAGATGCAGGAAAGACGCTGACACTACAACTGCATCAGTGCTATGGCAGCGGCCAGGTAATGGTGCCCGTGCTGTATGGCGGCACGGTGGAGGGGATCACCAACAGCTATATGAAAGAAAAGCTTTTGTTGATTTTCTTCAGCGTGATCGGTGTGGCGCTGGGGGTGGTTATCATCATGCTCTGGCTTGTCGCGGGCAAAAGCCTGCTGCTCAGCAGCGGGCTTCCGTGGCTGGGCATGTTTACAATCGTCCGGGGTGCGTGGTCGTTACTGGAGGCAAATATTTATTCATTTTATGTGGATCACCTGCTCCTGTGGGTGTGGATATCCTACATCTGCCTAAAGACTTCCATCGTTCCATTTGCAATATTTACCAATATCACGTTTCATGAGGGAAAGTCAAAGTTCCTGAAAGTGATCGCGTGGATTGCATTGGCGGATACGGCGGTCACAACACTGTTTCAGCTGTTCGGCATAGCGGATTATGCGGATACGGTATTGGTCACCAATCTGTCGATTCTGGTGCTTGGCGTCTATGTGGTTGTGACTGGTATGCGAAATATGGTGCGCAGCCGGAACTCGGGTGCGAAGATGTACAATGAAGAAAAGCGCATGACCTACATTGCGCATACGGTATTTATGTTCGTGCTGGTTGTATTGAGCCTGGCGGATGTGTATCGCTTTTATTTTACGAGTACACCTGACATCGCACTGTATAGCCGGTTTGGGTATTTTATCTATGTGGTAGCGGTTTTGATGGCGCTGATCTGGGACTTTGCGCGCCTGGTGAGCCTTGGCAGGCAGGCTGAGGACATCAGGGAGGAGGCGTCTGTCGATCCGATGACAAAGCTCTACAACAGGGCGGCTTTTGAGAAGTATATTGACAGCTGTGTCGGAAGGAAGTGCGAGAATAAGGGAATTATCATGTTTGACCTGAATAATCTGAAGCTTTTTAATGACAAGCTTGGTCATGACATGGGGGATTATTACATAAAGATCAGCAGCGAGCTGATCCGGGATCTGTTCGGGAAATATGGGAACATGTACCGCATCGGCGGGGACGAGTTCTGCGGCATCGTCGAGAAGATCAGCTATGAGGAATTTAAGAGGGTGAAAAGGGAGATGGAGCAGCATGTGGACAGGCTGCGGGTGCCTGGCTGCGACTTTAAGATGGGAATCGCGTCGGGCTGCTGTATCTTTGATTCGGAGAAAGACCAGTCCCTGCGCGATACGATGAAACGGGCGGACGATGATATGTATCACAATAAAGTGCGGCTGAAAAATGGCGCGGAGATCAGATAGAATCAGGCAGGGGAATGTTGTTCTCCCCTGCCTGATTCTGATGCACACGGGCGCATAAGGAAATTAGTTGCTGACGCAACATGCGCCCGGCGCGACGAGTAGTGGAGAAGGGCATTCCACTACTCGATTTATAAGAGATTGATTCCGTTTTCGGCGCACGCCTTTACTACATCATCAGGCCAAAGGGAGGACTGGACTTCACCGATGTGTGCCTTTCTCAGGAAAAACATACAGATGCGCGACTGTCCGATACCACCGCCGATGGTAAAAGGAAGCTCCTCGTTCAGCACTGCCTTTTGATAAGGGAGCTCGGCGCGCTCGGGGCAGCCAGCCTTTTCAAGCTGTGAGAGCAGCGCCTCCCTGTCGACGCGGATTCCCATGCTTGACAGCTCGAGGGCAATGTCGAGAACCGGGTAGTAGACTACGATGTCGGCGTTTAATGACCAGTCGTCATAGTCTGGGGCGCGTCCGTCGTGGGGCTTTCCGTTCTCCATCTTGTCCCCGATCTTCATGATGCACACAGCGCCCTTTGCCTTGGCTATGTAGTACTCGCGCTCCTTCGGCGTGTTGTCGGGGAAGATTTCCGCCAGTTCCTCCGTGGTGACAAAATAGATGTCATCAGGCAGGATCTCGTCAATGTAATCGTACTGGATTGCCATGTACTTCTCTGTGTTCTGGAGGCATTTGTACACGTTGCGGACGACAGTCTTGAGCGTCTCAAGGTTTCTGTCCGTGCGGTTAATGATTTTTTCCCAGTCCCACTGGTCGACGAAGATGGAGTGGATATTGTCGGTGTCCTCGTCGCGGCGGATGGCGTTCATGTCGGTGTAGATGCCCTCTCCGACGGCAAAGCCGTATTTTTTTAACGCATAGCGCTTCCATTTGGCAAGCGACTGGACAACCTCCGCGATGCGCCCGTCCTGCTCCTTGATGTCAAAGCTCACAGGACGTTCCACGCCGTTTAGGTTGTCGTTGAGTCCGGATAAGGGATCGACGAAAAGCGGCGCCGACACGCGCGCTAAGTTCAGCCGCTGCGCGATCTGGTTCTGAAAAAAGTCTTTTACCGTCTTGATGGCGATCTGCGTGTCATGCAGGTTGAGCGCTGAGCGGTAGTTTTCAGGGATCTTTAGATTTTCCATTGCTGGTTTTCCTCCTTGTATTGCGAATAAAATATTTTTCTGTTTTGCACGATATTTTTAGTATCGCACTTTATTTTATGAAAATCAATCCTAAATATGATGAAAAATCATGTATGAAAATCTGTATTGAACTGTTCCGGACAATATTCTGCTGAAAGTGGGAAAGCTCACGAATGAGGAGTTTGAGTGTATCCCGATCGAGGCGCAGATCGTGTCGTGAGAGAAAGGTGCTTGACATTTACCTTACAAGGGTATAGTATATAAGAAGATCGTATTGCATGGAAGGAGAAAAATGAATGAGTAACGAAAATCTGGAGAAACTGGAAAATATGGAAAATACAGAGGACGTGGAAAAGGAGAATCATGCGGAGGCGGAGGGCACAGGGTGCGAGAACTGTGCGCAAAAGACGAAGGAGCGCTCCGGCAAAGAGTATAAGGACATGATCAACCGGCTGAGCCGCATCGAGGGACAGATTCGCGGAATCAAGGGAATGGTCGAGAAGGACGTCTACTGTACGGATATTCTGGTGCAGGTGGCGGCGGTGAATGCGGCGCTCAACAGTTTTAACAGGGTATTGCTGGCGAATCATATCAAGACGTGTGTGACACAGGATATCAGGGACGGCAAGGAGGAGACGGTCGATGAGCTGATTCAGACACTCAAAAAGCTGATGAAATAAAAGTATGAGGGGGTATAGAGATGGAGCAGTACACGGTGACAGGCATGAGCTGCGCCGCCTGCAGTGCGCGGGTGGAAAAGGCAGTTTCAAAGGTGGCAGGGGTGAGCTCCTGCTCGGTAAGCCTGCTCACAAATTCCATGGGAGTGGAGGGAAGCGCCCCTGCGGCGGAGATCATCAGGGCGGTGGAGGAGGCTGGATACGGCGCTTCGCTCAAGGGAGGCGGGCAGTCCACTTCCGGCGGACAGCTTGCTTTCAGCGAGCAGGAGGAGATGCTGCGGGACAAGGAGACGCCTGTGTTGAAGCGCAGGCTGTGGTATTCCATAGGGTTTCTCATCGCACTGATGTATTTTTCCATGGGACATATGATGTGGAATTTCCCGGTTCCGGGGGGATTGGAGGACAATCATGTCGCGATGGGGCTGATTCAGCTGTTGCTCACGATCGCGGTCATGGTGATCAACCAGAAGTTTTTCATCAGCGGCTTTAAGAGCCTTTGGCACAGGGCGCCTAATATGGACACGCTCGTCGCACTCGGCTCGACGGCGGCATTTGTCTACAGTACCTATGCGCTGTTTGCCATGACGGATGCCCAGTTGAGAAACGACCATGCGGCAGTCATGGGGTATATGCATGAATTTTATTTCGAGTCCGCAGCGATGATACTGACGCTGATCACGGTGGGAAAGATGTTGGAGGCGCGCTCTAAGGGCAGGACGACGGACGCACTGAAAGGTCTGATGAAGATATCGCCCAGGACAGCGGTGGTGGTGCGCGATGGCGGTGAGGTAAAGGTGCCGATAGAGGAGGTGGCGGTAGGGGATATCTTTGTGGTAAGGCCAGGGGAGAGTATCCCCGTCGACGGCGTTGTGCTGGAGGGAACAAGCGCTGTCAACGAGGCGGCGCTCACAGGAGAAAGTATTCCTGCCGACAAGCAGCCGGGCGATAGGGTGTCGGCCGCGACGGTAAACCAGTCAGGATTTATCAGGTGCAGAGCGTCAAGGGTTGGCGAGGACACGACGCTCTCACTGATCATCAGGATGGTGAGCGACGCAGCTGCGACGAAGGCGCCGATTGCCAAGGTGGCAGACCGGGTGTCGGGCGTGTTTGTTCCGGCAGTGATCGCGATAGCGCTCCTTACCATTCTGGTGTGGCTCGCCACAGGTCAGACGGTCGGTTTTGCGCTTGCGAGAGGAATCTCTGTGCTCGTCATCAGCTGTCCCTGCGCGCTGGGGCTTGCCACGCCTGTTGCGATCATGGTCGGGAACGGCATGGGAGCAAAAAACGGCATCATGTTCAAGACGGCCGTGTCGCTGGAGGAAGCGGGAAAGGTGTCGGTCGTGGCGCTGGATAAGACGGGAACCATCACAAGTGGGGAGCCGCGGGTGACGGATATCGTACCTGCAGACGGGGTGTCAAAGGAGGAGCTGCTCGCCATGGCGTATGCACTGGAGCAGAAGAGTGAGCATCCGCTCGCTCGCGCTGTCAATGAGTATGCCAGGGCATATTTTGCAGGCAGAGAATCCTCTGTAAGTCTGGCGGCGGAGGTGACGGATTTCAGGGCGCTTCCCGGAAATGGATTGACTGCTGTGGTAAATGGCAGACAGATGTACGGCGGAAACGCAAAATTTATCGGGGAGCAGCTTTCGGGCGCGAACCACGCCATTTTGCAGGACTTCATGAAAAAGTCTGAAAGGCTTGCGGAGGAAGGCAAGACGCCCTTGTTTTTTGCACAGGGGAGCGACTCCCTCGTGGGAATGATCGCTGTGGCGGACGTGATCAAGGAGGACAGCAGGCAGGCGGTGGAGGAGCTTCAGGGCATGGGAATCCATGTGGTTATGCTGACGGGCGACAATGAGCGCACAGCCAGGGCGATAGGAAGGCAGGCGGGCGTCGACGAGGTGTTTGCAGGAGTCCTGCCTGATGGGAAGGAGAGTGTGATCCGCAGTCTGAAGAAGAAGGGCAGGACTGCGATGGTCGGGGATGGCATCAATGATGCGCCGGCACTGACGAGGGCTGACATCGGTATTGCGATCGGCGCAGGGACGGATATTGCGATCGATGCGGCGGATGTCGTTCTGATGAAAAGTCAGCTGAGGGATGTGCCGGCGGCAATCCGGCTGAGTCGACGGACGCTCAGAAATATTCACGAAAATCTCTTCTGGGCGTTTTTCTACAATATCATAGGAATCCCGTTGGCGGCAGGCGTGTGGATTCCACTGTTTGGATGGCAGCTCAATCCTATGTTCGGGGCGGCGGCCATGAGTCTGTCGAGCTTTTGTGTGGTGACCAACGCGCTGCGGCTGAATCTGGTCGATATCTACAGCGCAAAGCGCGACAGGAAGCGTGCTGCAAAGATGCTCCTGCCACAGGCCGGCAGCAGTGATGCCGGTGATACAGATGATACAAATAAAAGAGAAGGAGAAGAAAAGATGACAAAGACAATGAAAATCGAGGGAATGATGTGCGGGCATTGTGAGGCAAGGGTAAAGAAATGTCTCGAGGCCTTAGAGCAGGTGACGGAGGCAGCAGTGAGCCATGAGGCGGGGACGGCAGTGCTCACGCTGAACGTGGAGGTCAGCGATGAAATCCTGAAAAAGACAGTGGAGGATCAGGATTACAAGGTGATCTCAGTGGAATAAGAGTATATAACTTTTTGACAAAAGGTGCGGCGGTTTGCACAAAAAGTTTAGAATATATTGACAAAAACGTGTCAGGAACGGTAGAATGGAAGTATATTGTTGTTTGTAGAACAATTGCCGGACCGGTGGATGCGGTTTGATACAAAGGAGCTGACACGTATGTATAATAAAAACACAATATTACTGGTAGATGACGAGGAAGTGGTCAAACAGAGACTGAAAGATGTGATCACAGATGATTATGAGGTGTTGGACGCATCGGACGCCGCATGATCATGGCGGAGCGGGACGCGGTCACGGGAATTTATACGAAGTTCAAATTTTATCGGACAGTGCGGGAGTTGCTCTCAGAGAATACAGAGGAGACCTTTGCATTTGCGCGGTTTGACATCGACCGTTTTAAGATGATCAATAATTTCTATGGCGTCAAGGAGGGCGACAAGGTGCTGCAGAGCGTCGCGTCAGAGCTTCGCAGAATATCGACCGTGTTTGACCATTTTGTCTATGGACGGCTGGAAAATGATGTGTTTGCAGTGTGTATGCCCTTTAAGGAAGAAAATGTTGAGCTGCTGGTCAATGCACTTCAGATCAACCTGAGGAAGGTAAACAAAGATTATAATATCAAGGTGTCGTGCGGGGTGTATGTCATCAATGATGATACGCTGGATGTGTCGGAGATGTACGACAGGGCATTTCTGGCGGCCAAGAGCTGCAAGGGGAAGTTTGTCCAAAGTATCGCGTACTACAATGAGAGCATGATCGAGGATATGCGCCAGGAACAGTTTATCATCAATGAGGTGAATCGTGCCATTGACGAGGAACAGTTTGAGGTATATCTGCAGCCGAAGATCAATCTGGTGACGGACCGTTCGTATGGGGCGGAGGCGCTGGTACGCTGGAATCACCCTGAAAAGGGAATGATCTCGCCGGGGGAGTTCATACCGATATATGAGCGAAACGGTATTATCGGCAGGCTTGACCAGTATATGTGGCGCCGTGTCTGTAAGCTGCTGCGCAGATGGCTTGATGAGGGGAAACAGCCCAATCCGATTTCGGTGAATGTGTCGCGTGTGAATATCTACAATCCGCAGCTGGTACAGATTTTCAAAAAACTGCTCACTGAGTATCAGATTCCTGCGGAGCTTCTCAATCTGGAGCTGACAGAGAGCGCTTTTATGGAAGATCAGGATCTGATTATGAGGATGATGAGCAATCTCCACCAGTTGGGGTTTAAGATCATGATGGATGATTTCGGGAGCGGGTATTCGTCGCTGAATGTCCTGAAGGATATGGAGGTCGACTATCTGAAAGTGGATATGAAATTCCTGCAGGATCAGGAATTTAACGGAAAAGGCGAGAAGGTGCTCACCTCCGTGATCCGCATGGCAAAGTGGCTGCATCTGCCGTCAATCGTGGAGGGCGTGGAAACGCTCGAGCAGGTGGATTTCCTCAAATGCATCGGATGCGAGTACGCGCAGGGTTTTTATTATGCAAGGCCGATGCCGGTCGCTGACTACGAGGCGTTCATTGCCAGGGAGGAGGCGATGGGGGCAAAATGCAGTACAGACGAGAACATTGTGATCGTCAATGAATTGTGGAATACGCGCTCGAATACCAGCAGGCTTTTTGATATGCTGGAGACGCCGATCGCAGTGTATGAGTACAGACATGAAAAACTTGAACTGCTTCGGACGAATATGCGGTATGAGAGCGAGATCATGTTTGATAAGAGTGTCAGTGAGCGCCAGTACAACAGGAGAGTGGAGACCGAGAGGGAAATGCTGAGTGAGGCATTTGCGAAGATCGTGCGGGGTGATTTCTGCGGGCCGATGGAGTACGAGCTCACGGATGATATCTGGTATCGCGTGACGGTGAAGGTGATCGGAAAACGGGCAGATACCATGATTATGATGGTTACATTTTATGAGATCAGTGAGTATAAATAGGGAATGCTTTTCGGGCGCAGTACATATGGCTGCGCCTGTATTATGCACACGGGCACCCAAAGGAAATATGTCATCAAACCGATAAATCGGTTTGATGATGGGTTGCAAAAGGTATTCCACTATTTGTGAGAATGCATTATAATAAACACGATAATATTTTGACGGAGAGGCGGGGCGTGCATGGAAGGAAAGTGGGAAGTAAAAGATCTGTTGGAAAAGGTGCAAAATGGTGCTCTGTCCGTGGAGGAGGCTGAAAAGTATCTGAGGCGGCAGCCCTTTGAGGAGATGGGGTTTGCGAAGCTCGACACACACAGGGAGCTTCGATCGGGGTTCCCGGAGGTGATTTACTGCGCGGGAAAGCCGGACGACTATCTGGTATCGATTTTTCAGAAGATGTATGAGAAAAACGGTGCAGTTTTTGGGACGAGGGCGACAGAAGCGCAGTTTGAGCTGGTACGCAGGGCGCTTCCGCAGGTACAGTATGACAGGGTGTCAAAAATATTGAAGATAGAGACTGAGCCGGAGAAGAAAGCGGCGCGGCGCATCGGAAAGATCGCTGTCTGTACGGCGGGCACAGCAGATATTCCTGTGGCCGAGGAGGCTGCGCAGACGGCGGAGTATTTTGGCAGTTGTGTGACGCGGATCTATGATGTGGGGGTGAGTGGTCTGCACAGGCTGTTAGCACACACGGAGACGATACAGGAGGCGAACTGTGTCGTGGCCGTGGCAGGTATGGAGGGGGCACTGGCGAGTGTGATCGGAGGGCTGGTCAGCAATCCAGTCATAGCCGTGCCGACTTCGGTCGGATACGGGGCGAGTATGCATGGATTGTCCGCACTGCTCACGATGATAAATTCTTGTGCGAACGGCATTGCGGTGGTAAATATCGACAATGGATACGGTGCGGGGTATCTGGCGACACAGATCAATCGTCTGGCGGAGAGGGTTGGGGTTCGTTGGCGTGAACGGTAATGATTTAGAAGCAGGCGGTTTGCAGGAATGGTGTAAGTCATATAAGACATACAGAACATATAGGGATAGGGGTTTTATTATGAAGAGAACATTATATTTGGAGTGCTATTCAGGAATCAGCGGGGATATGACAGTCGGTGCACTGTTAGACTTGGGGGCGGACCGACTGGCGCTTGACGAGGCCATTGACAGCATCAGGCCACTGGTGCGGGGATTTGACGTGGCAGTGACGAGAGTGCAGAAGGCGGGTATCGATGCCTGTGATTTCAATGTGATACTGGATGAGGCGCATGAGAACCATGACCATGATATGGAGTATCTGCATGGGTATCCTCACGAGGAGGGACATCATCATGGGGATGAAGGCGGACACCACCATGCGCACACAGGACTGGCAGAGATAACAGATGTTCTGGAAAATGCGAAGCTAACAGACGGAGCGAGAAATTTAGCGCTGAAAATCTTTGGAATTCTTGCTGAGGCTGAGTCAAAGGTGCACAATAAGCCGGTGGGTGAAGTGCATTTTCACGAGGTGGGCGCGGTGGATTCGATCGTGGATATCATGTCTGCTGCCGTGTGTCTGGATTCGCTGAGGGAAAAGTATCATATAACAGATGTTGTGGTATCGGAATTGTACGAGGGACACGGCAGTGTGCGCTGTCAGCATGGCATTCTTCCGGTGCCGGTTCCTGCGACGGCTAATATTATGGAGGCATACGGATTGCCAGTGCACTTTATGGAGATGCAGGGAGAGTTTGTGACGCCGACTGGTGCGGCGATCGCCGCTGCTGTCAGGACGGCCGATCGGCTGCCTGCGAGATTCAAAGTTGTGGCAAGCGGTATCGGTGCGGGTAAGAGAAATTATGAGAAGGCGAGTCTGTTGCGGGTTATGGTCGCGGAGGAGATGACGGAACAGCGCGATGTCATCTATAAGCTCGAGTCGAACATTGATGACTGTCCGGGGGAGGTCTTCGGCTATGTGACGGACAGGCTGTTTGAGGCAGGGGCAAGAGATGTGTACTATACACCGATCTATATGAAGAAGAACCGCCCGGCCTACCAGCTCAATGTGATCTGCAAGGAAGAGGATATCACAAAGCTTGAGCAGATCATCTTTCGCGAGACGACCACGATTGGCATCAGGAGAGTGGAGATGGAGCGCACGGTGTTAGGACGGGAAAAGAGAATCGATAACACTAGTTTTGGAAAACTTGAAGTGAAAACGTGTGGAGAAAGGGTTTATCCTGAGTATGAAGCGCTGGCAGCAGTCTGTCAGGAGCAGGGGATTTCCTATCTGGATGCATATAATAAAGTCTTTGCGGAGCTGAATCACAAATATACTCACGACAGATGAAATCTGCCGTGAGTATCGCACCAGCCGCAGCCGCGAAGCGGCATATTTCCTTATGCGGCTGTGTGCATAACTTTATACTGAGCGGTCAGTTTTTTCGACCGCCAGTATAAAATCATAGTGGTTATAGGAGTAGTTGTGAAAAAATTGAGAGGAAACATAGGAGATGAAGAAATGAAGATAACGACAGTAATTTTTGATTTGGATGGTACGCTCTTAGATACGTTGGAGGATTTAAAGAACGCGACAAACTACGCACTGAAGGTATGTGGTATGCCGGAGCGGACATTGAGCGAGGTCAGGCGGTTTGTGGGAAACGGCGTCCGCAACCTGATGATTCGCGCCGTGCCGCAGGGGGAGGAGAATCCAGAATTTGAGCATGCATTTGCGATTTTTAAGGAATACTATGGGGAACACTGTAATGACGCGACAAGGGCATACGATGGCATACCGGAGCTTTTGCAGGAATTAAAGAACAGGGGTTATGCGATGGCGATCGTATCCAACAAGATTGACTCGGCGGTACAGGACTTAAATAACAGGTATTTCCCGCAGGTGGATGTCGCGATTGGTGACCGTGAGAATTTAAAGAGAAAGCCGGAGCCGGACAGCGTATTTCTCGCGTTGGAGGAGCTTGGCCGGACAAGGGAGGAGGCTGTCTATGTCGGGGATTCCGATGTGGATCTTGCGACAGCGCAGAATGCGGGACTTCCATGTATCAGTGTATTGTGGGGCTTTCGGGACAAAGAATTTCTGGTGGAGCACGGCGCGACGACCTTTGTGGCAAAGCCAAATGAAATAACAAGCGTCCTGTTACGCATGAATGGATGATTGAAGACAAATGAGATTATATGATAAAAAGCAAATAGACTGGAATAACATACTATTTACCAATCGGGTGTTATTTATGCTGCTTGTTCCGATCATCATTGAGCAGCTGCTTAATTCCTTTATGGGAATGGTCGACACGATGATGGTGTCGACGGTCGGGAGTGAGGCGATTTCTGCTGTGTCGCTGGTGGATTCCTTCAACAATCTGGTGATACAGGTGTTTTCAGCGATGGCTGCGGGAGCTGCGATTATATGTTCACAATATCTCGGAAGCGGTGACGAGAGGGCGGCTAATAACGCAGCAAGACAGGTTGTGCTCACGGTGGCGGTAATCGCGCTGGCGGTTCTGCTGGTTTGTCTGCTCGGAAGGGAGCGTCTGCTGCGCTTTATCTTTGGTGAGGTGGAGGACGAGGTGATGGACGGCTGTCTGATCTATTTCCTCATCACAGTTATCTCGTATCCGTTTCTTTCGGTTTTGAGGGGGGGGGCGGCACTGTTTCGGGCAGGGGGCAACTCCGGCTTTCCGATGAAGGTGTCTGTGATCTCCAATGTGCTGAAT
>VSNM01000032.1 GCA_009774245.1 Lachnospiraceae bacterium | reverse complement strand
ATGTACTGAGCTGAATGCTACTAATCGGTCGAAGGCTTATCCTGACAGGTATGGAAATGTTGGAAAGTGCTGGAAAAGACGGATGGAATAACAGAAGGAAGATATGGTACAGATAAAATATTTTTGTGTTCGGTTTTGAGGGAATATACTCAGTAAGTAAGATGGCGAAGTAGCTCAGTTGGCTAGAGCACGCGGTTCATACCCGCGGTGTCGAGGGTTCGAATCCCCCCTTCGCTATTTTTTATGTGTGCAGACGCTCAAAATTCTATTCGTTACTGTTCACTCCGTTCCAGTAACAGGTAAAAATCCATGCAAAATTTGCTTCACAAATGGATTTTTACTTGCAACCACTACGTTTTCGCACAGACTTAGCAGTAAATGCTAAGTCCTGTGTGAACAGTAACTTTTATTCTATATTTCTATTCTATTTTGCAAAAATTTATTGACTTTGTTCTGCAAAAGTGATAGAATTTGATAGTATTCAATTAGAACTATGAGCTGACTTGTTCTGCAAAGCATTCCTTTTGATGCAGACAAGTCAGTTTTTTTAGGCGGATGTAGAGTACATAAATATTTTTAATGGAGGTTCTAACTATGAACAATGGAACAGTAAAGTGGTTTAATGCTCAAAAGGGATATGGATTCATTACAAACGAAGGGACAGGCGAAGATGTGTTTGTACATTTCTCTGCAATCATGTCTGATGGATACAAGACTCTTGAAGAAGGACAGAAGGTTACTTTTGATATTGAGCAGGACCCGAAGAATAGTTCTAAACTGAGAGCTGCAAATGTAGTAGTTGCATAATGAGCAGACGTTTTGCATTGCGAGATAAAACCCCTCTGACAAGTTTGAGTGTCAGAGGGGTTTTATTAAAATAGTGTTTCGATTCGTGCCATCGCTTCTACAGTGTTTTCCCGATTGCCGAATGAGGTGAGACGGAAAAATTTCTGTCCGTTTTTGCCGAAGCCCGCGCCTGGGGTTCCCACGACCTGCGCTTTGGTTAGCAGATAATCAAAGAAATCCCACGAATCCATGTCATTCGGACATTTGAACCAGATATAGGGAGAATTGATTCCTCCGAAGTAGGAAATGTTTTTTCTGGAAAGGGCGTCAGCAATAATCCTGGCATTTTGCTGGTAGTATTTGATGTTTTCCCTGCATTGCGCCATACCGTCCTCGGAGAATACAGCCGCAGCGCCTTTTTGTACAATGTAGGACACACCGTTGAACTTTGTGCTCTGGCGGCGATACCACATCGCGTGCAGGGACATTTCCGCGCCGGTGGAAGCTGTGAATGTTATTGCCTTTGGCACGATCGTGTATCCGCATCGTGTGCCAGTAAATCCGGCTGTCTTGGAGAGGGAGCAGAACTCGACCGCGCATTTTTTGGCACCTTCAATGGCATAAATACTTCTGGGGAGTGTTCTGTCGGTTATGAAGCATTCGTAAGCAGAGTCGTATAGGAGAACGGCATTGTTTTCAAGTGCATAGTCTACCCACTCTTTCAGCTGTTCTTTGTTGTAGGCGGCGCCTGTCGGATTGTTCGGTGAACAGATGTATATGATGTCAGCGTGGATGTTATGGTCCGGCATGGGCAGAAAATTATTTTCTTCGTTGGCATCGATATAAATGATATTTCGGCCATTCATAATGTTTGTGTCCACATAGACTGGGTAGACCGGATCAGGGATCAGGATGACATTATCTCTGTCAAATAGATCAGTGATGTTTCCGGTATCACTTTTTGCGCCGTCAGACACAAATACCTCATCAGCATCGATCGATACGTTGTTTCTGTCATAGTAATTGACGATGGCGTTGCGCAAAAAGTCGTATCCCTGATAGGGGCCATATCCCATAAACGTATCTGCGCTTGCGAGCGCGTTGACACCTTCGTGGAGCTTAGCGATCACTTCGGAGCCGATGGGAAGGGTGACATCGCCGATACCGAGACGAATCACTTTTTTGTCCGGGTTTGCCGCGGCATAGGAATTGACGCGGCGGTCGATTTCTGAGAAAAGGTAGCTCTCCTTCAGATTTAGATAGTTTTCATTTAGTTTTGGCATAATAATCCTCCATTCTTATTGTGAGTTTAGCATGGGCACAAATTGCCGCTTATATAGTTGTCCTGAATAGGAACACTAATGTAATCATAACGATATCAAGCGGATTTGTCAATTGTGAGTTGTATTATTGAAAAAAAATGTGAATTATGTTAAGTTATTGTGTGGGAGTATAATAAAGAGGGAGTTATGGATGGAAAATAAAAGTGAGAGGGAGCTTATTCCTGACCTGTTAAGGGGATTTGCGATTATTCTTGTGGTGTTTGGGCACTGTATACAGGAGGGGAGCGGCGCGGCTTACCGGACGGAGCAGCTATATTTTGATGACAGGTTGTATCAGTTTATATATAGTTTTCATATGCCGCTGTTCATGATGATCAGCGGATATCTGAACTGGAAGGGCATTGAGGGAGCCAGGGAGAGAGCGTCGCGGATAAGTCTTGTGAGGAGGAGAGCGGCGTCGCTGTTAATTCCTGTCTTTGCGTGGACAGCGTTGGATTATGTGAGGATATTGGTCGTCAATCATCTCAGCGATGAACCGCAGCCGGAAGCGCTGGTTTTTGTATATTTTTATAACGCATTGAACAATCTCTGGTTTTTGTGGGCTGTGTGGTGGTGTTTTCTGGTTGTATTTGTGATGCATTGCTTTCTGAGGGATAATATTGCAATTTATGTGCTCTGTTTTCTGGCGCTCTTTGTGATACCTGACGGTCTGGGACTTGGCGCCTATAAGTATATGCTGCCGTATTTTCTCTTTGGATATTATATGCATGACTGGATGCAGCGCAGGGGACGTGGGCTGGATGACAGGCCCAAAATATGGATGCTGGGGATATTCGGACTTGCATTTGCCGGATTATTCCTATATTATAATAAGGATTACCTGATATATCTGACAGGATACAAATTGATTGGGAAACCGGTGGTGCATCAGCTGTGGATTGATCTGTACAGGATGCTGGCCGGGTTTGCCGGAAGTTTATTTTTTGTGTTACTGTGGCAGTATATTATAGCAGGTGTCAATAAAGTGAATCGTATCGGGAAATGGCTCACAAAATACAGTGTGCTGAGACAACTCGGGGCAGACAGTATGGGAATATATATTTTGTCAGGATATCTGCTGATCTTTTTGATACAGCGGCTTGATTTTATTGATCATCCATCGTATGTGTGGAATATGGCTGAGGCAGTGGTGGTACTTGCTATATCATTGTGCTGTACTGTGTTTCTTGGAAAAATTCCGATTTTAAAGAGACTTGTGGGGAAATAATAGGAAGGGTAGGATCATGTGTGAATTTGAAAAAGATCATTATGAAAAGGTAACAGGTGATGCAAGGAGAGTAGTCGCTGAGTTTCTGGAGCAGGCAAGACTCAGGAAGGGGGATTTGGTAGTGATCGGCTGCTCTACAAGCGAGATTGCAGAGCGACACATTGGCTCGTTCTCCAATGCGGAGCTTGGGGAAGCGGTGTTTGTGGCAATGTATGAGGAGCTTAGGAGGGCAGGTCTGGCTGTGGCTGCGCAGTGCTGCGAGCATTTGAACAGGGCGCTGATAATGACATATGTCGATGCGGAGCGCTTTGGATATGAGGTAGTAAATGTGATACCTCAGCCAAAGGCGGGAGGCTCCTTCTCGACGGCGGCGTGGAAACATATGGAGAATCCGGTGGCAGTAGAGCATATCCAGGCGCACGCCGGAATTGACATTGGGGATACGCTGATCGGGATGCATCTAAGACCGGTAGCGGTGCCGGTGCGGATAGAGCATCCGGTGATTGGCGGTGCGCATATTGTATGTGCCAGGACGCGAGCGAAATATATTGGCGGCGGGAGAGCACATTATAATGAAGATATGGAATAGAAATTCCAAGAATAAAGTTTGAATAAACTTACGAAAATGTCTTTTCTAAAGTAGTGATTGTGTGTTATAATCGATATGTCTATAATAAAATCAGAGTTCAGCGGGTGCAGAGATATATGAAAGGGTAATATGGAATTAGAAGATCATAATGAAGAAACAGAAGATAAGGCTGAAGAATCTGTAAAGCCGGCAGCAAAAAAGGGCTTTATTGATTTTGCGGTCCCAGTGCTCACGCTGATGACGATTGTGAACTGTGTTGTAATACTTGTACTGGTGATAAATATTGGAAGAAAGGTCAATGGACTGGAACAGCGGTTGATGCTGCTGCAGGACAGCACGGTGGTCAATGCGGGAAACATGGCAAAGAGCGAGGAGGCCTTAGAAATGCCTGAGTCTCTGGTGGTGTCTGATATTGACGGTAATATTGTGGATGCGACGGAGGCTGCAGATATTGTGGAGGCAGCAGCGTTGGAGGACACACACAGGTGGGACGGCAGGGAGGATAGCAGTGCAGGGATTCGGAGAGTGTATCTGACCTTTGATGACGGTCCAAGCTCCAATACGGACAGGATTCTTGATATTCTTGACCAGTATGGCGTGAAAGCGACGTTCTTTGTAGTGGGGAAGGAAGGCTATGCAGACCAGTACAGGCGGATTGTGGAGGACGGACACACGCTGGCGATGCATTCCTACAGTCACAAATACAATGAGATCTATGCATCGCTGGATGCGTACAGGGAAGATCTGACCAGGCTTCACGACTTTCTGTATGAGCTCACAGGGGAGGACTGTAATATTGTCCGGTTCCCGGGCGGCAGCAGCAATACGATCAGTCATGTCGATATGTGGGAATTGGTCAATTATCTCAACAAGGAGAATTTGATATATTTTGACTGGAATGTGTCAAGCGGTGATGCCACAGGCGGCAGGAAGAGCGTTGCCCAGATCACGAAAAATGTGCTTGACAGTGTTGGACAGTTTGATAACGCGGTGGTTCTTTTTCATGATGCGGCGGATAAGGATTCGACAGTGGACGCGCTGCCTGCGATTATTGAGAAGATTCTTGAATCCGACAATACGGTAATTTTGCCGATATCTGAGGACACGGTGAGGGTGCAGCATCTACATGAGTAGAATTTGTTATT
The DNA here is from genome assembly GCA_009774245.1 of Lachnospiraceae bacterium. GTDB lineage: Bacteria > Bacillota > Clostridia > Lachnospirales > Lachnospiraceae > COE1. Next base: position 57,241 of record VSNM01000032.1, on the reverse strand, counting down.
AATATAAAAATACAAAATTATAAAAATACAAAATAAAATTGGAGGATAATTTACTATGGGATTTTTTCAGGATTTAAAACAGGATTTATCACAGACGGTAAATGATTTGGAGGCTGAGGATGCGGTAGCCGGCTTTGGTGGGACGACGGCTTCAGAGGATTTGTTTGGTGAGGCATCGGACACAGATTTTGCAGATCTTGAGGCGATGCTTGAGAAAGGGGTTGCTGCTCTGGGGGATGCTCCGGCAGGAACAACCGGGTTACAGAGCGCTCCCAGGGCTGCTGATATGGATATGGCGGCTATGATGGATACGATGAGCACAATGAACACAACAGAAGAGGCTGTGGAGAATAACGCCGGTGGAGATTTTTCGTCAGGGCTTGAGTCGGCAGCAGTCGTGGAAGATATGACAGAAGCCGCTGAGGTAGATATAAGTGCGGAGGTTGCGACAGAAACATCTGCACTACAAGAAAATAATATAAGTGAGGCAGACGCAGAGATGGAACAATTGTTAAACGAGGTAGAACAGAACTTACAGGAGTCGGCGTATATGGATGCAGCGCCTACAGCAGCACAGGAGGCTGATTTTGATGCAGGTGTTGCCGCTTCAACGGATACGGCAGTGATCACGGCCGGCATGAATATCACGGGTGATGTGACGAGCAGCGGCAACATGGATTTGATCGGTAACATCACAGGCAATATTGAGATTTTTGGCAAATTGAATGTGACAGGAAGCATTACAGGTAATTCCGCAGCGGCAGAGATCTATGCGGAGTCCGCACAGATCAACGGAGAGGTGAGGAGCAAGGGCAGTGTCAAAATCGGGCAGAGTTCTGTCGTGATTGGTAATATTTTTGCCACGAGCGCGGTGATCGCAGGAGCCGTGAAGGGTGATATCGATGTGCATGGACCTGTCATTCTCGACACATCAGCGATCGTGATGGGCAATATTAAGTCAAAGTCTGTGCAGATCAACAACGGTGCAGTGATTGAGGGTATGTGTTCACAGTGCTATGCAGATGTCAGTCCTTCTGCTTTCTTCAATGACGTGAAGAAAAACAGAAAGTAAGGAATTGTTCAGGAGCATAAAAATGGATAGGAGTCAGCATAGTATGAAAAGAATATTATTGAAGCTGAGCGGTGAGGCGCTGGCTGGAGATAAGAAGACGGGGTTTGATGAGCCCACAGTGACAGCAGTGGCCAGGCAGGTGAAAGAGATTGTGGACAGCGGCGTGCAGGTGGGCATCGTGATCGGCGGCGGCAATTTCTGGCGGGGCAGGACGAGCGAGACGATCGACCGGACAAAGGCAGATCAGATTGGTATGCTTGCTACGGTCATGAACTGTATCTATGTATCTGAGATCTTCCGCTCTGTCGGCATGGGAACAGAGATCTTTACGCCGTTTCAGTGCGCTGCCTTCACAGAACTCTTCTCGAAGGATAAGGCTGTGGCGGCGCTCGCGGCGGGCAGGGTAGTATTTTTTGCAGGCGGCATCGGACATCCGTATTTCTCAACGGATATGGGGACGGTGCTCAGGGCGGTCGAGATTGAGGCGGATATGATTCTTTCTGCGAGGGCGGTCGACGGTGTATACGACTCTGATCCAAAGGTCAACAGGGATGCCCGAAAATATGACACAATTCCAATCAGGGAAGTCGTTGACAGGCAGCTCGGTGTGATGGATTTAGCAGCAGCGGTACTCTGCATGGAAAATAAGATGCCGATGACGATATTTGGATTGAATGAGGAGAACAGTATCATCAACACAGTGAAGGGAAAGTCAAACGGCACTGTGATCACAGTCTGATTTGATGAATGCAGGCTGCTGTATATGGGTTTTAGAATGAAATCAAGGAGGACATAGAAAATGGACGCGAGAGTAAAAACATATGATGACAAAATGCAGAAGGCACTTGATTTTCTCTTATCAGATTATCAGACAATCCGTGCCGGGCGGGCAAATCCACACGTGCTTGATAAGATAAAGGTGGACTATTATGGAACGCCGACATCGATTCAACAGGTTGGAAATATTACAGTTCCGGAGGCGAGGATGATACAGATCGCGCCATGGGAGAAGAGTCTGATCAAGGCAATTGAGAAGGCGATCATGGCATCGGATATTGGTATTACCCCGAGTAATGATGGTGCAGTGATTCGTCTCGTATTTCCAGAACTGACGGAGGAGCGCAGAAAAGATCTCGTGAAAGATATCAAGAAAAAGGGCGAGGAGTGTAAGGTGGCAGTGCGCAATATCAGGCGCGATGCGAATGATGCGTTCAAGAAGCTTGCCAAGACAGAAGTGTCCGAGGATGAGATCAAGGATTTGGAGGATGCGGTACAGAAATTGACAGACAAGTATATCAAAGATGTGGATAAGGCGATCGACGAGAAATCAAAGGAAGTTCTGACTGTATAATATAATACTCACGACAGAGGAAGTCTGCCGTGAAGGGGGGCGCGTGCACAGGAGATGTAGTGCCCCTTCTTTTATGCACACGAGCACCCAGAGGAAATGTGTCAGCTAAGGCTGACGGGTGCCCAGCGCACGAGTAGTGGAGAAGGTCATTCCCCTGCTCGATTGCGAGTGCACCTGTTATGGAATGGAAAGGAGAAATGTTATGAATGCACCAAATCATGTGGCGATTATTCTGGACGGAAACGGGCGCTGGGCGAAAGCCAAGGGACTTCCGCGAACAGCTGGTCATGTACAGGGAGCAAAGACGGTGGAGCAGATCTGTGAGGATGCTTACAATATGGGAATCAATTATCTCACAGTGTATGCGTTCTCGACGGAGAATTGGAACAGGCCGGACAGCGAGGTGGCTACGTTGATGAATCTGCTCAGAAATTATATGAAGAACAGCATCAGGCGTGCCCAGAAAAACAATATGTGTGTGCGGGTGCTCGGCGACAAATCCGGTCTGGCGGAAGATCTGAGAGCCAGCATCGAAGAGCTGGAACAGGCGACGAAGAATAATACAGGGCTTCACTTCCAGATCGCGATCAACTACGGAGGGCGCGACGAGCTCAGGAGGGGCATCACCAAGCTCGCGGAACAGGTGGCTGCAGGAGTGTTAAGACCGGAGGAGATCGATGATGAGAAGATTGCAGCCTGTCTTGACACAGCGGGACTGCCGGAACCGGATTTGCTGATTCGGACATCGGGGGAGCAGCGTATATCCAATTTTTTGCTGTGGCAGCTTGCTTATTCGGAACTCTATTTCACATCAGTGCCATGGCCGGATTTTGATAAGAATGAGCTTGCCAGGGCAGTGGAGGCATATCAGAACAGGGACCGGAGGTACGGGCTTGTGAAGGAGGAGTGAGGAATGGCTTCGAGTATTCTTGGAAAAATAAGCAAGGAGCGGACGATCAGCGCGGTGGTGATCGTGCTTGTGGCACTGGCTGCGATTCTTCCCGGAGGTATCATACTGGCAGCAGTGCTGTATGTCGTATCGATCATTGGCTATCTGGAGCTCACAAAGGCCTGCGGTGTCAGGAAAGGGGAAAAACGAAATGGTCTCGAGATCACGGGAATCGCAGCAATCACATGCTACTATCCTGTGATATATCTTGTGGAGGATACGTCCTATGCGGTGATGGTTATCGTCCTGTCTATGATGGCAATGATGTCTGTGTATGTATTTGCTTATCCCAGATTCCATGCCGATCAGGTGATGGCCGCTTATTTTTCACTGATCTATGCACCTGTCATGCTGTCGTTTGTGTTTCTGACAAGACAGCTTGATAACGGCATTTATCTGGTGTGGATGATCTTTATCAGTTCATGGATATCAGATACTTTTGCATATCTGACAGGAGTGATGTTTGGAAGGCATAAACTGGCGCCGGTATTAAGTCCCAAAAAGTCGGTCGAGGGCGCAGTCGGCGGCATCGCAGGGGCGGCATTGACAGGTGCGCTGTTTGGCGTGCTGTTTCGCAGTGCCTTTGAAATCGAGCAGATTGTGCTGATATTGACTGTCGTGGGCGGCGCAGGCTCCGTCATATCGCAGGTGGGAGACTTGGCGGCGTCCGCGATCAAGAGAAATCATGAGATCAAGGATTATGGGAAGCTGATACCCGGACACGGCGGCATTATGGACCGGTTTGACAGTGTGATTTTTACTGCACCGATCACGTATTTTTTGATCATATTGCTGATGGGTGGTCATGGATGAATTTGTTTGTGAATAATAATGATAGCAGTGAGAAATTGTGACTGTTTAAAGGAGGAGATCTTTGTGAAAAAGATAGCAATACTGGGCTCTACGGGTTCGATCGGCACACAGACGCTTGAGATTGTGCGCGATAATCCGGATTTGCAGGTGACAGGTCTGGCGGCGGGGGCAAATATTGAGCTGTTGGAGCGACAGGTGCGTGAGTTTCGGCCAAGACTGGTGTCTCTTCAGAGCGAGGCGGACTGTGAGGAGCTAAAGACGAGACTTGCCGATATGGAGGTACAGGTGATACCAGGTATGGAGGGGCTGCTTGCGATCGCACAGATGGAGGAGTCCGAAATCCTGGTGACAGCGATCGTGGGCATGATCGGTATCCGGCCGACGATCGCAGCGATCAACAGGAAGAAAGATATTGCGCTTGCAAACAAGGAGACGCTGGTGACAGCAGGACACATCATCATGCCGCTTGCCGCGAAGATGGGGGTGTCAATTCTTCCGGTGGACAGTGAACACAGCGCGATCTTTCAGTCCATGCAGGGTGAAAATCGGGACAGGGTGAGCAGGCTGTTGATCACAGCGTCGGGCGGACCGTTTCGGGGGCGGACCAGACAGGAGCTGGAGACGGTGCGGCTCGAGGATGCGCTAAAGCACCCAAACTGGTCCATGGGACATAAGATCACGATTGATTCCGCCACGCTGGTAAACAAAGGGCTTGAGGTCATGGAGGCAAAGTGGCTGTTTGATGTGGAGCTGGATAGGATTCAGGTGGTGGTGCATCCGCAGAGCATTATTCACTCAATGGTCGAGTATGTGGATGGCGGCATTATGGCGCAGCTTGGTGTGCCGGATATGAAACTGCCGATACAGTATGCCCTGTTTTATCCGGACAGACGCCCGATGGCAGGAAAACGGGTTGATTTTTACGAGCTTGGCAGTATTACGTTTGAGAGGCCGGATATGAATACGTTTACAGGCCTGAAGCTCGCGTTGCGGGCGGCTGCAGAGGGAGGGAGCGTACCGACAGTGTTTAACGCGGCCAATGAGAAGGCGGTGAGTCTCTTCCTGAACAGAAAAATCCGTTTCCTGCAGATTCCGGAAATCATTGAGATGTGTATGGATGCGCATAAGAAAAAGGAGAATCCTGATGTGGAGGAAATCCTGAGTGCGGAGCGGGAGACATATGAATTGATTCAGTCAAAATTTTAAAATCGTATGGATCAAAGGGAGGAAAAAAGTTGGGAATAGTTGTCACGATTATAGCGTTTGTGCTGATATTTGGGGTGGTTGTGATCTCGCATGAGCTGGGGCATTTTCTGATCGCGAAGATGAACGGCATCAAGGTAGTGCAATTTTCGATCGGCATGGGACCGGATATTATCAAATATACAAAAGGGGAGACCAAGTATGTGTTGAAGCTGTTGCCGATCGGCGGCGCCTGCATGTTTGAGGGCGAGGACGGTATTTACTCGAATGATCAAAACGGTGATGATCAGAACCATCCAAAACCAGAGGGCGCATTTAATGATGCAAATGTCTGGTCGCGGATTGCGACTGTTTTTGCAGGGCCGTTTTTTAATATTATTTTGGCGTTTTTGCTGTCATTGATTGTGGTCGGCTTTGCCGGCGGGGATACACCGACGATCAATTCATTGATAGAGGGATATCCGGCGGAGGCAGCGGGACTCAGAGTGGGGGATATGATCACGAAGATGGGCGGAGAGCGGATTTATCTCTCAAATGAGGTAACGCTTGCGTCTGCGCTGGGAGGCGGAGAGCCGCTGGAGATCGAGTATAAACGCGACGGTCAGAAATATACGACTGTGGTCACGCCGCAGTTCAGTGAACAGGATAATCGGTATTATATCGGGTTTACGATCGGTCGGACGATACAGTGCAAGGGATTTGACCTGATTAAGTACAGTGCATACGAGGTGCGCTATTGGCTGAAGGCGACGGTCAAGAGTCTCCTGATGCTGGTACAGGGAAAGGTTTCTGTAAATGAACTGTCCGGTCCGGTTGGAATCGCTACGATGATCGATGAGACGATTGAGGAGACAAAGCCATACGGTCTGCCGACAGTTGTGATCAATATGATCAACTTCGCAGTGCTGCTCAGCGTGAACCTCGGCGTGATGAACCTGCTGCCGCTGCCTGCGCTGGACGGGGGCAGACTGTTGTTTATGCTGATCGAGGTGGTGCGCGGTAAGCCGGTCTCGCCTGAAAAGGAGGGAATGGTGCATTTTATAGGCTTTGTCGCGCTGATGATTCTGATGGTGTTTGTGCTGTACAATGATATTGCAAGGATTTTTGTCAAATAGGGAGATAGGGAGTTACATTTCAGCGTAGGACTTCGCACTTCGCTGCGAAGTCCGTGAGAAAGCGTGGAGGTTGAGATGCATCAAGCCACCACGAAGTGGTTTTGCATGGCTTGATGCGTTACAGTTCAGCAAGGCTGAACTGTAACGATAGGGATGGAGGAAATGTATGTACAGAGATAATACGAAAGTGATTCACATTGGAGACCGGGTGATCGGCGGGGGAAACCCGATCCTGATTCAGTCTATGACAAATACAAAGACCAATGATGTGGCGGCTACAGTGGCGCAGATCAAGCGTCTGGCCGAGGCCGGCTGTGATATCATCCGGTGTACGGTGCCGGATATGGAAGCTGCACAGGCGATCGCACAGATCAAGCGCGAGATATCGATTCCGCTGGTGGCGGACATTCACTTTGATTATAAAATGGCGATCGCCGCCATGGAGAACGGTGCGGATAAGATACGCATTAACCCCGGAAACATTGGGAGCCGTGAAAACGTGGCTGCGGTGGTAAAGGTTGCGAGAGAGCGCGGCATACCAATACGGGTGGGCGTGAACAGCGGTTCACTGGAGAAGGAACTGGTGGCAAAGTATGGCGGCGTCACTGCCGAGGGAATTGTGGAGAGTGCGCTTGACAAAGTGCGTATCATCGAGGAGCTGGATTATGACAATATGGTGATCAGCATTAAGTCCTCCGATGTGATGATGTGTGTCAGGGCGCATGAGCTGCTCGCTGACAAGACGCCGTATCCGCTGCATGTGGGTATCACGGAGGCAGGTACTGTGACGAGCGGCAATATCAAGTCGGCGGTCGGTCTCGGGATTATCTTAAACGAGGGAATCGGTGATACGATCAGGGTGTCCCTCACGGGTGATCCTGTCGAGGAGATCAAGTCTGCAAAGCTGATTCTGCGCACACTCGGACTGCGCAGAGGCGGCATTGAGGTGGTCTCCTGTCCTACATGCGGAAGGACAAATATTGATCTGATTAGTCTGGCAAACCAGGTTGAGACGATGGTGCAGGGGTATGACCTCGACATCAAGGTGGCTGTGATGGGCTGTGCCGTCAATGGGCCGGGGGAGGCAAAAGAGGCGGATATCGGCATTGCAGGCGGCATCGGGGAGGGACTTCTCATCAAGAAGGGTGAGATCGTCAGGAAAGTACCAGAGGGGGAACTGTTGAACACATTGAAGTATGAGTTAGAGCATTGGGTGGGATAGCGATGGAAAAGAGATTTTTCGAGGCGTTTCCAAATCTCAGGCTGGACGGTGTGCAGAAAGATTTGTTTGAACAGGTGGTGGTGGAGCGGATTACCACGACCAGGCGCAAAGATCTGTTGCGCATCTATATCAGAAGCGAGCGGCTGATTGAGAAGGAACAGGTCTATTTCGTGGAGAAGGAGATCAAAAGGCAGTTTTTTCCGCGGGAATATATGATCATCAAGATCTATGAAAAGTTTGTGCTCTCAGAGCAGTATAATCCGGAGAAGCTGATCGGGCTGTACCGGGAGAGCATTCTGACGGAGATCAGGGAGTGCGACCATATGCTCTACACGATGTTCCGGCAGGCAGACCTGCAGTTTCCAGAAGAAAATATAATGGAGCTGGTTCTGGAGGACAGCGTGATCGCAAAGTCTAAGGAGGATGAGCTCGTCGATATCCTGGATAAGGTAATGAATGAGCGGTGCGGTTTTCGGGTAAAATTTCAGATTGCTTACAAGGAAGCAAAAGCGAGCAGATATCGGGAGGACGATGCTCTGCGGATTCAAAAGATTGTCGAGGGTATCAGCAGTCGTCTTGGAAGCGTTGCCAGAGGAAACGATGCTGTCGCCGCGTCGGAGGACTTGTCCGCAATATCTATTGAAACCGCGGGTAGGAATCTGGCTGTGGAACAGGCGAAGACGGCGTCCCTGGCAAAACAGAAGGAGACGCCTGCTGCGTCGGGGACAGAAAAAAAGTCGTATGAAAAAAAGTTATATGAAAAGAAGTCTTACGGCAGATCTGAAAAAGGCGCAGACAAAGGTTTCCAGCGCAGGGCGCTCAAGCGGTCGGACAACCCGAATGTCATTTTTGGCAGGGATTTTGAGGATGAGTGTATCAACATCGAAGAGATCTGGGGCGAGATGGGCGAAGTCACGATCAGAGGCAAGGTGCGCACGCTTGAGACGCGTGAGCTTCGCAACGAGCGCACGCTTGTGAGCTTTGAGATCACGGATTTTACGGATACCATCAAGGTCAAGATGTTTGTACATAATGAGCAGCTTGCGGAGCTGACAGGAGATCTGAAGGCCGGGGCTTTCCTGAAACTGAAAGGAGTCACGGTCAACGATACGTTTGACAGGGAGCTCACGATCGGTTCGCTTGTCGGTGTGATGAAGATACCTGATTTCACGACGTCGCGCATGGACAACAGCGCCCGAAAGCGCGTGGAGCTGCACTGTCACACAAAGATGAGTGATATGGACGGCGTGTCCGATGTCAAGGATATCATTAAGCGCGCAAAGAAATGGGGGCACAAGGCGCTCGCGATCACCGATCATGGATGTGTCCAGGCTTTTCCGGACGCGAACCACACCCTCGACCATGACGATGACTTTAAGATCATCTATGGCGTGGAAGGGTATCTGGTCGACGATCTGAAGGAGATCGTGACGGACGACAAGGGGCAGACGCTGGATGACACGTATGTAGTCTTTGATATCGAGACGACGGGATTTTCACCGGTCACCAACCGCATCATAGAGATCGGCGCGGTCAAGGTGGTAAACGGACAGATCGCAGACCGGTTTTCTGCGTTTGTCAACCCGCAGGTGCCGATTCCCTTTGAGATCGAGAAGCTGACAGGCATCAGTGACAGCATGGTGATTGATGCTGAGACGATTGAGCATGTGCTGCCTGCGTTTCTTGCGTTTGTCGGAGATGCGGCGCTCGTGGCGCACAATGCGAATTTTGACGTGAGCTTTATCAAGGAGAACGCAAAGCGGCAGAATATCCCCATTGATTTTACCTATGTGGATACGGTCGGCATGGCGCGGACGCTGCTCACAGGGCAGGCCAAGTACACGCTGGATGCGGTGGCAAAGACATTGAAAATATCGCTGGAAAATCATCACAGGGCGGTAGACGACGCGGAGTGCACCGCTGAGATATTCCTGAAACTGGTCGAGATGCTGAAAAAGGACGGCACAGACACCCTTGCAGGGCTCAACGAGATGGGAAAGGCGAGTGTCGAGGCGGTGAGAAAGCTTCATTCTTACCATATTATTATACTGGCAAAGAATCAGACCGGACGCATCAATCTGTACAGGCTGGTGTCCGAGTCGCATCTGACCTATTTTTATAAAAGGCCGCTGATACCGAAGAGCCTGATTCAAAAGTATCGGGAAGGTCTGATCATAGGCAGCGCATGTGAGGCCGGCGAACTGTTCCGCGCCATGCTCGACGGACAGAGTGAGGAGCAGATTGCCCGTATTGTGGAGTTTTATGACTATCTGGAGATACAGCCGCTCGGCAACAATAAGTTTATGATCGAGTCGGAGAAGCTTCGGGATATTAATTCTGAGGAAGATCTGATCGCGCTGAACAGGAGAGTGGTGAAGCTGGGAGAGCAGTTTCATAAGCCTGTGGTTGCCACATGCGATGTGCATTTCCTTGATCCGGAGGACGAGGTATACAGGCGCATCATCATGACGGGCAAAGGGTTTAAGGACGCCGACGACCAGGCGCCGCTGTATCTGCGCACGACAGAGGAGATGCTGGACGAGTTCGCCTATCTTGGCAGTGAGAAGGCGGAGGAGATCGTTATCACGAACACAAATATGATCGCGGATATGTGCGACAGGATTGCGCCGGTGCGTCCTGACAAGTGTCCGCCTGTCATTGAGAACAGCGACCAGCAGCTGACAGACATCTGTTATCGCAAGGCGCACGAGATGTACGGCGACGAGCTTCCCGACATCGTGGAGGCGAGGCTGAAGCGGGAGCTGAACTCGATCATCACGAACGGCTTTGCCGTGATGTACATTATTGCGCAGAAACTCGTGTGGAAGTCGGTGGAGGACGGATATCTGGTCGGCTCACGCGGTTCGGTCGGCTCCTCGTTTGTGGCGACGATGGCGGGAATCACGGAGGTGAATCCGTTAAGTCCGCATTATTACTGCAGGAACCGCCATTACAGTGATTTTTATTCGGAGGATGTGAAGAAATTTGCGGGGATGGCGGGCTGTGATATGCCCGACAAGCTCTGTCCCGTCTGCGGCGAGAAGCTGATCAAGGACGGGTTCGACATTCCGTTTGAGACATTTTTGGGATTTAAGGGAAACAAGGAGCCTGATATCGACCTGAATTTCTCGGGCGAGTACCAGAGCAAGGCGCATAAGTACACGGAGGTGATCTTTGGATACGGACAGACGTTTCGCGCCGGGACGATCGGTACACTGGCGGACAAGACGGCGTTTGGCTATGTCAAGAATTATTATGAGGAGCGTGGTAAGCACAAGCGGACCAGCGAGATCAACCGCATCGTGGAGGGGTGCGTGGGTGTGCGGCGCACGACCGGACAGCATCCGGGCGGCATCGTGGTGCTGCCGGTGGGGGAGGAGATCAACTCCTTCACGCCGGTGCAGCATCCGGCCAATGATATGACGACGGACACGATCACGACGCACTTTGACTATCATTCGATTGACCACAACCTGCTAAAGCTTGACATCCTCGGGCACGATGATCCGACGATGATCCGTATGCTCCAGGATTTGACGGGAATCGATCCGACGACCATACCACTTGATGACAAGGGCGTCATGTCGCTGTTTCAGAATACATCGGCGCTGGGCATCACGCCGGAGGATATTGGCGGGTGTAAGCTTGGGTGCCTTGGAATCCCTGAGTTTGGTACGGATTTTGCGATGCAGATGGTGATTGACTGCCAGCCGAAGTACTTCTCGGATCTGGTGCGGATATCCGGTCTGTCACACGGGACCGATGTGTGGCTTGGCAATGCGCAGACGTTGATTCAGGAGGGAAAGGCGACGATCTCGACGGCGATCTGTACGCGTGATGATATCATGACGTACCTGATCGGTATGGGACTGGACTCGGAGGAGTCGTTCAAGATTATGGAGGCGGTGCGGAAAGGGACTGTGGCAAAGGGAAAGTGCGGCAACTGGGCGGAGTGGAAGCAGGATATGCTTGACCACAACGTGCCCGACTGGTATGTGTGGTCGTGTGAAAAGATTCAGTATATGTTCCCGAAAGCACACGCCGCGGCGTACGTCATGATGGGCTGGCGCATCGCGTACTGCAAGATCAACTATCCGCTGGCGTACTACTGTGCGTTTTTCAGTATCAGGGCTTCCGCGTTCTCATATGAGATCATGTGTCTGGGGCGGGAGCATCTCGAGCGTGTCATGGCGGAGTACAGAAAGCGCGGCGACAGCCTGTCCAACAAGGAACAGGACGCATTGAAGGATATGCGCATCGTGCAGGAGATGTACGCGCGCGGGTTTGCGTTTGAGCCGATCGATATTTTCAGGGCGCATTCCAGAAATTTCCAGATTGTGAATGACAGGATTATGCCGTCGCTGAGCAGCATCGAGGGACTGGGCGAGAAGGCGGCGGACGCGATCATGGAGGCGGCGAAGGACGGCCCGTTCCTGTCAAAGGACGACTTCCGGAGCCGGACGAAGGTGTCAAAGACTGTGATCGACCTGATGGCTGACTTAGGGCTGTTGGGCGATATTCCGGAGTCTAACCAGATCAGCCTGTTTGATCTGGTCGGATAAAATCGAGTAGGGGAATGACCTTCTCCACTACTCGTGCGCCGGGCGTCCGTCAGCCTTAGCTGACATATTTCCTTTGGACGCCCGTGTGCATAATAAAAAAAGGGAAAGATTTTTTGAAAAAGATTTTTCTCTTTTTTTATTGCAAAAAGATTGTAATAAGAGCTTGCCAGAGCGGAAATTAAAGCATTTTTAATGCAATGTAAGGCTTATTGAATACATAAGTTCTGCTTGTTATTTGGTTCCAATTCATGTAAAATAAGAATCAAAGTGGTGGAAAGTGGAACTTAGTGGTGCGAAGTGGTGGTGATTGGATGTTCATGGGTGAATACAATCATACAATAGACACGAAGGGCAGGCTGATTATTCCCTCGAAGTTCCGCGAAGTCCTGGGAGATGATTTCGTGGTGACGAAGGGACTGGATGGCTGTCTGTTTGTGTATGACAACACCGAATGGTCCGCTTTTGAAGAAAAGCTCAAAGCTTTGCCGCTTATGAACAAGGAATCCCGTAAATTTGTGCGCTTTTTCCTGGCGGGAGCAGCCAGCGTGGAGGTGGACAAGCAGGGAAGAATACTGATACCGTCTGTGTTAAGGGAGTTTGCGGCGCTGGATAAGGATGTTGTACTCGCGGGAGTCGGGGGACGCATCGAGATCTGGAGCAAGGACCGGTGGGAGGAAACTTCGGAGTACGACGATATGGATGATATCGCAGAACATATGTCTGAGCTTGGGTTAATGATCTGAGCATCTCAGGTCAGGGACTATTCAGATGTTGTGATGTTGTATTGAGAGGTTTCGAAAGTCTCAGAAAGGAAGCCGTAATTATGGAAAAGGAGTTTAGACACACATCAGTATTGCTTGAAGAAACAATAGAAGCGCTCAACGTCAAGCCGGATGGCGTCTATCTGGACGGTACGCTCGGCGGAGGCGGACATGCCTGCGAGGTGTGCAGGAGACTGAATGATCAGGGGCGCTTTTATGGGATTGATCAGGATGAGGCTGCTGTTGAGGCAGCGGGGAAACGATTGGAAGAATTTGGCAGTAGGGTTACGATTATAAGAGATAACTACTGTAATGCAAGAGAGGCACTGCGGGAAAAGGGCGTGGAATGCGTGGATGGCATTGTCCTTGATCTGGGTGTGTCCTCATATCAGCTCGACACTGCGGAGCGGGGATTTACCTACAAGTATGACGCGCCGCTTGATATGCGCATGGACCAGCGTCAGAGAATGACGGCGCGGGATATCGTGAATGATTACGATGAGCAGTCGCTGTACCGGATTATCAGGGATTACGGCGAAGATCAGTTTGCCAGAAACATCGCAAAGCATATCGTGCAGGCGAGGATGGAAAAGCCGGTCGAGACGACGTTTGAGTTGAATGAGATCATTAAGGCAGCCATTCCGGCCAGGATGCGCGCGGTGGGAGGACATCCCTCCAAAAGGACGTTTCAGGCTATCCGCATCGAGTGTAATCACGAGCTCGATGTGCTCAGGGATACGCTGCAGGATTTCATAGACATGTTAAATCCACAGGGGCGGTTGTGCATCATTACATTTCATTCGCTCGAGGACAGGATTGTCAAGTCGTTCTTCAGGGAGATGGAGAATCCGTGTACCTGCCCGCCGGAATTTCCGGTGTGTATCTGTGGGAAGACACCCTATGGAAAAGTGATATCGCGCAAGCCGATTCTGCCCACGCAGGAGGAGATGGAGGAGAACCCGCGGTCAAAGAGCGCGAAGCTCAGGGCTTTTGAGAGAATTTGATTTTGATAAGGAAAGGATATTGAAAATGAGACATGCCAATTCAACAACAAGGAAAAACACGGGCAGACAAAGCACAGGCAGTCGAAGGACAAATCAAAACAACCGATATATAGAAGGAAGTGCAGTCAGAAAGCTGCAAACGACGTCTGCGAGGCAGGAACACGAAAGAACGCTCAGGCAGATACGTTCTGTGAACAGAACCAGGGTAAAGGCAGTGCCCATGAACATGGGGTATATCGGGGTGGCAGCGGTGGCTATTTTGATTGCCTGCGTTGTGCTGATGGCTTATGTGAATCTGCAGTCAGATATTACAAACCATATCACGACAATCTCAAAACTCGAAAGTCAGCTCAACGAGATGAAGCTTGCAAATGACGAGACATACACGAAGATTATGAGCAGTATCGATCTGGAGGAGATCAAGCGCATCGCGGTCAATGAGCTCGGCATGAAATACGCAAAGGAAGGACAGGTTGTCGAGTATGCTGGCGAGGGAAATGATTATGTCCGCCAGTACGGAGCGCTGCCGGAATGATGTGGGATAGATACAGGGTGATTTGATGGCGGAGAGAAACAAAAATATCAGTAGGAATACAAATAAGAATAGAAGTAGAAATGGAAATGCGACCAGAGCCAGTGCCTCATACAATCATGCTGCCAAAGCGGATAGAAAAAGGCAGAGAAGGCAAAGGATAAGTCTGAACAAAGTAAAAACGATGAAGCTGGCAGTGATGATGCTGATCATTCTGCTGGCTTTTGCGGGATTGGGGGGGCGCCTGTACGTGATAGCGCGCGACAACCAGAATGATTATCAGAAAAAAATTCTGTCGCAGCAGCGCTATGATTCCATGACGCTGCCCTTTAAGCGCGGGAGTATTCTCGACGCAAACGGAACGATTCTCGCGGCGAGTGAGAAAGTCTACAATGTCGTTCTTGACTGTAAGGTGATGCTATCTGATGAGAGGAACGCAGATCCCACACTCACGGCGCTGGCCGAGTGCTTTGGTCTGAACCTGACAGAGCTGCGTCAGTATGCGCAGGAAAATCCCAACTCGCAGTATTATGTACTCAAGAAAAGAATCACGTACGATGAGATGAGCCCGTTTCTGGACAGGAGGAACGAACACAATACGGCTGCTGCCAAGGACAAGGAAATGGGACAGATCAACGGCGTGTGGTTCGAGGAGGAGTATATCAGGCGTTATCCAAACAATACGCTGGCCTGTGACGTGATTGGTTTCACGGGGACAGACAACAACGGTCAGTTCGGACTGGAGGAGTATTATAACGATATCCTCAATGGTACAAACGGGAGAGAGTACGGATACTTAAATGATGATTCTACCCTGGAGCGCAAGACAGTGGCAGCGGTGGACGGAAGCACGCTCGTGAGTACGATCGACGCCAATATACAGGCGATCTGTGAGAAATATATCAAGCAGTTCAACACAGAACATTCAGGCGAGTACCGGGAGGGTGAGCAGGGCGCATACAATATCGGCGTTATCATACAAAACTGCAACAATGGCGAGATCATGGCGATGGCAAGCTATCCTGATTTTGACCTCAACAATCCCAAAGATCTGACGGCTTACTACACGGAGGAGCAGATTGCGCAGATGGAGGCGGACGACACCTACTTTGACACGCTCAATTCCCTGTGGAGAAATTTCTGCATCTCAGATACATATGAGCCAGGCTCCACGGCAAAATCACTCACCCTGGCGATGGGGCTTGAGACAGGGAAGATCGTAGGGAATGAATCGTATTCGTGCGACGGTGTTCTCGAGGTGGGCGACCACAAGATCAGGTGTAATGTCAGGAGCGGACATAGGACGCTCGATGTGGAAGGAGCCCTGGAACAGTCGTGCAATGTAGCGTTTATGAAGATGGGCGAGGCGATCGGTGTAAAGACCACACTGCAGTTCGAGCAGATCTTTAATATCGGGTTAAAGACCAACATTGACCTTGCGGGGGAGCCAAGAACAGCGTCCCTGGTCTATGATGAGAACTCGATGCGGTCTGCGGAGCTTGCGACAGCTTCCTTTGGACAGGGATATAATGTCACGATGATCGAGATGGCGACAGCGTTTTCTTCTATAGTAAATGGCGGATATTATTATGAGCCGCATGTGGTCAGCAAGATCACGAACTCCAATGGCGATACGATTAAGAATATCGAGCCCAGAGTGTTGAAACAGACCATATCGTCAACGACATCAGAGCGGATGCGGCAGTATCTCTATGCCGCTGTGGCGGAAGGAACCGGAAGGTCGGCGCGTCCCGCGGGATATGCGATTGGCGGCAAGACAGGAACCGCGGAGATGGTGCCGCGTGACAAGATAAACTATGTCGTCTCATTCATAGGGTTTGCACCGGTGGATGATCCGCAGATCGTCATCTACTGCGTGATTGACAGGCCAAATGTGAAAGATCAGGCTCATGCGACCTACGCGACCGGTATTGTCAAGAATATCCTGACCGAGGTTCTTCCGTATCTGCATATTGCAAAGACGGAGGAGATGACGATTGCAGAACAGGAGGAAGTGGACAATATACTCGGCAATATCGTGCAGAATGACACTGCTGATCCGGAAAATGGCGAAAATGGCGAGAATGGGGAAGACGGCGAAGGCGGAGAAGCCGGTGCGGATGGCAGCGGTGATGCTGCCCAGGATGAGAACGGACAGCCTGGACAGTCAGGCGAGGCAGCCGGAGACGGGGAGTCATCAGGCGGTCAGGAAAGCCAGGGAAGTGGAACACCGTTCTATGTGGTAGATCCCGATACCGGGGAGCTGGTAGATCCCGCTACCGGAGAGAAAGCGGCGGCGGATGATAGTTCGGATGACAGTGAGGCTCTGCCAGAGCCGGTACACGGTGGGAATTCTGAACAGGATCAGCAATCTCCCTTTTAAGAACATATATTGCATTCTCCACTCATAAAATGATAACAATACAAATTTTATGGTGGCAGAGATGGCGATCAAAAACAGCGCGGGAAGACGAAATATGACCATTCAGAAAAGAAAGACCTTTGTGCTGTGTGTCGTGTGCGTGGCAATACTATTGTTGCTGGGAGTGCGCGTGGGATATCTGATGATTATGTGCTCAGAGCACTACACGGAACTGGCGACACAGCTTCATGAGAGGGAGCGCGATATCAAGGCTGCACGGGGCAGGATCATCGATTCGACGGGGACAGTTCTGGCGGACAATAAGACGGTCTGCACGATATCAGTCATTCACAGTCAGCTGGAGGATGCTGAGAAGGTGATCGATATGTTGTGTCAGGAGTTGGGGCTTTCTGAGGAATATGTGCGCAAGCGCGTGGAAAAATACAGTGCGAGGGAGCGTGTCAAGAGCAATGTGGACAAAGAGACCGGCGACCGGATACGCAATTATGATATGGCAGGAGTGAAGGTAGATGAGGACTATAAGCGGTATTATCCATACGACGATCTGGCATCGAAGGTGCTGGGCTTTACAGGGGGAGACAATCAGGGGATTATCGGTCTGGAAGTCACCTATGACGAGTATCTGACCGGCAAAAAAGGGCAGATTCTGACGCTGACAGACGCCAAGGGAATCGAGCTTGACGGCATGGGGGAGCGCAGAAAGGAACCGGAGGCGGGCAAGGATTTGTATGTCAGCATCGATGTAAACATCCAGAAGTATGCGGCACAGCTGGCAAAGCAGGCATATGAGACTAAGCAGGCGGCGGGCGTGTCGATTATCGTCATGAACGTCAACAACGGCGAAATTTTAGCAATGGTGGACGTACCGGAGTTTCATTTAAATGATCCGTATCTGCTGATCGACGAATTTCAGGTGCAGACAGTGCAGGCGGAAGCTGCAGAGGAAGGTCAGGCTGAGACAAAGCAGGAAAGTACACAGGATCTGCTGAACAAAATGTGGAGAAACGGCTGTATCAACGATACGTATGAGCCGGGATCTACGTTTAAGATTATTACGGCGGCAGCAGGGCTTGAGAGCGGCGCTGTGCGGCTGGAGGATCAATTTTCCTGTCCGGGGTTTATCGTAGTGGATGACCGCAAAATCCGCTGTCACAAGATCGCAGGGCACGGCGCGGAGGACTTTACGCACGCGGTCATGAACTCCTGCAATCCGGTGTTTATCACGGTCGGCCTGCGGATTGGCGTGGAGCGCTATTATGAGTATTTTACGCAGTTTGGACTGAAGCAGAAGACCGGCATCGATCTTCCAGGTGAGGCGGGAACGATCGTGCACCAGCCAGATAAAATCGGCGAGGTAGAGCTTGCCACGATGTCCTTTGGGCAGTCCTTTCAGATAACGCCGATCAGGCTGATGACAACAGTGGCCGGTCTGATCAACGGCGGAACGCTGGTGACGCCTCACTTTGGCGTGAAGGCGGTGAGTCCGGACGGCACATCTGTCGATGAGTTTGTCTATCCGGTCACGGAAGGCATCCTGTCATCCGACACGACGGAGAAACTCCGTTATGTGCTGGAGCAGGTGGTGGAGAACGGAGGCGGCAAAAATGGCCGCGTAGAGGGCTTCCGGGTGGGCGGCAAGACCGCTACGAGCCAGACGCTTCCGAGGGGAAACGGCAGATACATTGCCTCATTTCTGGGATTTGCTCCGGCAGACGATCCTAAGATCATGGCGCTTGCCATCATTGACACGCCGCAGGGGACGTACTATGGCGGGCAGATCGCGGCTCCGGTCGTGCGGCAGCTTTTTGAGAATATACTGCCATATCTGGAGGAGATTGGTTATGAATAGGAGGAAATCATCGTGGAAGTAAGGAATCAGAGAGTGATTGTTGTCGGAACAGGCAAGAGCGGTATCGGCTCGGCTGTCTTACTTGAAAAAAACGGCGCGCTGCCAGTCATATATGATGGGAACAAAGAGACAGACATTGAAGCGGTTCAGGCATCGCTTCGGGAAAAGCTTGGCTATGAGACGGCGGCTGTCATTCATACCGGTGTGTTTCAAAAGGACATAACAGATGGTGTCAGACTCGCTGTGCTTAGCCCGGGAGTTCCTGTCGATGCGGATTTTGTGGTGTACATGAAAGAGCAGGGGATTCATATATGGGGGGAGATTGAGCTTGCATATCATTTTGCGAGGGGCAGGGTGCTGGCGATCACCGGCACAAACGGCAAGACGACGACGACATCGCTCGTGGGACAGATCATGCAGGAGTATCACGAGAGCGTGTATATCGTTGGCAATATCGGGAATCCCTACACGGACGCTGCTCCGCTCATGCGCGATGACACCGTGTCGGTCGCGGAGATCTCAAGTTTCCAGCTGGAGACGATCGAGGACTTTCACCCGCAGGTATCGGCGATCCTGAACATCACGCCCGATCATCTCAACCGCCATCACACGATGGAGAACTATGTGGCGGCGAAGGAAGCGGTGACAACGAACCAGACTGCGGAGGATTACTGCATTCTGAACTATGAGAATGGCTATACGAGGGCGTTCGGCGACCGATGTCCGGCACAGGTTGTGTATTTCTCGTCGGCGCGGAGGCTGCGCGACGGTCTGTATTACGAGGGGGAGGAGATCTATCTCGCAGCGGACGGCACATCGCAGCGCCTGCTGAATGTAAAGACTGATATGAACCTTGTCGGGGTGTGCAACATAGAGAATGTCATGGCGGCGATCGGAGTCAGCATGAGCGCGGGAGTGCCTATGGAAAATATACTTGCCACGATCAGGCGTTTTGTGGCGGTGGAGCACAGGATTGAGTATGTGGCGACCAGGCGGGGAGTGGTGTACTACAATGACTCTAAGGCGACCAACACAGATGCGGCGATACAGGGAATCAGGGCGATGGATCGCCCTACGATCCTGATCGGCGGCGGGTACGATAAGGGGAGTACCTATGAGGACTGGATCAACAGCTTTGACGGTAAGGTGAAAAAGCTTGTCCTGATCGGACAGACGCGGGAGAAGATCGCAGAGAGTGCGGTGGAGTGCGGTTTCCCCAGAGAAGATATCCTTTTTGAGGATACCTTCGAGGCGGCTCTTGACACCTGTGTGCGGGAGGCACGGGACGGAGATGCAGTACTGCTGTCCCCTGCCTGTGCAAGCTGGGGCATGTTCCCAAACTATGAGGTGCGGGGACGCCGGTTCAAGGACTATGTAAACAATTTGGAGGAGTGATATCGTGGCAAGACAACTCGTTGCAAAACAACCGGTGAAATTCCGGAGCAGCAAACACAATATGGACTATGTACTGCTGACGGTCGTGTTGTTCCTGGTTGGTTTTGGGCTATTGATGATCTACTCAGCCAGCTCCTATGAAGCAGGGATAGACCATAACGATTCGGCATATTACCTGAAAAGGCAGGTGCAGTCGACGCTGATCGGATTTGTCGGTCTGTATATTATGATCAAGTTCCCGTACAAGGAGCTGCAGAAGATGGATGTCATGGCAATGATTGTGTCCGCGGTGCTGATCACACTGGTCAAGTCGCCGCTGGGAATTACCCGAAACGGCGCGAGCCGCTGGGTGAACTTATATGTCATCACGTTCCAGCCGGCGGAGGTGGCAAAGATTGGCGTGATCATTTATCTGGCAAGTATCATACAGAGACTGGAGAGTCTGGGAAAAAATGTAGTGCGGACACCCAAAGGCTTAGCGATCATATTTGTACCGCCTACGCTCATCGCCGGCCTCGTGTATCTGCTGACCAGTAACCTGAGCTCGGCAATCATCATCATGGGGATCGCGGTTGCCATGGTCTTTGTGGCGGTGCCGGATTACAAGTGGTTTGTGGCGGCTGGCGTGACGGTCATTGCGGCGGTGGCGGCTGTGGTGATGTATGCGTCCAGCGTCGATGTGACAAGCGGTAGTTTCCGCTTAGGACGTGTGGCGGCATGGCTTCATCCGGAGGCCTACAGTACGGATAAGGCGTTTCAGACACTCCAGGCGCTGTATGCGATCGGTTCTGGCGGTATCTGGGGAAAAGGTCTCGGGCAGAGTATGCAGAAGAGAAAATTCCTTCCGGAGGCCCAGAATGACATGATTTTCTCCATCATATGCGAGGAGCTGGGGCTGTTTGGCGCAGTGGCGATTATACTGCTCTTTGTAGTGCTGATCTGGTGCTGCATGGTCATCGCAAACAAGACGGTCGACCGGTTTGGTTCGCTGCTTGTGGTGGGCGTCATGGCACATTACGCGATACAGGTCATTCTAAATATTGCCGTTGTGACTAACACGATTCCCAACACCGGAATCACGCTGCCTTTCATCAGTTACGGCGGTACGTCAAGTCTGTTTCTGCTGATGGAGATTGGGATTGTGCTGAATGTGAGTAAGAGCTGCCGGTAATTATTTGCCAGTAATTATTTACTTGTTCACGCATATAATATTATGATTGATATGATATGTGGTGAATGATATGGCCCATTTTGGCAGAAGTGAGGAGTCTATAAGAATGGAGGGACAGCGCCCGCTTAGCGGCAGGATATGGATACAGGGCTCCAAAAACGCAGCGCTTCCGATACTGGCGGCGTGTATGCTGATACCGGGGAAGTGCGTGCTGCGGGGGTGTCCGGATATCACGGATATCGAGTGCATGTGCAGTCTCCTGAAAAGTACGGGAGCATCGGTAGCAGCCGATTTTGGTATGGAAACGGGAGCGGGGATGGTCGAGGTCGATACGCGCAGTGTGCGGGAGCACAGGCTGCCGGAAAAATATGTCTCTGCCATGCGCTCGTCCATTATCATGATGGGCGCGATGCTCGGGCGGCTTGGGGAGGTCTGTGTCAACTATCCCGGAGGCTGCGTTATCGGCGAGAGACCGATCGACCTGCATCTGTATGGGTTGGAAAAGCTCGGGGCGCAGATCTGGATCGAGGGAAATCATATTCATGCGTATGCCGATGAGCTGAAAGGGGCAGTCATAGAGTTCCCGTTCTCGAGCGTGGGGGCGACACAGAACGTGATACTGGCAGCGGTGACGGCGCGGGGGACAACGGTGATCAAAAATGCGGCCAGGGAGCCGGAAGTCATAGAGCTGTGCAAGTTTCTGAATGCGGCGGGCGGCAGGATTGATTACTCAGGAACGCTGTTAAAGGCGGGGCGGATCGTGATACAGGGTGTGGAGCTGTCAAAGCTTCATGGCGTTGTGTATGATGTCATATCGGACCGGATTGTCGCGGGAACCTATCTCTTTGCGGCCCTGGCAGCGGGCGGCAAAGTGACACTGGAAAATATTCCCATAGGACAGCTGGACAGTATTTGTGATACGATAAGGGGGATGGGGGCAGAGATGACCATTGACACGGAGCGAAACGAGATGACGATCAACGCAGACGACCGTGACAGAATTGTAAACATTCCATATATTGAGACGAATGTATATCCGGATTTTCCGACTGACCTGCAGTCGCCGCTGCTTGTGGCAGCCTGCATGGCAAAAGGGAAACTTGCAGTCAGGGAGAAGATCTTCTCGAGCAGGTTCCGCATTGTGGAGGAGCTGCAGCGGATGGGGGCAGAGATCACAGTGGAAGGCAATACCGCGATTGTGACGGGCGGCAGGGAGATGGAAGGGCGGACCGTCATAGCGAGGGAGCTTCGCGGCGGCGCTGCACTCGTCATAGCAGGCCTGTGTGCATCGGGGATCACAACAGTGGCGGATTCGGGATACATCAGGAGAGGTTATCAGGACATTGTAGGGGATTTTGCACAGCTTGGGGCGCGGATCAGCTATGTCGGCTGACTGGTTACAGATATGGGGAAAAAGTTATGGGCAAACAGGAAAATATCATAACAAAAATGCCGGATATAAAGGTTAAAGTACGGATTATTATCATACTGGGCATCATCAATGTACTTCTGATGGTGATGTATTTTGCGCTGACACACTTTGCGGTCAAAACGGTTCAGGTCGACGGCAACAAACACTATTCCGCCGAGGAGATCAAGTCGATGGTCATGACGGGATATCTGGGCGATAACTCGCTCTACCTGTCCCTGAAGTACAAAAATAAGGGAATAGAGGATATTCCGTTTGTGGAGACGATGGATGTAATGGTTCAGTCAAATGACACGATACGGATTACGGTGTATGAGAAAGCGCTCGCCGGGTATGTGCAGTATCTCGGAAGATATATGTATTTTGACAACGAGGGTGTTGTGGTGGAGACCTCCAAGGTTACGACGAAGGGCATTCCGCAGGTGACGGGACTTAACTTTGACCACGTCGTACTTCACGAGAAGCTTCCTGTGGAAAATGACCAGATCTTCAAAAATATCCTGACGATCACGAAGCTGCTCAACAAATACGATATCCTGTGCGACAGGATTCAGTTTGACAGCAGCTACAATGTCACATTGGGATATGGGGGTGTGAAGGTCACGATCGGCGCTCTGGATAATCTTGACGAGAAGCTGATGCAGCTTCCCCAGATTCTGCCATCCCTGGCGGGGGAGAAAGGAACACTTGATTTGCAGAACTACACTGCGGACCGGAAAAGCGTCTCTTTTGAGAGGGAAAAATAGGGGTTCCCGATAAAATAAAAAGAAAAGTAAAAAATAGGTTGATTAATTGCAAAAAAAATTATATGATAAGTTAGATGGAATTTAATAGGAATTATGAAGGAGGAAGGAAACTTGCTCGAGATTAGATCAAATGAAACAGATGCAGCGGCAAGGATCATAGTAGTAGGTGTAGGCGGCGCAGGCAACAATGCCGTCAACCGAATGATAGATGAGGCGATTACAGGTGTTGAGTTTATAGGAGTCAATACAGATAAGCAGGCTCTGCAGCTCTGCAAGGCACCAAAGCTTTTGCAGATCGGTGAGAAGCTGACCAAAGGACTTGGCGCAGGGGCAAAGCCCGAGGTGGGTGAGAAGGCAGCAGAGGAGAGCTCAGAGGATATAAAGGAAGCGTTGAAGGGTTCGGACATGGTGTTTGTCACTTGTGGAATGGGTGGTGGTACCGGCACCGGCGCGGCGCCGATCGTGGCAGCGATTGCCAAGGAGATGGGGATTCTCACTGTCGGCGTTGTCACGAAACCGTTCAAATTTGAGGCGCGCACACGCATGACAAACGCATTGACAGGGATTGAGAAGCTCAAAGAGCACGTGGACACCCTGATTGTCATTCCCAATGACAAGCTGCTCGAGATCGTCGACAGGCGGACAACCATGCCGGATGCCCTGAAGAAAGCGGACGAAGTACTCCAGCAGTCCGTACAGGGTATTACCGACCTGATCAATGTACCGTCTGTCATCAACCTTGATTTTGCGGACGTGCAGACTGTCATGAAGGAAAAAGGAATCGCGCATATCGGCATTGGCTACGGCAAGGGAGAGGACAAGGCTGCGGAAGCGATCAAGATGGCTGTCAATTCACCGCTCCTGGAGACCACGCTCGATGGAGCAACAGATGTTATTTTGAACATATCAGGTGATATTTCTATCTTTGACGCAAACGATGCGGCGAGTTATGTGCAGGAGCTGGCCGGCGAGGATATCAATGTTATCTTTGGCGCGATGTACAATGAGGATATGGCGGACTCCTGTACCGTCACGGTCATCGCGACTGGCATTGTTGAGAAGAAACAGAACGCGCCGCTCAACAATATGGGCAGGATCAACAGCAATTTCTCTGTGAGACCGAACAATGTACCCAACACACCGGCAAGACCGAGGCCGCAGACGCCGACAGGCGCTGGCATGATGCCGCCAAATGGACAGGCACCGCAGCAGGGAGTACAACCCAGACCAAACAGCGGTATCAAACCGCCCACAGATCTGAGAAGCAATGTGAAGGAGCAGACCTTGAACATACCAAGCTTCCTCAAGAGGTAGCCATGCTCGGAAAAAGTCGAAAAATAAACATAATTTTGTCCCATGCTTTGACAAAAAAGCATGGGATTTTTTTGTATAATTTCTATACAGGACGGAGGTGATTGGAATTTATGCGATATACATTGATGTTTTTCTGGCACAAAATGTTCTGATGGACCTGCAGCTGCTGTTGTTGACGCTGTTGCTGCTCAAGGAGAAAATCATCCTCCCGCGTCTGCTGGCTGCATCGCTTGCCGGCGGGGCAGGCGCTGTGATGATACTTCTGTCAGGCATGGGATATGGCGCAGCCTACATCGCTGCCGTGCTGCTCCTGGATATGGTGATGCTCCTTGTGTGTATGCGAAAACCTGCGAGGAGCAGACTGACGTTTCAAAAGCTGATGATGGGAATTATCTATCTGCACGGAATGGTGTTTGCCTACGGAAAGCTGATGGAATGTGCGGGCAGGCTTGTGGGAGAGCGGATGGCGCAAATACTGGTCACAGGGGTGATTGCCGGCATTGTAGGTTTTATGCTTGCCTACCGCAGGCTGGCGGAGTCAAGACACATCTATGAGGTCACGCTGACGCAGGAGGAAGAAAATGTCGTGTGCAGGGCGCTGTTTGACACAGGAAATCTTCTGGTTGATCCTGTATCCGGCAAACCGGTCTCAGTGGTGGAGGAGACAGACCTGATGAGAGGATGGATGGAAAAATATCCACAGAAATATAGGATTATACCCTATCAGAGTGTCGGAGAAGAGCATGGGCTTCTGGAGGGGATTGTGGTGGATGAACTGATGATCCAGAAGGAGCAGGAGCGTGTGGTGAAAAGAGGGGCGGTCATAGCTTTTTATAAAGGCAGGCTGTCGAAGGACGGAGCGTTTCAGATGATACTGAACCATAGCCTGATGATATGAGAAAGAGGAGAATAAGTATGATTATCAAACTATATCTGCCGGGGAAAATGAGATTATCCCTCGGGAAAAAAAGCAACAATAAAAATGCGGTCGGAAATGAAATTCATTATATTGGGGGTTCTGAGGTGCTGCCGCCTCCGCTGGAGAGCGAGGAGGAGAACAGGGCGATCAACGGGTTGGAGACTGAGTACGCCAACGAGGCGAGGGCGTTGCTGATTGAGCACAATCTGAGGCTTGTCGTGTATATTGCCAAGAAGTTTGACAATACAGGCGTGGGTGTCGAAGATCTGATCTCGATTGGCACGATCGGGCTCATCAAGGCAATCAACACCTTCAACCGCAGCAAGAACATCAAGCTGGCGACCTACGCGTCAAGGTGCATCGAAAATGAGATTCTGATGTATCTGAGAAGGAATAACAAGACAAAGCTTGAGGTCTCGATCGACGAGCCGCTAAATGTCGACTGGGATGGCAACGAGCTGCTGCTGTCAGACATTCTCGGCACGGATGAGGACGTGATCTACAAGGATCTGGAGACGGAGGTAGAGCGAAGCCAGCTAAAGCGTGCGATATCGAAGCTGGGTGAGCGGGAGAGGACAATCATCATGCTGCGTTTCGGACTGAACAACCCGGACGACATGGAGATGACGCAGAAGGAAGTAGCTGACTATCTGGGAATCTCACAGTCGTATATCTCAAGGCTCGAGAAGAAGATTATGAAGCGGCTGAAAAAGGAGATGGCAAGCTAAAACCTCAGACGTATTTACACCTTCTTACATATGCACTGACAGGCTGTCAAGGTCTGTGAGGGCATAGAGAAAGAAGGAGGATGATAGATATGGCACTTGGAAAAGTTGAAATATGCGGTGTAAATACGTCAAAGCTGCCTGTACTAAAAAACGAGGAGAAGCAGGCGCTTTTTGAAAAGATAGAACAGGGGGATATGCAGGCCAGGGAGGAGTACATTAGAGGAAACTTAAGACTGGTTCTGAGCGTGATCAAGCGCTTTTCACAATCTAATGAAAATGTGGATGACCTGTTTCAGATCGGATGTATTGGGCTGATCAAGGCAATTGATAACTTTGATTCCAGCCTTGATGTGAAATTTTCCACATACGCGGTTCCCATGATCATCGGGGAGATCAGGCGCTTTTTGCGGGATTCGAGCAATCCGATCCGCGTGAGCCGCTCCCTGAAGGATACAGCATACAAGGCAATCTATGCAAAGGAAAATCTCACCAAAAAAAATCTGCGCGAGCCGACGATCATGGAGATTTCGGAGGAAATCGGTATTCCGAAGGAGGATATCGTGTATGCACTGGATGCAATACAAAATCCCATGAGTCTGTATGAGCCAGTGTACACAGAGGGGGGAGATACGCTCTATGTGATGGACCAGATCAGTGATAAGAAATGTAAGGAGGACAACTGGGTAGAGAATATCTCCCTGAGTGAGGCGATGAAGAGGCTGGATGCGAGAGAGAATGAGATTATCCGCCTGCGCTTCTTTGAGGGAAAGACACAGATGGAAGTTGCCGAGTATATCGGAATCTCCCAGGCGCAGGTGTCACGGCTGGAAAAAAATGCCCTGCGTACCATGAAAAAGTATCTGGCGTTCTGAATATTTGTGTATTGAAAAAAAAATATTCTGACAGACAATATATACTATTGACTTAATCGCGGAAACAATTTAAAATAGAGATTAAGCGGTTAAGGTTTTGCCTTAACAGAGTATTAATAGAATATTGTTTGAAAGGATGTTACTTATGAATGAACAAAACAAATTAGGTCGTAGGTTTAGCATTAAGTGGTTGGTGATTTCATTAGTATCGCTGCCGATGATGTTGGCGTGCGTTCTCATTGTGTCTATTTCTACCATGACTCTCGAACAGGGCATGGAGTCTGAGACATACAAGACGCTTGAGGCGATGGCGAGAGGCACTGAGCTTGCATTGGACGGAGTGTCCGATGGCGATTATTCGATGCAGGGAAGCGATCTGTACAAGGGCAATGTCAATCTTTCCCAGGAGATGGGAGCGCTGGTTGAGAATTATGCGAGTGCGAACAGTGGCGAGATCACTCTGTTTTATGGTGATGTGCGGCGCGCGACTACAATCAAGGATGCGCAGGGCAATCCGCTGGTGGGTACAAAGGCGGACCCCAAGGTTGTCGCAGAGGTTATCAACAATGGCAACGAGTATCATAGGGATGATTTCAATATCAATGGCGAGCTGTATTATGGATATTATATTCCTGTGATAGACGGCACAAACAAGGTTGTCGGAATGATCTGCGCGTCCAAGGACAGGGATACCATCAATGACTACATTTCCCTCAGACAGAGCTTTATCATCGGTATTGCGATTGCGATCTATATCGTCTGCATCGTGTTTGCGACGGTTGTCACGAGAAAGAGGCTGCAGTATCCTCTGAACAAGCTCTCTGACGCTGCACGCAAGATCGCAGAGGGCGATATCAACATTCATCTCGAGAAAACCTCGAATGATGAGTTTGGTGACCTGACGGATGACTTTACATCACTGGTCAAGACCATCAGCAATCAGGTGCACATAACAAAGCAGGTTGCGGATGGTGATTTGACGGCGACCTACAAGAAGGTGAGTGATAATGACGCACTCGGCGCAGCGATTGTGAAGATGCTTCATGACAACAACAGAAATCTTTCCACAATCCGTGATGCCGCTGCGAGAATGACATCTGGTGCAAATGAGGTTGCAAGTGCGAGCAATTCCCTAGCGCAGGGTACAACACAGCAGGCAAGCGCCATCGAGGAGATTACAGTTTCCATTGAGGAGATTGCGAACGGCGCAAAGGTGAACGCAGATGATGCAAACAAGGCGAATGAATTAGTTCAGAGCACAAAGGACGAGGCAATCCGCGGTAACGAGCAGATGAAGCAGATGATCGCGGCAATGCAGGATATTAACGAGTCCTCTGAGAATATTTCAAAGATCATGAAGGTGATTGATGATATTTCATTCCAGACGAATATCCTTGCGCTGAACGCTTCTGTGGAGGCTGCGAGAGCAGGTATACATGGAAAAGGTTTTGCCGTTGTCGCTGATGAGGTTCGTACATTGGCAAACAAGTCGGCGGAAGCAGCAAAGGATTCCGCAGTGATGATTGAAGATTCGATCAAAAAGGTGGAAGTTGGTTCCAAGCTTGCGGTTGAGACTGCAGCAGCTCTGGAGGAAATCCTGTCCTCCGTTGAGAACATTGCTTCCATTGTAAGCAATATTGCAGAGGCTTCTGTAAATCAGGCAAGCTCTGTGGGACAGGTCAACGCAGGTATTACACAGATTGCCGATGTCGTGCAGACAAACTCGGCAACATCCGAAGAGTGTGCGGCTGCAAGCGCTGAGCTTTCCAGCTTGGCCGGACAGCTTCAAAACGCAGTTAGCAAGTATAAGCTTCTTGCTGGAAAAGGCAGAAAGTCTGATTTTGATTCGAAATCGTATGATGACGGTGCGTATGTTGATAATGAGAGCATTATCTCACTGGATTCTGATTTTGGAAAATATTAAAGACAATATAAGATTATCATTTGCTACCCCGACACTTGCTGTCGGGGTAGTGTTTCAGAAAAAAATTGGATAAAAATGCAGATATACATAGCAAAAACATATGAACTGACGGCAGAGGAGGAAGAACGGCTGTGCGAACTGCTGGATAGGGACCGGATACAGAGAGTGGCGGAGATCAGAAGCAGGAAGGAGAGGGCACGCAGTATTTTTGCAGGACTGCTGCTCCGCTATGCGTTTCTGCAGGCGGGGTATGAGGCAGCGGTCTGGAGACAGGCAAAAATTGGAAGAGAAAGCTATGGGAAGCCTTATATCATAGGAATTTCGGATTTCCATTATGGATTGTCCCACTCAGGGGACTGGGTTGCCTGCGCTGCTGATACGGCACCGGTGGGAATTGACCTGCAGGAGATGAGACCCTGGAAGCTGACTTTGGCAAAGCGGTTTTATCACGAGGAAGAATACAAAAGACTGCTCGCACTGGACGGGGCAGGCAGGGATAGACAGACAGAGGAATTTTACAGTATGTGGACAGCGAAAGAGAGCGCAGTGAAACTGAACGGCAGAGGGATTGGAGCGGGGATCAGCCGGTATGTGACCGCTGCAGATTATAGCTGTATCTGCGATATGGATCGCGCACAGACATACGATACGAGACGATACGATATCCAGGAGGGTTATATGCTCTGTGTCTGCAGCGGGACAAATCTTTTCCCTGAGTTTCCAGAACGGGTAGATTGGGAAAATATGAATTGGGAGAATAGCAAGATGGAGGGAAACAGATGTTAAAATTGAACGGAAAAAACGCAGTAAAAAAAGGCGAGATCATCTTTCAGAAGGGGGAGGAACAAAAGCAGATCGGAATTGTTCTCTCCGGAAAGGTGATGATGCAGGGTGAGAATGTCAGGATGATTCGTCCGCAGGGAAGCTACCTGGCATTGAATACATTGGAGAACCAGTTCTACAGTGCAACCTATACAGCACTGGAAGACTCGGTCGTCTATGCACTTCCGATACAGGGGGAGTCAACGATTCGGAATATTATCGCTAAAAATGCGGATTACCGTGCGATTATGGTTTCCTCCCAGTTTCGGACGGCAGTGGAGCTCTATCGTATCAAGTCAAGTCTCAATGAGCGCGCGGAGAGGCTGTGTTCCTTTGCACAGAGAAGCTATGAGGAATACAAGGGAATCTGCGCGGCGGCCGGTGTTCCTGCGATTGGCGTCGAGGAGCTTGAGGAGCTCCAGCCGTACGAGGAGCCGCAGGGTGTCAGTGAGGAGAGAGTGCCGTACTATGAGGAGGGCGCGAAGATTCCCCTGAGTGCGACCAAGATGTATTTTTCATACAGCGAGGAGATGGCGCACTTTCAGGCGATGGAGATCGTGGAGCTTGTGACGGCGTTTCTGGAGGATTGTGCTGAGGTGACAGAGTATATCCGAAACCTCATGGATGTGATGTGTCTGAGGGCGAGAGACAATCTGTTTTATTATGTCTGCGAAAAAGCACATGAGATGAATGAGAAGGGTGATATTCCCAGTGAGGTGAACACGCTGCTTAATGGGATTGTCGACGAGATGGTATTCCAGCATAAAGAGCTGGAAAGCCAGATGCAGGACGTGCCGGAGTTTGATGCCGATGCGCTGAAAAACAAGGTGGAAGGGCTGACATCAGGAATCGCGCCTGTTGTGGAGGAGAGATCGCAGGAGGAGCGCGAGGAGGATATCAATCGGGCTGTGGCCTCTCTCAAGGGCTCGATGGATCAAATCCTGAAATTTGCGGCGTTTAGCGACGCTGACTGCGAGACGCTCCGGACGAATGTAAATCATCTGGTGGAGGCTCCGGACAGAATGTCGGTGGAGGATGATGTGAAGCGGGCGAAGAAAGCGATCACGCCGCTGGTATTCAAGCTTTATCTGTGCTGCTACCGCAAGATCAGGGAGGGATTGCTGCATCCACCCAAGGCAGTGGAGCTGTTCATGAACTATGGTATGCTCGATGAGCGGCTGCTTGATGAGGAGCATCTGCGATTCCTGTGCGGCATCGAGCAGGATGTCAACGAGGGGCCGTGTACAGTGGTCACGATGATGGAATGGCTTGATATGATACATGATGGCAAGCGTGATCCGTCAAAGAGTGAATTTGACGAGGATTACGTGGAAAATCTCCGGTCGCTCAAGAAACAGGGCGAGATCACTGAGAAAGAGCAGAAGGCGCTGCTGATGGATATGGACCGGCGCGTGGAGTACGAGATCATGAATATGCAGATGAGCAATTCGCGCACCCTGTACGGGCAGCCATCCTCTTACATGCCGATTCTCTTCAAGGAAGCGATCTTTGGATATCTTGACAAGATTCTCGTCACCAGAAAGAAGATTAATGAGAGCGTGCAGCGTCTGGTGAAGGTTGACTACTCCGTATTTTACAGAGAAGTGATCTATTCGAACACGGAGCTCAAGATCATCAATGAGACGGTGATGAAAAATGTGTATCCGGATGTGATCTTATTCCCGCTCTTTGGTACAAACGCGTCAATGTGGCAGGAGATTGGAAACAAGAACAAAGGGACGCCGGGACGATTCTGTTTCCCGATCATGACAAGTTCCAACATTGATGATATGATGGTGAAGCTGTTCGGGCGGTTTCGCTGGGAGCTCTGCCGCTGTATCCAGGGAATGGCGTGGAACGATGTCAAGGTGAAGTCGCTCACTTCGGAATATATGGATTATATCCAGTTCTACAGGAAAAACAGGGATTTGTCGGATGAGGCGCGCGATAAGGTGAAGCTGCAGATCCAGAAGTCGCGCAACAATTCGAGGGAGACATTCCTGATCGACTATGAAGCGTGGATCAAGAATGAGGCGAACGGCTCCATGAAGATGAACAAGGTGGCAAGAGAACTGCTTGCGACGTATTGTCCGCTTGAGAAGGAGATTCGGATGCGGCTGAATGCTCAGAGACCGTATGAGGTGGCGCAGGCACGAAGCTTCCGCAACGCGGTGAAGAAGAAACAGGAGCTTGAGCTGAAGATCAAGGCTCTGCAGAAGGTGACGCCGGAAGTGCCGGAAGAGATTATGAATACATACAGATTTTATGCGGAGATGTAAAAAGGAGAGTGCGTGAGCACTCTCCTTTATCTGTCGTTTTATACATTATATTTATTCGTTGATATCCGGCTCATCGGAGTCAGTCTGTTCTTCTGGGATTTGATCGGACTCCGGCAGAAAGATTGCCACTGTCTCAATACGGTTGTTCTCCACTTTCCTGGCAGTCAGTGTGATGCCGTCCTCTGTCACGACAGATTCCCCCTCCGTCGGAAAGCGGTCCAGCAGCTCGATCATGATGCCGCCGATCGAATCATAGTCCTTGGAGTCAAATTTGGTCTCAAGGACATCATTGATATCTGCAAGCTTCAGGCTGCCGCCGACCTCATACGCATTGTCGCCGACCTTCTTGAAGAGCTCGGCCTCGTCGGCGTCGTACTCGTCACGGATTTCTCCGACGATCTCCTCCAGCAGATCTTCCACGGTGATCATACCGACCGTTGCGCCGTATTCGCTCAGGACAAGTGCGACATTGGTGGTCAAAAGGCGCATTTCCAGCAGAAGGTCCGCTGTCTTTTTGTATTCATAAGTATAGTATCCTTCGCGCAGAATGTCGCGTATTTTGAAATGTTCCCTGTCCTTTACGAGGAGGAAATCCTTTACGATAACGATGCCGATGATGTTGTCAATTTCGTCTTCAAACACAGGAATCCGCGAATACATGGATTCGCGAAAGAGATCCAGTAACTCCTCGTAGGTCGCATTGACGTCGACCGTAGTCATGTCGATGCGGGGGATCATGATATCCTTTGCCACAGAATCGCCAAAGTCAAATACGTTGTAGATCAGTTTCTTCTCCTCCTGCTCGATCACGCCGTCCTCGTGGCTCACATCCACATAGGTTTTAAGCTCGGTCTCTGTCATCATAACGCGCGAGGACTGGTCAATGTGGAGCATTCCAAGGATAAATCCCGCAATCTTGTCAATGACGAATATGATGGGAGTCAACATCTGCATCAGAAAATAGATCACACTTGCATAGGCGAGGGACAGCTTCTCGTTGTTGCACATTGCCCATGTCTTGGGGACGATCTCACCGAATATAAGTACGATCAGCGTCAGAATACCGGTGCCGACGCCGACAGCAGTATTTCCCCAGACTCGTATGACCAGAGAAGTCATGAGGGAGGAGGCGCTGATATTCACGATGTTGTTTCCGATCAGAATTGCGCTGATCAGTTTGTTTCTGTTGTTGAGAATCTTCTGAAGCGTGAGAACTTTCTTGGTGGGATGTTCATCGGCCATGGCACGCACCTTGACACTGCTCAGGGTGGTGAGGGCCGTTTCCGCCGACGAGAAAAATGCTGACAAGGCTATCAGAATCACCAGAATTACAAGTTGTATGACACCAGAGGTATCCAAAACAAAATCACTCCTTTTAAATCGCATCACTGCATAAATTAAAACATACCAGCATAGATTATAACAGTGTTAAGGGAATAATACAATAAAATATTTGTAAAAAACGGGAGGTAGTGTGTTTTGAAAAATGCATTTCGTGCGGAGCGTCTGGCGGCTCTCTTAAAATGCCTGATGGCGGCCTATCTGATTACTGGTGTGCTGCTGATGGTGGTGGCGGGATTACTGTACAAGTTTTCGATCAAGGAGAATGTCGTGGATATCAGCATTATTGTGATTTACTGCGTCTCCTCCCTGCTGGCGGGACTATTTTTCTCCAAAGGTGCGGTGAGCCACAGATTTCTCTGGGGGATGCTGGCGGGGGCGGCGTATTTTTTGATCATATGTGTGGTGTCCGTCGTGGCCGATCCCAATTTTGCGCCGCTTAGCAATGCCTGCATCACAACGCTTCTGATATGCCTTGGCAGCGGGATGCTGGGCGGAATGCTGGGGTAGCTGGGGTAGTGGCGGTGACAGATATTGGAACTATAAAAACTTTGTAAAAATTCTTTCTTTTTTGTCGAAATATGTTATACTTGTCAGGCAGTGTATAACGAAGGTATAACAAGGTATAACAAAAAGGACAAGGAGAGAGACAGTATGAAGAATGCATTACATAAGAAAATGGCAGGTTTTAAGGCCTTTTTGCTGGCGGCGGCCCTGCTGTTGTCAACACTGGCTCCGCAGCTTGCTGTGCAGGCGGCGCCAAATGAGATTCCACAGGCTGTGCTGGGGATTGATGTGTCGCGTTATCAGGGAGCGATTGACTGGAATCTGGTTGCCGCTTCTGGCGTGCAGTTTGCGATGCTCCGGGTTGGGTACCGCACGCAGACGACAGGCATCCTGAACGAAGATCCCTATGCGAGATACAATCTCCAGGAGGCGCAGAGAGTCGGAATCAAGGTTGGGGCGTATTTTTTCTCCGCGGCTGTGAATGAGGCTGAGGCGGTTGAGGAGGCTGTGTTTACAGCCAGTCTGATTGACAAGTATCAGATTACGTTTCCGGTGGCTTATGACTGTGAGGGCTTTCGGAATGCGACGAGCAGGCAATATGGTCTCGGCAGGGATGTGAGAACGGCGCTGGCGGTAAAGTTTCTGGACACGATCGCCGCACGGGGATATACGCCGATGTTCTATGCGTCGCGCAATGAGATGACAGACAGCGCGGACTGGAATATGAACATATTAAATAAGTACAAAGTGTGGGTGGCGCAGTATCCGGCGGAGCCTTTTCCGACCACACCAGCGAGCAGCTACGCGGGGGTACAGGCAATGTGGCAGTACACCCAGAAGGCAGCGATACCAGGGATTGCCGGAGAGGTGGACATGAATGTGTCGTACTTCAATTATGACGGGATTGCACAGGCGAAGGATACGAGCGGCGCTGTTCTGGTGAGCGCCGAGAATGCGGCGAATGTGCAGTATCTGGATGTCAACGAGGTGGTGACGCCGAATACGACAGTGAATCTGAGGACGGCGCCGGGTACAGACAATCCGGCTACGATCGTGGTTCCGATCAATCCGGGAGATATGATTTTTCGCACGGGAATCGGCAATAACGGATGGTCAAGAGTCCTGTTGAATGATCAGGTTTTGTACGCTTATACGGCTTATCTGCAGAAGGTGATGTAAAAGAGTTGGAAAAAGAAGTTGGAAAAAGAATGAAAAAATGCTTTTCGAATGTAGAAATATGTGATATACTATCGTAGATTATTAAATTAAGGAGGCAATCGATATGAAGCATATTAAGACATTGACGACCAGAGACTACAAAGAATCTGTGAAGAAGGGCGGCTGTGGCGAATGTCAGACTTCCTGCCAGTCAGCCTGCAAGACATCATGCACTGTTGGAAATCAGAGCTGCGAGAATACAAATAAGTAAGGAATTGTTTAGTTTCTAATACAGAAATGTGTGAAAGAGCGAGTAGGAGGGAAGACAAGCCCTCCTACTCGATTGTTCGTATTAGGTGGATACTGTTATAGGGAAGGAAAAGAAATTGATACATCAGTATAAAAGTAATGGATACAATATCGTTCTGGATGTCAACAGCGGTTCGGTACATGTCGTTGACGACATTGTGTATGACGTGATCGCCTATATGGTGGAGAATCGGCTGGAGAATGAGGAGAAGGCAGCGGCGTATGAAACGCTTAGGGTGAAATTTGCTGACAGCACGGAGGAGCTCTCCGAGCTTGTCGATGAGATATATGAATTGAAGGAGAATGGAATGCTCTTTGCGGAGGACGTCTATGAGAAGAGCATCGACGCGTTTCAGAAACGTGAGACGGTCGTCAAGGCACTCTGCCTGCATATCGCTCACGACTGCAACCTCAAATGCAGATACTGCTTTGCGGAGGAGGGAGAGTATCATGGCAGGCGTGCGCTGATGAGCTTTGAGGTCGGGAAAAAGGCGCTGGACTTTCTGGTGGCAAATTCAGGCAGCCGCGTCAATCTGGAGGTGGATTTCTTTGGCGGGGAACCGCTGATGAACTGGCAGGTCGTGAAAGATCTGGTGGCATATGGCAGAAGTCTGGAGGAACCGCATCACAAGAAGTTCCGCTTCACGCTCACGACGAACGGCATTCTGTTGAATGATGACGTGATAGAATTTGTCAATCGGGAGATGGCCAATGTCGTGCTGAGCGTGGACGGCCGCAAGGAGGTCAATGACAGGATGCGTCCGCTTGCCGGCGGGCAGGGGAGCTATGATCTGATCATACCCAAATTTCAGAAGGTTGCCGAGAGCAGAAATCAGACAAACTATTATGTGCGCGGCACCTTTACGCATTTTAATAAGGACTTTGCGGCGGATGTCTGCCATCTGGCTGATCTGGGCTTCAAACAGATCTCTGTGGAGCCGGTGGTGGCGCCGGAGGGCGAGGATTATGCGCTTGTCGAGTCGGATATTCCGGAGCTTCTGGCTGAGTATGACAAGCTCGCGGCGGAGATGGTCAGACGACACAGGGAAGGAAGAGGGTTCAATTTCTTTCATTTTATGATCGATCTGGAGGGAGGTCCTTGTGTATACAAGAGGTTGTCCGGCTGCGGTTCCGGCACCGAGTATCTGGCTGTGACGCCGTGGGGGGATTTCTATCCCTGTCATCAGTTTGTCGGCCAGGAGGATTTTCTGATGGGCAATGTGGATGACGGCATCACCAACACGGATGTCCGCAGCCGGTTCAGGGAATGCAATGTGTATTCCAAGGAAAAGTGCAGGGATTGTTTTGCGAAATTCTACTGTAGCGGCGGATGCGCGGCCAATGCATACAATTTCCATGGAGACATCAATGATGTCTATGATCTGGGATGCGCGCTTCAGCGCAAACGCGTTGAGTGTGCGATCATGCTCAAGGCTGCGTTTGCCGGAGATAATAGATAGAAATAGATAAATCAGGAAAGGAGTGATACAGTTTATGAAGAAAAACAAAGGTGTAATCACGCTGATTGTGACAGTGCTTGTCATAGCGGCGTTGGGATTTGTGGCGATATGGGGTATCGGGACAGAGAGGGCCGGTTCCGCATCGGGAATCCGGCAGGGACTTGATCTCGCAGGCGGCGTGAGTATCACATATCAGGTAGTCGGGGAGGAAAATCCTTCCGTTGAGGATATGGCTGACACGATCTACAAGCTGCAGAAGCGTGTGCAGGGGTACAGCACGGAGGCGCAGGTGTATCAGGAGGGCAATGACCGGATTAATATTGAGATTCCAGGTGTGTCTGACGCAAACGCAATCCTGACAGATCTGGGGCGTCCGGGTGCGCTGTACTTTATCGCACAGACGGATGCGGAGGGCAATCCGAATTATTCCTACACAGGTTCCGGGGCGACCGGCTATTCGCTGAACAAGACGATTGAGGAACTGCAGGCTGGCGGGAGCATCGTGCTCGAGGGTACGGATGTCGAGTCGGCGGCTGGCGGCTCGGCGAGCGATGAACTTGGAAACAGCCAGTTTGTCGTTGACCTGATCTTTACCGGCGAAGGCACGACAAAGTTTGCTGAAGCCACGACAAAGGCGTATGCCAATGGTCAGTCGATCGGTATCTATTACGATGGGGATTTTATCAGTGTGCCAAGTGTCCGGGCGGCGCTCACAGACGGCAGGGCACAGATATCCGGTATGGCGAGTTTCGAGGAGGCGGAGCGTATCGCGAGTCAGATACGTATCGGTGGATTAAAGCTTGAGCTCGAGGAGCTGCGCTCGAACGTGGTGGGCGCACAGCTCGGCGAGGAGGCTGTGCAGACAAGCCTGCTGGCAGCGTTGATCGGTCTGGTGATCATCGCACTGTTTATGATCATCGTGTATCGTATTCCAGGCTTTGCGTCAGTGTTGGCGCTGATTATTTACACTTGTCTGATCGTGATTTGTCTCAATATCTTTGAGCTGACATTGACGCTCCCAGGAATTGCGGGTATTATCCTTTCGATTGGTATGGCGGTCGATGCGAACGTGATCATCTTCGCGCGTATCCGGGAGGAGATTACGGCCGGCAAGACAGTCAGAAACGCGATCGATACCGGATTCCAGAAGGCGCTCTCGGCGATCGTCGACGGCAATGTGACAACCCTGATCGCGGCATTTGTGCTGGGGATCAAGGGTTCCGGTACGGTGAAGGGCTTTGCGTATACGCTCGGTCTGGGTATCGTGCTCTCCATGTTCACAGCGCTCTTTGTGACGAGGTGGATTCTCAAGGCGCTGTTTGCAGTCGGTCTCAAGGATGCGAAGTTCTACGGCGTCAACAAGGAGCGGGCGACAGTCAACTTCCTTGGAAAGAAAAATATATTCTTTGCCTGCTCGATCGCTGTGATTGTTCTCGGCTTTGTATTTATGGGAATCAACGGCGCTTCCACTGGCAGGGTGCTGAACTACAGTCTGGATTTCGTGGGCGGTACTTCCACCAATGTTACTTTTAACGAGGATATGGATCTCGCAGCGATTGACGCGAACGTCGTACCAGTGTTTAGCAATGTGACAGGCGACGGCGCGGTACAGGTGCAGAAGGTGGCCGGCTCCAACGAGGTGATCTTCAAGACCAGGGAGCTCAATCTGTCTGAGAGGGAACAGCTAAATAGTGCGCTCGCTGAGCAGTTTGGCGTCAATGAGGAACTGATCACGGCGGAGACGATCAGCTCCACGATCAGCTCTGAGATGAAGAGTGATGCGGTTATTGCAGTGATCATTGCGACGGTATGTATGTTGATCTACATCTGGTTCCGGTTCAAGGATATCCGCTTTGCGGCGAGCTCCGTGGCGGCGTTAGTGCATGATGTGCTTGTGGTGCTTGCGTTTTACGCGGTGGCGAAGGTGTCTGTGGGCAGTACGTTCATCGCGTGTATGCTCACGATCGTGGGTTATTCGATCAATGCGACGATCGTCATTTTTGACCGTATCAGGGAAAATCTCGCCGTGATGCAGAAAAAGGATTCACTGGAAGAGCTGGTCAACAGGAGTATCAGCCAGACGCTCTCGAGAAGTATCTTCACGTCACTCACAACCTTTATCATGGTTGCGGCGCTGTATGTGCTGGGTGTGACTTCGATCAGGGAGTTTGCGCTGCCGCTCATGGTGGGTATTGTGTGTGGTACGTACTCTTCGGTATGTATCACGGGTGCACTCTGGTATGTGCTGAGGACAAAGATCAAGAAAGCATAAACTGATAGATTAGGGGTTGGGGCTGCAGCGTTCACGCGCAGCCCCGTACTATTTTCCGATTCGAGGGGAGGTGAGGCGGTATGGAGGACGTGCAGCACAATGCACACAAAAAATATGGGATTTCGGCGGCTGTCCTCAAGTGGATTGCGGTGGCGACGATGGTGATCGACCACTTTGCGGTGGCGGTGTACTGGCAGATGCCGGGCAGCAGCTATGAGGTCTATTATGTGTTGAGAAAGGTGGGGAGGCTCGCGTTTCCGATCTACTGTTTTCTGCTTGTGGAAGGTTTTTTTCACACGAGGAATGTGGGAAAGTACTTGAGAAACTGTTTCCTGTTTGCGTTGATATCAGAGATTCCATTCAATATGGCGATCTTCGGGAGCGTTTTTTATCCGCAGGGGCAGAATGTGTATTTCACGCTCTGTATCGGGCTGGGGGCGCTGATCATGCTCGAGCGGTATCGGGCAAGGTATGAAGTCAGATATGTGCTGCTGAGGCTGCTTGTCATTGTGATGGCAGCGTATATAGGCGAGGTGATGGACGTGGATTATCACGCGCAGGGAGTCCTGTTTATTATCATGTTTTATTATATCAGGGATATGCAGGAATGGATTCGGAATACTGCTGTGATCTGCGCATTTGCATATGAGGTGACAGCGCCGCTTGCGGTGATACCGATTCATTTTTACGATGGGGAGCGCGGCAGGCAGCACAAGTATTTGTTTTATGCGATCTATCCGGCGCATCTGCTGTTATTTGGTTTGGTTCGGGTGTGTCTGATGGGAGTGGGATGACATGATGGGAGCGTTTGTCGGGATAGGAGAAAGGGAGTTAGGTTGAAAATGTATACATATGAGATGAATGCGGGGTACAGCGTGATGGATGCATCGCTGCACATGACTGTACCTGCGATACTGGATTGCTTTCAGGACGCGGCGATTTTTGAGGCGGAAAACGGGCGCATTACAGTGGATTATCTGTACAGCAGGCATATTGTGTGGGTGCTTAGTTCCTGGCAGATTGTGATTGACAGGCGTCCGAGGCTGAATGAGAGGATCACGATTGCGACGGCGCCTTATGATTTTAAGGGATTTTTGGGCTATCGAAACTTTACATTGACGGGGGAGTCGAAGGATGTGATTGTCCGGGCCGCGTCGATCTGGACGCTGGTTGACACCAGGAAGCTCTGTCCGGCGAAGCCGACGCTGGAGATGCAGAATGGATATGAGATGGCGCCGAGGCTTGAGATGGAGTACGCGCCAAGAAAAATCGCGCTGCTTGGCGACGGGGAGGAGCAGGAATTTTTCAGGGTGCGAAAATATCATATTGATTCCAATCAGCATATGAACAATGTGGAGTATGTGCGATTTGCGATGGAGACGCTTCCAGAGGGGGCAGAAATCAGGGAGCTGCGGGCAGAGTACAGAAAAGCCGCGCTGCTTGGCGAGGACGTGGTGGCGGTCGTGATCAGTGCTGAGGACAGGCATCAGGTAGTCTTAAGGAGCGCGGAGGGCGAGGTATACGCGGTGGTTGAGTTTATACTGGCGGTCGAAAAGACTGACCGCTCAGTATAATGTGATGCGCACAGCCGCATAAGGAAATATGTCACTTCGTGGCTGCGGCTGGCGCGATACTCACGGCAGATTTCATCTGTCGTGAGTATATGATTGATGACAGGAAGGATATGGAACAGTTGTATGGGTAAATGGATGGTGGCGGCAAAGAGGGCGGATTTTGACGCGATCGCCCGGAAATATCAGATTAGTCCGGTGCTTGCGCGCATTATCAGAAACAGGGATGTGGTGGAGGATGCGGACATCAACAGGTTTCTCAATGGCACAAGGGCAGATCTGTATGCGCCAAAGCTCCTGAAGGATATGGATAAGGCGGTGGGGCTCCTGCTGCGTAAGATCGCGGAGGGGAAACACATTCGTATCATAGGGGATTATGACATTGACGGAATCTGCGCTACCTATATTTTATACAGGGGGCTTACAGAGTGCGGCGCCCATGTGGATACTGCGATTCCCCACAGGATACATGACGGGTACGGGCTGAATGAGCATCTG
Source organism: Lachnospiraceae bacterium (assembly GCA_009774245.1). Lineage (GTDB taxonomy): Bacteria > Bacillota > Clostridia > Lachnospirales > Lachnospiraceae > COE1. The sequence continues at coordinate 15,710 of VSNM01000032.1, read as the reverse complement.
ATACAGGAGGCGTATGATGCGGGGACGGACACGGTGCTCACCTGTGACAATGGCATTGCGGCTTATGATCAGATCGCGTATGCGAACGCGCTCGGAATGACGGTGATCGTGACAGATCATCACGAGGTTCCCTATAATGAGATTGATGGGAAGCGGCAGTACAGGGTGCCAGAGGCGAGCGCGGTGGTCGATCCCAAGCAGGAGGACTGTGAATATCCGTTTTCTGAGATTTGCGGCGCTGTCGTGGCATATAAGCTGGTTCTGGCGCTGCTTGCGGAGAGAGAGCAGACGGAGTGGCAGAAGGTGATGGAGTCAGAGCTGGGATTGGAGCTTCTGGAATTTGCGGCGTTTGCGACGATTGGAGACGTGATGGAGCTGCGCGATGAGAACCGTATTATCGTGAAGAGCGGCCTCGCGCTCATGGCGCACACGCGAAATATCGGATTGAGGGCGCTGATACAGGCGGCAGGAATCGATGCGGCGCACATCAGGGCGTACACGATTGGCTTTGTGCTGGGCCCCTGTCTCAATGCCACGGGGAGACTGGACACAGCGGTCAAGGCATTGGAGCTGTTTCAGGCCACGGATACAGATCAGGCGGCGATGCTGGCGGGTGATCTGAAGGCCATGAATGACAGCAGGAAGGAGCTCACGCGAAAGGGAGTCGATGCGGCTGTTGCGCAGATCGAGAGCAGCGAAAGACAGCAGGACAGAGTGCTTGTCGTATATCTGCCCGAGGTGCATGAGAGTCTCGCGGGCATCATTGCGGGCAGAATCCGTGAGAAGTACGGGAAACCGGCCTTCGTGCTCACGAGGGCGGAGGAGGGCGTGAAGGGCTCGGGGCGCTCGATCGAGGCATTTCACATGTATGACGAGCTGACAAAGTGTAAGGAGCTCTTTACCAAGTACGGCGGGCACAAGCTGGCGGCTGGATTGTCGCTTGCGGAGGAGAATGTGGACGAGCTGCGGCGCAGGCTCAACGAGAACTGCCAGCTCAAGGACGAGGATTTTGAGGAAAAGGTGCTGATCGACGTACCGATGCCGATGGCGTATGCAAATTTTGATCTCGTCGCGGAGCTGGAACGGCTCGAGCCTTTTGGAAACGGCAATCCGAAACCGCAGTTTGCGCAGAAGAATGTCCGTTTCCTCAGCGGGCGGGTGCTGGGCGCAAACCATAATGTGGGGAAATATACGGTGGCAGATGAGGACGGCAGGCGGTATGAGCTGATCTATTTTGGTGATATCGAGCGCTTTCACGGGTATGTATCGGAAAAATACGGCGCAGGAGCGCTGGAGAGACTGTATCACCCGCGCGCTGGAGAGACGTCCGGCGCGCAGCAGGTCGAGCTGTCTGTGGTTTATTACCCGGATGTGAATGAGTATCGCGGAAATGTGTCTTTGCAGATGGTCATGAAATATTATCAGTGAGGGGAAAGTTATGGAATGTTGAGAAGGGATTTATCGTTTGTTAAGAAAAATAATCTTATTTTTATGATTTAAACACATTTTTGACACATTTATTGGATATAGTAATATACAGATAGTTGAAACACTCACTATCTCCCCCCTCATAAGAAAATATGCGATAGGAGCCAGATTGATCTGGCTCTTATTGCGTTTGCGCTTTATTCTGTATTTCTATTCCATATTTCTATTCCGTATTTCTATTCCGTATTTCTATACACGCTATTCTTGATAAAACGCGGGGGATATGGTATTCTTTAGGATAGGGTTTGTGGAGCTTGAATATATTAACAGTATAGGAACAATGAGCAAAGGGCGGGTGAGTGATATGTTTCAGTGTAGCGATTTACTTAGGGGCTTTGAATACGAGTGTATTAAGGGCAGTACAGATGTTGCGGTATCTGAGGTTGTAAACGATTCCAGGAGGATTACAGAGGACTGTCTTTTTATATGTATACAGGGGGCGAAGTTCGACGGACATACAGCAGCGGCGGAGGCTGTACAGAAGGGTGCTGCCGTGCTGGTGGTCAGCCATGAGGTGGAGCTGCCGGAGGGGGCTGATATTACTGTGATTCGGGTTGCGGAGACCAGATATGCGATGGCGTTCATATCGGCAAATTTTTTTGGAAATCCGGCAGAGAGCATGAAGATCATCGGTGTGACAGGGACGAAGGGAAAGACGACGACGGCATATTTTGTCAAGTACATATTGGAGCAGGCGGGCTACAAGGTCGGGCTGGTCGGTACCATCGAGACGATCATCGGGGAGAAGGTGATTCCTGCGACGAACACGACACCGGAGTCCTTCACGCTGCAGGAATATTTTAAAGAGATGAAGGAGGCGGGCTGCCAGATCGTTGTGATGGAGGCTTCCTCACAGGGCTTTAAGATGCATCGGACACAGGGTTTTGTCTTTGACTACGGAATTTTTACCAACATCGAGCCGGACCATATCGGTCCTGACGAGCACGCGTCGTTTGAGGAGTATCTGGCGTGCAAGGCGATGCTGTTTCGGCAGTGCAGAGTCGGTATCGTGAATTGTGATGACAAGCACTGGCGGCAGGTGACAGAAGGGCATACCTGCGCGCTGGAGACCTATGGCTTTGACGAGAGTGCCGATCTGCGCGGCAGTGATCTGAGACTGGTGACAGGCGCGGGGTATCTGGGGATTGACTTTCGGGTGTCGGGACTGCTGAATCTGGAGATCGAGACGGATATACCGGGCAAATTCAGCGCCTACAATGCGCTCACGGCTGTCGCGATCTGCAGACATTTCGGCGTGAAGGAGGAGGACATCAGGAATGCGCTCCGGGGTGCGAAGGTGAAGGGGCGGATTGAGATGGTAAAGGTGTCGGATGATTTCACGCTGATGATCGATTACGCGCACAATGCCATGGCGCTCGAGAGTCTGCTTGCGACACTCAGGGAGTACCGGCCCAATCGTCTGGTCTGTCTCTTTGGCTGCGGGGGAAACCGCTCGAAGCTGCGGCGCTATGAGATGGGCGAGGTGAGCGGGAGGCTTGCGGACTTCACGATCATCACATCGGACAATCCACGCTTTGAGGATCCGCAGGACATCATTGAGGATATCAAGACCGGCATTGGTAAGACAAATGGAAGATACATCGAGATCTGCGACCGTAGGGAGGCGGTCAGGTATGCGATCACGCATGGGCAGAAGGGAGATATCATCGTGCTTGCCGGTAAGGGACATGAGGACTATCAGGAGATCAAGGGTGTGAAGTATCCGATGGATGAGCGGGTGATGATTCAGGATATATTGAAGGAGCTTGACAGTGACAAATGAGACGGGCAGATTTGCGAATGTGATTGTGGATATATCCCATGAAAAGCTTGACAGACCTTTTCAGTACCGCATACCGGATGCGCTGATGGGAGAGCTCGAGGTTGGTATGGCTGTGATGATTCCTTTTGGGCGTGGGGATAAGCGAATCAGGGGATATGTGATGGAGATTACGGACCGGGTTGACTATGATGAGGCGAAGCTCAAGGAAGTGGACTCCATCGTGAAGGACGGCATCGGCGCGCAGGATGACTCGATCAGGCTGGCGTGGTGGATCAGGGAAAATTATGGCTCCACTATGATTGCCGCGCTGAAGACTGTCCTTCCTGTGAAAAAAAAGATAAAGCAGGTTGTCAAAAAGACAATTGTCTGCAAGGTCCAGACGGATGTGGCCGCGCAGAAGGCTGAGGAATTTGAGGCAAAGCACCAGAAGGCGAAAGCACGGCTGATGCGGGAGCTTGCGGCGCATCCTGTCCTGCCGCAGACCTTGATCACGGGAAAGCTCAACGTCGCGGCACAGACGATACAGGCATTGGAGAAAGCATGCCTGATCGAGGTGCAGGCAGAGGAAGTATACAGGAGCGCGCTGCCGGGGAAGCTTCCTGTGTCCGGCTCCAAAAAGCAGTTGTCTGAGAATCAGGGCAGGATCGTGGACAGCATCGCCGTGGATTTCAGCGCCGGCATCCGTCAGACCTATCTGATTCATGGGGTGACAGGCAGCGGAAAGACAGAAGTATATATGGAGCTGATCGAACGGGTGATTGCGATGGGCAGGCAGGCGATCATGCTGATACCGGAGATCGCGCTCACGTATCAGACGCTGGTGCGGTTTTACCAGCGGTTTGGAGACAGGGTGTCCGTGATGAACTCACGACTCTCGGCGGGGGAGCGCTCCGATCAGTACGAGCGTGCGGCAAAGGGCGACATTGATATCATGATCGGTCCGCGCTCCGCACTGTTTGCGCCGTTTGGGCGGCTGGGACTTGTGATCATGGACGAGGAACATGAGGGCAGCTACAAGAGTGAGAGTATGCCCAAGTACCACGCCAGGGAGGTGGCTGGAGAGCTCTGCCGCATGAAGGACGCCAGTCTCGTCCTGGGTTCTGCGACGCCGTCAGTTGAGACGTATTACCGTGCCAAGAAGGGCGAGATCAGAATGTATGTGCTCAGGGAAAGACTTGCGGGCGGTCAGCTTCCGAAAGTGTATGTGGAAGATTTGCGGAGCGAGCTTAAGAGCGGGAACCGTTCGATCTTTAGCAGGAGACTGCACGGCCTGATCGATGACCGGTTGGAAAAGGGGGAGCAGACGATGCTCTTTATCAACCGGAGGGGTTATGCGGGCTTCGTGTCGTGCCGGTCGTGCGGCCATGTCATGAAATGTCCGCACTGTGATGTGTCCCTGTCAGAACATACAGACCGTTATCAGAAGATAAGCAGGCTGGTCTGCCACTACTGCGGCTATGAGACGGCGGGAGTCACGAGCTGTCCGAGGTGCGGTTCGAGATATATACTGGGTTTCCGTGCAGGCACACAGCAGATCGAGGAGCTTTTGCACAAAGAGTTTCCGACGGCGCGTGTGCTGCGGATGGATGCGGACACGACGAAAAATAAGGACAGCTATGAGCGGATTTTGTCGCAGTTTGCGGACGGGGATGCGGATATCCTCGTGGGTACGCAGATGATCGTGAAAGGACATGATTTTGCGAAAGTCACGCTGGTGGGAATCCTGGCTGCGGATATGTCCCTGCATGCCGGGGATTACAGGGCGGGAGAGCGGACGTTCCAGCTGTTGACGCAGGCGGCAGGAAGGGCTGGCAGGAGCGCGCTTCCCGGGGAGGTCGTGATACAGACCTACCAGCCGGAGCATTACGCTGTCGTTCATGCTGCCAGTCAGGATTACGAGGGATTTTATGAGGAGGAGATCTCATACCGCGACCTGATGGGATATCCGCCGGTGGCTCACATGATGGCGGTGCTTGTGCTCTCTGAGGATGCACTGACCGGTGCAGAGCACGCGCGTGAGCTTGCGGAACAGGCAAGGAGACAGTACAATGACAGACGTCCGGTCATCATCGGACCGACGGAGGCCATGATCGGCAGGATCAATGATATATACCGGCATATTTTTTATGTCAAACACAGAGAGTATCAGGTATTGACAGGCATTAAGGATGCGCTGGAGCAGATGATTCATGCAAGGCAGTGGAGCGCTGACAGCGTACAGTTTGACTTTGATCCGATGAATCATTATTAATGAAAGATACAATAATTAAACAGAAGGGAAGGAAAAGAATATGGCAATCAGAACAATCAGGGAAATGGGAGATCCTGTCCTGAACAAGATTTCGAAGGAGGTAAAGGAGATCACGCCGAGAGTGCAGGATCTGATCGATGATATGTACGAGACAATGTATGAGGCAAACGGCGTCGGACTTGCGGCGGTGCAGGTGGGTGTGTTAAAGAGAATTGTCGTGATCGACACGACAGGGGACGATCCGTTGCTGTTGATTAATCCTCGTATTGTGGAATTTAGCGGAGAGCAGACCGGAAATGAGGCATGTCTGAGCGTGCCCGGCAAAACAGGCTCCGTGACGAGACCAAATTATGTCAAGGTGATCGCGCAGGATGAGGAGCTGAACGAGTTTGAGATAGAGGGCGAGGAGCTGCTTGCGAGGGCGCTGGTTCACGAGATCGAGCATCTGGATGGTCATCTGTTCGTGGAAAAGGTGGACGGTCCGCTCATGGACGTGGAGATGGTGGAGGAAACGTGAAAAAACCATATGCAGCGCATAGAAAAGTGGAGGTATTATGAAAATCGTTTATATGGGAACGCCGGATTTCGCAGTAGGGGCGCTCGAGGCGCTCATCCAGGCAGGGCATGAGGTGACTGCTGTCGTGACGCAGCCTGACAAGGCAAAAGGGAGAAGCGGCCGTCTGCAGTGTTCTCCGGTCAAGGAGTGTGCTGTCAGACATGGGATACCTGTGCTGCAGCCGGTCAGGATCAGAACGCCGGAATCTGTCGAAGAGCTGGGAAAATATGAGGCTGATATCTATGTAGTGGCCGCATTTGGCCAGATTTTGTCAAGGCAGATCCTGGAGATGCCGCGATATGGATGTGTCAACATCCATGCCTCGCTGCTGCCAAAATACAGAGGCGCAGCGCCGATCAACCAGTGTATCATAGACGGCGAGCGGGAGACGGGCGTCACGATCATGCAGATGGATGCCGGAGTTGATACGGGTGACATACTTACGCAGAAAAAGGTTATCATAGAGGATAAGGAGACAGCAGAAACACTTTTTGACAAGCTTGCGCAGACGGGGGCAAGTCTCATAGTGGAGACGCTTCCTCTGATCGAGCGAGGGGAGATCACGCCGGTAAAGCAGGATGAGAGCCTTGCAAGTCATGTCAGGATGATGGACAAAGGGATGGGAAGGATTGACTGGACGAGCGATGCGGCTGCCATAGAGCGGCTTGTCAGAGGGCTGAATCCATGGCCCACAGTATACACCACCTGTCAGGGCAAAACGATAAAAATATGGAAAAGCGATGCAATATTGACAGATGGCGGCGAAAATACCGAAAAACCAGGAACAATCGTTGCCGTCGCGAAGGATTTTTTTGATGTGGCCTGCGGAACGGGAATACTGAGGGTATACGAGCTGCAGCCGGAGGGCAAAAAACGTATGGATACAAAGAGCTTCCTGCTTGGCAATCAGTGGAAGGTGGGAATGCTTTTGGGTTAGAAAGGAGATAAAAGCTATGCCGTTTTATTATGGGTATTATTTTGATCCGACATATATATTGGTACTGATCGGCGCGGTGCTGAGCATCATCGCGTCAGCGAGAGTAAATTCCACATTTAACAAGTACGCGAGAGTGCGGAGCATGTCGGGCATGACAGGCGCGCAGACTGCGGAGGCAATTCTGCGGAGCAGGGGAATCTATGATGTGCAGGTGGAGCATATCCGGGGAAATCTGACCGATCATTACGATCCGTCCAAAAAGGTGGTGCGTCTCTCTGACAGTGTATACAACGCCACTTCGGTGGCGGCGATCGGTGTGGCAGCGCACGAGTGCGGGCATGTCATGCAGCATCATGAGGGGTATGCGCCGTTGAATATCAGGACAGCGCTTGTTCCGGCGGCCAATATCGGTTCAAAGCTCGGAATCCCGATCGTGATCCTGGGACTGATCCTGGGAAGCAATTCCGTGCTGATCAACATTGGTATCTGGGTGTTTGCCCTCGCGGTGCTGTTCCAGATCGTGACGCTCCCGGTAGAGTTTGACGCATCGAGAAGGGCGCTTGTCTGCATCGAGCAGTACGGTATCGTGACAGGCGATGAGCGCGCAAAGAGCGCAAAGGTGCTCAGGGCAGCGGCGTATACGTATGTCGCGGCGGCAGCGGCATCTGTTCTGCAGCTGTTACGTCTGGTGCTGCTGTCCGGCAGACGCAGAGACTGAAAGGTTTGGGGAGCGCAGCGATGAATCAGAATAAGACGCAGGAGATAAACCAGCGCATGCTTGTGCTGGAGATGCTCCTGACAGAGAATGTATATTCGCACAGGCTCGTGCGGGATGTGTTAAATAAATACAATTATCTCTCACAGCAGGAGAAGGCGTTTATCAAACGGCTCTATGAGGGAACGCTGGAGCGGCAGATCGAGCTGGATTACGTGATCGATCTGTATTCTAAGGTAAAGACAAAACAAATGAAGAGACCGATCCGCGCGATCATGCGCATGGGTGTGTATCAGATTATGTATATGGACGCAGTACCCGATGCCGCAGCCTGCAACGAGGCGGTAAAGCTCGCACAGAAAAAGGGTTTTGCCGCGTTAAAAGGATTTGTGAATGGCGTGCTCAGAAATATTGCGCGCAACAAGGATGAGATAGCGTACACAAGCCTGTCGGTGAAATATTCCATGCCAGAGTGGATCGTCGATCTGTGGATGGCGCAGCTCGGGGAGGAGACGACGAAGATAGTGCTCGCGGGACTTTTGAGGGAGCATTCGGTGACAGTACGTTTCCGGGACATTTCCGGAAATACAGGGATTGACATGGAGACGGCTGTGAGCGCCGTGCAGAAGGCGCTCACGGCACAGGGCGGAACGATGGAAAGGCACGCATATCTGCCCTGTGCGTACAAAGTATCCGGAACGGACGATCTTGCGAGGCTGCCATATTATAAGGAGGGCGCCTTTGTGGTGCAGGATGTCAGCTCTATGCTCGCGGTGGCGGCGGTCGGCATTGAGGACTATGTGAAACATGCGAAATCAGAGGGCGGCTGTGAGGCTGTGCGTGTGCTTGACCTCTGTGCCGCGCCGGGCGGCAAGTCCATGCTTGTGGCAGATTTGTTGGAAAAATGCAATGTGGATTATGAGATCCTGTCAAGGGATGTGTCCGCCGGTAAAGTGGCATTGATGCAGGAGAATCTTGACAGATGCGGTCTGAGAAATGTGTCGGTGGGAGTCGGCGATGCGGTGCAGAGGGACGAAGCGCTTGTCGGCACGGTGGATATCGTGATCGCTGATGTGCCGTGCTCGGGGCTGGGCGTGATCGGCAAAAAGCGCGATATCAAATACCGAATCACACCGGAGACAGTGGAGGAACTTACCGTGCTGCAGAGACAGATTCTCACCGTGGCAGTATCCTATTTAAAGCCTGGCGGTAGATTACTGTTTAGCACCTGTACGATCAACCGGAAGGAAAATGAGGACAATTTCGCATGGCTTCGTGATGAGCGGAAGCTGGTGCCCATGCCGCTTGACAACATGCTGCCGGAGTGTCTGTGTACAGATACGGCCAAACAAGGATATCTGCAGCTGCTGCCGGGCGTACATGACACGGATGGATTTTTCATCAGTGTGTTTTATGCACACGGGCACCCATAGGAAATATGTCATCAAACCGATAAATCGGTTGGCTGACGGACGCCCGGCGCGGCGAGTAGTGGAGAAGGGCATTCCCCTACTCAATTGGGATGACAAATGTATAGAGAGTATGTAAAAAACGTGGGGAACAGGTACATATGGATATCAAATCATTATCGCATGACGAACTGAAAACGGAGATCGCAAAGCTGGGTGAAAAGCCGTACCGTGCGGGGCAATTGTATGAATGGATGCATGTGAAGCTGGCGCGGAGCTATGACGAGATGACAAATCTGCCAAAGAGTCTGCGAAAGAAGCTGGTAGAAGATTATGAATATACCTCTTTAAGGGAAGTGACTGTCCAGACATCGAAACTTGACGGGACGAAAAAATATTTATTTGAGCTTGCGGATGGCAGCTTTGTTGAGAGTGTATGGATGCAGTATCACCATGGCAATTCTGTCTGTATCTCCTCGCAGGTTGGCTGCCGTATGGGCTGCCGGTTCTGCGCATCGACGCTCGACGGGCTGGAGAGAAACCTCACGCCTGCGGAGATGCTTGATCAGGTTTATGCCATATCAAAAAGCACGAATGAGCGCGTGTCCAATGTCGTCGTGATGGGAACCGGCGAGCCGCTCGACAATTATGACAATCTGTTCCGCTTTATACACATGCTGAGCGATGAAAATGGACTGCATATCAGTCAGAGAAATATCACGGTCTCGACGTGTGGCATCGTGGAGAATATGGTACGCCTCGCGGACGAAAAATTGCAGATCACACTGGCACTGTCGCTCCATGGTTCCACACAGGAAAAACGGCGGGAACTGATGCCGATTGCCAACCGGTATGACATCAGTGAGGTGATCGACGCCTGCCGTTACTATTTTGATCAGACGGGCAGGCGCGTCACGTTTGAGTACAGTCTCGTGGGCGGCGTCAACGACACGGACGAGGACGCTGAGAATCTGTGCCGTCTTGTGGGCGGTCTAAACTGCCATGTCAACCTGATACCGGTCAATCCGGTCAGGGAGTGCGGTTATGTGGAGTCGGCGCGTAAGGATATTCTCAATTTCCGGGAGAAATTGGAAAAGAGGCATATCAATGCCACAGTCCGCAGGGAGATGGGACGTGACATCGACGGGGCGTGCGGACAACTGCGGCGGCGCCACGGCAAAGGCGCCGCGTTTGATTCTTGAATTAACACTCCATATGTGCTAATATATAAGGAAATGTGGAAATTTTTGAAGCGGTGAGGAACGTCACGGATTTTCACTGATGGGAGGAGAAAAAGTGAAGTTATTTTCTATAACGGATATTGGCAGGAGACGGGAAATTAACGAAGACTACTTATATATTTCGGATAAGCCGGTGGGAAATCTTCCAAACCTTTTTATTGTGGCGGATGGTATGGGAGGGCATAATGCCGGAGACTATGCATCCAAACATGCGGTCGATAAGGCTGTGTCGGTGATCGAACACTACACGGACGAGTACGACGCAGAGAACATTCTGCAGAAGGCGATCGATGATGCCAATACGCACATTAACAGGATAGCCAGGCAGGACAGGAAGTACAAGGGGATGGGCACCACCTTCGTGGCAGTCACCTTTGAGGGAAGTCATGTGACAGTGGCAAATGTAGGTGACAGCAGAATGTATATTATCAATGATTTCATCACGCAGATCACCAAGGATCACTCCCTTGTCGAGGAGATGGTGGACATGGGAGGCATCGACCGTGAGGCTGCGAGGGTACATCCGGATAAAAATATCATCACGAGAGCGGTCGGCGTCAAGGAATATGTCCTTGTGGATTTTTTTGATGTGCATATCGGACCGACGGAGAAGCTGTTGCTCTGCACAGACGGACTTACCAATATGCTTAAAGATGATGAGATACACAGGATTATTGTCTCTAGCAACAGCCTGGAGCAGGCTGGAAAGCGCCTGATCGAATCTGCAAATGAGAATGGTGGGCGTGATAATATAGCTGTGGTTCTCGTGGAACCGTTTGGAGGTCAGAATGATTAAGTTGGGAATGCTGATAGGGAGCCGCTATGAAGTGCTTGAAAAGATAGGCACCGGCGGAATGTCAGATGTATATAAGGCAAAGGATCAAAAACTGAACCGGTTTGTCGCTGTGAAAGTGCTGAAACAGGAGTTTTCGGAGAATCGTAATTTTGTGTCAAAATTCCGTGTGGAGGCGCAGGCAGCAGCTGGACTCATGCATCCGAATATTGTGAACGTGTACGATGTAGGAGAAGAAGAAGGGATTCACTATATCGTGATGGAGCTTGTGGAGGGCATTACACTCAAAAAATATATCGAGAAAAAAGTAAGGCTCACAACCAAGGAAGCGATCAGTATCGCGATCCAGGTGGCGATGGGAATCGAAGCGGCGCACAACAACCATATCATACATAGGGATATCAAGCCGCAGAACATTATCATATCCAAGGAGGGAAAGGTAAAAGTAACGGATTTTGGCATTGCGAAGGCGGCGTCAAGCAATACGATCACTTCCAACGTGATGGGCTCGGTGCACTACACTTCGCCCGAGCAGGCCAGAGGCGGGTTCTCGGATGAGAAGAGCGACATTTATTCGCTGGGCGTCACGATCTTTGAGATGCTCACAGGGCGTGTGCCATTTAACGGAGATACGACGGTGGCGATCGCCATCAAGCACATACAGAATCCGATGCCGTCAATGCGGGAGTTTGTGCCTGAGATACCGCAGAGCGTGGAAAATATCGTCATGAAATGTACACAAAAAAGTCCGGACAGGCGTTATCAGAGCATGGCTGAGATGATAGCGGACTTAAAACATTCGCTGATCAATCCGGATGCGGTGATCGCGCAGGTGGATACAGAGGACGAGGCAGGAAAGACAAAGGTTGTCCCTCCAACATCGAATGTCCAGAGCAGTGCAGCGGTCAGCCAGCCGCCGGCTCCGGAACCGATTCCTATGCCTGCGGTGCTGGACACTGTATGGAAGGACAGGGTGCCGCGCAGGGAGACTTATGCGGACGAGGAGGAGCTCGAGGCGATTCCGGACCAGATCAAACCTGCGCCTGCAAGGAGAAAAAATGATTCCTATGACACGCCTTATTATGAGGATGATAATTATTACGGCGAGGTTGTCATGGAACGGCCGGTGCGGAATAACCGGCAGCGATCATCAAAAGTGTCGGATGACGACCGCTATGACAATTATGATAATAGAAACGATTCCGAAATAACAAAAACAGGGAAAAAGTCAAATCAGAAGACGAAGACAAAGAAGACAAAGAAGACAAAACAGGCCAAGGCAAAACAAAGCAGGTCAGACGTGGAATACGACTACTACGAGGAGGATTACGCGTCACAGGAGACTGTCAACCGGCAGAATGTGCGCGATGGCGGGTATGTGTATGACGACTATGACTATCCGGATAATCTCGGTAAAAACGAGTACGATTACAATCCAAAGGCGGAGAGGCTTACGACGGTGCTCACAGTGATTGCAGCGGTAGTGATTGGATGTATCCTTTTGTACTTTGTAGGTCAGGCGACAGGTATCTTTGGGCAGATCGGCAGCTTTCCCTCGCAGGGCGGGAGCAGTGACAGCAGTGTGGAGAGGGCAGAGATGCCGGAATTTGAAGGGCATGATATCGACGAGATTAAGTCGGCTCTGAATGCTGTGGGCTTAGGGTGCAAGACGACGTTTGTCGAGACGACGCAGTATCCCAAAAATCAGGTCTTGTCCGCGGCGCTTGAGGATGGTCAGACTGTGCTTGCAGGCGACAAGATTCTGATGAATACGACGATCGTACTCACGGTCAGCGCAGGGGCGGATGGCATCAATGTGCCTCCCGTCGAGGGTATGTCGGAGGCAGAAGGAACTGCGGCGCTGACAAACGAGGGTTTCAGGGTAGTAAAGACTGACGAGTACTCGGCAGAGTACCCGAAAGGAACGATCATCTCACAGTCTCCGATGGGAAACACTGTTGCGCCGATCGATTCGGAGGTTACGATTGTATTAAGCAAGGGCGGCGACAATGAGGAGGTCCGTATGCCGGAGGTGCTGGGCAACTCAAAGGAGGCTGCGATCAGTACGCTGGAGGCTGCGGGGCTTGTGGTGAGCGACGTTGAGGAAACATACAATTCCGAATACCCCGAGGGACAGATCTGCTATCAGAGCTATGAGGCAGGGACGAACGTCGGTGTGGGGACGTCCATTGAGCTGAAGGTCAGTATCGGGAGCGAGATCGCGACCTACGACTGTAACCTGATGGTGCAGGCGCCGGAGGATTATATTGGGGGAAATGCGGAGGTTATACTCACGACCTCCGACGGAAGCGAGCAATTGTGGTACTCGCAAAATGTGACAGCTTTTCCGGTGTCGATCAATCTGAGCAATTTTAACAGTCCGACAGCCTATGGTATCGTGATCATCACATATCTCAAAAATATGGAGGAGTTGGTGACGGATGCGGACGGAAATCAGACGACGCAGGTGAGTCCGCAGGTGACACAGACCAGACAGAATGTTCAATTCACAAAAAGATAAAAGGTAGTTTTATGCAGGGGAAAATTGTAAAGGGGATAGCAGGTTTCTACTATGTTCATGTCCCGGGCGGGACGATTTATGAATGCAGGGCGAAAGGAATATTCAGGAAAGAGAAGATCAAGCCGCTTGTCGGTGATGACGTTGAGATTGAGGTTACACATGCGGGGGACTGCGAGGGGAATATTATGCGGATTTTTCCGCGGAGGAGCGAACTCATACGTCCCGCGGTGGCAAACATTGACCAGGCGCTGCTGATTTTTGCCATGACAAAGCCGGAGCCAAACTATGGTCTGCTGGACCGTTTTCTGGTCATGATGCGCCGGCAGGGATTGGAATGTATTCTGTGCTTTAATAAGCAGGATCTTTCTGATCAGATGAAAAGGGAGGAGATCAGAGCGGTCTACGAAAACAGCGGATGCCGGATATTGTTTGTGAGCGCCATACAGCGGGAGGGAATCGGTCAGCTGATGGAAGCGCTGCGCGCGAAAACCACAGCGGTCGCGGGACCAAGCGGGGTAGGAAAATCTTCCATTGTAAACTGCCTGCAGGGGGACAAAACGATGGAGACAGGGGAGATCAGCGAGAAGATCGCGCGTGGAAAGCATACGACGAGGCACTCTGAGCTGATCGCGATTTCGGATGACACTTACATTATGGACACGCCGGGATTTAGCTCCTTATCCCTGTTTGATCTGGAGAAAGAGAGACTAAAGGAGTGTTACCCCGAGTTTGAGCCGTATGAGGCAGGCTGCAGGTTTATGACGTGCGCGCATATCCATGAACCTGTGTGCGGTGTGCGGGAAGCCTTAAAGGAAGGCCGCATCAGCAAAATCCGATATGACAATTACGTTGCGTTTTATGAGGAATTAAGAGAGAAAGAGAAGAGGAAATACTAACATGAATTATTTATGTCCTTCGATACTGGCGGCTGATTTTTGGGAACTTGGCAGACAGGTGGAGATTGTGGAGAAAGCGGGAGTGACAGATCTGCATATTGATGTCATGGATGGGATGTTTGTGCCTTCCATATCCTTTGGGATGCCGGTCTTTCGGTGCGTGCGCGAGCACTCAAAGCTTTTCATGGATGTGCATATGATGGTGGCACAGCCGCAGCGTTATATAGAAGAATTGATTCGGCTGGGGGCAGACGGCATTACCATACATGTGGAGGCGTGTGACTGCGTTCCCGAGACGCTTGCAAGGATCAGGGAGCTTGACGTGAAGACTGGTATTGCCATCAATCCGGAGACTCCGGTGAGTGCAGTGCTTCCTTACATGGAAATGGTGGATATGGTGCTCGTGATGACAGTGCGCCCCGGTTTCGGCGGGCAGGAGTACATCATTGACTGTGTCGATAAGATTAAGGAGGTGCGCCGAATCATCAACCGGAGCTATCCGGATGTGAAGCTGGAGATTGACGGCGGTGTGACGCTAGGCAATCTGGAGATGAACCTTGCGGCGGGCGCCAATGTGATCGTCACGGGTTCTGCGATCTTTAAGGGTGATATCGAGGCGAATGTCAGGGAATTTTTGAAGCGGATGTAGTGCATAAATAACAAGGTTTTTAAGGAGGATATAGATAAAGATGAAACTAGGAATCGTAGTTTGTTAGCCTTTTTCATGTAACTTTGTATATTTCTATATATCTCTATAAAACCTTATACAATCAATGTTTGAATAAGTTCAAAGTAGCATATATCTCTATATAAATTCATGTATTTCAATGACAAATTTGTGTAGTGATTGTGTAGTTGTGTAGTAGCCGCAAAAAGAGTTTGATATGAACAAAAATACCCATAACTAAATACTTAGGACATCAGCATAAGTCCTTTATCAGTTGTAGAAGTATGATTGATAGAGGGCTTATTTTGGTGCCTTAAAATATCAAGATAATATAAAACAATCATACTAGGAGGAAACAAAATGGAGATAGTTAATTTGTAAACGGTGGATAGCATGTACCTATACAAAATCCGAACCATCCTGTATCATAGAGTCAGGATGGCTCGGATATAC